>JBCDFR010000064.1:0-16055 GCA_039177505.1 Actinomycetota bacterium | reverse complement strand
TCCCCGCGTGACGTTCTGCTTCGAAGACCATCCGAACCGCGCGCTCACGCAGCTCGTCGGGATACTTCCCCCGCCGTCGCTGTTCTGACATAGCTCCATCCTCCCAAGGGATCGAGCCTGCGCATTACCCGGCGAGGTTCAAGCTGCAAATCTCGACCGGGCCAAGGCACTCGCGGGCGCGGCGGGCACAGAAGACACAGCTGCCTTGCGCGACCGGGATTGGCTCGGACTACTCAATCCCGAGCCGGATGATCCAAGACTGTTCCTGACGGACCTCTACGACCTCGACGCCACGGTAATCCTCCTGACCGATGCGGGTCGGCGTGTGGCCGAGGTGTTTGCTGAGTCTGACGCCTTGGCGGACTGGACTCGTCGTCACCCGGAGCATTCGGTTATCTCTGCTGCGGTTGCCGTTGCAGCGCCAGTTGGGCGACTTCGGTTGGCCAGCGAGCGCGGTTCGCTTGGTATTCGTTCGGAAGGAACTCCGCTACGGCCGCCCGTGGTCGACAACGACTGGTGTCTGGTCGATTTGACCGAGCTTGTGACAGTCGCCGTGTCGAGGTCGGGTGCGGTGCGCCACGAGATAGCCCAGATCCACGCCTGTGTTGTGACGGAAGCCGAGAAGGTTCCTGACGACCATCGACTCTGCTGCGGCCATGATCTCGCTCGTGCGCTCGCTGGCCTGATTGCGAATCCCTGGTGCGGCGCGCAGCACGGAGCGTCCTTCCTACTACAGGCTATTCGCGCGGCCGTTTCGAGAGACGAATTCATGAGCTTGTCGTTCGTTGATCCAATCGAGCGCTGGGCGAACTCACAAGGGTCGACTGCTTGGCGAGGCCCGCAGCACATCTAGGTGGACTCACGAACCGCAGGGGTTTCGCGGATTGCCAAAGCGCGAGCAAAGTCACGTAGCGAGTCACTGGACCATCGACTACGAGCACCTGCACACTGCCGCCGCTCAAGGTTCAGCAGCCGGACGGCCTCCGATCTCGCGCGCCGTCGCTAGCGCACTCAGACCGCTGATGCTCGGCTGCAGCCCACGCTCGCTGCCGAGCGAGCGGACACACCCGCGGCAAGAGAGCCGTTGTCGTCACAACTCGGCACTTGCCCTCGCCGGCCTCCACGCGGGTGTCCGCAAGCCTTCGGGACCCAAGCGGTCGGCCCGTCAGGCACCGTCACCTATGAGTGTCCGCGTGCTCCTCGTGGCTCGACCCGTCTGCTGTCGGCGATCCGCCGACAGCGCGCTGATCGTTTTGCGGCGCTCGGCTCGACGCTTGAGGTCGCGGCTCAGCATCCCCATGGACTTCTCCGGCGTGTCCATGATGGTTCCGTCGCCGTCAATCCAGCAGTCGTCTCCGGTGCTTGGCTTGTCGGTCGCCCAGAAGCGCGCCAGCTCGCTATTCGAAGTGCCGTTTCGCGACCATCACCGTTGACACTAGGGGCGCGATCCAGCAGCACAGTAGGGCTCCAGGCCAGCGCTGGCGCGAGCTAATCGGCGAACCTCAGCGTCGTGGGTATTGCTGCCTTCTGTGCTTCGGCTGGCCATCTCAGCGGCGTCGCTTGTTCATGGCGCGGCGCTGAGCGCGGTTCATTCCAACGGAAGCGGCTGGCATGGTGGGAGGTGACAGGCGTGGCGGTTCGAGCGCACGCGCCAACCGGTGCTGTAGGACCTCATTCTCCCACGAGACCTCTTCGTACCGTTGACGAAGCTCCAACAGCTCGGCCTTGAGCTCTGCGACCTGGCGTTGCAAACCGTCCGCCAGTTGGGTGAGCGACCGGACGTCGTTGAACTCAGCGAGGGTCATCGAACTCTTGTTGCGGAGTCGACGTTTGGCCGCCTCGTGAGCGCGACGCTCGGCCTCAGACGCCCACTTCCGTGGTCTGCCCCGGCGAGCGGCAGTTGCGCGTTCAGCCTGGTCCATGCGGTGATCAGAATATCAGCGCATTTCCGCGCACTGTAGTGCAAGGGTGTGACCGCAAAATCAGACTGAAGCACCACCGCACCGAATAGCCGGCGACCAATAAAGCGACCGACGCCATCGCATGCCAGCCGAGGCGCATGACGCCTCCCGGTGGGAGCACGTCCGAGGCCATGCAAGCCCGCCCACGTCGCCAAGGCTCTGTGACAGGGGTCTGCGATAGTGACGCCAGTGGAGAGACTTCTAGTGATCTGCGGCTGCGGACGGCCTTGTCTGCCGCTTGATTCCGCGTGCCGAGCTGAAGGGCCAAATCATGACTGACCCAGCGCCCCGGGGGCTACGTGATGCTGCTGCCGTCCGCGAACGAACGGCTCGCGTCGACGATGCACCGGTTGCGGCGTTGAACGGATGGGTACGCGATCTCAAGGGCCGGCTTGGTGCTGAGGCGATCGTGCCATGGTTCGATCCCGACGACGGCGGAATCGACGCCCGAATTCTGTGGTTGCTGGAAGCGCCTGGGCCGAAAGCGACCGTCGGGCGCGGTGGCAGCGGGTTCATCTCGTGCGACAACAACGATCCGACAGCGGAGAACACGTGGTGCGCTCGGCACGACGCTGGCGTGGCCCGCACCGATGTCGTGCATTGGAACGTGATCCCGTACTACATCGGAACCGAGACGAAGATCCGAGCGTGGACGCCAGGCGACATCGGCGATGCGGGAGCAATGCTCGTCGAGCTGGTCGGCTTCTTGCCTCGTCTGCGCTCAGTGATTTGTGGTGGCAAAGCAGCACAGCTTGCGTGGCGGGACCATGCACCGCCGCTCTCGGGTGTGGAGATCTTTCCGTGTCCTCATCCGTCGGTGACCAACGTGAACACTCGACCGCATGTGTGGCCCGAGATCGTAACGGCGTGGCGGGACGCAGCCAGCTGGGCCGACGACGCTCCGAGCACCTGAGCCGGCTGGGCAGCGCGACCTGGACCAGCCGACCACACTCCTGGTTGCGTCGGCTTACTCGCCAGAACCCGGCTCCTGTGATGTGTCGTCGTGCGGTTCGCTCCCGCGACGCGGCCTTGAGGCCACACTCCGCGCTGTCTCGCGCGTGCGAGTCGCAATCGCGCCGCTCACCTTGCCGATCGTGTCGGTGAACCGCGGAAGCTCGCCACGCTCACTCGGAACGTCATCCAAGTGGCGTTGTTCGAGGAACCAACTGCGCATGGCGTCAAGTTGACCAACACGTTGTTTGAGTCGTCGCCTCTGGAGCGGGGCAATGCCTTCATAGCCGGTGGGTGAACTCAGCCGATCCGTCACCGACTGGAGACGATCGGCGAGCTGCTGGTCAGCTTCAGTGAGCTTGTGCAGTTGAACGTGGACGTCAGCAGTAATCGCAGCGACCGCCGTGGGCTCGTGGTTGACGGCATGCGCCAGCCTGAGTTCTTGCCACAACGCGTAGTTGTCTTCGGCAACAACGAGTAGAGCGAGTGACTCGCGCAGCATTCGGTCGGTGAGCTCTTGGGCCGCACCAGCTCGGGACCGCACCAACCAGCTCTCGGAGACCTTGTTCAGTTCGCGGTCGACGTAGACACGAAGGGCTTCGATGTCACGAGCGATCAATGGTCCGAGCGACGCAACCGTCGACCAATCGGTCGCGTTTAGTTCGTTGCTCTTGCGTACCCGTTCGGCCAACGGCTGCAACGTCGCCCTGTCCCCGACGACGGCGCCGAGTCGCTCCGCCTCGGCGAGACTCACGAGGCTGTCGATCTTGCCCTCGACACGCTCTAGAGCAACCGTGACTTCCTTGATCGCTGCGCGCAGCGCCAGCTGGCCCGCTACGGCTTGCAGGCTCAACGCGCGTTCGACACTGAGATCGACCGGCCGCCAATCCAAGTTGCCTGCAAGCCCCTTGCCGTCGTGAACCATGGACCGAAAGAAACCATCTTCGGTTGCGATTGTGCCGTGCTGTCTCATTAGCTCAGCGGCCCGATCCGAGAACTCGATGTACTCGCGGTGCGCCTGCCTCACGGCTGCGGCGTTGGCGACCACTTGGGTTCCGTCGACCACCAGGTGACGCAACCGTCCCCCCACGTCGGTGGTCGCCGACAACATCTGGTCCACGAACATCGACACCGCCGTGGTATTCCCCTCCACCATCAGCCCGTTCCCGGCCAACGCAATCTCAACCTCGCCAACTGGTCCCGCTCCGTCTTCGTCACGGGAACGACCTGACCACCTAGCCACGGCCTCAGGGTAGAAGGGCCAAGGAGACACGAACACCGCCCAGTTCGGGGGCCGAGCGAACTTGCCGGGAGAACCCGATGACTTGACGTAGGCGAACCCGGGAGGCAGGTACGCGGGCCGGGGCTAGCAAGAAGTCTGTACAACGAGCCACGCTCGCTGGCCGTTACAAGGGTGAAAGCAAGAGGGCCTCGACGCATTGTCGTGCCTTCGAACGATCCCGACGTTGCGTTGGGCAACTCAAAGGAGCATCACGATGACCGACAGACTGTCCGACCCAGGTGTCGTAGACGGGCCTGGCCCCCAAGGGCTCACGCCCGAGGAACGCAGGATCTGGGAACTGGAAGGTTTCGATCAGCTTCGTCGGTTCCTCGACGTACCGACCGTGGCGCGCATCTTGGGCATCTCTCGATCGACCGCCTATGCGTGCGTCGAAGACGGCACGATCCCGGCTGTCAAGATTCGGCGGCGCCGCCTCATCCCCCGCCACGCGCTCTTCGCGGTGCTGTGCGACTCCCACTCACCGTCAACGCGCCAGGTCGAGTGACGTCCCAAGCCGGCAAGAGCCCTGGCTATGCAACAACCGAGCGGATGCGTTCGATCGTTTCGAAGATCCGATCGACGTCGGCCTCGACAAAGATCTCCTCGGGGCCCTCTGGAGCGACGCCGTCGTACGGAGACTCGTACACACGCCCGGGCTCGACCACGCCGCGCGCAGTGAGCTCGTCGATGATCAGGCTGACGAACTGGATCTGGTTTCGGCTATAGCGCTTGTCGTCGAGGAAGTCAGCGAACGCCGCTTTCGCTGCTGCCCGGTCGAGACCGACGAGTGATCGGATGAACAGGCCGAAGTTGCCAGCTCGCTCAGCGGCCTCAGCAAAGGTGCCGACGTCGCCAATGTCAGCGGCGACGAGGATGCGTTGCAGCTGGGCGATGTCGTCGTCGGTAAGCGGCACACCGGAGCGGACCTTCGCCACCGGCTCGTCAGCCATGTGTTCTTTGAGAAAGTGCTCCGCCTTCTTGCGGAACTGCAAATACTCGGCACTGCCGACCGCACCCCCCGTGCCCGGAAGCTCGACCTCGACGCCGTCACCCAGCTCATCACTGAAGTCGGAGTAGATGATCGCCTTCTTCGAACGCTCGATGAGCGGTACGAGCTCGCGCAGCTTCTTGCGGACCTCTTCGAGCATCGGGTAACTCACGTCGATCCACCACTCATCGGCCTGCACGTCTTGGATGAGCTCGAGTTGTTCGGCGATAACCGGGATCGTCTGCTGGTCTTCCAGTGCGCTCGCGATTGCGATAACTCGCTTCCGCTCGCGCTCAAACGGATCGCTGCGGAGCACACCCAGTTGAGCGCCGAGCAACAGGAGATCGAACTGCTTCGCTTCCTCGTGCTCGGGGTCGAGTTGCGCAGGCAACTTGGCGACACTTTGAGCAAGTGCTGCGAGGTCGCCGACCGACAGCGACTCCCATGCCTGTCCTTCTCGGAACCTCTCGATCAATTCCAGATGCGGGCGTACGAGAAAGTTGTTCTCGTTCATCGAAGCGATCGCTTCGCGCAGCACACCCGCGACCTCGCTGCGCTCGTCACCGTGCGCCTGGACTGCATCGAACGCCTGGATGAGTTCAAGCCGGGCCGTGAAGATCCTCTCGGCGAGCGGAATGGCCCCGGCGCCTTCAGCAGGCACGAGTTCTTGGCTGAAGTACTCCAGGTTCTGACAGAAGTCGAACACCTTGAAGCAGTCCTTGTCCGTCCCGGGCGCGAACAGATCGGGACGCAGGCGAGTGCCGCGGCCGATCATCTGCCAGAACTTGGTCTTCGAGCGGACGAGTTTGAAGAACACGAGGTTGACGACCTCGGGAACATCAATGCCGGTGTCGAGCATGTCCACCGAGATGGCGATGTGCGGCGCTGCCTCCACTTGAGAGAACTTGTCGATGAGGTTCTGTGCGTGGCGCACGCCGTGGGTAATGACGCGGGCGAAGTCGCCGGCGTTGAGTGCGGGGTAGTTGGCGAGGAATCGTTCGTAGATGTAGTCGGCGTGACGTTGGTTCTTGGCGAAGATGATCGTCTTGCCGAGCCGGTCGCCGCCGGCGACTTTGATTCCCTCGGTCATCAGGTGCTCGAGCACTTTGTCGACAGTGTCCTCATTGAAGAGAAACTTGTTCAACTCGGCAGCATTGACCGCATCAGGCGGATCGAGCCGGTTTCCATCTGGGTCCTCGCCCCAGTCGAACTCGTCCCAGTCATCCTTCTCGTCATCCGACAGATCGTCATAGCGGATGCCCTCGCGCACGAACTTCAATGGCACCGAGACACCACGGGGAGGCACGAGGTAGCCGTCGCTGATCGCGTCGTCGAGGGAGTACGCGTCGGTGGGCACGCCGACTTCGAGGTCGAAGAGGTCGTAGGTGTTCTTGTCGACCTCGTCTTTGGGCGTTGCGGTCAGGCCGACGAGGAGTGAGTCGAAGTACTCGAAAATGCCGCGGTACTTGCGGTACACCGAGCGGTGTGCTTCGTCGATGACGACGAGATCGAAGTGACCCACTCCGAAGCGACGGGTGCCGTCGTTGCGGTACTCGTCGATCTTGCCAACCATCGTCTGATACGTCGACACGTAGACCCGTCCGTCTTCGTGTCCCTCGGTGACGAGGTTGACGGGAGCCGAGTCGGGCAAGTGCGCCTTGAAGGCACCGACTGCTTGGTTGACCAGGGCAGTGCGATCGGCGAGGAACAGAACTCGCTTCACCATATTGGCGCGCATCAACAGATCGGTGAGCGCGATCACGGTGCGGGTCTTGCCTGCTCCGGTGGCCATCACGACAAGGGCCTTGCGCTGCTTCTCGGTCTCGAACTGCTCGGCGATCGCCCGGATGGCACGTAGCTGGTACGGGCGCCCAACGATGTCGGAGTCGATGTCGAGCGACGTCAGCGGCACCCTTGATTCCCTGCGTTGGATCAAGAGCGATAGTTCGTCTTTGGCGTAGAAACCCTGAACAGGTCGTGGGCCGTACTCGACGTCGTCCCAGATCCAATGCTCGTACCCGTTCGAGTAGAAGATCACGGGCCGTTGCCCGAACATTTGTTCTAGGCAGTCGGCGTAGAGCTTGGCCTGTTGCTGCCCCGTGAGGGCCGACTTCGTTGTGCGTTTGGCCTCGACGACGCCGAGCGGCAGCCCATCATCGCCCCACAGGACATAGTCGACGAAGCCAACGCCACCATCGGTGGGCATGCCTCTGACTTCGAACTCGCGATCGCGCTTGTCGTTCAGCGGCCAGCCGGCTTCTGCGAGTAGTGCGTCGACCTTGTAGTGGCGGGTCTCGGCTTCGGACCAGTCCTGCGCGTCAGCCGGAACCGCGGCGGCGGCTCTCTTCTTCGCTTCGGCGACCTCGGCGAGAAGCGCAGCGCGTTCAGCTTCGAGCTGTTCGATGCTGCGTGTGGCTTCGTCGAGCCGACGCCGAGCGAGTTCGGCCCGCTCGGCTTCGGCTTCGAGTTCGGCTTCGAGTTCCCGTCGTTGCTCAAGAGAGGCCCGCTGTGCCTGCAACGCTTCAGAGAGTTTGTTGGGGTTGAACTTGACCTTTGGATCGGGCTTCGACTGCCGGCCGTAGGTGTGTGCCAACCAGAAGCAGAAGAGGTACAACGCCGAGACGACCTCGACCGCCTCCAGCTTCGAGGGTGGCTTCGACTCGTGGACTGCCCGGTTTCCAGCTCTCTGGATCTTCTTCGCAACGTTGAACACGCGCCCGTTGGCCAACGCCTTGAACGCAGGTTCGTTGACATATGCGTTGAGCTTCGGCTCGTACGGCTGCGGCAACGATCGATCGTGGTTGTAGGCCCACTTAACGCCCGACTCCAACGCTCGTCGCGCGTGGATGACCGCGGTGCCTGGATCAATCAGTGCGTAACGCTCAGCGCGCTGAGCAGCTCCGAACTGCTCCTCGAACTCCGCCTCCAAGAAGGAGAACTGTGACTCACTCACAACTCACCTCGAAACGCCCTCTGCTGGAGGGAAGCGAACAGAGCGTCGAGCGCCTTGGCGCTTTGTTCAAGCCGGTCCCGCTCAAGGTCAATCAGCGCTGCAGCGTCTACGAATCGCTGCTGATCCGCCCGCGGCGGTGACGGCACTTGCACGGCCCGGACATCGCTTGTGGAGATCGTGTTGAGGCCGGAGGTCGTGTTCGCAGCACGCAAGAGGGCCCTTCGCCCGACGTCGCCGTTCATGAAGGTTTCGACGAATCGTGGGAGCAGCATAATGCGATCACATCTGACGCGGATGAGGTGGTTTTGGTGGACACAGGGATCGATTGCACCGTTCCACAAGGCAACGCGCCCGATCTCATCTTTGTTGCCGTGTCCCTCGACTACCAGGAGATCTTCGCCGCGCAACCGAGTGCGGTCGAGCTCTCGCGGCGTGATTCGTATCGTTTTGACCTCCGTTAGGTCCATGAACCCCCTGAACGAGTTCGCTACTCGAAGGTATGGGACCTCAATCGGGTTAGTTCGGCGTTTGGATGAGACCTGAAGACCTCCCTGAACGTCCGCAAACTCCCCGAGCGCAATGACTCGTTCGACCTCTCCACCGAACATGTCGATGAAGATGGCTTGCGTGACTGTGTCGAGCTTGGCGAAGGCCCGACGGCGCTTGGCTCGGAGCGCATCGGCCGCATCCAACACCGCTGCAATCCGGCGCTGTTCTTCGATTGGCGGCAGCGGGACCGGGATCTGCTTGAGCTTTGACTTGTTGAGCGTCGTCCCCATGGCTGCACGGTCAGCCCCCGTCGTGAGCGGCATGGTGCGAAGAGCCCAATACAGATAGCTGCGCTCAATGCGATCGTCGCGAATTGGGAGGTGGGCGATCGCCTCGTTGGTGAACAACGGCGCGTTGGCAACACCGACCTTTCCAATGCTGAGCTTGAAACTGAGAAGCAGCGTCCCTGGCGGCACCAAACGCAAGTTGAGTTCGTCCACAGCCGCATCGGTGACCTCCTCACTCGTGGTCGTGATCAACCTGCCCTGGTCCATGTCAGCAATGGAGAGCCACCGGTGACCACTCCCCCAGTAGCGCGTCTCCGAACGGGCTGGGGTCTTTCCGATCCGGACGTCGCACAGGTCACCGAGCAACCCAGTCCGCCATCTGTCATTCATCCCAGCATCGCCTTGAGGTCGTCGATGCCCTTAACGATCTCCGCTTCAATCGCCGTGATTTCGCCGAGGATCTCGGCTGGGAGCGGATACTCGATCTCGTCGTAGACGATCTCCTGGTAGCGGTTGATCGAGAGGTCGTAGCCATTGCCGGCGATGTCGGACTTCGGGACGCAGAACGACTGATCCGTGCGCGCCCGATCCAGCTCAGTATCGTTGCGTTCGCGCCAGCGGGCGAGCGCATCGGGGAGGTTGTTGTTTGGGTGTTCGTCAACGTTGAGGTCGGCACTAACGCCGAGCTTGTCGCCCTCGAGCAGTGGCGTGCGCTTGTCGTCGAGGCTGCGGCCGTCCGCTTGCAGGTCGTAGAACCAGACGTGATCGGTCCCGCCCGAGTTGGTCTTCGTGAACAGCAGGATCGCTGTCGACACGCCCGCATATGGCTTGAACACGCCGGACGGTAGCGAAACGATGCCGTCCAGCTTCTGCTCTTCGACCAGCTTGCGCCGCAGTTCCTTGTGCGCCTTCGTCGATCCAAACAGGACGCCGTCGGGCACGATCACGGCAGCACGCCCGCCGGGCTTGAGCAGCCGCAGGAACAATGCGAGGAACAGCAACTCGGTCTTCTTGGTCTTGACGACCTGTAGGAGATCCTTCGCCGTCGACTCGTAGTCGAGCGAACCCGCGAATGGCGGGTTGGCAAGAACGAGGCTGTACGCCTCGACGTCGCCGGCGTGGTCCTGGGCGAGCGAGTCTCGGTAGGCGATCGCCGGGTTCGCCACGCCGTGAAGCTGCATGTTCATCGAGCCGATGCGCAGCATCTGGTTGTCGAAGTCGAACCCGTTGAACATCTCGCTGTTGAAGTGCTCCGCTCGGGCCGGGTCACTCAACACATCCGGATGGTGCCGCCTGACATACTCCCCGGCTGCCACCAGGAAGCCGCAGGTGCCGCTCGCCGGATCGACGATCGTGTCGGTCGGCGAAGGTGCCGTCATCTCGACCATCAGTTGGATGATGTGGCGCGGAGTGCGGAACTGCCCGTTCTGCCCCGCCGTGGCGATCTTGGCGAGCATGTACTCGTACACGTCGCCCTTTGTGTCGCGATCCTCCATCGGGATCGCGTCGAGCCCATCGACCGCCTTCTGCAGGAGCGCAGGTGTCGGGATGGTGAAGCGAGCTCCTTTCATGTGCTCACCGTGCGTCGTCGTCGACGCCCTCTCCTGGATGAATGGGAAGACGTAACCATCGACGAGGTCGTACATCTCTTTGGACGAGAGGTGCTTGAACCGGTCCCACCGCAGATCGGCGTAGGGGCGCCCGTCGGCCTTTCCTTCCGGAGTGAAGTCGCCCTCGGGAAAGATCACGTCCTCAATCGGCTGCCCCGTGCGGTTGGCCTTGCGCTCGGCGCGAGTCTGGGTTTCGTCGAGACCCTTGATGAACAACAGCAGCGTGAGCTGCTCGATCACTTCGAGCGGGTTGGAGATGCCGCCCGACCAGAAGTCGTTCCAGACTGCGTCGATGCTCGTCTTCAGTTCTCCGGTGACCACGACGCTACGACCTTCCCTTCACTCGGTGTTACCTGCTGCATGATCTCACCCGTCGGCGATGTCGCGGTCTACGGCGTACACACGCCGGAGCGGGAGCAGACTCTTCCACTCAACGTCGAGCGTCTCGTAATGCTCGAACACCAAGTCGATGAGCTGCTGTCCGTTCAGCAACCGGAGGTCTTGTCGAGTGCGTTCGAGGTGGAGGGCATCAGCCGAGTAGGAGCCGAGCGTGACGAACAGCCCGACCTCGGACCCGCCGTGCGCAAGTGCGCCGGCCAGACGTTGGATGTCCGGCGCACCGACCGTTGATGTCTTGCGCTTGCACTGCACTTTGATGATCGGTGGCTCGATCGCCAACTCATCTCGACTGGCGATCACATCGACCCCGCCGTCCCCGCTGGCCACTGTCGCCGTCGCCCGGTACCCCATCGCCTGCAGTAGCGCTGCGACGAAGTGCTCGAAGCGATACGGATCCATGTTCTTGAGTACGCCGATGGCGAAGTCCCGGCTGTACGTGTCAGTTCGTTCCACGTTCGGCTCGTCCTCGGCGAGTTCGACCTCGGCGTCAGCGACGGGCGGCGGGCTTGTCCCGGCTTCAGTGACAGCAAAGAAATCGAGGAACTCACGAGCGTTGTTCTTGACATGGAACAGTGTGATTGCCGATCCGATCTCGTTGAGCGTGCTCTGCGAGAACTCATCTCGGGACACGCCCGTCCGAAGCCACTTCACACGTCGACGGTTGGGATGGAGCTCAACGTCGGGTTCGACGTAGAAGTCGCTGTCGATCACGCCGAAGCTGAGCGTGCGGTCCAGCTTGCGGGGGCTGATGATGTACTCGCCGATCTTCATCTCCTCGACGAAACGCCAGATCACACCCGCCCAGACCGGGATCGCTCCCGGCTTGGCGCTTGGGTAGGTAGCGGCGAGACGAGCCTTGAGATCGTCGCGATCGATGAGCCCCTGGCCGAGATCGCCCAGTTCCTCCCATCCGATACTGACGAACCCGCCGTCGATGAGGTCGAGCGTCTTCTCGTTGTTGTGAATCCCCCACAGCACCGCCACGACGCCAACCTAGTAGCGCAACTCGATGCGCATCTGCGGCGCTTGTGCCCGGCGGGACACAGACACCTCGGCGTGCACGAAAGGTGCACAAGACTCGTCAATACGCGGCGCGTTTCAAGCGACCTCGACGGACAAGGTGGACTGAACCCCCAGCTCACAGCGTTCTCCACGGACGCAACGACACCAGAAACACACCGCTGGCCGAACTTAAACCCCCCTTCTCCTTCGGGAGAGTGTGGGTTCAAATCCCACCCCGGGCACATCTAGATCGTGTTTCGCGATCCTCGCTGTTTGCCTCTGCAAGCGAAACGACCCGATGATGGACGAGCGGATCTATGCCGACCTGCTGGGACTCCGGTGGTACAGGGCCTAGGACGGCGCGGCGGGAACGTTGAGTGTCAATTCTCCGCGATTGGAGAAGTCGTCCGACGAGACCTCAATGACGAGGGTTCCGCCTGGATCCGCCTGAGCGAAGCCGACGATGGCGAGAGCGGTCGCTCCCTGTTGAAGGTCAGACGGCCCGACGCTCTGGGTTGCAGACATCTGGCGGCCGTCCGGATCCACGTACGTGCTGCCGGACAAGCTGAGATTCGCTGGAGTCGCCGCAGTGACTTCTACGACGACAAGCAGGAGATCGCTCTCGATTGATCGATACGAGGTGACGACGCTCGCCTCCACGCCTGCAGCTGAGTCAGGGTCGCCGCCGACACCAAGACGATCATCGATCTGCACTCCGTCGACGCTGAAGGTGTATAGCAGGCCATCGTCGACGATGAAGTCGGTGAACTCTAGACACTCGTCGTCGATGGTGGCGTCACCGGACATACAGTGCGTGACGGCATCGCCTCGTTGATCAACGGTCTGCTCGCCGATCAGGGAGTCCAGGCCGGCGTCGCTGAGAGCGGTTCGGACAGCAAGTTGATGGAGTCCGTACCAGGCCGCCGGCCCATCAGGCGCCACCTCGGCAAGCATTGCGTCCAGCTCGTCGTACGTGTCGTTCGTGATCGCCTCGACATAGGCCAGGGGATCGCCGGAAGGAACTGCAGAGCTTGTGGTGCTCGTCGAGGTGGTACTCGTCGGCGCGACCAACGTGGTGGCGACGCTGATGGGCGGCTCGGTGGTCGTGGCTGCGCCCTGACTCGTGGTGTCTGGCGTCGACGTCTGTATCGGCGCTGAGCTGGAGTCGTCGGACGAGCATCCCGCAGACCCGAGAGCGACTGCTCCGACCGCTATCAATGATCCGCTAAGGAGACTCCGCTGCATGAACGACAAAGATAGATCGGATCAAGGGATGCGGCGACTCAGGTGTCGCTCGTAGAACTCGACGTGGCGGCGGGCAACCTCGGGCCACCGATGGCGACCGGCGAGCGTGGTACCCGCATGCTGCCGGAGCGGATCGACACCACCGTCGAGGACGCGCTCGATCTCATCGGCGAACGAGTCGGCGGCGTCGCCGAACGCGGCAGCGCCGCTGAACACCTCCCGAAGAACCGGGAGATCGCGGCAAATCACGGGACGACCTGCGGCGAGGGCCTCCATCGGCGCAAGCCCGAATCCCTCGTAGGTCGACGGAAATGCGAAGACATCACACGCTGCAACCAGTGCAGGAAGGTCGTCGTGGGCGACCGGGCCGAGCACAATCGGCTCGACGCCGAGCGCGCTGCACCGCTCATCGAACGCCCGCCGGTAATTGCGATAGTCGAACAGCGTCTCGCCGCCCGCGATCACGAGGCGCACATCGCGCTTCGTGCCCTGCAACCGAGCCATTGCGTCGACCAGGTCGATCGTGCCCTTGCGCGGTTCGATGCCACCGACGGCCAACACGAACGGACCTCCGATTCGGCTACGCCACGCCTCGCGGGCGGCCGCCGCGGGTGGCTCGTCGACGGCCGCCAACGCAAACCGTTGGGCGTCGACACCGTTCGGGATCACCGTTGCGTCGATACGCCAGTCGGTGCGCAACTCGGCGGCCACGGCATGTGACACACAAATATGGGCGCGCGGCCGTGTGATCGCTCGCGCATGACACTCGACGAGCTGCGGCGTTGTGAAGTGGTCGATGTGGTGGACGGTGCGGATGCAATCGGCGACCGCGTTCGCCGAAATGCAGTCCTGGGCATGCACGATCTCGTCGCCGCTGATGTCGACCGACGATGCGAGCGCTTCGATCGAGCGGGTCACACGGTCGCCGACCGATTCCCCCTCGACTTCGGGAAACGGATGGACCAGCGCCTCGACCGACGAATCGATACGGCGATAGAACGCATCGTCACCGCCGCGGGCGAGGGCATGCACCCGCACCGACACACCGAGCGCGGCGAGCGCCTCGGCGAGATGCAGGGTGTGCACCACACCGCCGCGCGGCCTTGTGGAGTAGGTCAGCAGCGAGACCTTCACCGCTGCACCCACCACTGCGCCCTGGCAGCCACGTCACGCCGTCGCTGCCAACCGACCCGATCGAACCTCGCGAGCACTCGGCGCGTGCGCGGCGACCAGCGCGGCAAGTGCGTCGTGGTCGGGGCCCTCGATCGGCGGCAGCCCGAGACCGCGTCGTTGCACAGCGCGGACCCGCCTCACCGTGTCGGCGTCGGCGAGCACCTCGGGCGCGGAAACGAGCAATTGCTGCAGCCGCGTGAACCGGCTCCAGACGTCGCGGTCGTGGTGCGCGGCGATCCACGCTTCTCCGTTGGCGATCTCGCCGTCGGGAATCGTCGGCGCGACATGGTCGCCGTCGGGGCGCCAACGAGACAGTCGCGCTTCGTCTTGTCGCCGCGAGTCTTCGATCCATGGCTCGAGTTCGTCGGAGATGATGTCGTCGGCCATCAGCATGAGGTCGGCGTCGGTCACGGAATGGTCGCGACCTGCCTGAGCGACAAGATCGGCGAGGCGTACTGCATGACCGAGCGCCAGTGAGCAGCCGCGACTATGCGCCGGGTTGGAGATTCCCGCCGCGTCCGAGATCGGGAACAGACCGGTCACCAGCGGCGTGCGAGCGTCATCGCTCCCGCTCACGAGGCGGCGAAGCCGGTTCTTCATGCCGGTCATCGAACGCGCCCCCGAGATCGGTTCGGCGCGCTCGACCCAGTCGGCGACCACTGGGATCGATCGTGCTGCTGCGTCGAACGACGCGTCGTGGCGGAGCTTGCGCAGCGCAGCATCCTCTGGGAGGACGCCGAACGTGACCGAGAACGAGCCGGAGTCGCCGGGAAACACCAGTGAGGAGTAGCGATCGAACGAACTCCCCGCGGTGTACCCGCGGTTGAGATTTCCGAGTCGCTCACCGACGTACAGGCGGTAGAAGCGGGTGTAGTACGCAATGCCGCACGCGCCCACTTCCTCATGCAGGTCGATCCCCGCGGCGGACAACCACTGCGGGGTTTGGCCACGGCGCCCCGATGCGTCGATCACGAGATCGCCGATGATCGGCCCGCAGTCGGTGTCGACACCAACCACACGCGGCGGACGATGACGGTCTGCCTGCTCGTAGAGCAAGTCGGACACGTCCACTCCGGACCGAATGGTGACACCAGGCTCCGCGGCGACGACTCGTCGCAGTACGCCCTCGAACGTCGACCGCCGCGCCCTCAGCACAACCAGATCGTCGTCGCCCGGGCGAGTCGTTCGGTCGACCAGCGAGGCCGGCAGCGCGTCGGCGAGACGAACCGACTCGACGCCGTGCTGGGCAAACGCGTCGAGCACATCGGGAGCTTCGTCGGAGAGGATTCGGTGGGCCTTGGCGAGGAACGCGTGGGAGTGTGCCGACTGCGGCGTCGGGCGGCGGGTCGTTCGGGCCCGGGCTTCATCGAACGGCAGCGAGGGATCGGTGGCGTCGTCGGCATCGACGATCGTGACTTCGACGCCACGACGGGCCGCGAAGAGTCCAACCGACAGGCCAGACACGCTGCCACCGACGATGACGACGCTCATGCCGACACCGGACGGTCAGCATCCGAGCGGTGCGGAGCAGGCGGCATCACGGCGGGGTCGAACGGGCCAAGCCGGTAGGCGTCGGGGCGACGGTCGCGGAGGTTGAACATCCCCTTTCGGTGGGCGTCGAGCTCGGCATGCACGTCGATCGTCTCGGTGGCAATACCACCACTGACGGGGGTGACGTCGAGGATGTCACCGCCGGGTCCGACCACCTTGGCGCG
>JBCDFR010000063.1:0-16098 GCA_039177505.1 Actinomycetota bacterium | reverse complement strand
TGGCCGCGGAAGAAGAAGCCGTCGCAGGTTGCGCACGTCGACAGGCCGTGTCCGATCAGGCGCTGTTCAGCCTCCAGGCCGAGCATCAACGACTGGGCACCGGTGCTGACGATGATCGCGTCAGCCTGGTACTCGTCGTCGCGGACCCACACCTTGAACGGGCGTTGGGAGAAGTCGACCTTGGTGACTTTTTCGGTGAGGATCTCGGTACCGAATCGTTCTGCTTGGGCTCGCATCGACTGCATCAACTCGGGCCCCATGACGCCGTCGGGGAATCCGGGGAAGTTCTCGACGTCGGTGGTCAGCATGAGCTGCCCGCCGGGTTGATCGCTGGTGCTCGATGGTTCACCCTCGATGAGCAGGGGCGACAGGTTGGCGCGTGCGGTGTACACCGCCGCGGTGAGGCCGGCTGGGCCGGATCCGATGATGATGACGTTGCGAACCACGTGGGCTCCTTACGCGTTGGTGGTGGAGGCGTTGCGCTTGCGGAAGAGAAACGCACCGACGAGGCAGAAGATTCCACCGACCGCGAAGTAGCTGAGGTAGACCGCGCGCGGCGAGCTGACGCCGAGATCGAACAGCGTCTGGAGACCGCGGAGCAGACCGATGACGGCCAACACGGCGGTGAATGAGCCGACGATGACGGCGATCAGGCCGAACACGATGCCCCGGGCGGCGTAGACGACCTTCGTCGTCGTCTGGTCGCGTACCGACCCGACGAGCTGGACAATCGTGTCGGTCGTCTCGCGAGGCCAGTTCGGGTCGGTCAGTGGGTTCCCCGGCATGGGCGGCGAGGCTAGCCGCTCGCCGACCGTTACGGCAGTGCCGCGCGAACCAGCTCGGTACAGGTCTCGGGCAGGTGGGCGAAGGCGACCTCGGTCGCCTGGTCGATGCCGATCACTGCCAGCTGGCCGACATAGAAGGCGCGTCCGACGACGACGTCGACGGCGCCACACAACGGTTCCGCCGCCAAGTTGGGCAGGTCGGTTTCCACCTCGGTCTGTGCGTCGTCTGTCGCAACCTGGGTCGTGTCGGTCTCGACGTCGGGTGCCCGCGGGGCATCGACGGCCGCCGCGGCAAAGGCGGCGACGTCGGCTGGTGACTGCAGTGACTCGAGATCGGTGTCTGGCGGTGGACCAAGATCGTTCGGGCCGGTCAACAAGGTGTCGGACTCATCCACGGCCTCTTCGGGCAGCACCGACGAGTCGCCTGCGTCCCCGGCGAACACCTCTACTTCACCGCTCGCTTCGACTGTGGCGTCGACGGCCGGAGTCGTGGCCAACGCGTCGGCAGACTCGGTCACCGAGCGGCTTTCGCTGTCGCCGGCGGCCAGCGTGTCGCTCGTGGCATCGTCGGTACTAAGCGCCTGATCGGAGTCATCGGTGTCGGCCACCGTCTGCACGATGAGCCCGCCGGCGAGTACGAGTACGAGCGCCGCGGCCGCTGCGCTGAGCCACCGGACGTTGTTGCGGCCGCGCCGCTGACGCAGCGAGGTTGGCGGAGCGCTGACCGCAGCCGCACCGGCGGCGGCCGCGCCATCGACACCGGCGGGAGTCTGGTCGCGGCGCGTCCCGCTGCGCTCGGCGTCGGGGAGGCGTTCCCATGCGTCGAGCGCCCCCGCAAGATGTCGTTCACGCACCGAGATCGGGGCTTGATCGGTGTCGGCGAGCAGGGCACGGGTGCTCGACATCGATCGAACGAGCAGCATCAATTCATCGTCTGACTCGACCGTTGCGCGGGTCGCATCATCGAGCTGGTCGTCGACGTACGCGCTGGCTAGCGCATTGCGGTCGTCGCCGTTTGGCTCGGTGTCGTGGTCGTCGGTCATGTCGATCCGTTTTGACGTTCTGAACCACCGTCTTGGTTCCCGTCGAGTTCGGGAAGTTCGGCGATCCGTAGATGGTCGGCCAATGCTGCGCGACCCCTGGCGATGCGCGATTTCACCGTGCCGACCGGAATGTCGAGCGTGTCGGCGATCTCGTGATAGTCGAGGTCGGCGACGTCGCGCAGCACGACCGCGCTGCGTAGATCGTCGCTGAGCTGTTCGAGTGCTTCGTCGAGCGCCAGTCGCTCGTCGACCAACTCCACGTTGCGTGCTCCTCGCGGGTCGGCGATCTCGGGGTTGTCGTCGTCGTGGGGTGTTGGCCGGCGGCGACGTTTGCGCAGCTCGTCGAGTGCTGCGTTGGTCGCGATGCGGTACGCCCACGTGCCGAACGACGACCGTCCGTCGAATCGCGGCACGCTGCGGGTGATCTTGATCAGCGCCTCTTGGCACGCGTCGTCGGCATCTCGTTGGCTGCCGACGACCCGTCGACACACCGCATACACGCGGTCGTAGTGTCGGCGTAGCAGCTGATCGAGGGCGAATCGGTCGCCGGCCTGCGCGGCCTCGACCAGCGCCTCATCGTCGAGCGCTCGGGCCATCGTCAGCCTGCCGGTGCGATCTCGCCGAGCTGCCCCCGGAAGGGATTGGCCGCGGTGCACCCCGGGTCGTCGCCGAGTTCGTTGAGCAAGACGAGCATGTGTCGTGCCGGGGTTGGCGGTGTGGCCGACACGACCGTGCCGGGCTCGCTGGCGAACGCGCGCTCGCCGAGGGCCGGGCCCCAGTCGTCGATGGTGGTCGGCGCCGACTCGGCGTCGCTGGCGAAGAACTGCAGTTGGTACGGCGCGCTCTGCACGTCGACCGACAGCGCCTCTTGCATCGGCTCGTCGAAGCTGACGATGAGTCCGACGCCGCGCTTGGCGCCCATGAATTTGTCGGAGTAACACACGGTCTGCCAGAACGTCGTCTCGTCGCCGTCGGCGATGGACAACACGGCGTCGCCGTCGTTTTCGGTGCCGTCACCGTCGGGATCGAAGGCAGTGATCGTGGCGATCGACGCTGGCCCCACGACGATCGGTGGTTCGGTCGGATCGTCGGCTCCTTCGTCGGCTCCTTCGTCGGTGGCGTCGCCGGTGCCGGCGTCCCCGTTACCGTCGCTGTCGGTGTTGTCGCCGTCGTCGACCGCCGTGTTGTCCGGAAGCAGTGTGGTGGTGTTCGTCGTGTCGTCGCTGCCGAACCGCAAGCTGGCGACCAGTACCGCGATCAGTACGACCGCCACCGCAACGATGCCGCCGACCACGATCGCCGAAGGAGCACGGCGATCGGCGAGCTCGCGAGCCGGTTCGCCGCGCGGTGCTCGTCCGGTAGGTGGTGTCGGATCGACCGTGGCGACCTCGCCAGGGATCCGCGGGCCGGCTGGGCCTGCGACTGCCGGGCTCGTCGTCGTGGGTCCGGGGATCGTCGGCGCGGCGCGCCACTTGCTGGCGAGTGTGGGCGGCTCTGCGTCGGAGGGCGGCTCGGTGGGGTCGACGGCCGGCGGACCGGCGCTCGCCGCCCGCTTCAATGTGGCGGAGAGGTCGGCGCCGGTCGCGGGGCGATTGTTCGGATTACGGGCCAACAGTTGATGAACGACCAGGACCAATTCGGTGGGCAGTGTTGCCCGGAGCTGGGCGAGATCGGTTGGATCCCGTTGGAGTCGGGCGAGTGCCGTGTCGGCGTCGGTTTCGCCGAGGAAGGGCACTCGACCGGCGAGGCACTCATACAGCACCAAACCGAGTGAGTACAGGTCGGCGCGACCGTCGAGCCGCTTGCCGCGAACCTGTTCGGGTGACAGGTACTTGGCAGTCCCCATCATGATGTTGTCGTTGGTCAGGTCGTTCTCGGCCGAGGGCTGCAACCCTTTGGCGATGCCGAAGTCGGTGAGCAGCACCCGACCGTCGGAGGTGATCATGATGTTGCCGGGCTTGACGTCGCGGTGGACGAACCCTGTTTGGTGGGCGTGGTCGAGGGCGACGGCTACGCAGGAACCGATGTGACAGGTCAGCTCGGGACTCAGGCGTTTTTGGGTGTCGAGCAGTTGCCGCAGACTCTTGCCCTCGACCAACTGCATGACGACCGCTTGTCGCCCGTCCTGTTCGAACACGTCGTGAACAGCGACGATGTTCGGGTGGTTCAGGCCAGCTGCGGCGACGGCCTCGCGGCGGAATCGCTCGGCGACCACGGGGTCGGACGCCAAAGTCGGCTTGAGCCACTTCACGGCGACCTTGCGGTCGAGGGTGAGATCGACCGCCAACCACACCTCGGCCATACCGCCCTGCGCGAGCATCCGCTGCAGCTCGTAGCGCTGCGCGATCACAGTGGGTGGGGGAGCCGCGGCGGACATAACCTCGCACAACGCTAGTGGTGGGCGCCGTTGCGCCCCGGTCATGTTGGCAGGTGGGTGGATCGGTCAGCCGACGCGTTCGTGGAACGCGACACCGATGGTCCCGCGCCCACCATGGGTGCCGATCACCGGGCCGATCTCGCCCACGACGATCTCGTGGTCGTAGTGCGTCCGCAACATGTCGACGAACACGTCGACATCGCTGCAGTCCGCGTGTAGCACGGCGAGGTTCTCGACACGATCGCCGAACTCGCGCACCTTGTCGTCGAGAAACTTCAGCGCCTTCGTCCGCGTCCGCTGCTTGCCGCCTTCTTGTACCTCGCCACCGGTGACCACGATGATCGGCTTGATCGAGAGTGCCGTTGCCAACAGCGCTTTGGCACTGCCGATGCGACCACCCTTTTGCAAGTTCTCCAGGGTGTCGAGCGCGCCGAACACCTGTGTGCGTGCAGTGAGGTCGGCAGCGAGCGCCTCGACCTCGTCGATCGACGCGCCGTCGGCGGCAAGTCGCGCACACGCGATCGCAATCGTGCCCAATCCGAGGGTGATCGTGCGGCTGTCGACGACTCGCACGTCGATATCGACATCGCCATCTTCGTGCACCGTGCGCGCCGCAAGTTCGGCGCTCTGCATCGTTGCCGACAGCGCGCTGGACAGCGACACCGTGACGATGCCAGTCGCCCCGTCGGCCGCGAGCTGTCGATAGACCGTCTCGAACTGACCGGGTGCAGGGGCTGCGGTCTCGGGAAGGGTCGCCGAGTTCGCGCAGCGCGTCCAGAACTCTGCAGTCGTCAACTCGTCGCGATCGACGAACTCGTCATCGCCGAATCGGATCGTCAGTGGAACGATGCTGATGCCCAATTCGTTGGCGATGTCGGCGGGCAGGTCACACGCGGAGTCGGTGACGATGCGGATCTGATTCACGGCGTCGGAACGCTATCGGGCCGCCGCGCGCTGGGGTGATGGTCTCGGCGCTGGTCGACTGCCGCTCGTCGCTTCTTGCCCCGCCAGTTGGCGATCCACCACGTGATCAGGATCAGGATCAAGCCACCGGTGAGGACCTGTGCCAGGCCGGTGAACGCCGTGACTCGCGAGGTCAGGGTGATGTCGTCGGCGAGCACCTCTCCGCCAGGCGTCGACACGGTGATGTCGACCGACGACGTCCCATTGGCGAGCGCTCGCACCGGGACGACCACGTTCGTCTCACCGTTCGGCCGGAGCGTGACGACTTGGTCACCACTCGGGAACTCGAGCTTGCTCGATGTCAGGCCGAGCACGACGTCGAGTGGCTCGTCGCCGCGGTTGGCCAACTGGAGTTCGATGTTCCCGGTACGGCCCGTGAGGGTGAACGTGAACGGTTGGGGTGGAACGACGGCGTCGCGGAGTTCGTCGAGTTCCGCAAGGAGTTCGTCGATGCGCTCCATCGCCACGTCGTCGCCGTAGGCGGTGGTCAGCAACTCGTCGGTGAGCAGGCTCCACTGTGCGGGTCGTTCGTCGTCGCCGGGGAGCATCGATGCGACGCTCAAGATCTCCAGCGCGACTGAGTCGAGGATGGCTACCCGTTCGACGAGCGACGGCCCTGCTTCGGCGGGCAGGTCCACGCTGGCACCGCCGTTCGGGGCTGGTTGTGTGTCGGTCGTCGCAGGGATCGTCGAACCCTCCGTGAACTGCAAGCGGTCGATGTCGGTCGAGAGGTCCTCGAGTGCGACCAGCAGCCGCGGATCGGGTGCTGCGAGGGTCGGCGAACTCAAGATGCGTGATCGTTCCATCGACAGCGGTGCTGGCGCGAGGAGCATCGTCGATGCCGTGCCGACCGCCCATTCGAACGCCGTGAGCGTGGCCAGGATTTGATCGGTGCCCGCGGTGGTCAGCGCCTCGGCAAGTGGATCGATGATGATGAGCGGCATCACGTCGCCGTCTGGGAGCGCGACGTCGACGAATCGATCGCTGTTGGGAACCGGGCCACCAATCGTGGTCTCGTACACGTCTTCGCTCATGACGAGGTAGCGGAATCCGAGGTTGCGCAGTGCCTGCGCGCCTGCGGCGCTGATCGGGTCGAGAGCGATCCACGCGGTTCGGCCGACACGCGCTGCGGGGAGCGCGTCGACCACCAGGCGCTCGCCGGCGGCCAGCTCGCGGGCGAGCACGTTGCCGCGGCCCACCGCAATGGCCGACGAGACGTCGAGGATGCGTGCCGACGTCGCGACGACCTCGTCGCCGACGAGGAGTCCGTCGCGTTCCGCCGCGTTGAGTGTCGAGGTGGCTGCGGCGACCGTCCGTGGCGCCACCTCGAGCGTGATCGGGGTGGTCAACGCGTCGCTCAGCGCTACTGCGGCCTCGAAGCCGTCGGTCGGTGGTGGGCCCGCAGGGGGTGGCTCGGGGATTGCCGCCATCACGGTGAGGTCGATCGGTTCGCCTTCAGCGCTTTCGTCGACCCACTCGACGATCGTGCCGTGCGACGCCACTTCCACGCCGACGTCGGGTTCTCCGATCTTGAGCTGGACGCGGATCGGGTGTAACCCCACGCGATCGAGTTTCAATCGTTCGGCGACGCTCTCGTCGACGTCGGTTGGTACCTCGACGGTGAGCGTGGTCGTTCCGTCGTCGTCGACGTCGAAGTCGCCACGCACGTCGACGAGCTGGACACCGTCGATCGGGATCCCGCCGTTGCCGAGTTGCTCGTAGATCCGCTCGGGGATGTCGGGACCGACGAGCTGCTGGGGAGTCAGGCGGCCGAGCGGCGACAGCGGCGCATAGTTGGTGACTTCGATGGTCAGTGCCGGCGGCGGCGGCGTTGGTGGTGGCGGGGCCACGTCGTCGCCAGGGTCGTCGGTGGGGGCAGAGTCGGCAGGCTCGTCGGTGGGGGGAGTGCCGCTGGGGGGAGTGTCGGCGGCATCGTCGGTGCCGTCGGTGGGCGCGTCGATCGGTGGTGTGGGCTCATCGAGGCGGAACAGCTCGAGATCGCCGTCGACGCGGTACACGAACTGCAGCGTTCCGTCGGCTTCGATCGTGAACCGTTGGTCGAGGAGCGCCAATTGGATCCGGTCGTCGTCTTGGATCTGGTCGTCGTCCTGCGCGGCGACCGGTGCTGCGGGCGCGCCTGCCAGGACGAGTGTTGTGACGAGCAATGCGCCCACCGTCTGCGCGACGTGTGTCGGGCGGCTCACCGGTCCGCCTGGAGGTCGAGTTCGAGCACGCTAAGTGTGATGTCGTCGCGCTCGAAGCCGAGGCTGCGGTACAGACCGATCGCGGCCTCATTGTCGACCGAGGTGTTCACGAGCATCTGCCGGTTTCGGCGCGCCCACCGGAGCGCATCGATCACCAGGGCGCGGGCGATGCCTCGACGTCGGGCGTCAGGGTCGACGGCCAGTCGCTGGAGATAGGCGGTCTCACCGGCGCGTCCGGTGATCGCCATTCCGCTGACTCCAGAGCGATCGACCGCCACCCGGGCGCGATGGGTGGGCGTGGCATCACGGATCTCCTCGATGGCCGCTCGGTCGTTGCCCCAGCGGTGCCCGAAGGCGGCAACGTCGAGGTCGGCGACGCGGTGTAGATGCCATCGGCGCATCGCTTTGAGCGATACTGAGTCGCGCGTTGCGGTCTCGGGTGTTGTCGCTGCAGGAGCCGCCTGGGGCGTGCCGTCGAGCGGACGACGGAGCAGCGCCAGGCGATCGATTTCGATGAAGCCGGCGCGGCGAAATGGGCGATCTGACGGAGGAAACAGGGCACCGGTTCGCAATGTGGTGAGGTGCCGCGCCCGTGCTCGTTCGACCCACTCGGCGACGTCGATGTCGGTGGGTTGCATTCGGTGATCGACGAGCACGAGACGACCGACGGTCGTCTCGTGCGGCCATGGGCCGAGTCGGGCCTCTGCCCGTGCGCTCGCCGTGTGCACCATCCAACGACGCTACCCGGGTGCCGTGGTTACCCTGGCGCGGTGGTCCCCGAACGGTTTGCACCGGTGCTCACTGAGCTCGCGCCGCTTGCGGAGCGGTTCACAGCACGCGGTCACCGGCTGTATCTCGTCGGTGGTTCGGTACGTGATCTCCTGGTCGGGGGCGACGCGATCGACGGCGACGGCTTCGATCTCGATCTGACCACCGATGCTCGGCCCGACGAGATTAAGGCTGCGCTCGAGGGCACGGTCGATGCGCTGTGGACTCAAGGGGAGCGATTCGGCACGATCGGTGCGCAGCGGGTCACCACCGACGGCCGGTCTCGGACGATTGAGATCACCACGTTTCGGTCCGAGGCGTACAGCGACGACTCGCGCAAACCGGTCGTCGAGTTCGCCGATCACATCAATGTCGATCTGTCGCGGCGCGACTTCACCGTCAATGCCATGGCCCTCGAACTCCGTGCCGACGCCGCCTCGCCCGATCTCGTCGATCCCTATGGTGGTGCCGTCGATCTGGCGACACGGCAGCTGCGCACACCGAGCGGACCCGAGGTCTCCTTCGGCGACGATCCGTTGCGGATGCTGCGTGCGGCGCGGTTCATCGCCCGGTTCGACCTGGAGCCCAAGCCGGAGCTCGTCGAGGCGGTCGAGCAACTCGGTGACCGCCTCGAGATCGTGTCGGCGGAGCGCATCCGTGATGAGCTCGACAAGTTGCTGACAGTCGATCACCCCGCGTCGGGGCTGTGGTTTCTTGTCGACACGGGGCTCGCCGATCACTTCTTGCCCGAACTGCCGGCGATGCGTCTCGAACACGATCCAATCCACCGTCACAAGGACGTGCTCGCGCATTCGATTGCAGTGGTCGAGAACGTTCGTCGGCCAGCTGATCCTGCAACCTTCGACTTCCGTCGCACCCGTCTCGCTGCGCTGTTTCACGACATCGGAAAGCCGCGTACGCGGGGGTACTCCGCCGGCAAAGGCACCACCTTCCATCACCACGACGCGGTCGGAGCGCGGATGACGCGCAAGCGGATGAGCGCGTTGCGCTACTCCAACGACGATGTCGAGGCGGTCACCGAGTTGGTTGCACTCCATCTACGCTTCCACACGTACTCGATGGGCTGGTCCGATGCCGCCGTCCGTCGGTATGTGCGAGATGCCGGCGACCTGCTCGCCGAACTGAACGTTCTCACTCGCTGTGATTGCACCACGCGCAACGCCAAGAAGGCTGCCCGCCTGGCACGACGGATGGATGAACTGGAAGAACGCATCGACGAGCTGGCCGAGGCGGAGGAGCTCGCTGCGCTGCGGCCCGAGCTCGACGGCAACCAGGTGATGGAACATCTGTCGCTACCGCCGGGCCGCGACGTCGGTGAGGCGATGCGCTTCTTGATGGAGATCCGGATCGAAGAGGGCGTGATCGGCGACACCGAGATCCGCAAGCGGCTCGACGCCTGGTGGCGCGATCGGAATCGGTGAGCTCGCCCGTCGTCGTCATCGTCGTTGCCGTCGTCGTGGTGATCGCTGCGGCGGTTGTCGCGCTGGTCGTCGTGCGTCGAGCGCGCACGGCGGTCGAGGTGGCACGGCGTGACATGGCGAACACCCTCGACGCGCTGCCCGACGCCGTGATGCGCCTCGACACGAACGGCGACATCGAGTGGGCGAATGCGCAGGCCGCGGCGATGGCCGGTCGCTCGGTCGATGATCTCGAGGGGCGCTCGTTTCTCGCGCTGGTGGGTGACGACGATCGCCCCAACCTGGTCGAGCGGTGGCAACTCGACGCTCCCGCTACGTTGCTCGAGCTGGTTGGTGCCGACGGTCGGAGCCTCATCGTCGAAGCGACCCGCCACGACGACGACGCCGCTGGACCACTCGTGGTTTTGCGTGACGTCAGCCATCGCGAGCGTCAGTCGAGCGCACTGCATCAGGCGCGCCGTCGGTTCCAACAGGCGTTTGACGCAGCGCCGATCGGTATGGCGCTCGTGCGGATGGACGATCGGGCGATCGTCGATGCGAACCAGGCATTGGCCGACATGCTCGGTGTGTCGGTCGAGGAGCTGATCGGCACATCGATCAATGGGCTGACGCACCCTGACGATCTTCGGGCGGCGGTCGCGCAGCGAGCCCGGCTCGAATTGGGGATCGCGGAGGCGTTCGTCATCGAACAGCGCTATCGCCATCGCTCCGGTGACTATCGGTGGACTCGCACCCGCATGTCGGTGACCGAGGATGCCGGCGTCGCGTTGGCCATCACCCACATCGAAGACATCACCGCGCAGCGCACGAGCGCCGAACAACTGAGCTTCGCCGAAACGCATGACACCCTCACTGGGTTGCCGAACCGCGCCGCGGCCGTGGCTCAGCTCGACGCCCGTGCTGCCCCGGTGGTGTTTTTCGACATCGACAACTTCAAGGTGGTCAACGACAGCCTCGGTCGCGCTGTCGGCGACGCCGTGCTGCTCGAGGTGGCCAGTCGGTTGCGGCAAGAGATCGATGACGATGCCCGTCTGGCCCGGCTCGGAGGTGACGAGTTTGTTGTCGTCGCGGAACGTGGCGCACCCGATGATGATGTCGTCCGCGTCGCCGCCCGAGTCCGGCATGCGCTGCAGGCGCCGATGGTCGTCGAGGGCGAGGAGCTGGTCGTCACGCTGAGCGCGGGCATGGCGCATCCGTCGGGCGCGGCGAATGGTGACCAGTTGTTGCGCGATGCCGAAGCTGCGATGTACCGCGCCAAGTCGGCGGGCCGCGACCGCATCGAGCGTTTCACGCCCGACACCCGCGAGTCATCGGTCGACGTGCTGCGGACGTCGACCGAACTGCGCCGCGGCCTCGAACGCGGCGAGATCGTCCCGTACTTCCAACCGATCGTCGCGCTCGTCGGCGGTGAGATCGAGGGGTTCGAGGTGCTCGCCCGCTGGTTGCATCCGGACCGCGGTCTGCTCGCTCCTGGAGCATTCCTGCCGGTCGCCGAGGAGACGGGTTTGATCACCGAATTGGGCGCCAGCATCATGCGCGATGCGCTGTCGCAGCTCGCCCGTTGGCGGGCTCAGGGGGTGCCGTTCGCCGATGCGTCGATCTCGGTCAACGTGGCAACGCAACAGCTTGCCGACCCGGGGTTCCTCGGTGTCGTCGACGAGGCATTGCAGCAGACGGGGATCGATGCCGACTCGCTCTGGCTAGAGATCACCGAGACCGCGTTGATGAGTGACACGCAAGCCGCTGGCGCGTCGCTGCGCGAGTTGCGCGGGCTGGGGTTGCACGTGTCGGTCGACGACTTCGGAACTGGCTACTCGTCGCTGACCTACCTCAAGCGGTTCCCGGTGGAGGCGATCAAGATCGACCGCAGCTTCGTCGCCGGGCTCGGCCTCGAGGCGGACGACACCTCGATCGTCGAGGCCGTGATCGGTCTTGGTCACTCGCTCGGTGTGTTGGTGATCGCCGAAGGCGTGGAGACACCGTTGCAACTGACCCGGCTACGCGAACTCGCGTGCGACAAGGCGCAGGGGTACCTGTTCGGGCGACCGCGCAATGCCCAGATCATCGAGGCCGAACGCGTCGATCGTTGACACGGTGAGGTCGTTACGATCGTTCCGTCACGACCGTTCGTTCACGACCCTTCTTTGAGCGCTCGCAAGATCAAGGTCGAGGGCCGCGGAACGGCGCCACCGGCACCAAGCTCCAACAGCCGGTCGACCCGGAAGTTGGTGCGCGCGAGTGAGGTGTGCCAGCCGCCGATGGTGCGCTCGGTGCCATACGGCGCCTCGTCGCTGACGGTGGCGAACGGATGGTCGACGACGATCACGAACGGTCGCTCGGGCTTGAGGACGCGGTGGACCTGCCGGAACAGTCGACCGAGGTCGTCGACGACCCCGATCGTGCGATTGGCGACGACCACATCGCATGTTCCGGAGGTGATGTCGCCGAGGTCGGCGAGGTCGGTCTCGAAGCACTGGACACTGACCTCGTGCTCGGCCGCTCTGGTCCGGGTCACAGCGATCTGCTCGGGGTCGGGATCGACGGCGATCGCTTTGGCTCCGGAGCGGGCCATCGCCAGGGCGTTGTACTCAGCAGAGATGCCCAATTCGACGGCGCGCCGCCCGTCGCCCAGGTCGCCGCACAGGCGCAGTTCGGCGTCGTCGGGGAGCCCGGATCCGTAGTTGATGGCGAACACGACACCAGTGTGGTCGTCGTCGCGGCGATGGACGCGGACCATGGTGGCTAGCCTCTCGGGCGATGGGCTTCTCGGTCGGTGCCGTACGCGGGATCGACGGCGCGCGCGGGATCGTCGATCATCGACTCGCTCGGCGGATGCTGATCAACGAAGTCCGCCGCGGCCGGATTCCCCTCGAGCAGGTCTGCGACGCGCATCCCGAGCTCGTCCGGGCGGCACGCAACGTGGGCACCGTGACTACCACGATGTGTCCGATCTGCGAAGAGACCGAGCTGCGACTCGTGACCTACGTGTTCGGCGCCCGCCTTCCCGCTCACGGTCGTTGTGTCTCTACTGCAGCGGAGATGGCCACCCTCAATCGGCGACCCGACGACCTCAACGCATATGTGGTCGAGGCGTGTGTCGAGTGTCGCTGGCACCACCTGCTGCGCGTGCTGCCGGTCGGTGGCAGGCGCACCTCCTGATCGCGTGCGGCTACTTCTCGCCGCCGTAGCGGTGGTGGTCGTCACCGCCTGTTCGGCGAGTTCTCCGGCGAGCGAGTCGGTGAGCGAGTCGGCCACCACGTCGGCGAGCGTTGATGCGACTACAACACCAACCACTACTCCAACCACGACGCCAACCGAGGCGACCGGCGCTGGCGACGATGTCGACGGGGTGCAACCGGAGGGGTTCACCACCGTCGAAGCAGTGATCACCTCAACCGACGGTGAGGTGTGCACGGTCTGTCTGTGGCTCGCCGACGATTCCGCCGAGCGATCGCGCGGGTTGATGCGGGTGACCGACCTCGGCGAGCCAGTCGGCATGGTCTTCGCGTACGAGACCGACACCAGCGGCAACTTCTTCATGTTCAACACGCCGACTCCGTTGTCGATCGCCTGGTTCGCTCGGGACGGTTCATACATCGCCGAGGCCGACATGGACCCGTGTCTGGTCGCTGATTCCTCGACGTGCGCTCGATTCAACCCCGGTGGGTCCTACGCGTTCGCCCTGGAAGTGCCCCAAGGCGACCTCGACGCGCTCGGTGTCGGGCCCGGGTCGACGTTCGAACTCGTGCCGGGGAGCGAATCGCCGCTCGGTATGCCGTGTTCACCCCGATAGAGTTTCCCCGTCACATACGCCCTGCCCCGCGAGGGGCTCCGTGCCTCAATCGAGTGCACCGGATCCGGAGGGAGAACTCGCACGATGCGTGCTTATGAACTGATGGTCATCATCGACGGCGACGTCGACGATCCCAAAGCCCAGGCCTGGACCAAGCAGGTCACCGAAGCCGTCGCCAACGTTGGTGGCGTGCTGCACGGCAAGGTCGATTGGTGGGGGAAGCGACAGTTCGCGTACCCGATCAACAAGAAGCCCGCCGGCTATTACCTGGTCGCCGAGCTCGTTGCGCCGCCCGGCGCCCTCGACGATTTCGAGCGCACGATGCGTCTCGCCGACGACATTGTCCGCCACAAGCTCATCCGTTTGCCCGACGCCGAAGCACAGCGTCGCGGCATGGCTGTTCCCGCCTGACGGCGGGATCTCGGCACGAACGCTCACGTTCACGGATTCACACCAGCAAGGGGACACACATGGCTTCGGAGAACTCCGTCACGCTCGTCGGGAACCTGACTCGCGATCCTGAGTTGCGCTACACGACCACCGGTCGTGGCGTCGCCAGCTTCGGCCTCGCGGTCAACCGCCGCTACCAGCAGAACGGCGAATGGCAAGAGCAGGTCTCGTTCTTCAATGTGGTCGCCTGGGGCGACCTCGGTGAGAACGCTGCCGCCAGCCTCAACAAGGGCAATCGGATTATGGTCACCGGCCGGCTCGAGCAGCGCCAGTACGAGACCCGTGAGGGCGAGAAGCGCAACGTGGTCGAGGTCATCGCCGATGAGCTCGGTCCGAGCCTCCGCTGGGCGCAGGCTCAGGTCGAGCGGATCAGCCGCGATGCAGCATCGTCCGGCGGTGGCGCCCCATCCGGTGGTGGCAACCGCGCCCCCGATCCCGTGTACGGCGACGAAGAGCCGTTCTGACCCCTCCTCCGATTCTGACGACGAACCACCACGCAAGGACACCTGATGGCCAGCAAGAAGAACAAGGCGCGCGCCGCACGCGACGCCAACCCCCGCAAGTTCAAGAAGAAGACGAGCATCCTCGTCACCGAGAAGGTCGAGTACATCGACTACAAAGACGTCGATCTGCTGCAGCGTTTCATGAGCGACCGCGCCAAGATCCGCAACCGGCGAGTCGCCGGGAACTCCTTACAGCAGCAACGTGAGGTGGCCAACGCCATCAAGCTCGCCCGCGAGATGGCGTTGTTGCCGTACGCCAAGCGTGTCGCATCGACGCGCACAGGTGGTCGACGCGACGGTGGCCGCGACGGTCGTCCGCCGCGCAACGAGGGCACACCGACCGACGTCGAGGCCACGACCGACGAGGCCGCGCTCGAAGAGACGGACGAGACCGCTGCCGACACCGTCGAGGAGCAGGCATGAGCGTCAAGATCATTCTCCGTTCCGATCTCGACGGCCTCGGCAAGCGCGGCGACATCGTCGAGGTCGCCGACGGCCACGCTCGGAACTATCTCTTGCCCAAGGGTCACGCGATCGTCGCCTCCGACGGCGCGATCGAGCAGGCCGGGCGTATGCGCAAGGCCCGCGATGAGCGCGACGCCACGGCGCGGGAAGCCGCAACGGCGATCGCCAGCGCGCTCGTTCCACAGGTCATCACGATCTCGGCCAACGCCGGCAGCGAGGGCCGACTGTTCGGTTCCATCTCGGCATCCGACGTAGCCGACGCGGTGCGCGAGCAGACCGACATCGAGATCGATCGTCGCGATATCGAGGTCGACAACGTCCGTACGACCGGACAGCATCAGGTGACTGCGTCGTTGCACTCCGACGTGTCGTTCCCGATCACGCTCGAAGTGGTCGCGGCCGAGTAGCCGAGCCCAGCGCAACGATCAACGTCGTCATCCACAGCGCTTCCCACAGCGTCTCGACATCGGTCCCCACCGGACCCACAGAACTCCTTGGGTTGTGCGTCTTCCTGCGCACACCCCGCTCCTGAGAGAGTGGTCCCTTCATGTCGTCGAGCACCGGTCGCGTCCCTCCCCACAACCTGCACGCCGAGCAGTCCGTCCTCGGCGCGCTACTGCTGTCGCGCGAGGCGGTCGGCCTCGTCGGCGAGGCCGGGCTGACGGTCCGCGACTTTTACCATCCCGCAAACCAGCACATCTTCGATGCCATCCGGTCGATCTACTCGACGGCGGGGCCGGTCGACGTGGTGACCGTGGCCGACGAGCTGCGACGCAATGGTCTCCTCGAAGAGGTCGGCGGGATCGAGCGGCTCAACGAGTTGCAGAACGCAACCCCGTCGGTGTCGGGTGCCGAGCACTACGCCAAGATCGTGATGGACACGGCGCTGCTGCGCCGCCTGATCCACACGGCAGGCGAGATCACCGACCTGGCGTTCGGTGAGCCCGACGATGTCACCAAGGCGGTCGACCTCGCCGAATCGAAGATGTTCGAGGTTGCCGAGGATCGGGTCGTCGACAGCACCCGCCCGATCCAAGAGCTGCTCAACGACACGATGGATCAGCTCGAGGAGAGCTACGAGCGTGGCGACTCGATCACCGGCGAGGCAATGGGATACGACGACCTCGATGAGCTGCTGTCGGGGCTTCAACCGAGCACCTTGAACATCGTGGGTGCTCGTCCGGCGATGGGGAAGTCGGCCTTCGGTCTCGGCATCGCCACCCACGTTGCGCAGCACTCACAGAAACCCGTGCTGTTCTTCTCGCTGGAGATGGGACACGCCGAGCTCACCCAGAGAATCCTGGCGAG
>JBCDFR010000062.1:0-16849 GCA_039177505.1 Actinomycetota bacterium | reverse complement strand
GGGATGATGGCGTTTCTGGAGAAGCGCGCGCCCGTGTTCAATCAGTCGGCCGCGGACTGATCAGGCCTCGGCGATCGCCCGGAGCGTGGCGGACCGGCCGTCGGCGGTCTGCGCCTGAATCGTGTAGAACGTCGCCTCCCGCGCCAACCGCTGGCCGGGCTGATCGAGGTCCATGGCGCGTCCGCCCGCAGCTGCGATCGACGCGGTGGCTGCTCGCTGGGCGAGCAGTAGGCACGACGCGCGATGACCCGACGCCGCAGCGATCAGGGCGTCGGCGTCGTCTCCTGGGCGGTGCTGGGCGATCGCATCGTGGAGTTCGGTGTCGCGCATCCACGCATCGCCGATGTCGGTGTCCAACCGTTCTGCGGTGTGCGCAGTGTGGTCGTCGCTGGCCGTCGAGCGCATCACCGCGACCGCCCGCTCGGCTACGCCGAGGGCAGCCGGCTGACCGATCGACGAGCGCAGCCGGTCGAACGTCGACCAGCGTGCGAAGTCGTCGATGGCGATCACCGCATCGTCGCTCACGTGATACCCGTCGAACCGCAGTGCCACCGTGCCGGTCGAACCGAGCAGCAGCAACTGCAGTGGTATCGCCGTGATGCCGTCGGGATCACCGTGCTCGTCAGCGCCGCAGATCATGGACTTCACGAGCGTGCCGTCTTCGGCCAACGCATAGATCGAGAACCGGGGTGCGATGCCCCACGAGGTGGCCCATGGCGCGAATCCGTCGAGGCGCCAGCCGTCGGCGACTCGCTTGGCCCGCACCGCTGGCTCGCCGACGCGGCGCACATGGGCAAAGGCGGTGCCGCAGATGATCTCGCCGGCACACATCGGCGCGAGTAGCTCGTCGGCGATGGCGGTGTTCTCCGACGTCGCCACATCGCGCACCACGCCGTGGTGCTGGACCCACACGAAGAACGTTGCGCCGCACCCTCCGCCGACGGTGGCGACCACTCGACGCGTCGACAGCGGGTCGAGTGCCGAGCCGCCTGCGCTCGACGGTCCGGCGATACCGAACAGGCCGGCCGCAGCGAGGGAGTCGAGCCCGTCTCGCGGCAGCGTGTCTGATCGGTCGCGTGCCTCTGCGCCCGGGAACAGCACCGTGTCGGCGATCCTCGTGGCCTCCGCGATGACCGTGTCCGCGGCGAGTGCCGTGTTGCTCATCTCGGGTGACGCTACGTGACATCGCGGTCAGTGGCGCACACGTGGTCGTCGTCGGTGCGCCCTCGCGTCCGCAGAGGTGGAGGAGTGGGCCCGCCCCGCCACACTGGGAACTCAGCTCCGACGAGAAACGACCAGAATCACGATGGCCGACCGAACCAAAACCCGACCTGCTCCGACTCCGCCACGGGGCGACGACCCCAATAGCGGTCGCCCGGTGATCGCGATCGCCATCATCGTCGCCATCGTGATCGCCGTTGCGGCGATCATCGCGATCGCTGTCACCTCAGGTGGTGACAGCGAGACCGAAGGGCTGTCGCAGACCCAAGACGTCGAAATCAGCGGTTCGGCGCTGCCGGCGCTCAGCGAAGGCGACGATCCTGCGGTCGGACTGCCGGCGCCGTCGATCTCGGGCCAGAGCTTCGATGGCACCCCGGTGCGCGTCGAGTTGGGCCAGCCGACGATGTTGATGTTCCTCGCGCATTGGTGCCCGGCGTGTCAGGCCGAGGTGCCCGAACTCGTCGAGTGGGAAGCCTCCGGTGGTGTGCCCGATGGCGTTCAGGTGATCGGCGTCGCGACCGGAACCGACAGCGGAGCGCCGAACTACCCGCCATCGAGCTGGCTCGCCGACGAAGAATTTCCGTTCCCGGTGATCGCCGACGACGACGCCCAAAGCCTGGCCACCGCCATGGGCTTGCCCGCCTATCCGTACTACGTGCTGCTCGACGAGAACGGTCGCGTGGTGGCCCGCGGAACTGGGCAAGTGCCGTCCGGCGAGCTCACCGCTCTGGCCGAGCAGGCGCTGACGGCGTGATCGAGAGCGATCTCGAGACCACCGCTGAACCGCGGATGGTCCACGAACTGTTGGTCGACGTCGAGTCGTGGCGGCTGTGGTCGCCGCACGTCGCGTCGGTCGACTCGTCGGCCGACCGCATCGAGGCCGGCTGGGCTGGTCGCACGCGCGCGTTCTTCGCACCGATGAGCACGTCGATGGTCGTCGACGAGGTGTTCCCCGACGGCGGATACGACTGGCATTCGACCCTCGGGCCGTGGAAGTTGCGGTACCGCAACCGGGTCGACCCGGCGCCGAAGGGCTCGTTGATCAGGTTCTCGGCCGGACTTGACGGACCGCTGTCGGGCGTGCTGCAGGCCGTGGTGGCGCCGCTGTCGGCGTATGGCCAACGTCGCCGCATCCGCCGACTCGCCCACCTCGCCGAAACCATCGAACGCCGCCTCTAACCAAAATCCCGGGGATTCCGTGCGTATTTCGCACGTTCTGGCGACAATTTCGGGTGGGGCTGGACGGGTCGAACCGAGATCCCGGGGATTCCGTGCGTATTTCGCACGTTCTGGCGACAATTTGGGGTGGGGTATTAGTCCTCGCCGAACGTGAGCTCGCGGACGCGGGCGAGGAGCACATCGAGCGCGGGGCGATTGAGCCCACCTTCGGGGATGATCACGTCGGCGTGGCGCTTGCTCGGTTCGATGAATCGCTCGTGGGCGGGCTTCACGGTGGTGAGGTACTGATCGATCACGTACTCGGCGGTGCGCCCGCGTTCGGCCTGGTCACGTTGCAGGCGGCGGATCAAGCGCACGTCAGCAGCGGTGTCGACGAAGATCTTCAGATCAAACCGCTCGCGCAACGCTCGATCCCACAGCACGAGAATCCCGTCGACGACGACGATGCGCGCCGGACTCACGGTGCGAGCTTCACCGCTGCGACGGTACTGGGTGTAGTCGTACACCGGGACCGGTACCGACGCCCCGTTGGTGAGCGCGGCGAGATGATCGTTGAGCAGCGGCCAGTCGAACGCGTCGGGGTGGTCGTAGTTGATCAGCTTGCGCTCTTCGATGGGGAGGTCGATTCGGTCGAGGTAGTACGATTCGAGCTCGATCAGCGACAGGTGATCGGGGCCGGTCAGATCCACGAGCCGTTCGGCGATCGTCGTCTTCCCCGAGCTGCTCCCGCCGGCGACGCCAATGATGAACGGTCGCTCCTCCACCGCGCGGAGAATAGGCCGTCGGCGAGCGTGCTGGCACAGCTCGTTGCAGCATTGGCGGCAAGGGGGTACTTGTATCGGCGTGCTGCGCCGGGCAACCTTGGTCGGTGCTCAGCGAACGTGCCGCGGCGATGCTCGACTTCGAACGAGCGTGGTGGAACAACGACGAACCACGCGAGCAGGTGATTCGGGCGCGCTTTCAGTGCTCGCCGGACGAATATCATGCCGAGCTAACGATGGTGCTCGACGATCCGCAAGCACTCGACCACGATCCGCTCGTGGTTCGGCGGCTCAAGCGGATGAGGCTGCGGGCGCGTAAGGCCCGTCTCGACGCAGCGTCGAGCGGGACCGGAAGGGGACACGGATGAGCAACGAAGAGCCTGGAGGCGGCACCGGCGGTGCACGGCGATCACCGCGACAAGGCGTCGGCGGATCTCCGCTCGGGTCGACCCTGAGCATCGTGCTGGCCGTGATCGCTGTTGTCGCCGGATTTCTGATCCTGCGCAACATCACCGATGGCGGCGGCAGTTCCTCGACCGATGGCGGCGATGTGGTCGTCGACACGTCGACCACGCTCGCCGGTCCGACGACCACCAGCGAGCCCGCGGTGACGACCACCACGCTGACCACGGAAGGTGCCACCGTCGTCGTGGCCAACGCCAGCGGTGTGTCGGGATCTGCAGGGCGCATGACCACCGCACTCGAGACCGCTGAGTTCACGATGGGGGAGGCGACGAACTCGACCGAGCGCGTCGAGGACTCACTGATCTACTACGACCCGAGCATCGCCGCCGCCCAAGCGGTAGCCGACTCGGTGTCGATCGTCATGGGTGGCATCGACGTGGCCACCGTGCCGGAACCGCCGCCGGTTGAAGACGGGAGCCTCGGTGACGCAGGCGTGCTCGTGTTGCTCGGTACGAACCAGGCCGACCAGACCCTCGCCGAACTACAGGGTGCGGATACGACCGACACGACGTCGACCGGTACATCGCCGGACGTGTCCGGGTCGTCGACGACGGTCGCCACCGAGACCACGGCGGCGACCGAAACAACCGCGTCGGGTTGACGACGGCGGGCGCGTCGGGCGTCGTGCGCCTCAGCCGCCCGTCAGCACCAGGCGCGCCGCCGTCTCGATGGCGTCGAGGGGCTGCGCGATTGCGTGCTCGTTACCCACAAGCTCGCTCATCGACACGACCTCGAGATGATCGGCAGCGCCGCGCCGTTGGGTGTCGCTGAGGTCGTCGCGCCAGCCCGGCGCCTCGTCTCCGACGATCGCCACGCAACGGACGCCGGCATCGAGCGCGATTTCGGCGACGCCGCCGACGACCTTTCCAGCGAAGCTCGTTGCGTCGAGGCGCCCCTCTCCGGTGACGATCAGCTCGGCGGCCTCGAGATGATCGAACAGATCGAGTTCGTCGGCGACGAGTTCGACGCCGGAGGTGAGGCGTGCGCCGAGCGCGGCCAACGCGCCGCCGAGCCCACCCGCCGCGCCGCTACCCGGAAGATCGCGCACATCGACCTGAAACTCCTCGGAGTACATCTGAGCGATGCGTTCGAGGCGGCCTGTCAGCAGCTTCACCTGGGCTGCGGTCGCGCCCTTCTGCGGAGCGAAGATCTCTGCGGCATCGAGAAACGTCGTCTCGACATCGCACGCCGCGATCATCTCGACACGGCGTGCCCGGGCCAGCGCAGTCACCGCTCGCACCGCCCCGAGGCCTCCGTCGGTCGTCGCCGAGCCGCCGAGCCCCACGATGATCCGTTTGGCTCCGGCGTCGAGGGCCTTGTCGATCAGTTCGCCCGTCCCCGTCGTCGAGGCGCCGATCGGATCGTTGGCCTCGATCCCACCGGCGACGACCAGCCCGCTCGCCGTCGCCATCTCGATCACGGCGGTCCCACTGCGGAGTTGCCATGCGGCATCGATCGGGTCGCCGAGCGGGCCGGTCACGGTGGTGATTCGGTTCGCGCCTCCGAGTACCTCGATGAGGCCGTCGCCGCCGTCGGACATCGGCACCTCGACGCAGTCGAGGCCCGCTTCCCAGCACGCATGGCCGATCGCGGCGGCCGCTTTCGATGCCGTGACCGTTCCCTTGAACGCGTTTGGTGCCGCGATCACCAGCCCTCGGGCCATGAGCTGGACGATAGCTCGACCACAATCCCGACCGTTGGAGTCGGATTTGTGGCGGTAGCGTTTTGTGCATGGCAGTGACCGTCCGGATTCCTACCACCATGCGCCCGTTGACCGGCGGCGACAAGCAGGTTGCCGTCGAGTCCGGCACGCTGTCGGACGTGATTGCAGCGCTCGAGTCGGCACATCCCGGCATGGGCGACCGACTCCTCGAGCCAGAAGGCGGGCTGCGCAAGTTCGTCAACGTGTTCGTCGATGATGACGATGTCCGTTACCTCGACGGCCTCGACACCAAGGTCGACGACGGAATCACGGTATCGATCATTCCTGCCGTCGCTGGCGGCTCCCTCTAGGTGCACCCGGCCTCAACGGGTTCGACATCGAATCACCCGCATTGTTATTGACCCAGATGGTGGCGCCTTCATGCGCCACGGATCTACGTTGACGATTTTGGCGATGAGATTGTTGGTACCGACCACAGAACCGTGGTCGCGCTCACGCGCAGCTGATTTTCATCGCGAACCGGTTCGAATTGAACCTTGCCCTCTGTGGGCTGCTTCTGTTCCTTCACCGTCTGAGTCACATTGGCTCCTTAACTGGCGCACTTGGAAAGGCGGACCCAGCCGTAGTGTTGATTCGACCCGGACGATACCGGCCGGTGTGGGCTGGCGGCGGTCGGACACACGTCGCGCCTCGCCACGGTGCCCGACCTGTGCCCAGTTTTAGGCCCCGGTCGCAGCTGATCTGGGTCACGCAACGATGGCGGTGTCCGAACAACGGGTCAACTCCATGGGACGCTTCTGGCGCGGCCAAGAGCACAGTTTTGCTCGTCCTTAGGTTGGGTGAAAGCGGCTCGATCGAAAATGATGCTCCAAATTCAAGGGAGCACGATATGGCCACGAAGGTCGAGGAACAGAAGCGGTCCACAGAGGGCAAGGTTCGATTCGAACCCGTTCGGGATCTGAATCAGCTGCGAGTGAGCGCGACCACGGTTCTGTGGTCCCGCTGACACCGGAATGCGCCATGGGAGCCGGACCGATGACGGGTCCGAATAGCTTCGCATCGATCTTTGATCTCGAACTCGATGCCACCGAGTCGGAGAATTTTCGCACGCGGTACCACGCTCAGATGATCTCCGACTTGGGCCGTTTCGTCGAGGCCACTCCTGGCTCCGATCGCGACCTTCTGTCTGCGGTGACGAGGTTGCAGGGGCACCAAGTCTCCCCAGGCATCGCGGTCGCCCACGCACGATTCGAGGAACTCACCCATGTTGGCGAGCCAGTCGAATCGAGCGATATCGAGCACGCTCTTCACCTTCTGCGCGAGGCACTGGAAGACGGCCCCACGCGTCATGGCTGCAGTGTCGGCACCTTGGATGTGACGCAACGATGGCACGATCACTTTCTCGCGCTCTGTTCCCACGAGTACGAGAAAGCAGTCGATTTCTACCCAAACGCAGTACAGCGAGCAGAGGCCCGGCCGTTGCCCAGTGTTCGAGAAGCGGAGTGCAAGTCGATCATCTCGTCGGTCCTTTCTTGCCTTGCTGAGGCAGCCCCGAGTATTCACGGCGACATCGTCGCTCTGCTGTCGGACGTCATCGTGTTCGAGGGCGAGGGATTCACCGGCGCGTCGGCGCCCTCGTTCTTTGGCGCGGTGCTTGTCCGTGAGCCGCCGAGCAACGGAGACGAGGCGTGGGTGTGGTTTGCAGAGCACTTGACGCACGAGGCATCCCACCAGCGCATGTTGTTGGCTTGTGCGATGGATCCCTTGGTGGCCACTGAAACGTTGGTGACGTCTCCAATTCGGAAGGATCCACGTCCGTTGTCCGGCGTTGTGCACGCCCTCTGGGTCGAGACGCGGCTTGCTCAAGCTTTCGATGCGCTGGTGTCGATTCGCGATCGTCTCCCCATCAAAGACACCGACCGAATTGAGCAGAAGCTCGACGAGTTCGACGCGCTGCGAGTCCGGTGTGTAGACATCGTTTCGAATCACCGCCAACGCCTGTCGGCTGCTGGACGCGACGTGCTCGATGCATGTGCGAGTTTGCAAGTGCGCCATTCCAGTCATCACGCGTGACGATGTACTGGTAACGAACACATCTGGCGCACACATCTGGCGCAAGGTGCGCGGCCGCACAACCAGTGATCGATTGAGCACGCCGCGTCATGCTTCGCGCAACTCGGCCCTCCGTGACGGACGCAGCGCTTTGAGGTCGCGTGAGTTCGAGGAGAAGCGGCGTTCTCTGCCGCAGTTCAGTTGTTCGTTAGCAGTCGCGGGCGTAGAGTGCCAGAGGCCGAAGTTCGGCCTCGCCCGCGTATCCCTTGCAGCACGTCCAACGGAGGACACCCAAGATGGCCAAGATGATCTCGTTCGATTCCGAAGCCCGTCGTTCGCTCGAAGCCGGGATGAATCAGTTGGCCGACGCCGTGCGCGTCACCCTCGGCCCAAAGGGCCGCAACGTCGTACTCGACAAGAAGTGGGGCGCCCCGACGATCACCAACGATGGCGTGTCGATCGCCAAGGACATCGAGCTCGCCGACCCGTACGAGAAACTCGGTGCCGAGCTGGTCAAGGAAGTCGCCAAGAAGACAGACGATGTCGCCGGCGACGGCACCACCACCGCCACCGTGCTCGCATGGACGATGGTCCGCGAGGGGCTGCGCAACCTTGCTGCCGGCGCCAACCCGGTGGGTCTCAAGCGAGGTATCGAAGCTGGCGTGGCCGCGGCCGTCGACGCCATCGGGTCGAGCTCGATCGAGGTCGACTCCAAGGAACAGATCGCACAGGTTGCTGCGATTTCATCGGCCGATCCCGAGATCGGCACGATGATCGCCGATGCCATCGACAAGGTTGGCAAAGACGGCGTGATCACGGTCGAAGAGGGTCAGACCTTCGGCATGGAGATGGACCTCGTCGAGGGCATGCGCTTCGACAAGGGGTACCTGTCGCCATACATGGTCACCGACACCGATCGGATGGAAGCCGCGTACGAGGATGCGTACCTGCTGTTCGTTTCGTCGAAGATCACCGCGATCCGCGATCTCGTGCCGGTGCTCGAGAACGTGATGCAAACCGGACGCCCGCTCGTCGTCGTCGCCGAGGACATCGAAGGCGAAGCCCTGGCGACGCTTGTCGTGAACTCCATCCGGGGCACGTTCAAGTCGGCCGCCGTGAAGGCACCGGGCTTCGGGGATCGACGCAAGGCGATGCTCCAAGACATGGCCACACTGACCGGTGGTCAGGTGATCAGCGAGGACGTCGGACTGCAGCTCGAGAACGTCACACTCGACCTGCTCGGCGAGGCCAAGCGAGTGATCATCACCAAAGACGAGACCACCATTGTGGAAGGTACTGGCGACCCTGCTGACCTCACAGGCCGGATCAATCAGATCAAGGCCGAGATCGACAACACCGACTCCGACTACGACCGCGAGAAGCTGCAAGAGCGGCTGGCCAAGCTCACCGGCGGCGTCGCCGTGCTCAAGGTCGGCGCAGCCACCGAGGTGGAGCTGAAAGAGAAGAAGCACCGCATCGAAGACGCCGTTTCGACGACCAAGGCTGCCATTGAGGAAGGCGTGGTTGCCGGCGGCGGTGTCACATTGGTCCGCGCCCAACAGGCGGTGCTCGACACCGTTGAGCAGCTCGTGGGCGATGAGGCGACCGGTGCGGCCACGGTGGCCCAAGCGCTGGTCGGCCCGCTCAAGCAGATCGCCGAGAACGCGGGTCTCGAGGGCGGCGTGGTGCTGGCCAAGGTGCAGGAACTCTCGGGCAACGAGGGTCTCAACGCAGCGACCGGGGACTACGAGGATCTGGTGTCGATCGGTGTGATCGACGCCGCCAAGGTCACCCGGTCGGCCCTCCAGAATGCCGGCTCGATCGCTGCGCTGTTCCTCACGACCGAGGTCGTCATCGTCGACAAGCCCGAGCCGGAGGCGCCCGCCCCCGACATGGGCGACATGGACTTCTGACCAATCGCTCGGCCGCAGGTCGCTCGGCCGACCGAGCCCGGTTGAGATAGCTGGGCCGTATCGTGGCGCGTATGCGCGTTGAGACTGGGCTGGCAGTTCTTCATCTCTTCGGGAAGCCGACACCGGGCATCGACCGGGAGGGTGTGATCGCCGCGGTCAAGGCCGCTGAGGCCGACCAGGCCCAGGTGATCACGGCGGCGATGCTGGGCCACAAGGCCGACGTCGCGCTGATGGCGTTGGCCCCGGATTGGCGGACACTGCGCACGCTCCAGACCGGTGTCTCCCGCGCCGGACTCGACATCGTCGACAGCTACGTCTCGATCACCGAAGTCAGCGAGTACGCCAAGGGCATGCCCGAGCACATGCTCAACGCTCGTCTGTACCCGACGTTGCCGCCAGACGGTCTCGGCGCGTTCTGCTTCTACCCGATGAGCAAGAAGCGAGAAGCGCACGCCAACTGGTTCGCAACACCGTTCGACGAGCGCAACGACATGATGCGCGAGCACGGCGGAAGCGGTCGCAAGTTCGCTGGGCGCATCGTTCAACTCGTCACCGGCTCGACCGGGCTCGATGACTACGAGTGGGGTGTCACCCTGTTCGGCGACGGCCCCGAGTCGATCAAAGATGTCGTGTACACACTGCGTTATGACAAGGGTTCAGCGTTGTACGGCGAGTTCGGCGCGTTCTACGTCGGGTACCTCGACTATCTCGAGAACATCCTGTAGGCCGCCCGCAACCGGCCGGTCGTCTACCGAGCGGCGATCAGCGTGCCGATCACTGCATCGCGGCCCGCGTTGTCGAACGCAAAAACGTCGAAGCGGGCGCGGCTGGGGTCGCCACGTGCAACCGACAGGTCGGTCACCCCCGACGGGCCGTCGTAGTCGATACGCAGCCCTGCCCGCAGTGCATCTGCGCACTCTGCAAAGGTGCGGCAGTCCGAGCCGCTCGAGCTGACCGCCGCCATTTGGCCGGCCATCTCGCGAGGATTGTCCGATTGCACGCGCTCGGCCGACAGCGCGATGAGGTTGACGCAGTCGAACGCGTTGGCGGCATACGGCCCCGGCGGATCATACGGCGAGCCGCTGTTCGCCGGCACAGCTTCTGGGGCGATGCCAACGATGCTCTCGCGCAGCTCCGGCGCGAGCGCTGCGATGCGCTGGGCGCCGGCCGGGTCGCGCAACGCATCGTTGGCCACGATGGTGTTGAGCGACGTGCCTACCGGAAGCGTGTCGAGCGCAGCCAGGAAACTCACTCCGTCGGCACCGTTGGCGAGCAAGATCGCCACCCGGGCGTCAGAGCGAGCCAGCGCCTCAGCGGCTGCTCGCGGCTCCTGGTTGCTGTCGAACGAGATCGAATCGGTGACGCTGATCGCGCGGCTCGCGAGTGAGGCCTCGACCGCTTCGGCGAACGGTCGCCCATACGCGTCGTCGACGTGGACGATCGCCGCAGTCGAGAACCCGCTCTCGGCTGCGTACTCGGCGATCGCTTCGGCCTGTAACGAGTCGGAGGGAATCGTGCGGAAGAACAGCTCTTCGTCTGGAAAGTCGTCGAGGGCGAGTGCGCTGGCGGTGGGTGAGCACGACAACACTTCGGCCGCGGTGATCGCGGCAAGCGTGCTCAGTGCAGCCGACGATGACGACGGACCGATGATCGCGTCGACGTTCGACGACAACAGCGCATCGACGGCCGCAGACGCAGTCGCCGCGGTCCCGCCTTCGTCTTCGAATACCACGCTGACCGGCCGGTCGAGCACGCCTCCCGCATCGTTGATCCGATCGACGGCCTCGTTGACGGCGCTCTCCAGCGGCTCGCGCAGCGATGTTTCGGCTGTCGGCAGCAGCACGCCGAGCGTGAGCCGACCGTCACTCGTGCGTTCCTGGACGATCGTCGTCGTGGTGACCGCTGGTGCAGTCGTCACTGGACTGGCCGCGTCGCCGCCGGTGCAGGCCGCGAGGACGGTCGCGCCGAGCGCTACAGCGCTCACCCGTTTCCGCCCGATCATGGGCCCAGCGTACGGGGGGCCACGCTCTGGGCCGTGTCAGTCGGCCGCCCGTATGCTCTGGGCATCGTTGTTCCCACGATGACCCGCGCCGATCGACAGCGGCTGATCGATGACGCAGCCGACGGCGCACGTCTCGGCCGCAAGTACTGCCACGCGCTCGCCGAGCTCCACGACGAGTGGCTCGGAGCATTGTTCGACGCAGCGATCGCGGCCCATCCGACGGGGCGCGAACGCGTCGCCCTCGTCGCCGTCGGCGGATACGGGCGCGGTGAACTGGCGCCATTCAGCGACCTCGACGTGGTCCTGATTCACGACGCCAAGGCGCGCAAGGTGGCCAGGGTCATCGAGCCCGCCGCGAGCGCAATCTGGTACCCGATCTGGGATGCTGGGGTCACGCTCGGTCACGGTGTTCGTCACTTCGACGAGCAGGTGACGCTCGCCCGCGACGACTTCGACTCGGCGACCGCAGTGCTGACCGCCCGCCCGCTCGCGGGCGACGAGGACCTCGTCGATCAGCTGCGTCGCGACTGCGAGGGGCTCTGGGAAGGACGAGCCAAGCGCCATCTCGCCGAGCTGCATCGCCGAACGGTCGGACGCCAGCGCCGATCAGCGGACGTGGCCTACCACCTCGAGCCCGACCTGAAAGACGGCCACGGTGGGATCCGCGACGTGCAATCGTTGTGGTGGGCGCAGGTCGCCGGGCTGTCGATCCCGGCGTCGGATGAAGCCGAGCTCGAGCACTGCTACGACATGCTGCTGCGGGCCCGGGTTGCGCTCCATCAAGCGACCGGGCGGGCTGGCGACATCCTGCGCCTCGAGAATCAGGACGACACCGCAGCCCGCGGCGGCTGGAGTGATGCCGACGCGATGATGGCCGATATCGCCGCAGCCGGACGCACGGTCGCCTGGTTGTGCGACGAGAACTGGGGGCGGGCGTTTGCGCGGAGCCGTCGTAGCGCTGATCAACCCGTGGCTCCAGGTGTCGTGCTTCGTGGCGGCGAGATCGATCTCGCCGACGGCGCCGACCCCAGCGACGACCCCACGTTGGTGCTTTCCGCGGCGGTCGCCGCAGCGCGCCACGATGCGCGCATCGCGCGTCCGGCTTTGGAACGCCTGAGCGACGAGACCGCACCGTGGGACGGAGCCTGGCCGACGGGGGCCACCGACGAGCTGGTCAACCTGATGCTGCAGAAGAAGCAGGCCATTCCAGTCCTCGAGGCCCTCGATCAGCGGGCCCTCCTGTCGCGGTTGCTGCCCGAGTGGGAGCCGGTGCGATCCAAGCCCCAGCGCAACGCGTACCACCGCTACACGGTCGATCGGCACCTGTGGGAGGCGGCCACGAACGCTGCTGAACTCGTCGACAGGGTGGCCCGCCCCGATCTGCTGATCCTCGGCGCGTTGTTTCACGACATCGGCAAGGGCTATGCGGGCGATCACACCGATGTCGGCATGGACCTGGTGCGCGAGATCGGCCCGCGCCTCGGCATCGCCTCCGACGACGTCGACACGTTGGTGGCGATGATCGAACATCACCTGTTGCTGCCCGACGTGGCCATGCGCCGCGATCTGAACGATGCCGGAACGATCGCCCAGGTCGCGGCGGCCGTCGGCTCGGTCGAGCGGCTCGACCTCTTGCATGCGTTGACCGAGGCCGATTCGAAAGCGACCGGCCCGTCGGCGTGGGGCTCGTGGAAGGAGGAACTCGTCGATGAACTCGTCGGACGAGTTCGCCACTCGCTCGGTGGTGGTGACCTCGGGGACGTGTCCTGGCGGCTCTTCCCCGACGCCGACACGTTGGCCCGTATGGCGTCGGGTGAGCGCCACCTGACAGGTGCCGACGACCTGATCACCGTCGTGACCCCCGACGATCCAGGCGTGCTCAGTCAGGTGGCCGGAGTGCTCGCCCTTCACGGACTCGACGTGCTCACCTCACGGGCTTCGTCGGACGCCCACGGTATGGCGGCGTCGCAGTTCCGTGTCGGGTCTCCCGGTGGCGGGTTCGAATGGAGCGACGACGGCGACTGGCAGGAATTGTGCGCCGACCTCCATCGGGCGCTCGATCGCGAGTTGGCAGTCGAAGCGCGCATTGCCGAGCATGCCAGCACCCACCGTCGGCGTCGGCCGCAGCAGGCCCAACCACCATCGCCGCCGTCGGTGACCTTCGACGATGCGGCGTCGAGCGACGCGACGATCATCGAGGTCCGTGCCGAGTCGACTGTCGGGATGCTGCACCGCATCGCGAAGGCGATGGGCGAGTTGGGGCTCGACATCCGGCACGCAACCGCGCAGACCGTTGGTGCCGACGTCGTCGACACGTTCTACGTGCGCGGTCGCCGCGGCCTGATCACCGATCCGCTCCATCGCAACGAGATCAGAGCTGCGCTCCTACACGCCGTTGCCCAGCCGATCTCCTAGCGTGGCCGACGTGACCGTCAACGCTCGCGACCTTGCGCGATGGAGCGAGACCCTGGCCGCCATCGCACGCACTGGCATGGGATTCACCGAGAACCTCTACGAGCGCGAGCGTTACGAAGAGGTGCTGCATGTCGCGGGCGACATCAAGGCTGCGGCACGGGAGTTGGCCGACGCCGAGAGCGACGCCCGCGAGGCGGCGGCAACCCAACGCGAGACCGACCACTTCGTGCAGGAGTGGATGGAGTCGATCGGAGAGGGCGTTCCCGGTTACGTCACACCGAAGGTGGCCATCGGAGCAATAGTCGGCAACGACGATGACGAGATCTTGCTCGTTCAACGCAAAGACTCGGGCATTTGGCTGTATCCGACCGGGTGGGCCGACGTCGGCTACTCGCCGTCGGAGGTCGCCGTGAAGGAGGTGGCGGAGGAGACCGGCATCGACTGCGAACCGCGTCGTTTGCTCGGCGTGGTCGACGGTCAACGCATGGGGTTCAGCCGCTTCGGCATGTACATGTTGCTGTTCCTCTGCGACCACGTCGGTGGCGAGTTGCGACCGCACCCGTTGGAGACCGCCAACGTGGGTTGGTTCGGGCGTGATGCGCTCCCCGAAGCGACCGCAGGAGCCCAGTGGTGGGGTCCGATGGCGTTCGCGGCGATCGCGGGCGAAGAATCGCCAGCGACGTTCGACCCGGTACGCGCCCCGATCTGGCGTACCTGACCGGCAGCGATCACGCCCGGCGCACAGCCGAGCGCGACGAGCCCGTCGGGTGGCCGGCGCCGGGAGCGCCAACGACCAAGCCTGGCGCGCGGCGCTCGGAGTGCGAGGCGCGCGGACGCGCAGTAAGGCCGAGCCAGTCGTTAATCGTCGCGATCACGGAGGAACTGTTCGACTTCCTCCATTAGCGCATCGGGGTCGACCGGCGTGTCGTCTGCGGAGGTGGGCTCGGCGGGGCCCCCGTTGTCGTCGTCGTCGACGTATTGCTCGAGGCGCTCGAGGTACTCGGCCATGTCGTCGTCGTCTTCGACTAACGCGGCCACTCGTGCGTCGTACTCGGCAGCGCCGGCCGCCAGGGCGGACAGCGGGGCGGGAGTGCCGATCATGTTGCAGACGCGGTCGACGAGCGCCATCGATGCCTTTGGCGACGGCACCTGGGAGGCGTACCCGGGAACGGCGGCCCACAACGACGCCGTGGCGAAGCCGGCGTTGTGGAGTGAGTCGTGGAGGACGCCGACGATGCCGGTCGGACCTTCATAGGTCGATCGGCGCAGCTCGAAGCGCTCGATCAGCGAGTCGTCCGACGCCGTCCCGATCAGTGGTACCGGGCGGGAGTGCGGCACGTCGGCCAACAGTGCGCCGAGTGACACTGCCATGCTGACCCCGCAGCGTTCGGCAATGCCCACGAGCTGATCGGAGAACAAGCGCCAGCGCAGGGCGGGCTCGGGTCCGAGCACCAAGATGACGTCGCCACCGGGATGCGACACCGACCACGCTCCCACCGTCGGCCACACGATGCTCCGCTGCCGTTGCGAGTCGAGGCGTACCTGGGGGCGGACAGTGGCGAAGTCGGTGAACACCTCGGGATCGATCTCGGCGAGTGCGTCAGCACCCCACGCTTCGACCATCGTGCGCACCGCCGTGGATGCAGCGTCACCGGCATCGTTCCATCCGGTGAACGCAGCGATCATCACGGGACGAGTGAGCGACGGCTCGGCGATCCAGCGCACATGCTCGGTTCCCACGGAACGCCACGCTACCGGTCCGGCGGTTCGCTCGTTGCACGAGCGTCGACCTGAGTAGCGTCGAGCCTCGATGACGGCCAGCGATCCACCATCGGCGAACGATCGAGACCCCGCTGGTGAGGTCGTGGTCGAGGCCGCTGAGGTTGTTGATGCAGCACTCGTTGCGGCCTTCGAGCGGTTGATTCCGCAGCTGTCGTCGTCATCGCCAGCCCCGTCGTCGTCGGCGCTGTCCACCATCGTCGACGGCGACGACACCGTGCTGTTTCTGGCGACGCTTGAGGGAGTGATCGTCGGCAGCTTGACCTTGGCGTTCTATCCGATTCCGACGGGCCGCAAGGCGTGGATCGAAGACGTCGTGGTCGACGAGTCGGCACGCGGTCGTGGCGTCGGAGCCAAGCTCAACGAAGCGGCGCTCGACGAGGCGCGTCGGCGAGGCGTCAAAGACGTCAGTCTCACCAGCCGACCGTCGCGCGAGGCGGCGAACCGGTTGTATCAGCGGCTCGGATTCGAACCGCGCGAGACGAACATCTACCGATACCGCTTCGGCTGAGCCCGTACGGCCGGCGATCAGGGTGCGTCTGCGCTTGCCCGCTCGAGATCCTCGGCGGCTTGTCGCACTTGCCAGTCGCGGTCGTCGAGCGCTGCACGGAGGGCGGCCTGTGCGTCGGGATCGTCGAGGAACGGCGCGAGTGCCAGTACCGCGCGGCGACGAATCGCTGGCTTGTCGGTGCAGCCGGCGATGATGGTCTGGAGCCCACGCCGGTCGCCGATGGCGCCGAGCGCGGCGACGGCGGCCTCCCGCACCAACGGATCGTCGGCCGTGCGAGCGAGGTCGAGCAGTGCGTCGACGACGGGCCGATCGGCGCGTTCTCGCTCTCCGCAGGCAAACGCGGCCATCTCGACGACCAGGCCCTCGTGGTCTGCGAGGGCGGGCACGAGGTCGACGTCGGGTTGCTCCGCCGCAAGTTCGGCGGCGCGGCGACGAACCCGCCAATCGGAGTCGTCGAGCGCAGTGCTCAAGGTGGCGGCGTCGAGGACACCGAGTCGACGCAACGCCCCCAGGGCCGTCGCGCGTGTTGGGCCATCGGCCGCGTCGAGGGCCCGGTGGGCCGTCGCTGGATCGTTGTTGTGGCCGGCGACCGCGGCCTCGCGACGAGACGGTTGCGGCGGGTCATCCGGTGAGGATGTCACTGCCTGAGGAGGTCGGTCAGCGTGATCACCAGATACGCCAATCCGAACGCAACGACCGTGGCGAGCACAGCCCCGATCACGAGGGCGATACCCGAACTGGCGGCGAGCGCCCAGAGACGACGGAGTGGTCCAGGCCGCTTGTAGAGCGGAGTTGTCGTCTCAGCGACGCCGATCGGCGCCCAGTCGCGTCCCACCGTGCGGCGAACCGTTGTCGGAACTCCTTGGCCCGCGCGTGGTGATCGGACCG
>JBCDFR010000061.1:0-16924 GCA_039177505.1 Actinomycetota bacterium | reverse complement strand
GCGCGCATCATGATGCACCAGCCGCTGGCCGGCTTGCGCGGCCAGGCCTCCGACATCGCCATTCAGGCCGAGCAGTTGCGGTACACCAAGCGCCGGATGGCCGAGATCATCGCCGAGCACTCCGGGCAAACGCTCGAGCAGATCCAGAACGACAGTGAGCGCGACCGTTGGTTCACTGCCGACGAGGCCAAGGAGTACGGCCTCTGTGACGAGGTCATCAACCGCCGCGGCGAAATCTGAGCCTGCGCCGAGTGCAACGACATCTGGTGCCAGGCACCAGATGTCGTTGCCAGGTGCCAGACGTCCGTGTCACGGGTTCTTTGGGACGATCGTCGCCACCGGGCCGATGTCGACCGCGCAGTTGTCGACCAACCATTGGTCGACTGCAGCTGCCGCGGACTCTGAGGAGTAGATCGCTGCAAGTGCCGCCTGCTCGGACTGTTCGTCGCCGGGAATGACCGCGCTGGCCAGTTCGTAGGCCTCGATGAGCTGGTCCCATTCGGCTTCGATCGCGAGTGGTGCGAACGTGCCGACCTCGCGGTAAAGATCGAGCAGCGCCTCGATGTCGGTCGTTGTCTGCACGTTGGGCTGCGTCAGCGCCGTCGAGTTCGCCGCAACCTCGCCACAGAAACGCGCCGCGTCGCCGCTGTCGCCGTTGTCGTCGAGGAGCGAGCAGCCGCTCGTCATCGCGACTGCGAAGACGCCGGTGGCGACGAAGAGAGTCGTCCGACGCGCCACGGGCGCATTGTGGCATGGCGTCCGGTACCATTGGTGGCGCTTCGCTTGATGCGATCGGCCGCGGGCCCATCCACCACACCGGCGATTCTCGCCGCGTCGTTCTGGGGGTCCGATGTACTCCTCTGTTTCCACTGCCATGGTGGTCGGCTCGGCCGGCCATGCGATCACCGTCGAGGTGCAGGTCGCGAGCGGCCTTCCCGGCTTTCACATCGTCGGCCGTCCCGATGGTGTCGTCCGCGAGGCGCGCGACCGACTGCGCGGTGCGTTCTATAGCAGCGACGAGCCGTGGCCGAAGACGAACACCACGCTCAACCTCGTGCCGGCGACCGAGATCAAGACCGGTTCGGCGCTCGACTTGGCGATGGCCGTCGGCATCCTGGTCGCCGATGGCCATGTCAATCCCGCCGATGTTCGGGGGCTGGCGTTCATCGGCGAGCTCGGACTCGATGGATCGATCCGCCACGTGCTCGGCGTCGCGCCGATGGTCGCCGCGCTCGGTCCGGTCGACGTGGTGGTTCCGAGCGGCTCGCACCGCGAGGCGCAGATCGCGGCACGAGGCGAGGTGCGCAGCGCGGACGACCTCCCACAGCTCCTAGCCGTGCTGCGTGGTCTACGCCCCTGGCCCGATCCACCGCCGCCACCGCCCGCGCAGCTACACGATGATCCGCGGGATCTGCAAGACGTTCACGGTCAGCACGTCGCTCGTCACGGTCTGGAGATCGCCGCCGCCGGTGGGCACCACCTGCTCTTTGTAGGGCCGCCGGGGGCGGGCAAGACGATGTTGGCGGCGCGGCTGCCGGGTCTGCTGCCTCCCTTGTCCGACGATCGTTCGCTCGAGGCCACGATGATCCACTCGGCGGCGGGGATGGCGCTGCCGGCGAGCGGGCTGATCACACAGCCGCCGTACCGGTCGCCTCATCACACAGCGTCGCGGGCGGCGCTCATCGGGGGTGGCTCGCAGTCGCTACGGCCGGGCGAGGTGAGTCTGGCCCATGGCGGTGTGCTGTTCTTGGACGAACTGGCCGAGTTCACGCCATCGGTGCTCGACGGGCTGCGCCAGCCGCTCGAACTGGGCATGATCAATATCGATCGAGCCGCGGTGCGGGCCACGGTTCCGTCGGCATTTCAATTGGTCGCCGCAATGAACCCGTGTCCGTGCGGGGGAGGGCCGCCGGGGTCGTGTATGTGCAGCGACGGTGAGCGGTTGCGGTACGTCCGACGCGTGTCGGGGCCCTTGCTCGATCGATTCGACTTGCGCGTGCCCGTGGCGCGACCCGGAGCTCACGACCTCCTCGACGGCACACCGGGAGAGTCGACCGCATCGGTGGCTGCTCGGGTGCACGCTGCACGTGCAGTGTCGATTGAACGTCAGGGCACGCTCAACGCGCTGCTCGGAGCGCGTCGTCTTGACGAACACGCCGCCGTCGACGAGGCCGCGAAGACCATGTTGTACGACGAGATCTCCGGCGGCCGGCTGAGCGGTCGTGGCTACCACCGTCTGCGTCGCGTTGCTCGCACCATCGCCGACCTGCGATCGGTGCACTCCGACGATCCGGTTGGTCCGGTCGGTGCCGACGACGTTGCGCTCGCGCTGGCTCTACGCACGCCGCTCGGGATGAGCAGTAGCGGGTGGGCGGCATGAGCGGTTTCGTCGCCGCACTGGCCGGGTTCGACAAGATGACGGTTGTCCGCCTGCGGGCGCTGCTCGACCGCTTCGATCCGGAGACGGCGTACGCCGTGGCCGCGGGACACCAGCTCGCCGACGGTCCTGTCGGTGACCTTTTGGCTCGTCATGCCGACGTGGCGGCGGCCTGGAGGTCCAGCGCGGCGGCGCGCGATCCGCAGCGCTGCGCCGAGCAGTGCCGCCGACTCGGTGTCGAGGTGGTGACAGCGACCGATGAGGCGTATCCGGTGGTGTTGCGAAGCGATCCATGGCACCCGGCAGCGCTTTTCGTGCGCGGCGATCTCAACGGTCTGCAGCGGCGACGGGTGGCGATCGTGGGTACTCGCAATGCCAGCCAGCGGGGGCGCGAGCACGCGGCGCGGTTCGCCGTCGAGCTCACCGAGGAAGCGGTCACCATCGTGTCTGGGTTGGCGAAAGGGATCGATGCCGCGGCGCATCGCGGTGCGCTCACGGTGACGGGGGCCCAGCCGGTGGCCATCGTCGGCAACGGGCTCGATCGGCCGTATCCGCGAGCGAACAGCGCGCTCTGGGCCGAGGTCGCGCAGCGCGGTGCGGTCGTGTCGGAGTGGCCTCCAGGTACGCGCCCGGATGCCTTTCGGTTCCCGCTGCGCAATCGAATCATCGCCGCGCTTGCCGAGGTGGTCATCGTCGTGGAAAGCCGTGACCGCGGCGGCAGCCTGATCACGGCGCGCGAGGCGGCGCAGCGCGACGTTGCGGTGTTCGCAGTCCCGGGCGGAATCGATCACCCTGCGTCGGTGGGCACCAACGCACTGCTGCGCGACGGAGCAGCACCCGCAACGGAGACCCTCGACATCCTGTTGGCGCTCGGTCTCGACGGTCGCCGGGCCGCTAATCGGCGCTACGACCCGCGGCCTCAGCCGCGCGGGCGTGCCCAACGAATTGCCGACCGCTGCGCCCAGGGTCCGTGCACCTTGGAGATGCTCGCCAACGACATCGACCGACCCCTCGGCGAGACCGCGCTGTTGGTGGCCCGGCTCGAACGCGATGGCTGGGTGCGCGAGACCGCCGGCTGGTTCGAGACCCTTGTGGGCTGGGATCCGACGCCGACGTGACGGACCTTGTCGAATCCACCGATCGTCAACCGACGGCGCCCGGTGTCCACATCGGCTGCGGGCACGGGCGCTACCGTCGCCCGGGTGGACGGCTGGCGACTCGACGACTATCTGCGTTCGTTGACGTCGCTGTCCGAGCACACCGTCGCCGCCTACGGCAGCGACATGCGCGGATTCGTCACGTGGTGCTCGCGGAGCGAGATTCGCAATCCCGACAGCGTCAATCGCACCACGGTCCGGCGCTACCTGGCGCACCTCACCACGCGGCGTTATGCGCGCCGCACGTTGGCCCGCAAGACCGCCGCGCTGCGCCGGTATTTCCGCTGGGCCGTCACCGAGGGCGCGGCCAGCGACGATCCGACTGCCGGGGTGTCGGTTCCGGCGGGGGATGGGCGCCTCCCGCGGGTGCTCGATCGCGGCGAGCTGACGCATCTACTCGACGCTCCGATCGATCCCGACGAGCCGCAGTGGCGCCGGTGGCGTGACGATGCGGTGCTCGAGTTGCTGTACGGCTCCGGCCTACGCGTGGCCGAACTCTGCGGTCTCGGCGTCTCCGCCGTTGCCTTGCGCGAGCGTGCCGCCACCGTGTGGGGCAAAGGTGACAAGGAGCGTCGTGTGCCGCTCAGCGACCCCACTGTCGATGCGTTGCGCCGTTGGCTCGACGTGCGCGGCGAGGTGCTCCCGCCGAGCGTGGGCGATGTCTTGTTCGGCAACGAACGCGGCAAGCCGCTCGCGCCTCGCGATGTCCGGCGAATCCTCGATCGCCGGTCGGCGTCGCCGACCCATCCCCACGCGCTGCGCCACTCGTTCGCTACGCACCTCCTCGATGGCGGTGCCGATCTGCGCGCCGTGCAGGAGTTGTTGGGGCACACCGATGTCGCGACGACCCAGCGTTACACTCACGTCAGCCGCGAGCGGCTCTCGGCTGTGTACCGCGACACCCACCCGCGAGCATGAGTATCGTCCCCGAAGACGCCGACCTGCAGATGCAGTGGACGCGCTGGCTCAACCGACGCAACCCAGCGGCCCGCGATCACCTCATCGTGCACTATTCGCCGTTGGTCAAATTCGTCGCGGGTCGTGTTGGCGCGGGTCTGCCGTCGAGCGTCGATCCTGGTGACCTGGTGTCGAGCGGCGTGTTCGGGTTGATCGATGCCATCGAGCGCTATGACCCCGAGCGAGGTGTCAGGTTCGAGACGTTTGCTGTGCCGCGCATCCGTGGCGCGGTGTACGACGGGTTGCGGCAACTCGACTGGGTGCCTCGTTCGGTGCGTAGCCGGGCGCGCAATGTCGAGCGGGCGTTCTCCGAGCTCGAGCACGAACTCGGTCGTTCCCCCACCGACGATGAGCTTGCAGTACATCTGCACATTTCTCCCGCGGAACTCGCCCGCTGGTTGGCGGCGATCGCCAGCACCACGGTCGGCCCGCTCGATCGGGCGATTGCGGCGGGTGCGGAACCCACTGCGGCCGACGGGCCGGGCTCTGAGTCGCCAGCGGCGGTGATCGAGGATCGTGAGCTCGGACGCGTGATGCGTAGTGAGATCCGCAAACTTCCTGATCGACCGAAGCTCGTGTTGTCGCTGTACTACGACGAGGGGCTAACCCTCGCCGAGATCGGGGAAGTGCTCGGCGTGACCGAGAGCCGAGTGTCACAGATCCACACCAAAGCGGTGCTCCAGTTGCGGTCGCGGTTGGCCGCCGTCGGCGTCGGCTGACGCCCGAACAGCGCATATCGAACTGGATCGGAGCGCGTCATGCGCGTCGTCATGGGCCTGTGTGTGGCCGTCGTTACCCTCACCCTTGCGCTCACCGCGCCTCTCTCCGCCACCGGGTGGAGCGCTTCGGCGAGCGCCGTGCAGTGTTGGCACCCGCCCGTCGTCGGTCGTGTCGTCGACCCGTACCGCAAGCCGCCGTGTCCGTACTGTGCCGGGAACCGCGGGATCGAATACGAGGTCGCTCCACGCACGCAACCCACCGCCGTGGCCGCTGGCATGGTGTCGTTTGCCGGCGTCGTGGTGGACACCCGGTACGTCGTGGTTGCGCTCGGCGATGGTCGCCTGGTCACCTATGGCCGACTCGTCGATAGCCACCTGCGCGCTGGCGATCGCGTCGTCGCGGGGGCGGTCGTCGGGACGGCATCGGGACCCTTCTACTTCGGCGTCCGCCGCGGCGACTCGCCGGTCGACCCCACGCCACTGCTGGGTACGTGGGGCGGTACCCCGCGGTTGGTGCCGACCGACGGCGGTGTCGGGCACCCGGCGCCAATGCGACTGCGCTGTGCGGCGATGGCGACCAGCCACTCCGCGCGCGGTGGCGCGACTCGGCCGATAGTCTGACTCGCTGGCGTTTCGCCCCGAAACGTCCGCTGCGTTAGCTGTGTGCCCGACACGGAGCAGCGCAGCGATCCACCACCCATTGTCCCACCGGTCTTCAGCGGTCGCTACGGCGCCGACCGGTGGGTCAGAACCGCAAGGAGAACCACCATGGCTGTCATCACGATGCGGCAGATGCTCGAAGCCGGAGCCCACTTCGGCCATCAGACCCGGCGCTGGAACCCCAAGATGAAGCGTTTCATCTTCGGCGAGCGCAACGGGATCTACATCATCGATCTCGAACAGACCCTCGGTCGCGTCGAGGCGGCCTACGGATACGTTCGCGATCTCGTTGCCGGTGGCGGCACGATTCTGTTCGTCGGCACCAAGAAGCAAGCCCAAGACCCGGTCCGCAGCTACGCCGAGAAGTGCGGAATGCCCTACGTCAACGAGCGGTGGCTCGGTGGGATGCTCACCAACTTCGAGACGATCTCCAAGCGCGTCGGCAAGATGCTCGAGTACGAGCGGATGCAGGCGTCGGGCGAGTTCGATGTGATGATCAAGAAAGAGGCGCTGCTCCTCGAGCGCGAGCTCAACAAGCTGCAGCGCAACCTCGGCGGTCTGCGCAGTCTGAACACGACCCCCGACGCGATCTTCGTGCTCGACACGAAGAAGGAGCACATCGCCGTCACCGAGGCGAACAAGCTCGGCATCCCCGTTGTCGCTGTCGTCGACACCAACGTCGACCCTGAGCTGGTGCAGTATCCGATTCCCGGCAACGACGATGCCATCCGTTCGAACAGCCTGTTCGCCCGGGTGATCGCGGATGCGGTCGAAGAGGGACGCTTCGTGGCCAGCCAGCGCACCCCTGCGCCGGCCCCGCAGGCCGAGCGTTCACCCGAAGAGATCGCCGAGTTCGAAGCGGCCCAAGCCGCGGCTCGCGCCGTCGCTGCCCAGCAGCAGGCCGACCGTGATGCGCGTCTCGCCGCCGCCCAGCAGCCGGTCGTCGAAGCGGCGACCGAAGATGCCGCCCGGCTCGCTGCCGAAACCGGCGCGCCAGCCGAAGCCGTCCAGGCCGTCGCTGACGAGACCGCCGCTGACATCATCGAGCAAATCGTCGAAAATCCCGCCGACGGCACGACCGACCACAGTTAGGAGCACTGATCCCGATGGCATTCACCGCCAAAGACGTCAAAGCGCTGCGCGAGTCGACGGGCGCCGGCATGCTCGACTGCAAGAAGGCACTCGAGGAGACCGGCGGCGACCTCGAGGCCGCCAAGCAGTTCTTGCGTGAGAAGGGGCTGGCCGCCAGCGCCAAGCGCGCCGACCGCGATGCCGACCAGGGTGTCGTGTCCCTCGTCATCGACGGGCAGGTTGGCGCGATCGTCGAGCTGAAGAGCGAGACCGACTTCGTGGCCGGATCCGATCAGTTCAAGGCCGAGGCGCAGGCACTTGCTGAGCTCGTCGCGGCCAAAGGCGTCGATGCGGTCGCCGAGCGCTCCGCCGAGCTCGACGAGCTGAAGGTGACGCTCAAAGAGAACATCAGCCTGGGTGATGTGTCGCGTGTCGAAGCCGCCGACGGCAACGCCCTCGGCAGCTATCAGCACATGCAAGGTGGTCGTGGGGTCAACGGCGTGTTGGTCGAGGTCGCCGGCGGTTCGCCCGAACTGGCACACGACGTCGCCGTGCACATCGCCTTCGCCCGACCGAAGTACCTGTCGCGCGACGACGTTCCTGCCGACGTGGTCGATGCCGAGCGGGCGACGCTCGAGACGATCACTCGCAACGAAGGCAAGCCCGAGCAGGCGTTGCCGAAGATCGTCGAAGGTCGGCTGAACGGGTTCTACAAAGACGTGGCGTTGCTCGACCAGCCCTACGCCAAGGACGACAAACAGTCGGTCTCCCAGTTCCTCGGCGGCGCGACCGTCGTCGCCTTCGCTCAAGCCGAGATCGGCTGAGCGCAGTGCCAGGCGAGACGCCGAGGTGGAAGCGGATCGTCTTCAAACCGTCCGGTGAAGCGCTTGCTGGACCGTCGGGCTCGGGACTCGACGGTCCGACCCTTGAGTCGACGGCACAGGAGATCATCGATCTCCGTCAGAACCTCGACGTCGACGTCGCCGTTGTGGTGGGCGGCGGGAACTTCTGGCGGGGCCGCACCGGCTCGCTTGGTGGGATGGATGCCACCCAGTCCGATCACATCGGAATGCTGGGCACGGTGATGAACGCCCTCGCCCTCCAGGATGCGTTGGAGCGCCTGGGCCAGAACACTCGTGTGCAGTCGGCGATCGAGATGCCGCGTATTTGCGAGGCCTACATCCGACGTCGTGCGGTGCGTCACCTCGAGAAGGGTCGGGTTGTCATCTTTGCGGCGGGGACCGGCAACCCGTTCTTCACGACCGACACTGCCGCGGCGTTGCGCGCCGCCGAGATCGAAGCCGAGGTCGTGATCAAGGGCACTCATTCCGGAGTCGACGGTGTGTACACCGCCGATCCTCGCTCTGATGCCTCGGCCACGAAGTACGACGAGGTCAGCTACCTCGAGGTGATGACCAAAAACTTGAAGGTCATGGACGCGACCGCGATCGCGTTCTGCCGCGACAACGGAATCCCCATCGTCGTGTTCGACATGTCGAAACCTGACTCGTTGCGCAACATCCTGCTCGGCTCGAGCGAGGGCACGATCGTCCACTGACATGGCGCCGCTCGCCGGGTGTTCCCTGGTCATGGCCCTGATAGGTACGCTTGCGCCGTGATCGACGAGACGCTGCTCGACGCGATGGACAAGATGGACCGCGCGGTCGAGCACACACAGGGGCAGTTCGGGAGCGTGCGCACCGGGCGGGCCACTCCTTCGCTCGTTGAGCGTCTATCGGTCGACTACTACGGTGCGCCGGTGCCATTGCAACAGATCGCGTCGATCTCGGTACCCGAGGCCCGACAGCTACTGATCAAGCCGCACGATCGCAACTCGCTCGACGCCGTCGAGAAAGCGATTCGCGACAGCGACCTCGGCGTCGCACCAAACAACGACGGCGTATCGATTCGGTTGTCGTTGCCTCAGTTGACCGAGGATCGGCGACGTGAATACGTCAAGGTGGTCAAGAACATGGCCGAGGACGGACGGATCGCCGTGCGCGCCGCGCGCCGCGATGCCCGCAAGAGCCTGGAGACCGCTGAAAAAGACGGCGACATCTCCGCCGACGAACTCGATCGAGCCGAAAAAGAACTCGAACGTGTGACCCACGACCATGTCGAGCGCATCGACGGCGCGCTCGGCCGCAAAGAGCAGGAGCTGCTCGAGGTATGAGCGACGACATCTGGCGTAACGACGACGACGCTTCGGGCGGCCGCGCACCCGGCCGGCGCGAGCGGGAGATGGACGATTTTGACGACGACGAGTTCGGTGGACCGTTGTTCGGTGAGACCACCGAGCAGCCGGTCACGTCGGGCGACGAGCCCCTCAAGCTCGGCGACGACAGCGGACCGCTACCGGATTGGACGGCGCCGGCGACTGGCGAGGTACCGCGGATCGAGGCCACCGAACGGGTCACTGGCGACGGCGACGACGTCGACGTCTGGTCGTCGTTCACCGCCGAGGTACCAACCGACACGACGGGCGAACTCACTTGGGGCGACGGCAGCGACAGCGACCCCGACGATGGCGCGATCAACGAGCCCGTCGACACCTCACGCTCGACGGAGGTACCCGCGATGTCCGAGGTCGACGAGGTCGGCGCCGAGGCCCAAGCAACAACGGCCCACGACGCAATCACCGAGCCCCAGCGCGAGCCCGCACGGATCACGATCGGTACGGACCCATCGGGCATGCCTCGTCGGCCGGACCCGCGTCGCAGGGGGACCAGCCCGCAACGGCCACCCACTTCGTCTGGTGGCGGACCGTCGCCCGACGGCCGGAATCTGCCGGTCGCCGTGGCCACGGGCTTGCTCCTCGCCGCGGTGTTTCTGGCGCTCACGATGTGGCGACCGGCGGGAGCAGTCGCCTTCGTCACGGTGGCGCTCGGGCTGGCGTCGTTCGAGTACTTCGCCAAAGTGACCGAAAAGGGTTATCGCCCAGCGGTCGCGGCTGGCGTCGCCGCCTGCGTTGCCGCACCGCTTGCGGCCTACTGGGTCGGCGACCAAGCGGTGCCGTTGGTGATCGCGTTCGCCTTCATCGCCGCGGCCCTGAGCTTCATCGCTGCCGACTCGATCGAGACCGGTCCGATGCCGAACATGGCGATCACCATGCTCGGGGTCGTGTGGATCGGCATGATGGGTGCGTTCGCCGCGCTCATCTTGCGGTGGTCGACGTTCGGCGACGGCACGCCGTGGGGGACCGACACACTCGTGCTGTTGGCGATCGGTGTCGTGGCCAACGATGTCGGCGCATACTTCGTCGGCACCGCCTTCGGACGCACACCGCTGCGCGGCTGGATCAGCCCCAACAAGTCGCTCGAAGGCCTCCTCGGGGGCACGATCCTCACCCTGGTGATCTTCCTCGTCATCGGCATTCAGGACTTCAGCACGACCTGGGACACCAGCAACCTGTTGTGGTTCGCCATCGTGATCTCGGCGCTGGCGCCGCTCGGCGACCTCACCGAGAGCATGTTCAAGCGCAACCTCGATGTGAAGGACTTCGGAGCGATCATCCGCGGCCACGGCGGCGTGCTCGATCGGTTCGACGGCTTCTTGTTCGCACTCCCTGGGGCGTACTACCTGATGTTGGTGCTCGAGCCCTGGGCAGGCTGAGTCGGACCCGATGACACCGGTGCGGGTCGCCATCGCCGGCTCCACCGGTTCGATCGGTACCCAAACCCTCGACGTCATCGAGGCCGAGAACGGCCGGGCCCCGGGCTCGTACGAGGTCGTTGCGCTGGCCGCTGGTCGGTCGGTCGACCTGCTCATCGAGCAGGTGCTGGCACATCGACCAGCTGTGGTCGTGGTCACCGATCCGGCAGCGAGGGTGGCCGTTGCCGAGCGGCTGGCGTTGGCGGGTGTCGACCATGCGGTCGATGATGCGCTGTCGTCCGTCGTCGAACCCGCCGACGTCGTGGTCAACGCGGTCGTCGGGTTCGCCGGCCTCGATGTCACGGTCGACACACTGCGTGCGGGTAAGCGTCTGGCACTCGCTAACAAAGAGAGCCTGATCGCGGCTGGACCGGTGGTCCAACCACTGCGGGCGACTCCGGGGTCCGAACTCGTGCCGGTCGACAGTGAGCACTGCGCGCTGCACCAGTGTCTGCGCTCGACGACCCGTGCCGCCGACGAGGTGTCGCGCCTGTTGCTCACCGCCAGCGGTGGACCCTTTCGCGGCAGATCGGCCGCCGACCTCGCACAGGTCACGGTCGATCAAGCGCTCGCTCACCCCACGTGGTCGATGGGACCGAAGATCACCGTTGACTCGAGCACCTTGATGAACAAGGGCCTCGAGGTGATCGAGGCCCACGAGCTGTTCGGTGTGCCCTACGACAGCATCGACGTCGTCGTCCATCCGCAGTCGATCATCCACTCGATGGTCGAGTACGTCGACGGATCGACCATCGCGCAGCTCAGCAACCCCGACATGCGGCTGCCGATCGGGTATGCGCTCGGCTATCCGGAGCGCATTGCTTCCCCGTTCGGTGCGCTCGACTGGCGACGGCTGGACCGCCTCGACTTCGAGACACCCGATCGCGTTGCGTTTCGCTGCCTCGACCTGGCGTTCGATGCTGGCCGCGCGGGAGGGACGGTGCCGGCGGCGTTGAGCGCGGCCAACGAGGTCGCCGTCGATGCGTTCCTTTCCGGAAACTTACGTTGGAATCAGATCCCCGACGTGTGCGTTGGGGTGATGGAGCGCCATGATGGAGGCGTGCCGACCTCGATCGACGACGTGATCGCCGCCGACGGCGCCGCGCGCCGCATTGCGGCCGAACTCATCGCACCATGACCGACCAACTCACACCCCCCGACGAACAGCTCCCGCCGCCGTCAATCGACGACGCCAGCGACACGCGCCTCGATCGCATGAAGAGCGAGGTCATGGCGGGCGGCGCGGTGTCCGAGCACGGCGACGACGAAGTTGTGGGTGGATGGCGAGCGTGGCTGTCGATGGGGGCGATCATCGCGCTGTTCGCTTGGCTCGCAGTCGCCAACATCTGGATCTTCGTCTTCGTCGTGGGCGTGGTGTTGTCGATCTTCTTGCATGAGATGGGTCACTTCCTGACCGCCAAGTGGACTGGCATGAAGGTCACCCAATTCTTCTTGTTCTTCGGCCCGCGCCTGTGGAGCTTCCGACGCGGCGAGACCGAGTACGGGGTGCGCGCACTGCCGCTCGGGGCGTTCGTGCGGATCGTCGGCATGAACCGGATGGACGAGGTCGAGCCCGAAGACGAAGGTCGCACCTACCGTCAACAGAGCTACCCCAAGCGGATGCTGGTGATCTCGGCCGGTTCGATCATGCACATGATCATCGCCGTGGTGTTGCTCTTCGGCGTGTACGTCACCCAGGGCGAGATCACCTCGGCCGACGAGCCCCGCGTGATCGTCGGAACCGCCGCGGAGGAACTCCCGGCGTGGGCGGCGGGAATCCGCGACGGTGACGAGATCGTGTCAGTCGATGGAATCGCTGTCACCTCGTCGGCCGAGCTGGGTGAGACCGTGCGATCGTTCGAGCCCGGCGAGACCGTGGCGATTGCGCTCCTGCGAGATGGCCAACCGCTGACGATCGACGTCGCATTGGGCACCAACGCCAACGTCGCCCAAGACAGCCCGCTGTTCGGCAGCGCCTTGCTCGGGGTGTCTTCGTACAGCCCGCCGGTCTACGAGCAGCATGGCGTCGGTGCAGCGGCGGTCAACTCGGTCACCGACATCGTCCCGGTGTCGTGGGAGTCGACCAAGGGCATCGTGCGGGTGCTGAACCCGGTCAACATCGTTGGCCATCTGACCGGCTCCTCCGACGATCTGGAGAGCCGCCCGACCACCCTGTACGGCGTGGCCACCGTGTCCGACGACGTCGGCGAGTCAGCGGGCCTGGCCGGGGTGATTTACCTGCTCGCCGTTCTGAACGTGTTCGTCGGTGTGTTCAACATGGCCCCGTTGCTACCGCTCGACGGTGGTCATGCAGCGATCGCCACCTACGAGCGCTTCAAGGAATGGCGGCGTGGCGGGCGGCAGCGTTACTTCGCTGACGTCGAGCGCCTGATGCCGTTCGCGATGGGCGTGATCATGGTGCTCGCGTTGTTGATGTTTACAGGGCTCTATCTCGACATCACCCAACCGATCGGGTAGCGCGGCGCTCATGGAGGTATCCAGCTCGTTAGTTGAGCGCCGATCGACGCGGCAGGTCGTTGTCGGCGATGTCGTCGTCGGTGGTGACGCACCCATCACGGTGCAGTCGATGACGATTACCAAGACCGCCGACGTCGACGGCACGCTGCAGCAGATCTATGCACTGGCTGCGGCCGGGGCCGACATCGTCCGGTGCACCTGCAATGAAATTGAGGCTGCTGAGGGGCTGGCGCAGATCGTGCCCCGCTCGCCGGTGCCGATCATTGCCGACATCCATCATCAGTACAAAATGGCGCTGGCTGCGATCGAAGCCGGTGTCGACGGACTACGACTCAACCCGGGGAACATCAAGCGTCCAGAACACATCAAGGCGGTCGCCGCGGAGTGTCGCGACCGCAAGATCCCGATTCGCATCGGGGTCAACGCTGGGTCCCTCGATTCGCGGTTGTACGAGAAATACGGCGGGGCCACACCAGAAGCGATGGTCGAGTCGGCGCAAATGGAGATCGCCTATTTCGACGAGGTCGATTTCGACCTCATCAAGATCTCGGTCAAGGCGTCGAGCGTGCCGTTGATGGTCGAGGCTTACCGACAACTCTCGGCCGTCACCGACTACCCGCTGCATCTCGGGGTGACCGAGGCCGGCCCGCCGCCCGAAGGGCTCATCAAGGCCACTGCGGGCATCGCCACGCTGTTGATGGAGGGCATCGGCGACACGATTCGCTACTCGCTCACCGCCGACCCGGTCGAGGAGGCCCGCGCCGGACGGCAGCTCCTCGAGTCGCTGGGACTGCGCGAACGGACCGGAGTCGACCTCATTGCGTGTCCGTCATGCGGACGAGCCGAGGTCGATGTGATCGAGGTCGCCAACCGTGCTCGCGATGCGTTCGCCGATCGCGAGATCCCACTGCAGATCGCCGTGATGGGTTGCGTCGTCAACGGGCCTGGTGAGGCGCGCGACGCCGACCTGGGAATTGCGGCGGGCAATAAGCGCGGTCACTTGTTCATCAAGGGCCGCAACGTGGCGGTTGTCCCCGAAGACGAGATGGTCGGTCAGCTCGTCGAATGGGCGGAGTTCATCGACGAACACGGCATCGACGCCGCACTGGAACGCGTCGATCTCGACAAGGCCGCACGCGAGGCCGAGAAGGATCGCGCCGCGCTGCTCGACGAACAGGGTGCCGACGCCAACCACTCCACCGAGAAGATCGTCGAGATCCGGCGGACCACGGGCTGACGGCTATACCACGACGTACGACGCGGCGGCACGTCGATACTGGGCGCCCGGTTGGAGATACCACGTCGTGCCGTCGAGGCAGATGGCGATCTCGCGGCCCTGGGACACGTGGACCTCGTCGGGATCGACATGGGTCAGTGTGACGCCGACTTCGGGGAGCGGATAGCGACCGGATGCCGCGGCGTCGAGCATGATCGGCTGATCCAGCGGCTCGCGGTCGACGATGTGCAGCAGCTCGTCGACATCGACGTGTTTGACGGTCAGCCCGCCGCGCACGACGTTGTCGCTGGCCCCCATCAACTCGACGCCGGCGCCGCGCAGGTAGGCGTGCAGGTTGCCAGCTGTGAGATGGATGGCCTGGCCCGGTTCGAGGTGTACGTGGTTGAGCAGCAGGGTGACGGCGATGCTCACCTGGCCCGGGTACATGTCGTTGAGCCGTCGAGCCCATACCGCTTCGATTCGTTCGCTGTCGGCGCACGCGGCGATGGTCGTCGCCGGGTCGAGGCGACCGCGATAGAGCGCATCGAGCGTGCCCCCGAGGCCGTCGTGGCGCACGGCCGAAGCGAGGTCGCGTGCCCCGAGGTCGTCGAGCAACTCCACGGTGGCCTCGACCGGCCGCAACCCGCACAACGCCTCGAACGGCGTGAGTGCACACAGAAGTTCCGGCTTGGCGCGGTCGTCGGGATAGATCCCCCGAGCGAACCCGTCGATCGCCTGTGCATTCGTCGGATGCGCCTGCATCGACAGCGGTTCGGCCGCTGCCAGCACCTTCAGCAGGTAGGGCAGTTCACCGATCTCGTTTGCGAGCGGACGACCATCCAACCGGGTCGGTCCGCTCGGATGCGTTCCGAGCCACAGCTCGGCCCATGGCTGCCCGTCGGCCGCGACCCCGAGAAACTCGGGGATGAACGTCGGATCGCCCCAGGCGTAGTGCTGAATGAACCCGTCGAGGGCGCGGGCCTCGTTCGTCATCGATGGTGTCCTCAGAGGACGACGACGCTACGCAACACGTCGCCGTGATGCATCTTGTCGAATGCGGCCTCGACGTCGCCGAGCTCGATCGTTTCGCTGACGAATCGGTCGAGATCGAGGCGGCCTTGCAGATAGAGGTCGATCAGCATCGGAAAGTCGCGTTCGGGAAGGCAGTCGCCGTACCACGATGACTTGAGTGCGCCGCCGCGACCGAACAGCTCGATGAACGGCAGTTCGATCGTCATCTCGGGAGTCGGGACGCCGACGAGCACGACGGTGCCGGCGAGGTCGCGCGCTTCGAACGCCTGGCGGTAGACCGTCGGATTGCCGACGGCTTCGACGCATACGTCGGCGCCGAATCCGCCCGTGACCGATTGGATGTACTCCACCGGGTCGGTGGCTGACGAGTTGCACGTATGGGTCGCGCCGAGTTCGGTCGCCCATGCCAGCTTCTGGTCGTCGATGTCGACGGCGACGATGGTCGAGGCCCCGGCGAGGCGGGCGCCGGCGATCGACGCATTCCCGACACCTCCGCAGCCGAACACCGCGACCGACTGTCCTCGGCGCACCTGCGCGGTATTGAGCACTGCGCCGAGCCCGGCCATGACCCCACAACCGAGCAGGCCGGCCGCTTCTGGTGGTGCTGCCGGATCGACCTTGGTGCATTGGCCGGCGGCAACCAGTGTCTTGTCGCAGAACGCGCCGATGCCGAGGGCCGGGCTGAGCTCGGTGCCGTCGGCAAGGGTCATCTTCTGCGTGGCGTTGTGCGTGGCGAAGCAGTACTGCTGCTCGCCGCGCTTGCAGGCGCGACAACTGCCGCACACGGCACGCCAATTGAGCACCACGTAGTCGCCCGCGGTCACGGCGGTCACGTTGGGCCCGACCGACTCGACGACGCCAGCCGCTTCGTGACCCAGTAGGAAGGGGAACTCGTCGTTGATGCCGCCCTCGCGGTAGTGCAGATCGGTATGGCATACGCCACACGCCTTGATGGCGACGACGGCTTCGCCGGGGCCCGGGTCGGGAACGATGATTGTCTCCATCGTGACGGGCTGTCCCTTGGCGCGTGCGATGATGCCTCTGACTTCCTGGCTCATCGCGTCGACCGTAGCGCAGGGAACTCCAGGTCGAATTCGAACGTCAAAGCAGTATGCGCGTGACCATCTCGAAGCGTCGATCGGCCCTCGGGCTCGCAGTCGTCGGAGCTCTCGTCCTCGCTGCCTGCGGCGATGATGACGACACCACGTCCGAGACATTGCCTCCCGTCACGGAGGGCACCGCGGGGGAGTCGACCGTCCCAGGGACGGAAGCGGACGACAGCACGGAGCCGTCGGGTGAGTACACCTACCCGACCGGCAGCGACGACGTCGTCGTCGAATACGCCGAGGTCGGCGGTTTCACGACCCAGGCGTTCGCCTTCCAGAACCCGCCGAGTGTGCTCATCTCCGGTGACGGACTCGTCTTCGGCGGCGGTGCGACGATCGCGGTGTACCCCGGCCCCTTGGTACCGCCCGTGTTCGTTCGCACGATCACGCCGGAGGGGATCGAGACCGTTCTGGCGAGTGCGGACCAGGCGGGGCTGCTCGCCGATGTGGATTACGACAGCGAGGAGGCGGAGTTCGTCGCCGACGCGCCAACCGCTACG
>JBCDFR010000060.1:0-17079 GCA_039177505.1 Actinomycetota bacterium | reverse complement strand
TGCGCCGCCGACACCGAACGCGACGGCGAAGACGGCCAGCAGGCCCAACCAGGGCCAGCCGTCCGACACCACCGCCCCGGCGGTGCCGAGCGCCGCTTCGGTCGCTCGGGTCGCTCCGATCAGGACGGGCGCCACCGCCGGGAGGGTGAGCAGCGGGAGCAACGTCTCGCGGCCCGTTTGCCCGGCGGCAAGGCCTCCGTACAGGGTACCGACCGCGGCGAGTCCACACGTCGCGGAGATCAAGGTCGCCGCGAGGAGCAGGGCCCCGTCGAGCGGCACGCTCTGTGCGTACAACACGACGGCCGCAATGAGCAGCACGATCTCCAATACGAGCAGCTGCAGCCCGAGAGCAAGCGCCTTGCCGAGATAGATCGCCCGCGAATCGACGCCCGCGACGCGCATCGCGTCGAGCGCGCCGTCTTCGGCCTCGACGGAGAACGCCCGCTGCACCAACACGAGCAAGCTGAACAGCGTGGCCAGCCATACCAGGCCGGGAGCGACGCGCTGCAGCACGGCGTCGCTGTCAAGGGCGAAGGCGAAGATCACCATCGTGACGGCGGCGAACGGCAGCACCTGGTTGGTAGCGATTCGGCTGTGCCACTCGACGCGCAGGTCCTTGCCAGCGACGAGCCGGGCGACGCTCCAGGTACTCGCCCTCATGGCATCGGCCCACCGGCCGCGGAGCTGACCTGCCCTGCCACAACGTCGACAGTGCGTGTGGCCAACGCGCCGGCCCGTTCGAGTTCGTGGCTGGCGACGACCACGGTCGCACCGGCGCCGACAGCCGAGCGCAACGTCGCGTCGAGGTCGTCGCGGGCGCTGGCGTCGAGTCCGGCATGCGGCTCGTCGAGGAGCCAGAGCTCGGCGCGACGCGCTACCAGGCAGGCGAGTGCGGTGCGACGACGCTGACCTGCTGACAATCGACGAACGGCGACATCGACGAGCCGGTCACCAACACCCATCCGCTCGATGGCACCCGCGATCTCGCCGTCGTCGGCGCCCACGGTCGAGCCCCAGAACCGCACGTTCTCGCCCACGCTCAGGTCCAGATACAGACCGTTGTGATGCCCGAGGAGCCCGACCCGTTGGCGGATCGACTCGCGTTCGGTCGACAGGTCGTGCCCGAGCACCTCACCGACGCCGCGGGCCAACGGCACGAGACCCGCACACAGCCGCAGCAACGTCGTCTTCCCGGCCCCATTGGGCCCGCGTAGCAGCAGGATTTCGCCGTGGTCGACCTCGATCGACGCTCCTGCCAGGGCAGGAAAGCCACCGAGTACGGCGACCGCGTCCTCGAGACGAACCACCGGGGCCCGTGACTCCGTGTCCATTGCGGTGCACGATCTTCGCCGCTCGACGCGACGATCCCAACTCGCTGCGCCGCCATCTACGCGCGGAAACACTGATCGATGCGTCGAAACATTCGCGAAGAAACCATCAAGGCGGCTGCGACGCACGTCACGCGACGCGGCGCAGCGTTAGCGTGGTGACGTGAGTGAGGCGGTGCCACCGACGAATCTGTCGGCGACCACATCCACCGATCGCGCCTCGAGCGGGGCCCCGCCCGCGCCGCCGGCGCCCCCGGCAGGGTCATCCTCCACATCGCTGAACCGGCGCGAACGGCGGGCGGCAAAAAAGGCCGGCACGAAAGATGCGAGCACAAAACAGGTGAGCAAGGTGTCGAAGTGGAATCGCCCCCGGCCTCCCCTCGATTGGCGTTGGTGGGTCGGTGGTTTCGGCAAGGTGCTCATCGCGGTTGGCCTCCTGATGTTCGGCTTCGTCGCGTACCAGTTGTGGGGTACCGGGATCGAGACCGCCCGCGCCCAGCGCGGACTTGAGAGCGAGTTCGAAGACCTCATCGCAGGAACGGATTTGCCGCCGGGTATCGCCGACTCGGCCTCCGGACAACCGTCATCAGACCCCGTGGTGTCCACCGAATCGAACGGCGACGGATCCACGGTGGTCGTCGACAGCGACGAGGCCGACGGCATCTCGCCGGACACAAACGCCGACACCACCACCGCTGTCCCGCTCGACGAACAGGTGCTCCCGCCGATCGAAGAAGGCGACGCGGTCGCCCGCATCGAAGTCCCGGAGATCGGCGTCAACGACATCGTGGTCGCCGGTGTCGCACGCGACGACCTCAAGCGGGGTCCCGGCCACTTTCCCGAAACTCCGCTCCCAGGACAGTTGGGCAACGTCGCGATCGCCGGTCACCGCACGACCTACGGCCAGCCGTTCCACGACGTCGACAAACTCGAGCCCGGCGACGACGTCGTGATGACCACACCGAACGGGACATTCGTCTACAGCGTGGTCGGTACCCAGATCGTGGCGCCGAGTGACTATCAGGTCATTGCCACATCCGACCCGGAACAGGCGACCCTGACCCTCGTGTCATGTCACCCAAAGTGGACGACACGCGAGCGAATCGTGGTGACGGCCGAGCTCGATCCTCTGCGGTCGAACGACATCGGAGAACCGACCGTCAACTACGGCCGGCCGATCACCCAAGCTCCGGCTGCCGAGTTGCCAGGCGATCCCGACCTGCCTGGTGACGAATCGATCGCCGACGGGTCGGAGCGCAGCGACGCGACCGCGAGCGACGATCGCGGCGAATCGAGCGAGACCGCCGCAGCCGAAGACGGCGAAACGACCGTCACCGGATCGTTCGACAACGAGCCCGCCGCTGCGGGGGCAGTGCCGGGCTCCGCAGAGGTCAATGCCGTGATCGCCGATGCGTTCGCCGCAGGGTGGTTCTCCGACCCAGGAGCGAATTCGCAAGTCGCCATGTGGGGGCTCATCGTCAGCGCAATCGCAGCACTCGCCTACCTGCTCAGCCGGACGCTGCGCCGCGACTGGGTGGGCGCACTCGTCGGCATCGTCCCGTTCGCAGTCGCCTTGTATTTCTTCTTCCAGAACGTCAACCGGTTGCTGCCCCCGGCGCTGTAGCGCCAACGACGCAGCCGTGCGCTCGGCCGTGCACCGCGGCTCTGCGCCCTGCCGCACAGCAACTCAGCGATGGGACGTCCCGCCAACTACGACACGGCGCCCACGAGGCTGATCGGGGCGGGGTGGTAGGCCCTACACGCGGGCGGTGGGCCACAGCCGCAGGAAGTTTTCGCGGAAGACTTTGTCTGCGCGCCACCATCGAGTGTCGCCACGGACCGCTCGAACTTGCCGACGGGGTCGCGGCCACCCTCGATGTGCGGATAGTCACTGGAGAAGACAGCAACGGATCAACGACGCGGTGTGCGTCGACAGTGCCTGTGCGAACTCGATGACGCGCACATCAGCGAGCGGACCATCGGGACGCACGACATCCATCCCCCAGCTTGCCCGAGCAGCTCAGTCGCCGGTGAAGCGGGGGCGGCGCTTCTGCGCGAACGCCGCCCGGCCTTCGGCCGCATCGGTGCTGGCCCAGGCGCGGCGACGAGCCGCTTCGACCATCTCGTCGGGACTGGGTTCGGCCTCGAACCGTTCGAGGGCCAGCTTGTGCCCCGCCATGGTGAGCGGTGCCAGGTGCGCCAGCTGGCGCGCCCAATCCAGTGCTGTCTCGAGGTCGCCGATGCGATGGATCGCCCCAATGCGGTGGAGATCGGCACCGGTGTACGTCTCGGCCGCTACCAACATCGCCCGAGCTACCGACGGCGTGAACTCCTGGGCCAGGCGACGAACGGTCCAGTGGTCGACCACCAGACCGAGGCGGGCAGCCGGGATACCGACCACGCTGTCACCGGTGGCCACCCGCAGGTCGGCCGCCACGGCGAGCTGCGCGCCCGCACCCAGTGCCGGACCGTCGATCGCTGCGATCACCGGGATGGCCAGCTCACCGAAGCCGCGCAACACCCGACCCAGGTCGTCGGTGAACTCACCAAGTTCGACACCCGCGAGATCGGCGCCTGCGCTGAATGCCGGCGCCGCGCCGGTGATGACCAACGCGCGCGCGGCCCGATCGGGGTGCTCGTCGGCAAGACGCCCGATGTCGGCCTGTACGTCGAGGAGGCTGCGCAGCGTGGCCGCATCAACCGCATTGCGCCGATCCGTGCGGTCGAGCGTGGCGACGACCACGGCGCCGTCGCGGTGCACGCGCACCGTCATCGTGACGCACCGCCGCGGAGCGCCGCTCCGATCGTTGGCGCACTGATCTTGGAGGCGAGCCGTAGCATGACTCGACCCTATGTCGAGTTCGGCACCGCCCCCCGATCCCGTGCCGAATGACGCTTCCACGACGCCGAGTCACGACCCCATTCGCGCCCGTCGCGCGCAGGTAGCCCGCTGGACGCTGCTCGCGAATCGGATCGGCTACCTCTTCGTGGCTTTTGCAATCGCCGCGTTCGTGATCGCCTTCGTCGTCGGATTCTCGGCGCCGATGGCCACGGTGGTGACCGTGACGTTCATCATCGGATGTGTATTGCTCGCGCCGTCGATCATCATCGGCTATGCCGTCAAGGCCGCAGAGCGAGACGACATCGAACGCGGGCTGTGACCGTCCGCTCCGCCATTGCAGGCGAGACCGCAGCATGGTTACCGCCGGGTACCATCTGATCGCTCATGTCTCGACTCCCCGCCACCGCTCGTCGTGAGCAGATCCTCGATGTCGCCCTTGGCGTGTTCGCGACCGCCGGCTTCTACGGGGCCTCGATGAACGACGTCGCCGATGCTGTCGGCGTGACCAAGCCGGTCCTCTATCAACACTTCGACTCCAAGCACGACCTCTATCGCGCGCTGATCGACGAGGCCGGCAACCGAATGTTGACGAGCATCGGCAAGGCCACCGCCAACACCACAGACGGCCGTGAGGGCACCGACCGCGGCTTCGCCGCCTACTTCCGGTGGGTCGCCGAAGACGGTGAGGCATTCCGTTTCCTGTTCAGCTCGGGCACTCGCCGCGACGACGACTTCAGCTCTGCGATCCGCGAGATCACCGCCCAGGCGGCCAATGCGGTGGCGCCGCTGATCGATGTAGAGATCGATGCCGAGCACCGGATGACGATCGCCCATGCGCTCGTCGGCATGGCCGAAGGTGCCAGCCGCCAGCTGGTACAGCGCGGCGGCGACTTCGACCCCGACGAGATCGCCGAGGCGATCTCGTCGTTGGCCTGGGCCGGGCTGCGTGCCGTGCAGCCGCTCGACGCCGACACCAGCTGAGACCCAGGCCCACTGGCGCAAACCTCTCGTGCTCATCGGGTAACACCTGTCAACAATTTCTGTTGACAGGTGTTCACCAACCGTGCATGGTGGGTTCATGACCGACACCGTCAGCACTCCGCTCCGACCAAACGAAAACGTCTATCTCTCGCGCAACTACGCACCGGTCGAGCACGAGATCACGGCGACGGACCTGCCGTTCACCGGAACGATTCCCGCCGATCTCGAAGGCCGCTGGCTGCGCAATGGGCCGAACCCCGACACCGACATCGATCCAATCGACCATCACTGGTTCATGGGCAATGGCATGGTGCACGGCGTGCGCCTCCGCGGCGGACGCGCCGAGTGGTACCGCAATCGTCGAGTCGACGGCGGCGATGGTGTCGGACCGAACACCAACGTCGGCGGTTTCGCAGGGACGACGTGGGCGATGGTCGAAGCAGGAACTCCTCCCGTCGAGTTGACCTACGAGCTGAACAGCCGTGGCGTCAACCCATTCGGCGGGACACTCCCGAACGGGTTCTCCGCTCATCCCAAGTACGATTCGGCAACCCGCGAGCTCCACGCGATGTGCTACCACTGGCCCGACCTCGCCGACCACGTGCAGTACGTCGTCGTCGGCTCGAACGGACTAGTCAGCAAAGTTGTCGACGTGCCCGTGCCCGACATGCCGATGATCCACGACATGTCGCTCACCGACACCTACGCAGTCGTGTACGACCTCCCGGTCACGGTCAATCTCGACCGGGTGTTCGCCGGTGCGCAATGGCCGTTCACTTGGGCTCCCGATCGTCCCGCGCGGGTCGGGCTGCTCCCGCGCGCTGGCACGGCTGACGACATCGTGTGGTGCAACGTCGACCCGTGCTACGTGTTCCACCCGCTGAACGCCTACGACGACGACGACACGGTCGTGGTCGACGTCTGCCGCTACGACCGGATCATGGAACACGACATGCGCGGCCCCTTCAGCGACACTCCGCCGACCCTCGATCGCTGGGTGATCGATCCGGCGACGCAACGAGTCACCGAGACACGGATCGACGACCGTCCGCAGGAGTTTCCACGCCACAACCCGCGAGTCGGGCTGCAACAGCATCGCTACGGCTACACCTCAGAGGTCTTCGAAGGCGACGTGCCGAATCTGCACGGAGCGACGCTGAAGCACGATCTCCAGCGAGGCACGTCGGAGGCCCACGAGTACGGGTCGGGACGCGGTGGCGCCGAACCGATCGTGGTACCCAAAGCCGATGCCGTTGCGGAGGACGACTGCTGGGTGCTCACGGTGGTGTACGACGCGACAACCGACTCCAGCGAGCTGCACATCCTCGATGCGCAGGACATCACCGGCGATGAGGTGGCCCGCATCGAGCTCCCCCAGCGCGTGCCCTACGGGTTCCACGGCAACTGGGTGCCCGACGCGTAGATCGGTACTGGCGCCACGTCGACACGGGACCGACTCGGCGCGCCTGCGTTCAACGTCGGCAGGATCGAGCCGGTGTCACCCTCGGTGCGTGAGGCCTCGATAGCCGTCGGAGAACCCGTTGGACCGCAGCAGTTCGACCACGCTCGGCGGTGCCGAACCGGGTGGATCGCCGTTGATCTTGCGAATCTCCAGTTGCTTGAGCCGGCCGTCCTTGCTGGCCTCGATCAGCGCATCGATCCACGACAGGTCGTCGGACGCAGCCGCAAACGGGACGAGATGGAATCCACGCCGGTCGAACCACACCAACGGCACTCCGGCACGGCTGACAACGAGCGACGACGCTGTTCGCGCCGGTCGGCCGTCGGAGTCGGGCCAGGCCAACGCCGAGCCGTACGGCTGCACCGGGTCGGTCGATGCCAACACCATCGCACGTTCATCGCCAGTCGGCTCGCGCTCGGACCGCAACCGATCGACAGCACCGGGGATCGCGAACTGGGCCGCCCCGAGCCCGTCGACGAAGTAGCCGCGGCGCACCTGCCCGCGTTCTTCCAACACCTTCAATACGCCGTACACCGACGTGAACCCGCCGACCAATCCTTCGGCCAACACCGCTTCGCGGGTGACGACCCCATAGCGCTCGACCAGCTGCAGCGCCTGGGAGTGCGCCGCTTCGGTCGACGTCGGCGCCGGCTCGAGTAGTGGCGCAACGAGACTCCAGCGCCCCTGACCGGCCGGCGGACCAATACGCGTCAATCGACCCGGTCGTGGTCGACGCCGGGCACCCGCGCGGTTCGCACGCCCTGCGCCACCTCGGTTGGCGCCCGTGCCACCGGCGAGCACCGCGCGCACGGGCGCAAGCGAGTCGTTGGTCACCTCGCCAGCCCACACCAGATCCCACAGTGCGGCGAGCAACTCGGGGTCGGCCGTGCCAGGCGCAGCTGCCCGCAGCTGTCCCCAGAAGCTCGCGCCCTGCTCGGCGAGGGCGACACGCAGGGCATCGTGCAGCTCGCCATCGGGTGGATCGGACCGCTCCCAGCCTGGTGCCAGCTGCGGCAGTTGGTCGACGAAGCACAGCCGGATGCGGCCGTCGCGAGCTCCTAGACCGCCAGCACCAACCCACACCAACTCGCCAGCCGTCGACAATTCGTCGAGCATCGACGGTCGAAAGCTGCGCACTCGCAACGGCAGGACATCGCGTTCGATCGTCGAGGCCACCAGCGCCGTACCGGCAAGCACCCCCAGCGCCTCGACCAGCGACTCCTGTCCGCCCCGCTCGGCCGGAACGCCATGCCACCCCGGAAGAAAGCGCGCCAGGGCGTCTTGCTCGACCGGCTCGACCTCACGGCGCAGCGCAGCGAGCGACCGCCGGCGAAGTCTGCGCAGCACGTCGACCTCACAGAACTCGCGGGTGACGCCATCGGGCCGGAACTCGCCGACAACGATGCGACCCTCGCCCTCCAACGCAGCGAGCACACCCGCCGCTCGCTCAGGGGCGATGGCAAAGCGAGCAGCGACATCGGTGGTCACGAACGGGCCGTGCGTTGCGGCGAATCGTGCGGCGAGCGTTTCGAGCGGCCGACTGACCGGATCGGTGAAGGCGATCGGCAGCCCAATCGGGATGTTGCACCCCAACGCGTCGCGGTAGCGCGCTGCGTCCTCGGCCGCGGCGTAACGCACATCGCTTCCGATGCCGATCTCGATCGCCCGCTTCTCGTCGATCAGTTCGGCCAGCCAACGGGCACCGTCGTCGCCCTCGCAACGCAGATCGATCTCGGCAGCGGTGAGGTCGCCCACCCGTCGAAGCACGTCGTGCAACTCGTCGATAGACCGCGCCCGACGTCCGTCGGACAGACACTGCAGCTGCAGCTCGACGTCGGCCAACACCTCAGGGTCGAGCAGCTCGCGCAGCTCCTCGGCTCCGAGCAGGTCACGCAGTAGGTCGCGGTCGAGCGCCAACGCTGCGGCCCGCCGCTCTGCCAGCGGTGCGTCGCCTTCGTACATGTAGGCCGCGATCCAGTTGAACAGCAGACTCGATGCCATCGGGCTCGCCGAACCGGTCTCGACGGGCACCACCCGCACCTGACGGGAGCGCAACTGGCCGAGCACCTCGCGCAGCGCCGGTACGTCGAACACGTCCTGCACGCACTCGCGCGACGCCTCGAGGAGGATCGGAAACGTCGGGTACTTGGCCGCGACACTCAACAGGTCGGCGGCGCGCTGACGCTGCTGCCACAGCGGGGTGCGTTTGTCCGGACGCCGGCGAGGGAGCAGCAAGGCCCGTCCGGCACACTCCCGGAAACGAGCCGAGAACAGCGCTGTCTGCGGCAGCGTGGCGACCACCAGTTCGTCGATCTCGTCGGGATCGACCAGCAGTGCCTCGAGCGGCAACTCGTCGGCTGACTCCGGGAGCCGGATGACGATTCCGTCGTCGCCCCACATCGTCTCCACCGGCATGTCGTAGGCGTCGGCCAGCTTGCGCTCGATCGCCATCGCCCATGGCGCATGGACCGGTGTTCCGAACGGGCTGAGGATGCACACCCGCCAGTCACCGATCTCGTCGCGAAAGCGCTCGACGATCACCGTGCGATCGTCAGGAACGGCGCCTGTCGCCGCGACCTGGTCATCCAAGTACGCCAACAAGTTGTTCGACGCCCGCTCGTCGAGGGCGTAGTGCTCCTGCAGCCGGCTGCTCGCTGAGTCGCGACCGAGCTCACGCATCTCACGGACGAAACCGCCGAGCGCGCGACCGAGCTCCAGCGGGCGACCCGGGCGGTCGCCGTGCCAAAACGGCATCTTGCCCGGTTGGCCCGGCGCCGGCGACACCGTGACGCGCTCGAAGGTGATGTCCTCGATGCGCCAGGTCGATGCGCCGAGCACGAAGGTTTCGCCGGGCCGCGACTCGTACACCATCTCTTCGTCGAGCTCGCCCACCCGCGTGCCGTCGGGAAGGAACACACCGAACAATCCACGGTCCGGGATGGTGCCGCCTGAGGTGACCGCCAACCGCTTGGCCCCGTCGCGGGCCCGCAGGCGATCGTTCACCCGATCCCACACGAGCCGGGGTCGCAACTCGGAGAACTCGTCGCTCGGGTATCTCCCTGCAAGCAGGTCGAGCACGTTGCCGATCAACTCGTCGGAAATTTCGGCGAAGTTGGCACTGCGCCGAACGAGCGCAACGACCTCGGACACGGCACACTCGTCGACGGCGGCCACGTGAGCGACGATCTGCTGGGCGAGCACATCGAGCGGGTTGCGCAAGAAGCGTGTCGACTCGATCTCGCCGTCGACCATGCGGCGCGTGACCACGGCGGCTTCGACAAGGTCGCTGCGATGCTTGGGGAAGATCGAACCGCGCGACGGCTCGCCGACCTGGTGACCCGCCCGCCCGATGCGCTGCATCCCGCGGCTGACTGCGCCAGGCGACTCGACCTGCACGACGAGGTCGACCGCCCCCATGTCGATGCCCAGCTCGAGCGACGACGTCGCCACGATCGCCCGCAGCTCTCCACGCTTGAGCTGGTCCTCGATGACCACCCGCTGCTCGCGGGCAAGTGAGCCGTGATGCGCCCGAACGAGTTCGGGCAACTCGTCGGGGACCCCATCGTCTGGGTCGTCGCCGCGATCCTCGGCCAGACGTTCTTCGTGGAGTTCGTTGAGTTTGGCGGCGAGGCGTTCGGCGGCGCGGCGGGCGTTGCAGAAGATGATCGTCGACCGATGGGCCAAGATGCGGTCGAGCACTTCGGGGTAGATGCTCGGCCAGATCGAGGTTCTCCGCTCGGTCAGCGCGGTTGTCGCCGGGCCCGCGGTGAGTTCACCAGTCGGCTGGCCGAGCGACGCCATGTCGTCGACCGGAATCACCACCTCGACGTCGAGCTCCTTGCGGATGCCCGCGTCGACGATGCGCACCGGGCGCTTCGCTCCGGGCGCGGCGTACCCCCCGAGGAACTCGGCGATCTCCTCCAATGGTCGCTGCGTCGCCGACAGCCCGATGCGCTGGGGTGACGCGCCGCCCGCCTCCGTAACGATCTCGTCGAGACGCTCCAACGTGAGCGACAGGTGCGCGCCGCGTTTGGTGGCAGCCATGGCGTGAATCTCATCGACGATCACCGTGTCGACACCCACCAGCGTGTCGCGCGCCGACGACGTGCACATCAGATACAGCGACTCCGGAGTGGTGATCAGCAGATCGGGCGGCCGACGGATCAACTTCTGACGATCGGAGGCGGAAGTATCACCCGTACGCATCGCCACGTCGGGAGCGACGAACGGTTGGCCCAAGCGCTCCGCGGCAAGCCCGATGCCGGCAAGCGGTGCACGCAGGTTCTTCTCGATGTCGAACGCCAGCGCGCGCAGCGGCGAGATGTACAGCACGCGAGTACGTCGACCTCGCTCCGCAGGAGCCTCCGTTGTCGTCAAGGTATCGATCGACGCCAAGAACGCAGTGAGCGTCTTGCCCGACCCCGTCGGTGCACAGATCAGCGTGTGTTCGCCAGCGGCGATGTGCGGCCACCCCTGCACCTGCGGCGGCGTCGGCGCCGGAAACGAAGACGCGAACCACTCGCGCACCGCTGGCGAGAACGCCCTGAGCACCGGATGATCAGCGATACCTCGACGCTACCGACCGGGTGTCACGCGCAGGACCCGGCTCGATCGCTGGATCACCCAGACCGGCCCCGACGGGACGAAGGGCGCGCGACGAACGGTGCTCCGGTTCCGTCGATCAGTTCGAGGAGTCGTCGTCCATGTCGTCGCCATGATCGTGGCCCTCATGGTCCTCGTCGGAGTGATCCATGTCGTCCATGTCGTCCATGTCGCCGTGGTCCATGTCGCCGTGGTCCATGTCGCCGTGGTCCATGTCGCCGTGATCCATGTCGCCCATGGCGTCACCCTGCAGCACGCGCACTTCGGCGGGCGCGGTCACCTCAGCACCGTTGTCGAACACGTACGTGACATCGATCGTGCCGGTGATCTCCGTGGGCTCGACGTCGAGGAACATCACGTGCGGACCGCCTGGCTCGAGCGTGAAGGTCTCGCCTGCGGCGATCGAGAAGCCGTCCTCGCGTTGCTGCATCGACATCACGCCGTCGTCGCCCATCAAGGTTTCGTGGATCTCGATCGTCGCGTCGATCGGCGCCGACGCCGACACGAGGGTGATCGCCTCGTCGCCGCCGTTGGTGATGGTCCCGTAGGCCGCGGAGGTGACCTGACCGTCGGCGGGCTCACGCACCCACGCATCGACGATGACGATGTCGTCACCGGACGAGGTGTCGTCGTCTCCGCACGCCACTGCAGTCACGGCGAGGGCCCCGATGGCGAGCGGCGCGAGCATTGCGCGGCGAACGCGACGAGTGGGGGGAGCGGGAAATAGAGGCGTGTTCACGAGGGTCCAAGTCGTTCGGTCAGCACGATCAGTTCCCGTTGTGTTCACGCTGTCTCGAGATGCGCCCTCCGTCCAACTCGATCAGACGGGTCGCGGGAAACCGCTCGAGGAGCCGCCGGTCGTGTGTCACCATCAGTGAAGTACCGCCAAAGCTCGAGAGCACCCCTTCGAGTTGTTCGATGGCCGCGAGATCGAGATGGTTCGTCGGTTCATCGAGCACGAGCGCGTTCGCGCCGACGGCTTGCAGCAGCGCCAGCCCGATGCGCGTGCGCTCACCTGGCGACACCGCGTCGATTGGCCGACCCACGTGGTCCGCGCCGATGCCGAACTTGGCCAGCAGCGTGCGGGCGTCTACGTCGGTCATCGAACGGCCGCGGTCGGCGGCTCGGGCGACGAAGGTGGCGAGCACACTGGCCGGCCCGCGCAGGCCGTCGCGGCGCTGCCCGATCTCGCCGACGACAACACCCGGTCCGAGGCGAACTGTCCCTGCGTCGGGCTGAACTCGGCCGAGCAGCGCGTCGATGAGCGTCGTCTTGCCGCTGCCGTTGGCGCCGATCAAAGCGATGCGATCTCCCCAGTTGATCTCCAGGTCGATCGGACCAAGCGTGAAGTCCCCGGGCCGGCCGCGGCGCACGACGAGGCCATCGACCGCCGCTACAACATCGCTGCCGCGTCCTGTTTCCGGGACGGTCAGTCGCAGCTCCCAACCGTCGCGTGGCTCGTCGACCTCTTCGAGTCGATCGATGGCCCGCTCGGTGCGTGCAGCCCGGCCCGCCAGCTGCTCGGTCTGGGCGATCTTGAACGCACGGACGTTTCTGTCGGGTTCGTCGCCGCGCCGCACTCGCGTCATTCCGCGTGTCGCCCACTCGCGTTCGCGTTGCGCTCGTGCGGCAAGCGACCGCTTCTGGTCGACGAATCGGTCGTAGCGCGCTTGTGCCAGTCGCCGCCGGTTCGCCCGCTCGTCGAGGTATGACCGCCAGCCGCCGTCGACTCGCTCCGCTCGGTGATGGTGCTCATCGAGTTCGATCACCCCGGTGACGACCGCTTCCAGCAACGTCCGATCGTGACTGACGATCAGCGCGGGTGCCCGGAGGCCGAGCAGCCACCGCTCGAGTCGGGTCAACGACTCGGCGTCGAGGTCGTTGGTGGGCTCGTCGAGGAGCACGACATCGAAGCGAGACAACAAGAGCCCTGCGAGCTGACAACGCGCCGCCTCACCACCCGACAGCGTCGCCGTGTGTTGTCCCAACAGATGCGGCGCCAAGCCGAGTTCGTCCCACTGCACGGCCGCCCGCTCGTCGAAGTCGGCGGCGCCGAGTCGCATCCATCGATCGAGTGCAGCGTCGTACGCCTCGGAGGCGCCTGCGTCGCCCTCAGCCAGAGTCAACGCCGACCGATCGAGATCGGCCTGCGCGGCCGCCACTCCAGTGCGCCGCCGCAGCTGTTGGCGGGCGGTTTCCGTTGTCGAGCGCGCGGGCTCCTGCGCGAGCAGCCCCACGGACGCGTCCGCTGGCCGACGTTCGACGCGGCCGCCCTCCATCGTAAGCCCGTCGGGGTACTCACCCGCCAACACGGCGAGCAGCGTCGACTTGCCGACACCGTTCGGTCCGATCAGGCCGACCCGGTCCCCGGGATGGAGCACGACGTCGACGTCGTCGAGAATGGTGTCACCGCGCGCCGCGCTGACGTGACGGGCAAGCAGGGATGCAGACACGGTGAACCTCCGGAACGAGAACGGACACGAACGGATCAGCGCAGCAACATCGACGACGAACCTAGCGCGTCCAGCCGGGGGGCCGATCCGGTGATTCGGTAGGGTTTGGTGTATGCCGCATCCCGGAGAACACCATCCGGCTTTCGAGGAGTACTGCGAGTGCATCTTCGAGCTGCGTGAGGACGACGTCGACGTCATCCAGGCGCGTATCGCCGAACGTCTGCAAGTGAGCCGACCAGCAGTGAGCGAGATGATGAAACGCCTCGAGGCCGAGGGGCTGATCAGCGTCGGTGAAGGCATCGAGCTAACCACCGAAGGGCAACGACTCGCCGAACGCGTCGTGCGCCGCCACCGCCTCGCGGAACGCTTTCTCACCGACGTCTTGAAGCTGCCGTGGGCTGAAGCGCACCACGAAGCGGGCCGTTGGGAACACGTCATCAGCGACTCCGTCGAGACTGCGATGAACGAACTCCTCGGCGAGCCGACGACGTGCCCGCACGGCAACCCGATTCCTGGCTCCGACTACCAGGACCCCGACGCCGCACCGCTCGCCGCGGTCGATGTCGGTGACGGCTTCACCGTCCGCCGGATCACCGAGGAACTCGAATTCGCTCCTGGCCTCCTCGAGTTCTTGGAGGAGTCGGCGATTCGCCCGGGCAAAACCGGAATCGTCACCGCATCGTCGCCTGACGGCACGCTGACGGTCGAGATCGAAGGCAACTTCGTCGGCGTCGGCTCCTTCGCCAGCGAACGGATCCTGGTCACCGCGTGACAAGGCCGCGCGCCGTCGTCTGCGCGCTGATCGCCACCGCCATCGCCAGCGGCGGCTGTGCGACCACATTCGAAGAAGACGCCGACACGACCGAGCCAGCAGAGACCGCACCAACCGTGACGGTCCCGACCACCACGGGGGAAACACTCGCGGTGATCGCGGCGACCGCTCAGCGGCTGACGAGTGAGATCGGCGACGACGGCGACGAGGACGCCACGCTCGCCGAGATCGAGGTGCTCTATGCCGACATCGAGCCGTCGTTGATCGCCGAGAACAAGCCGTTCGCCGAGGGGTACGCAGCAGCGATCGAGTTGGCCCGCACGGCAGTGGCGCGCAACCGTCCCGGCGACGCCAACAAGGCGGCGCAGCTGCTCTCGAACCTGGCGATCGACTACTCGCGCTGAGCCGGAAGACAGCTACTGGCGCGGATACATACGACCCGTCACGATCAACGAAGCGGGGCGGGAAGGGCGTCGGCGTGCACCACGGTGAGTCGCTGGGTGGACCGCGTCAATGCCACATAGAGGGCCCGCATTCCATGCGCCTGGTCGCTGACGATGCGTGCCGGCTCGACGACGACGACACCATCGAGCTCGAGACCCTTGACCACGCTGATCGGCACGAGCGTGACCCCGGCGTCGAGACCGGTGCGGGTGGCCGAACCGTGATTGATCCCCGCATCGGTCAAGCATGCCGACAACTCGGGAATCATCGCGTCGGGGGCGACGACCCCGACGCTGCTGTTGGGAAGCTCATCGAGCAACGCCTGAACTTCGCCAGCAACCGTCGCGCCGAGGGCATCGGTCGCCTCGACGATGCGCGGTGGCGTGTCGCCCAGCCGCACCGACCGGGGTGCTCGGAGATCGGGCGTCGCTGCGGCCATCACCTGGTTGGCCAGCTCCATGATTTGCGACGGGATCCGGTACCCGACCGACAGACCGATCACCCGTGCCGGCTTGCGGTCGGGCAGATAGGCAAGGACGTCGGCCCATTCGTCGGGTGCCAACGGGCCGGTGGCCTGGGCGATGTCGCCGACGATGGTCATCGCCCCGTTCAGCGACCGCCGAGCTGCCATCTTCAGCTGCATCGGTGTGAGATCTTGCACTTCGTCGATCACGATGTGGCCGTACGTCCGGATCTCGTCGAGCTCCGCTAGTTTTCCGGGCTTCGGGCCAAGTGCATCGCGGGCGTCGTCGAGCAGAGCGATGTCGGCAGGCGTCCAGCGCACATCGTCGACGTGGTCGCTGCGCTCGCGGAACAATGCGAGCGCCTCCGCTTCGCCGAGCACACCGCGGCCGGCAGAACGCAGCAACGCTTTCGATCCGAATAGATCGTGAAGTAACTGCGCGGGGGTCAACACCGGCCATATTCGATCGAGCGCGGCGCGCATCTCGGGCGTGCCACGGAGGGCCTCGCGGACTTCGCGGGGTCCCACCTCTGGATCGTGGAACCCGTCGGCCAACGCGTTCCACACCTCGCTCTCCACGTACCTACGGCCAGCGTTGTGCCGGCGGAAACGACGACGCGCCGCCGTGACGATGCGTTTCGACTCAGCGACGCGCAACCGCACGAACCCAGTGCGGAACGGCAACTCAAGATCGACGGGCAGCGGCCGCTCGCGGTCGGTGATCGCCCGATCGATCACATCGGACATGACGTCCGCGCCCTTCAATCGCGCGGCGACCGACGAGTCGCCCTCGGCCTCGTCCGGGCGCCGGAAGTCGACGCCGGGGACAAGGTCGGCGAGCACGACCTGTTCGACGCCCGACTCGCCGAGCGAGGGCAGTACGCGCTCGATGTACCGCAAGAACACCCGGTTCGGACCGATGACCAGCACACCTTGATCTTCGAGCGGGAAGCGGTGGGTGTAGAGCAGGTATGCCGCACGGTGCAGCGCAACGACGGTCTTGCCAGTGCCCGGCCCGCCTTGCACGACCAAGACACCATGTTGCGGCGAACGGATGATCTCGTCCTGTTCGCCCTGGATCGTGGCAACGATGTCGCCCAACGTTCCCGTACGACCGCGTTCGAGCGCAGCGAGCAGCGTGGAATACCCACGCAATCCGTCGCCCGGGCCCCCGGCGGATCCGCTGAGATGATCGTCGCGACCGCTGACGTGAGCGTCGCGACCAATACCGTCCTGCCCGATACCGTCCTGCCCGATACCGAGGTGGCCGTCGCCGAACAGCTCGTCTTCGAGCCCGACGACGTTGCGCCCTTCGACGGCGAAGTGGCGCCGACGCAGCAATCCCATTGCGTCGCGTCCGGTGGCCCGGTAGAACGGCTCGGCTACGGGTGCCCGCCAGTCGACAACCACGGGTTCGCTGGCGTCGTCAGCAACTGCGAGGCGACCGATGTGGAAGCTCTCGTACGCACCGGGCGCCTCAGCGGCTCGATCGATGCGACCGAACACGAGTGCGGCGTCGCCGAGATCAAGATCGGCCAACCGCTTGAGGAGGGCCTCGTCGAAGGCGTTTCGCTCGAACCGCGCCTGAAACGTCCCACCGAGGTCGGCCTCGTTGAGATCGCGCAACTTCCACGCCGCGTCACGACTGCGTTCCAAGCAATCGTAAGCATGATCGACGTACGCCTGTTCGTCCGCGAGGTCCGGGTGCTGCTCGGTCATACGGGGGTTCAGC
>JBCDFR010000059.1:0-17882 GCA_039177505.1 Actinomycetota bacterium | reverse complement strand
CGGACAACTTGTCGTACATCCGGAAGTAGTTCTGCAGCGTGATCGTGGCGAGGGTTTGGTTCTCTTCCTTGATCTTCACGCCCTCTTTGGCCTCGACTGCCTGGTGGATGCCTTCTGACCAGCGTCGACCGTCGAGGATGCGACCGGTGAACTCGTCGACGATCTTCACCTAGCCGCCCTGGACGATGTAGTCCTTGTCGCGCTTGTACAACTCCTTGGCTTTCAGCGCCACCGAGAACTGATGCACCAGGTTGGCCTGGACGTTGTCGTACAAGTTGTCGACGCCGAGCGCCTTTTCGACCTTGACGATGCCATCTTCCAGCGGCACGACGACGCGCTTGTCTTCTTCGACCTCGTAGTCCTCGTCGCGCTTCAGCGAGCGGACGATGGAGGCGAACCGGTAGTACAGCTTGGCGGCGTCGGCGACGCGACCAGAGATGATCAGCGGAGTGCGGGCTTCGTCGATGAGGATCGAGTCGACCTCGTCGACGATGCAGAAGTTGTGGCCGCGCTGCACCTTGTCGTCGAGCTTCGGCGCCATGTTGTCGCGCAGGTAGTCGAAGCCCATCTCGTTGTTCGTGCCGTACGTAATGTCGGCCCCATAACTCCGCCGCTTCTCGGCCGGCGTGTGCTGGTGACCGGGAACGACGACACCGACGGAAAGCCCGAGCCAGCGGTGGATCTGACCCATCCATTCGGCGTCGCGCCGCACGAGATAGTCGTTGACCGTGACTTGATGCACACCCTTGCCCGAGAGGGCGTTGAGGTACACCGGCAGCGTCGACACGAGGGTCTTGCCCTCACCGGTCTTCATCTCGGCGACCCACCCGAAGTGCATGGCAGCGCCACCCATCATCTGGACGTCGTAGTGCCGCTGGCCGATCGTGCGACGTGCTGCTTCGCGGCATACGGCGAACGCCTCGACGAGGACTTCGTCGAGGTCGGCGCCATTGTCGATGCGCTGGCGGAATTCGGCGGTCTTGGCCTGCAGCGCATCGTCGGACAACGCTTCGATCTCGGGTTCGAGTGCGTTGATGTCCGGCACAATGCCCTGGAGGGCCTTGAGCTTTTTGCCCTCGCCAGCGCGCAGAATGCGATCGAGAATGCCCATGAGACCTGTCAGCCTACCGGCGCACGCCGGCCAGCCAGGGCGCTAGGCCACCGCCCGCAGATGGCCGCGGCGGGCGGTCCGCCGACGTTCGGCAGCAACAACGGGTGCGGGCGTTGCCGCCACCGCACACGTCCGCACCCACTCGGCGCCCGACTGGTACAGCGCTTCGGCTGCGGCATCGAGCGTGGCGCCGGTGGTGACCACGTCGTCGATGACGAGCACCGTCGCCCCACTCGCAGCTGGATGGGCGATGAAGTGCACACCAGCGATGCGCTCACGACGCGTCCGGCCGGTCTGCGCCTCGGTTTCGAGCCGTTGCAAGAGCGGGCGAACCGGTCGCCCGAGTTGGCGGGCGACGTAGCGCGCCAAGAGCTCGCCCTGATCGAACCCGCGCTCACGTCGACGGCGCCGCGAGGTCGGCGCCCAGGTGACCACATCGATGCGGTCGACCTGCCCGGACACCAGCAGCCGATTGACGATGCAGCCGGCTAGATGGCGGGCCACCTGGCGGCGATTTCGGTACTTCAGCCCGAGCAGCACGTCGCGGGCTCGACCGGCAAATGGCATCGCCGCCTCGACGCCGCCGGCGGTCGTAATCGGCTGGCGACTCGCAAGTGCGAATCGACAGGTCGTACAGATCGGCGCGCCCGGGGCGTCGCACCCAGCGCAACGTGTGGTGAACAACATGCACACCACCGTGACCAGGGGGTGTCACACTCTGATGTGCTCGGACTGACGGCACGTCGTCGATGCCCGATATCGGAAGGCCTTGCGCCAGGCTTGGTCACTGGCATTCTCGGCGCCGGCCCCTGGTCTGCTCGGCCCCAGGGTGACCGAGCCCGGAATAGATCGCGTGCTGTGAGGCAGGTGGGCGAGCGCCATGGGCGCGAGCACGGGAGGCGAGGAGAAGCCCGCCAGGGCGACCGAGCCCGGAATAGATCGCGTGCTGTGAGGCAGGTGGGCGAGCACCATGGGCGCGAGCACGGGAGGCGAGGAGAAGCCCGCCAGGGCGACCGAGCCCGATCGTTACAGCGCGGCAGCGCGCACGGCGGCGCGTTTCTGGAAGAAGTCACCGACTTGATTCAGCGCCAGCACAGTGAACGTCAGCGCCAACGACGGGAACAACACCTGCCACACGTTGACCTTGATGTCCTGACGACCCTGGTTGATCATGTTGCCCCACGTGGCGGTGGGTAGTTGCACGCTCAAACCGAGAAACGACAACGAGCCTTCCACGACCACCACGAGGGCAGCCGCCACCATGGCATAGGCGAGGATGGTCGGGATCACGTTCGGAACGATCTCGCGCAGCAATATCCGCCGCGGTTTCGTACCGATGGCGCGTGCCGCGGTGACGAACTCGCGATTGGAGATCGCGAGGCTGTTCGCGCGCGCCACGCGGGTGTAGGCCGGTATCGATAGAAAGCCGATGACCATGCTGATGATCAGCAGGTCGCGAACCTCAAAGATCGACACCAGGGCCAGCAGCAAGATCAGTGCCGGGAAGGCGAGGATCACGTCGATCACCGACATAACCACCGTCTCGGTTCGCCCACGGGCGAATCCAACCAGCGAACCGAGTCCGCCACCGATGAAGAAGCCAAACGCCACCGAGACGACGACGACGACGAACGTCACCCAGGAGCCATACACGATCCGCGAGAACGTGTCCCGGGCCAGGGTGTCGGTGCCCAGCCAGTGCGCGGCCGAGGGGGCTTCGAGCTTCTCACCGGTACCGAATTCGCCGGTCTCGGGGTCGAAGTTGTTCGTCTGCAGATTCGGGTCTTGCAAGAACGGCAGGTTGCCGTCGAACACGGTGGCATCGAGTTGCGAGTACAACGCCGCAAAAACGAGGAGTAACAACCACAGGGTGGAGAGCTTGACGAGCAGCGGCATCGACGAGAAGACCCGCCACACCGACTGACGCTTGGGCTTTTCACCTGTCGGGACGACAAAGGCGTCGACAGCCTCGACGCCCATCCCCATCACGGGCTCGGCGTGGCGGTCGACGTGACCGGGGACCGCGCCCGGGATGTCAACGGGGGCGTTCGACGAGGTATCAGTGTCAGCCACGGCTAGCTCCTCCGAATGCGCGGGTCAAATGCACTGTAGAGCAGATCGACGAAGGTGTTGATCAGCACGTACGAAGCAGCGATGAATACGGTAATTCCCTGGATCACCAGAATGTCGCGCTGGTTGATCGCGTTGATCAATCGGAACCCGATGCCCGGGAGTGCGAACAGTGTCTCGATGATCACCGTGCCACCGAGCAACGCGCCGAAGTTGATGCCGACGATGGTCATCACCGACAACGAGCTCGGCCGCAGAGCATGGCGAAACAGGATGAACCTGTTGCTCAGACCCTTGGCGCGCGCCGACAAGATGTAGTTCTCCTGCAGCGTGCCGATCATGTCCGCACGCACCAGGCGGGAGAACACAGCCATCTGCCCCAGCGCCAGCGCGGTGGCCGGGAGAATCGCCGTCTGCAGGTTGGCCCCCAGACCGTCGGACAACCGATTCCAGTTCGACGCCGGCAACCACCCCAGACTCACCGAGAACAACCAGATCAAGAAGATCCCGAGAATGAAGTTCGGAATGGACAGTGACACCTGCACCCCTGCCGAGGTGATCGAGTCTTGCCACTTCCCCTGTTTGTAGGCGCCGAGCACTCCGATCGGGACGGCCAAGATGAGCGCCATGACAATCGCCATGACGGCCAACTGCAGCGTGACCGGCAAACGGCTCGTGATGATCTCCGACACCTGCTGGTCGGTCACGTACGACTGACCGAGATCACCTGTGATGGCATCGCCGAGCCACGCGAGGTAGCGCTGGAAGAACGGGTCGTCGAGGTTGAGATCTGTCCGGATCCGCTCGATGAGCTCGGGAGTGCGAATCGCGTTGGGAGGACGAATTGCATCGATCGGATCGCCGGGCAGGAACTCGAGCATCGTGAATGTGAGAAAGGTCACCGCAAGCAGGGTCGCCACGAGGCGAACCAGGCGGGTTGCCACCACTCTTAACATCGACTACTCAGTTCCTGGACCCGACGATCCGATCGACAACCGACTCACTCGGCGATGAACACCTCGTGCCAGCGGACCTCCGCGTTCGGGAAGCCCTGGCCGAGGTCACCGCTTGGCAGCAGCCAGCCGTTGATGCCCTGGATCTGCGGCTCGGCCATCACCATGGTGGCGGTGCCACCCGAGTACCAGATCGGCAACTCCTCGGCGATGCCGAGCATGATCGTCTCGTAGTTGGCCTTGCGCTCCTCGAAGTCATCGGTGGCGATTGCTGCGAGCGCCGCATCGAACCACTCCTGGTCGAAGAAGTTCGGGAAGTTCACCGGTGACTCTTCCGGTGGCGCCACGAACGGGTTGATGGTGATCGACGGGTCGTCGTCGGAGCTCCACCGCCAGCAGTGCGCCTGGTGGATGTCGGTGAGCGCATTGTTGATGTGCGTCGCCTGGTCGAATTGGGTCAGCGTCACGTTCACCACGCCACTGCCGCTCCACACCTGCTCGAGCACCTGCGTGGCGGCGATCAGCGTCGGGTCGGGCGGGCACGACAACTCGACGTCGATCGGCTCGCCGACGCCCTTACCGTCCGAACGCGTCTCGTCGTTGATGTACTCGTTGAGCGAGGCGAGGCCGGCTTCGAAGTCGAATGTGGGCCATGCGTCCGCAACCGTCTCCGAGTACCACGGGCTGTCGGCTGAGAACCACTGGGTGGTGGGCAACGAGATGCCGGTGCCGCCGAGTGCCTCGATCACAGCGTCCTGGTTGTTCATCAGCGTCAGGCCACGCCGGACCCGGACGTCGTCGAAGGGCGCAATCGCGGTGTTGTACATGCCGCCGCCGGTGTTGTTGCCCTGGAACTCATACAGCACGAAGTCACCGCCGGCATCGCGTGCATCACGGATCGTGCCTTGGCGCAGGGTCTGCATCATGTCGACCGTGCCCGACAGCACCGCGTCGAGACGCGTGCCCTCGTCGGGGATCGGACGGAACTCGATCGAGTCGAGGTACGGCAACTGGTTGCCTTCGGTGTCGGCCAGCCAGTAGTCCTCGTTGCGCACCACTGTTGTGGCGTTGTCGAGGTCTCGGCTTTCGATCATGAACGGTCCGGTACCGACTGGATTCGAGATGAAGTCCTCCGACTGCGCTGCGGTCGGCTCGAACACGCGCCCGGTCTGTCCGGTCAGGACGGCGGGGAATGCCGAGTTGCCCGAGTCGAGGGTGTAGGTGACTTCGAGATCGCCGGTCGCTTCCACGCCGATCAGACCTGCACCATCGATCAGACCGGACGTCACGGCACCCGCCTGCTGAATCGGGAACATGTCGGCGATGGTCTGTGCGGTCAGCGGCGTGCCGTCGTGGAACACGATGCCGTCACGCAGCACCACCGTCCACTCGGTGAAGTCCTCGTTTGGTGTCAAGGTGTCGGCAAGGAAGCCCTGGTACTCGCCCTGCGCCGTCTGCTCGGTGATCGGGTCGTAAATCGACCGCTGAATGTTCAGACACGGAGACCCGCAGGTGTCTTCCCACGGACGCAATCCGGTGGCTTCGGCCTCGATGCCGTACACGACGTCGCCTCCGTACGAGCGAGCGTCTTCGGTATTCTGCTCGACCTCGGTGTCGACGTCACCTTCGGCTTCGACCAGTTCCTCTTGATCCTCGACGTCGCCTTCGCCGCCAGCGTTCTCAGAACTGCCGTCGCCTTCTTCGGTGAGACCATCGTCCGCTTCGGTGGTGTCGGTGTCACCGCTTGCTTCTGTGGTGGCGGTGGTGGAATCGCCACCGTCGCCATCATCGTCGCTCCCGCAAGCAGCTACGAACAGCCCCAATGCGAGTGGTACGGCCAGCAGCCGTAGCGTCCGTCGTGATGTCATCTGTCCCCCTTGGCCATGAGGCCTTCGTGGTCACGCCTCAACGCAACCGTTGATTGATCCGGTGCAAAGCCCGCTGTAGCCGGGTCCCCGCCCGGCCTGAAGAGTTGTTTAGCAGACGTGACGAGCGTCACTGCAGTCAGCGGGAGTATTCGTCACCCGACTATTGCGACGGCGTCCGCAGGCGGGTCGTGTTCAGTGCCCGACCGCAACGCTGACTGGGGCCTCGACCGGCTCGATCAGCGGGTGGTGGCAAGCGACGAAGTGTTCGTCAGACACCCTGCGCATCTGCGGTTCTTCGGTGGTGCACACATCGGTGGCCCGCGTGCAGCGAGTACGGAAGCGGCATCCCGACGGAGGCGCCAACGGCGAGGGGAGATCGCCCTCGAGTACGTCTACATCCTCAACGTCGACACCGGGGTCGGGGATCGGGCTCGACTCGAGGAGCACCTCGGTGTAGGGGTGCGCCGGGTTGGCGTAGAGCTCGTCGGCTTCGGAGATCTCACACATCTTGCCGAGGTACATCACTGCGACGCGGTCGCTGATGTTCTTGACGACGGCCAAGTCGTGGGCGATGAACACGAGTGTGAGCCCGTGCTCCTTCTTGAGGTCCTCGAGCAGGTTGAGGATCTGCGCCTGGATCGAAACGTCGAGCGCCGACACGGGCTCGTCGCAGATGATCAACTCCGGCTCCATCACCAGCGCACGGGCGATCGAAATCCGTTGGCACTGGCCGCCGGAGAACTCGTGCGGCCGTTTGTAGCGAGCGACGCCGGGATCGATGCCAACATCGTCGAGCACCCTGGCGACGGTCTCCCACTGCTCGTCCTTTTTCTTCGGCCCCCATACGCCGAGCGGCTCGGCGACAACCTCACCGATCGTGCGGCGTGGGTTGAGCGATGAGATCGGATCCTGGAAGATCATCTGCAACTTCGTGCGTCGCTCGCGCATGGTGCTCGATCCGACGCCCGTGAGGTCTTCACCATCGAGGCTCACCGAACCGCTCGTGGGCGGCGGCAACTGGAGCACCGCCCGACCCGTCGTGGACTTGCCGCAGCCGGACTCGCCGACCAGCCCCAGTGTTTCGCCGGCTGCAATGTCGAAGCTGATCCCGCTGACAGCGTGCACCACGCGCCCCCGGCCCTGAGGGAACTCGACGACAAGGTCCTCGACACGCAACAGCACCTCGTCGGCCGGGCGCAGGTGCGCAGTTCCCGATCCGGCCATCAGACACCCACCTCTTCTTTGGCCGCGGCACGCCCCGCGGCCGACAGTGCGGCCGGGACGCCAGCCTCCAAGTTGGCCCGGAAGGCCGCTTCGTTCTCCGGCGAACCAACGGGATAGTGACATGCGAAGGAGTGGCCACGAGTACCGCTCGCCCGCAACTCGGGAACCTCCTCGCGGCACCGGTCCTGGGCGTACGGACACCGAGGGGCGAACTTGCAACCGGGCGGCGGGTTGATCAAGTCCGGGGGTCTGCCGGTGATCGCATTGAGTCGCGTGTGTTTTGGCTGGGTCGTGCGTGGGATCGACCACAGCAGACCCTGTGTGTACGGGTGCCGTAGCTCGCTGAACAACACATCGGTCGGCGCCGTCTCGACGACCCGCCCGGCGTACATCACGACGATGTCGTCGGTGCGGCCGGCGACCACACCGAGGTCGTGGGTGACGAGCACCATCGCCATCGCGCGATCTCGCTGCTGCTCGGCGAGCAGGTTGAGGATCTGGTGCTGCACCGTCACGTCGAGCGCGGTGGTCGGCTCGTCGGCGAACAGCAGCCGCGGACCGCAGGCCAGCGCCATCGCAATGCACACTCGCTGGCGCATACCGCCCGACATCTGGTGGGGGAAGGCGTCGAGTCGTCGCTCGGCTTCGGGGATGCGCACCGACTTGAGCAACGCGACGGCGACGTTCTTGGCCTCACTCTTGCTGATGTCGAGGTGATATCGGACGTGCTCGGTGAGCTGGCGGCCGACCTTGACGACGGGGTTGAGCGAGGTCATCGGGTCCTGGAAGACCATCGCCATCTCGGCGCCCCACAACAACCGCATTTCTTTGGTCGTCTTGCCGACCATCTCCTCGCCGTCGTAACGGACCGAGCCGGTGGTCGATGCGTTCGCAGCGATGTTGAGGCCCATGATCGAGCGCGACAGCACCGTCTTTCCGGAGCCCGACTCCCCGACGACACCAAGCGTCTTGCCGCGATGGAGGGTGAACGACACACCATCGACCGCCTTGACAGTCCCAGCCCCGACGGCAAAGTGTGTACGGAGGTCATCCACCACGAGCAGCGGCTCGTCGGTCTCTTGCCCCCCGATACGCGGATTGGCCAGCTTCGAATCCACCAGTGGAACCCCCCTCGGTCGGATCACATTGTGACCGATGACACCCCACCGGTCCAATCAATGCGAGCTCCGTCGCCCTGGGCGGGCTCCTGTCGCCTCCCGAGCTCGCGCCCATGGCGCTCGCCCGCCGGCGTCGTCACACGCGGCCCGGCAAGGCGCCAAAGCGCGCGAACGCGCTGGACATCTACGTCGAGCGCGTGCTCGCGCTCAGGCGGGCGACCGGAGCGCAGCGGCGGGAGCTCAGAGGCGAGGGGAAGCCGCCAGGCGACCGAGCCCGGACGTGTCAGTAGCGGTAGTGCTCGGGCTTGTAGGGGCCGCCCGGGTCGAGATCGAGATACTCGGCCTGGCTGTCGGTGAGCGACGTCAGCTTCACCCCGAGAGCGTCGAGGTGGAGGCGAGCGACCTTCTCATCGAGGTGCTTGGGAAGGACGTACACGCCGAGCGGATAGCGCTCTGGATGATTGAACAACTCGATCTGCGCAATCACCTGGTTGGCGAACGAGCACGACATCACAAAGCTGGGATGTCCCGTTGCACAACCGAGGTTCACCAGTCGACCCTCAGCGAGCACGATGATCTGGCTCCCTCCGGCGGCGTTGGCCTCGGGGAATGTCCACACGTCGGTGCCTGGCTTCAGCTCGTCGCGCACGGCGCCCGAGCGAGCCAGACCAGCCATGTCGATCTCGTTGTCGAAGTGTCCGATATTGCACACGATGGCGTTGTGCTTCATCTGCTGCATGTGTTCGATGCGGATGATGTCGGCGTTGCCGGTCGCTGACACGAAGATGTCTGCGGTATCGAACACGTCTTCGAGCGGCAGCACCTGGATTCCCTCCATCACGGCCTGCAATGCGTTGATCGGGTCGATCTCGGTCACGATCACACGGGCGCCTTGGCCCTGCAGCGACTGAACACAACCCTTGCCGACGTCGCCGTAGCCGCACACGACTGCGGTCTTGCCGCCGATCATCACGTCGGTCGCCCTGCTGATCGAGTCGACGAGAGAGTGGCGACAGCCGTACAGGTTGTCGAACTTCGACTTGGTCACCGAGTCGTTGACGTTTATCGCTGGGAAGAGCAACTCGCCGTCGTCCATCATCTTGTAGAGCCGCTTGACGCCGGTGGTCGTCTCCTCGGTGACGCCGCGGATTCCGGACGCCATCCGTGTCCACTTGCCCGGATCGGACTTGAGCGACCGTTGCAGCAGTCCCAGCACGATCGCCAGCTCGGGGTTGTCCGCCGCGGTCGGATCGGGGACCTCACCCGCCTTCTCGTACTCAACCCCTTTGTGCAACAGCAGGGTCGCGTCGCCGCCATCGTCGAGAATCATGTTGGCGCCGTCGCTGTCGGGCCAGGTCATCATCTGTTCGGTGCACCACCAGTACTCCTCGAGCGTTTCGCCCTTCCAGGCGAACACCGGCACCCCTTGCGGGTCGTCAGGAGTGCCCTCGGGACCGACCACGACCGCGGCGGCAGCATGATCCTGAGTCGAGAAGATGTTGCAGCTGGCCCAACGCACCTCAGCGCCGAGCGTCGTCAGCGTCTCGATGAGCACGGCCGTCTGCACTGTCATGTGCAGCGATCCGGAGATGCGTGCGCCCGCCAACGGCTTGGACTCGCCGTACTCGGCACGCAGAGCCATCAGGCCGGGCATCTCGTGCTCGGCGAGGATCATCTCCTTGCGGCCGAACGGAGCCATCGACAAGTCAGCGACTCGGAAGTCGCGCGTGGTGGCAGGTGTGGACGTTGACGTGGACATGACGGACCTCACCATCTCCCGGCCGAGTCAGACGACGCGCCGGGACCATCTTGTTGCGGTTGCGGCCCGGGCCGGGGCCTTCAGGCACCGATCAGATCAGCCCGGAGGGGCTGTCAGTGTATGCCCTGCGGGATCCACACCAACGGACACCGACCTCGGAAATTGTCGCGATCTCGTGCGAAAAATGCACGGAATCCCCGGTTTTTCGGTGATGTGTCGATCTGTCTGGTCCTCGCCTAGTCGGCGAGGACGTGTCGATCTGTCTGGTCCTCGCCTAGTCGGCGAGGACGACGGCATAGACGTCGAGGAGGTAGTGGATGCTTCCGTTGTGGTTGTACATCTGCACCACGTACGGATCGTTGTCGACCGTGCCATAACGCAGCAGCGTCATGTTCGGCACGTTCTCACCCTCTGGGACGTTGATGATCGACGTCTCGCTGCGTGCGGTTCCGCCCGGGTACGCCGAGATGAACGTACTCACCGGAACGGTCGGGAACAGCCTCTCGAGGCCGGTGCCGGTCACATTGCCGATCAGCGCCAGTTGGTTGCCGACGGGGATGTTCGAGCCACCTGACGGCATGGTCACCGAATTGGCGAAGGCCTCGAAGCTCCAGTCCTCGGCGCTGCCGAACCCGAGCGGAATATTCTCGAACTCCGGCTGACGAGTGTCGAAGGCCCGGAACGGCGCGTCGAGCGGGATGATCCGGCCCTCACGACTGTCGACCGACTTGCCGGTCTCCAAGTATCCGAGCACGTCGACCGCGAAGTGGATGTTGCCGTTGCGATTCTTGATATGGATCTGACCGTCCGGGCCGATCGGCGCGAACACCAGGTTGGCCTTCACCAATCCGGGGACCACGTTGGTGTTCGACGTGCTCGCGGGCGTACCCGCAGGCAACGGGTTGGGCGTCACGGCCAAGTTCGTGTTAGCGCTGCCAGGCTCGCGGTTGATCGCCGTCAGGTTGATCATGACGCCGGTGATCGACGCACGATCGGGCACGATGTCTGGCTGTCCGGGAGCGTCAGCCCCGAGCACCTGCACGGCCCGCGACCGATCGGGACCGAGCACACCACCGGACTCGCGACTGTCGTAGATTCGACCTGGGCCAGCCGTGATCAAACGAGCGCCGTCGTCGTCGTTGTTCGACGTCGAGATCCAGCCGAATACGTCGATCGCCACGTTCGCAGTGCCGGCACCCGACGGTGTGGTCAGGCGGACCGTTGCTGTGCCCCCGTTGCCGACGCCGACAATGGCTACGTTCGGCGTGTTGCGGTTGGGGAGATAGTTGACGAGCGACGACGTGCCGGCGCCACCGTCGGCGAGTCCGGTCGGGAAGATCGCCAACGAACCTTGTCGGGAGGCATCGGCCACGGTGACGTTGACCACGACGGCCAGCACATCGGATGCGTCGCCGGGGATGCCACCCTCGTCCAACAGTTGCACAGTGAACTCACTGCCGCCGGGTGACGTGGCCTTCGGTCCGACCGGCGAGTTGATCCCCGGCGCGCGGTTGTCAAAAATTCGCTCCGGGTTCAGCGGGTGGAACTCGCCACCAGCACACAGGGTGCAGGCGGCCGGCGCGCCGGCCGTCGGCGTCCCAGCTGGCGCGGCGACGGACACACCCACGCCGAGTAGAGCAACCGCAAGCAGGGCGCGGGTGGTTCGCTTGAAGCTCATCGAGCGCATCGTAACCTCTTCGACATCAAGACCTGGGGCGCTTCCACGCACGTTCCGAGTGCGTTTCCAGAATCTTCGGCAGATCGTCGAGGGACCTTGAGCCCCGATCACCGACCGTGAACATGAGCGCCGATTCGACAACGCAACGCGACCGCAATGCCCGCTGGGGCCGACGGTCGACCGCTACTGCTCGAAGGTCGGCGACAGCTCACGCTCGGCCACCAACGCCATGATCCGCGCGTGCTCGGCGTCGTCGACGGTCGTCGCCTCGTCGATGAGCATCACGGGAATGTCATCATCGATGCGGTAGCTGCGATGCAACCGCGGGTTGTACAGGCGCTGTTCGTCTTCGACGTAGAACAGCGGTCCCTTGTCGTCGGGGCAGGCGAGGATCTCAAGCAGCTGCGGAGCGAGGGCCATGGCGGGGAGCCTACGCCCGAACCGTCACGCAGTGACGATCGCCAACACCTCAGCGACCCGCTCGTCGCACGCCGCCCGGTCGGCCGCTTCGAGATTGAGACGGAGGAGCGGTTCGGTGTTCGACGGGCGCAGGTTGAACCACCAGTCGCCGGCATCGACGGTCAAGCCGTCCAAGCGGTCTTGTTGGCAGTGGTCGTACGTGGCACTGACCTGCTCGATCACAGCAGCAGCGTCGGTGACCTCGGTATTGATCTCGCCACTCGAGCTGTAGCGCTCGAAGCGCTCGCGGATGACCGACAGCGGCGCCGACTCGCGAGTCATCTCAGCGAGCACGAGCAGCGATGCGATCAGTCCGCTATCGGCGTTGTAGTTGTCGGCGAAGTAGTAGTGCGCCGAGTGTTCGCCGCCGAACACTGCGCCGGTCTCGGCCATCGACTGCTTGATGAACGAGTGCCCGACCTTGGTCCGCACGGGTGTCCCCCCGAGCTCTCTGACCACGTCCGGCACGGCCTTCGAGCAGATGAGATTGTGCAGAATCGTCGCACCCGGGTGTTCCCGCAGCGTCGCCGCGGCGAGAATCGCCGTGGTGGTCGATCCGCTGAGACCGGCGCCGGTCTCGTCGACCACGAAGACCCGGTCGGCGTCGCCGTCGAACGCGAGCCCGATGTCGAACCCTCCCGCGACAACTCGCGCCCGCAGGTCGCGCTGGTTGGCGGGCTGGAGCGGGTCGGCCGGGTGATTGGGAAAGGTCCCGTCGAGCTCGCCGTACAGCACCTCGAGTTCGACACCGAGCCGCTCGAAGAGCGCCGGGACGACCAGACCACCCATTCCGTTTGCCGTGTCGGCCACGACCCGCAGCGGACCGATGTCGACTTCATCGATGAACGACAACACGTGCTTGACAAATCCCTCGAGCACGTCGCTGCGCTCGGTCCGGGTGCGCGGCTTGGAGGCATCGTTCGGTCCCGTGTCGTCGAGCACCTGTTGAGCGACCGCTTTGACGTCGCTCAGGCCCGTGTCAGCGCCGACCGGGCGAGCGCCGGAGAAACACAACTTGATGCCGTTGTAGCCCGCAGGGTTGTGCGAGGCGGTGAACATGGCGCCAGGCGAGTCGTACCGGCCCGATGCGAAGTACATCATGTCGGTCGACGCCAGCCCGATGTCGACGACCGAGAGCCCCTGAGCGAGCACTCCGTCGGTGAATGCTCCGACGAGGCGTGGTCCTGAGGGCCGCATGTCGCGGGCCACGATCACCTGCTCGGTGGTGGGCTCGACAGCGCGCACCAGCGAAGCGAAGCCGACACCGAGGGCGCGAGCCACCGGCTCGTCGAACTGATCCGGGACGGTGCCGCGGATGTCGTAGGCCTTGACGATTTGATCGAGCACCGACATGCGGCGCGACACGCTACCGGGGGTCGGGGGTGGGCGGGCCCTGCCCGCGATCTTCACTGGCAAGGTCGCCGTCGGGACGCCCGGCGTCGGCGTCGAGCGTGTGGTCCGGGCGCAGAACACCTTGGGTGAGGTCGTCGGTCAGCGGAGGATCGGCAACCACCACGGGCACCCCTGATCGGGGTGTCTCCACCGTCTGCGCGGCGAACAGGTCGAGGCCGCCGACCGCCATCATCTCGGAACCGGCAGGCGGACTCGTCGCGCCGGCGTCGGCCGGAGCAGGAGCATCGACGTCGTCGCCGAAGCCGGGCGGCGGCGGGCCGAAGTACGGCCGCTCGGACGGATACGCCACGTCGCCGCGTCGCCGCCAGAAGAAACACAGGCCGATACCGACAATCGTCAGGGCGTAGAAGAAGTAGTCGAGTGGCGTGCGGCCATACGTCAGCACGACCTCCTCGCTGGTCGGGACGACGACCATGTGGTTGGGCGACACGCGGTACGGGCCCTCAGCACCTTCGACCTCCCAGTTCGGGAAATAACTCACCCGGACCAGTACGGGAACACCGACTTCGTCGACGGAGAACCGAATCGACTGCTGTTCGATCTCGACGTCGCTCACCGTCACGGGCGGTAGCGCCACCGGCTCGATCGCCGACGTCGGCACCACATAGTCCACGTTGCGACTCCGCTCATCGGGTTCACCGACACGGGCGTCGAGGTCGATCTCGACATCGATCCGCTGCCAGTCGTCCGGTCCGTCGTCGGCCGGGATCGCAGGCCAGTCGCCGCGACGCTGGAACCACGAAGTGCCCAGTTCGAGATTGCGCTCGCGGGGGTCGCCGTCGCGACGGTTCACTACCACTGGCTGCACGGTCAACGGTTCGACGATGCTGGCGGTACTCAGCTCGTAGATGTCCCACGGGCCCGACGTGGTCAGGTACACGAGGTCGTCCTGCGCACTTGCTTCGTCCTTGGCCGCATCGGTGCGAACCATGAGGTATCGCACGCCGAGGTCGTTCATGTGCTGCACACCGATCTCGGCGTCGTTGTTCGTGTACCGCAGTTCCCGGACGGGGTTCGACGAGCTCTCCGAGATCGCCGCCGCCGTGAGGAAGTGGTACGGCGTGGTCCCGGAGGCTTCGAAGAACAACCCCTCCATCGAGCCGATGCACCCGTCGGTCCAATGCGGGAGCAGCATCAACGCCATCGTCGTGCCGTACTGCCCGTTGTCGCTGTTGTTCTCCCAGATCGCCCGGCCACAACCGCGGTCCTGCCCGATCTCGTCCATCGTCGACACCACGTCGTAGTACTCCGGGTATGCGGGCTTGTCCTCGTACCCCGTGAAGTTGTATCGAGCCCATCCGTCGGCGACGGCTCGCCCTGCCTCTGGGGTCTTGCGCAACGGTCCCCAGGCGTACACCGTGGTGTCGCCTTCCGTTCGACGGCCGTCGAACGGCAGCGTTTCGTACATCCAGCCGAACACGACCAACGCCGACAGTGTGATCACACCGGCAGCGACGGCGTTCTCATAGGTGCGCATCCGCTCGGAGGCCAGCCGTCCCCGAGCAGCATTGACAATCCACGTGATCAGCTCCAGGGCGCCGATCACCATCAGCAGGTAGCGCAAGAGGTAGAGGAACGGCAGCAGGCGCGGGTTCCACAACAGGCCGATCACCGGCAGGCTGTCGCGGGTGATGTACACCAGCCCGACGAGCACGAGCGCGATCACGCCGATGGCGGTGCCGTTCAGATTGCGGCGCATCACCATCGCCACGAAACCGATGACCGCCAGACCGGTGATGATGAAGTTGAGCGGTGCGGCCAGCGGGAAGAACATGTCCCAGAACGAGTCGCTGGCGCCCTCCGGCCGGAACCCGTACTTCATGTCGGTCATGAACTCGTGACCGAAGAGGAACGGCCCCACCCACCAGGCCGCGAGGAGCACGGTGGTGATGCCGGTGGTGACGGCGTACTTGAGCCGCCACCGGTCGATCCAGACGAGGCTGAAGATGACCGCCGAGACAGCGACGAAGATCAGCACGATGCCATGTGACACCGCAGCAAGCGCCAGCACCACGGCGGTCCAGACGCGGAATCGTCCGGTGCGCAGCCCATGCGCCAACAGCCCCAACCCCACCATGGTCAAGGTGAGCGCGATGGAGAACGAGTACTCCCCCGCCATCGTCGACTTCACGTTGCCGCCGTAGATCGAGAAGCTCTCGTCGAGCAGGAAGCACACCCCGCCGATGGCGAACAGCTCGGGAGTCGGGTGCCGGAAGTTGGCCAGCCGGCCGAACGCCCAGCAGGCGAGGGGGAACGTGATCAGGCCCGAAATCGCGATCAACTTGAAGGCCACGCCGTACGGCAAAACCACGTCGAGGGCGACGATCGCCAGCGCCGGCGTGACCATGTAGAAGCGATACAACGGAAGCCCGCCGTACCAGTCCATGCTCCAACCGGACAGCTGGAAGTTCGGTAGGAAGTTGTCGCGTAAGAACGCCGGCGCCCAGACGTGAGCACCCATGTCGCCACCGGTCGGCGTGTTCACGTCGAAGATCAGGTCGCGACTGGCCGAGACCGGATTGAAGTGGACGACCATCATCATGACGACCGTCATCGTGACGAGGATGGAGGTCGTGACCAGGACCTCGACGACGCGTCGCGTGGTCCACGGCCGGTTCCACCAGGCGAGCGGTCGGGCAAGCACGCGTCGTGCGATTCGTTGCGCGGCCGACGGCCCCGCCGGTGCTCCGTCCAGTTCGCCGTCTCCGGTCGCGCCGTCGTCGCTGGCCGGCGCGGCAGCTTCGAGCGGGTCGGACTCCGGCGCCTCGATGAGGGTGTCGTCGGTGAGGATGTCGTCAGTCGTCATGAACTCGCACGCGGGAGCGGGGCAATCCGCAATCGATCATGATGGCAAAGGACGCCGCTCCGGACACGTCACAACACACCTCACAGCACCATCAACAGCCCGGTCGCGTTGAAGCCGATGTGCGCGGTGATCGCCAACCCCAGCCGACCGGTGTAGAGCGCACACACGCCGAGAATCAGCCCGAACACGAAGAGTCCGGGGAACTCGACCGGGCGCACGTGGACCAATGCGAACACCGCAGCAACGCCCACCACGACCACGACGTCGTTGAAACGCGCCGCCAACGGGCCCTGCAACAGGCCGCGGTAGAAGAGCTCTTCCACCAGCGGGGCACCGATGACGACGAGCAGGAACAACACGACGAGCGCTGCCCCATCGGCACGGTCGACCAGGCTGCGGGCGTTCTCCTCGAGCCGTTCGTCGGTGAACGTGTCGGACCACACGGCCCGCAGCGGCAGGTAGATCACCGGAATCACGACGAGTTGCGACAACACGCCGATGCCGAGACCAACCGCGTCCGCGGGCACCGCGTCGATGCCGTAGTCGATGCGCGGGTCGCCGGTGCCCGCGCGGTTCGACGCGACCCACATGCCGACCAGCTGCGCTGTCCACGCCGCGATGAGCGCAGCAGCCAGCACACCGATCGGCGCCTCGTCGATGGGGTCACCTCCGGTGATGGCGATCACGATCGACGACAGCACCTGACCGCCGAGCCACGCAGCGACGAACGTCACGACCGCGGTGGTCGGATCGATCGGCGCCGCAGACGCGGCGCGGATCGGAGACTTCGGTGTGCGCCGGCCGCCCGGCGGCGTCACCCGCTGGGCCCGGCGGATGGGGTCGGCCACGCGTTCCGACACTACCGGCGTGGGCGCGTGCTCAGGCGGCGATGCTCAAACGGCGATCAATGCGCCGAGACCGTCGTCGCGTCGGTCGTCGAGGTGCCAACCATGCGGCACCGAGATACGAGCGGCATGCCGCTCACACAAATCGTAGGAGTGGGGATCGCGCCGTTCGCTGAGTTCGTCGAGCCAGGCCTGCGATCGGTCGTAGTGATACGTGAGCGTCGCCGCCGCCGGTTCGGAACAACCCGTGCGCGAGCACTGGCGCTGTGCACCTGCGCCGACCGCGTCGTTGGTCGGGATGCCGGTGCGCCATTGTGCCATCGCTCAAAACCGTATGCGCACTGCAACGGTGAACGGTGGATGCTCCACTAGCATGGGGTCATGAACGACCTGCCGCCCCCGCCGCCGCCTCCGCCGCCGGGCGCTGGACGAGGTCAACAACGTAACGACAAGCCGAGTCGCCGGAGCGACCGACCTGACCGCAACAACGACCAATCGCAGCCACAGGACGGCGATACCGAAGGTGCAGGCGGCCGCGGCGGACTCCCCCGCTGGACGATCTGGATTCTGATCGGCGT
>JBCDFR010000058.1:0-18199 GCA_039177505.1 Actinomycetota bacterium | reverse complement strand
GATGGTGCTGTCCTCGATCGGCGCGGTCGTCACAACTGTTGCCGAACCGCCCGCATACTTGTCTTCTGGATCACCTGCTGTCATGTACACGTAGAGGTCATCGGATGCATCCCAATCGATGAGCGTCTGTGCCCGGCCACCCCCGCCGCCCTTAGGCCATCCGCCGCGTTGACCGGCGGCATGCACGTACAGCGGACCGCTGCGAAGGAGCGGGAGATCGACCACTCCCGATGACGTCACCTCGCACAAAAGAAAAATGTCGCCCTGGGGCCCGAACGGGTACTCCTCGGTGCAGATCGGCGTGACTGTCGGCAACGTCGACGCCGTCGATGCTGTGGGCTCTTGGCTCACCGTGTTTGCAGCAACCGTCGTGCCGGCCGCTAACGCAGCGGCCAATCCAACAGCAGCAACCGGTGACATCCGACGACGAACAACGCGTCGATCCGCGCGGGGGGACAACTTAAACATGAAGACTCCTCGGCCAACCATGGCCGAATATGCGGGGTGAATATGCGGGGTGACTTGGCTTTTAACCGGCCGGGATTCAACTCGGCCCAATATTCGGGGAACACAAACGCAACCTGAGAACTCCCTGATCTGCTGCGGCAATGACAGCAAGAGCAGCCGCGATCGCCGCCGTCGTCACCCACAGCGGTGTTGGCGCCGCGGACGGTGCGACCCCCTTGGCATCCACGACACCTGGATGAGTGACGGTCATGCGGTGAGCCCCTGGGAGTGGTCCAGTAGTTGCGGTCTGATCGTCCTGGCCATGGTGGCCGGGGCAGAAAGGACCGACGATGTCTCGACGACGACACACACCGGAACAGATCATCCGCAGACTCGCCGAGGGTCAGAAGCTGCTGGCGGGAGGCCAAACGGTCGAGGAGGTGTGCCGACAGTGCGACATCGCCGAATCGACCTGGGGTGCTGGCTGGGGTGTTGGTAACGAACGTGTCACCAGAGGCAAGAGCGCTGTCGCCATCCTTCCTGAGCTGGGACTTCGCGTTCAGCCCCGAGCCGGTGCAGCTGGAGCTGCACGAGAGGACAGCAGCAGCTCTGAGCAGGGGTTTCGCGGCTGTTTTGCCGCTCATGACACGGTCGTTACCAACACCCCAACGATCGCGCGGCTGCGCTCACGATCCTGTCGAGGATCAATGCGGGAGGACCCGTCGCCGACTGGGGTGCGAAGTAGCGATACTTCGTCCCGAACGCAGGTCCGAGGAACTTCATCCATCCCGCGTTCGCCAGGAATCGGTAGGCTGGAACCGCGCATTCTCTCGCGAGGAGTCCGGCAGCTCGCCTCGCTGCAGATCGAGCTCAAGTCAGTAGCGACCACACACCGTCTCGCCACCCGCAAGGTCGGCTTGACCCTAGATCAAGGTCGTTAGATCAAGCCAGGGCAACAACCGGCAAAGGGATTTGGAGAAAGATATTGTCGGAGAATCCGCTGTCGCAAAGGTGTCTGGTAACGATCTCAAGTGAACTGAACTGCTTGCCTTCCAGATCAATCTGAAGAGTAAATCCGTGCAGGCCAGGCTCGCGGTCACCTTTCTCGCCGTCGATGTCATTCCACGACAAAGAAGAAGGGCCACCCTCCGATAAGCCGTATACCTCTAGCCACAAGAACTCACAGGCCAACTTCTCGAACTCAACGTGAACGTAGTAGTCACTACCATCCTGCCAATGGCCTAGCAGGTTCACGTTCTTGTAGGGCTGCTCAGCCGCCATAGCACTTGGACTCGGAGGAGACCCAAGCGCTACGTCCTGTGGATAGAATGGCAGAGACAGGGCAAACAGAAGGCCGACAACATACGCCGAGTACTTCCGTTCTCTAAGGCCGTATATATTCATAAGTCCAGCCATGTTGTATGTCTGTTACGTCGTCAGACGATACGGAACGCTTGGGACACAAGCACCGTTTGGAGGAGACGCCACGTTTCGCACCCTACCCTCGCCGTGAACGCCGCACAGGTCGTGACCGAAGAGACCGACATCTCCGCAACGACGGTCGCGACGTGGGGAACTGCCGCGCGTTGTGAGGTGACATCTGAGCTGGCTTGCCCGATGGGTGGGCCTGAGAGGATGACATCATGCCCAAGCCGTACCGACAGGAGTTCCGCGACGACGTCGTGAAGGTGGCGAGGAATCGTCTCGAGGGGACGATCCTCGAGCAGATCGCAAAGGACTTCGGGATCCATCCGATGACGTTGTCGGACTGGATGAAGAAGGCGGCGATCGATGCTGGCGCACAGGCGGGCGTCACCTCAGCCGAGAGGAGGACGGGGCACGGCCCAACACCTGCTGCTCCAAGCCGTGCTCGATACTCCCGATTTCACGATCTCATCGGTCCCAACGAACACCGCGCGCTCACCCCGCTGTTCTGGAATTACATCAACCCCTACGGCCGGTTCAACCTCGACATGAACACCCGACTCAACCTCAACGAACCACCCCGCGAGACCATCACCTAGCCGATCGCTAGTTTGCGGGCTGGTACGGCTTCCGGACTACAGGGCCTGATAGGGCAGCGACGAGTGGTGCAGCACGATGCGCAGCACGCCGTCGGCATCCTTCTTGTATCCCCAGCTCTTGTCGACCGTGGTCACGCCGCCGTCCTTGTCGGTCAAGATGACCCAGCCCATCCACATGGCGACGTCTCCGTCGATGAAACTCGCCGAGGTCTCCGAGCGCATCTCCCGCCAGCCCTTGAGTCCGAAGCCCCCGTCGAGGGGGAACTCGTCGTCGTGGCCGACGAAATAGCTCAATGCCCCCTGCTTGGTGGGCCGGAACGTCTGCGCGCCGCTGGCCATCGTCGGCTTGAACAGCACCGGCCCGAGGCCGTAGCCGTACGCGGCGTCCAAAATGCCGTCGGCGACGGGACGTGCAGCGTCAATGCCGCCCTCGTCGAATGCCGCCGAGATGGCGATCAGGCCGTCTCCCCATGCGGTACGCGCGTTGTCCAGCTCTGACTCCGATATCGCCACGGTCTTCTGCTCCTCCTCGTCGGGGTGGGTTGCCGACCGCACAGTAGTGAGGTGCCTTTCGAACCGCCCTCCGCGTTGCCGTGATGGGCGCTGAACTGGCGTTTCACCGTTCGGTTCGCACTCGTTTTCGATCTCGTAACCGGCCGCCGGAAATCCGCATCGGGGGACCGCGGTTTGTAGCTGACGTGACCGACACACTGACACCCACCCCAGCGGGCGAGCGCCCCGACACCGAGCACGAGTTCCAGTCCGACTCCCTCGTGCGCACGCTCATCAGGCGCATCACCCGTCTCGAGTACCTCGTCGGCGCCGTCATCGGCGCTGTACTGCTCGCCCTCGTGGTGATCGAGCCCAACATCTTGGAAGCGCCGTTCGAGAACGAGCGGACGATCCTGTTCACTCTCGGCGGCACCGCGCTTGCCGCCCTCGGCTTCGTCACCATGTTGTGGCTGCGAGTGCCGGCGCTCGTGCGCATCGTGGTGCTCGTCGTGCCGTTCGTCATCGTCAACTGGTGGCTGTTGTCGCCGTACTTCGTCGACGACGTCGTCGACGAAGAGTTCTCGACCTCGATCTCGGCTCAGCTGGCAGCTCCCGACCAAGTGACCGCCGATCCCGCTGCCCCGGTGACGCCCGAACCAGTTGGCGAGCAAGCGACTTCTGAGCCGGTCGTCGAATCTGCCACCGACCAGGCGGTCGAGGTGCAGGCCGAGCCGACACCGGCAGAGGTGGCACCGACAGAGCCGGCACCGGTCGAGGCGGCACCGGTCGAGGCGGCACAGCCGGCCGATGACCAGCCCGAGGCCGAGGCACCCGCTGCCGAAGTCGCACCAGCTGAGGCATCCGCCGAGTCGGCGCACGCCGCACCGAGCGGACCGGTCCTGCTCGGTGCCGGCCAGTTCGTCGGGCTCGCCGGTCACGACGGGGTCGGCGATGCCGGCATCTTCCAGAATCCGGACGGTTCGTTCACGCTGCGGTTCGAGAACTTCGACATCGAGAACGGACCAGACCTCGAGGTGTACCTCGTGCCAGGCGCCAACCAGATCTCGCTCGCTGATGGCTCGATCCACCTCGGGGCGCTGAAAGGCAACATCGGTGACCAGAACTATGAACTCCCGCCCGGCACCCAACTCCCGCCAGGCGAGTACACCGCTCTCGTCTGGTGCGAGGCGTTCAGCGTCGAGTTCGTCGGCGCCACCGTCGTGATCTGAGTTCTTGCAGTCTCCCCACCGACTCTCGGCGTCGGTGGCCGCGCAACTCGCGGCCACGGGCGCCGAGATGTCGCGTTCGGGGCCCGGCCGCGGGCGGCGATCAGCGCGGTCGGCTCGCACGGCGACGCTGGCCAGTAGGGTCGTTCCAGTGCGCAAGGACAAGATCGGCACACAAGCCTGCTCGATCGCGCGTTCGGCTGCGGTGATCGGCGATGCGTGGGTCCTGCTGATCCTGCGCGAGGCCTTCTTCGGCAATCGCCGTTTCGGCGACTTCGTGGCGTTCACCGGTGCGCAACCGAGTGTGGTGTCGGATCGATTGAAGCGTCTCGTCGACGCCGGGGTACTCGAGCAGACGCTCTACGACGAGCACCCGCCGCGTTATGAGTATCGCCTGACCGCAATGGGCCGCGATCTGCAGCCGGTGTTGATGACCCTGACGAAGTGGGGCGACACCCACCTCGACGCCGGCGGTGGCCCCCCGCTCGTCAATACCCACACCGCGTGTGGGCACGATGCTGATCCCACTGTTGTGTGCGGCCACTGCTCGGAGCCGTTGACGCCCTCGAACGTGCGCTCGTCGGTCGGCCCTGGCGCCGACGCAGACACCGTCGCCCGTCGCACCGACGCTGTTCGTCGCTGACCCGTCACAGCGCCGACACGGGTGGCCTCGAACACGCAGGTTCGCATCGTGCGTCTCCAGGGTTTGCGCATGTCTCTACTGACGCTGCGCTAGCTTCCGAACATGTCGGTGGACGACGCCCCCGAAGCGTTGGTGGTGGACCCGCCCGCTCCGGTGACGTTGCCCGTTCGTGGCAGTGCTGGTCGATTCCCGGTCCATCGTGTGTTCTGTGTCGGTCGGAACTACGTCGAGCACGCCATCGAGATGGGTCACGATCCTGACCGCGAGCCACCGTTCTTCTTCGAGAAGGCGCCATCGTGCGTACTGCCACCCGGAGCGCAGTTCATCTATCCGTCCTGTACCACCGAGGTGCACCACGAGATCGAACTCGTGTTGGCCATTGGGCGCACCGCTGACGCGGTGGCCGCCCACGTCGCCCTCGAGCACGTGTACGGCTACGCCGTCGGACTGGACATGACGCGGCGTGACCTACAGGCGGTCGCCAAGGCGGCGGGGCGACCCTGGGATGCCGCCAAGTCATTCGACGGCGCGGCGCCGATGTCGTCGGTGGTCCCGGTCGCACACGTCGGTCATGTCGACGCCGGCGCGATCATGCTCGAAGTCAACGGAGACAGGCGGCAATGTGGTGATCTCGCACAGATGATCTGGCGTCCCGCCGAGATCATCGCCGAGCTGTCCGCCCTGCTGGTGTTGCAGCCCGGCGATCTGATCATGACCGGGACGCCCTCCGGCGTCGGCGCGGTACACCCGGGCGACCGTCTGCACGGTCGCGTCGACGGCGTTGCCGAAGTCGACGTGACCGTCATCGACCGGTAGCGATCAGGCGGACGCCTCGTCTCGAATTTCGGTCTCGCCTCAGGTTGGTGACATGCGGCGCTCAGGCGTGCGTCTGCAGAGTGGGAGACGCCCCAATACACCCGACACAGAACGAGGAGTCAGATCATGAAGAGCATTCGCCGAGTTGCCATCGCCACCGCAGCAGTGGCCGCAGTCACGATCCCCGCCGCTGGCGCCGCTTCTGCCATCTACATTCCCGGTGACGATGATACCAACCAGCTCGCCGACGGCGAGATGGCGATCACGGTCATGCCGATGATGGCTCCGGATACCGACGGCGACCTCGTCGCAACGCCGGCTGAGCAGGTGCCGGGAACCACCGGGTTCGACGAGCAGGTGCGCCAGACCCTCACGTCCTTTTGGTGGCTGACGAACTGAGTTCGTTGGACCTCCGGTCCTATTGATTGAGCGGCGGCGAACGCGTCGCCCTCGAACTCGCCGCCTCTTCGGCGGCGAGTTCCTCCTTTTTCGGGAGCCATCGCCAGCACAGGGCCAATACGATCGCCGTCAGCGCCGCCGCCAACCCAAGAGCGAGCTGAATGCCTTCGCGGAAGTCGAGTTTGGCCGCATTCACGACTTCATCGTCGATCGATGTAGTGGACCCTTCGATCTGGTTCGACGGCACGATCGCTGTGGAGTACGCCCGCGGGTTTGCACTGTCGATGATCTCTTCGACGGCTATTTCGCGTGCTTGCGCGTCCGGAATCACGGTGCTCAGCCTCTCGTCGAGGGTGCCTCCCAGCCAGCTGGCAAGCACGGTGCCGAGGACCGCAAAGCCGGCCATCGAGCCGATCGCTCGTTGCGAGCTCATAATGCCCGATGCCATGCCGGCGCGGTCTTCGGACACACTGCTCATCGCCATCGCGGTCGTTGGTGTCATGGTGAACGCGAAGCCGAGCCCGACGACGCTTACGCCGAAGACCACGAGTGCGTAGTTGATCGTGATGCCGGCGATTGTTGTCACCAGCCCGACGACCAGCGCGCCGAGGCCAACCAACACGAGTACCCGACTGCCCGTGCGAACTACCCACCCGCCGACGAGCGGAGCGAGCACGATCTGCCAGAACGAGAACGGCACGATGAGTAGACCGGTGATCAACACCGAATAGCCGACAACGTTCTGCCAGTACTGCGTCAGCATCAGCAGCATCCCGTACCCGCTGAAGAGCGCGACGAAGAGTGTCACGATGGCCACTGAGTAGGTTCGATTGCCGAACAGCCGAACATCCATCATTGGCTCCGGTGTTCGCAGCTCCCAGAAGATGAACGCAATGAGGCCGACGACGAACAGCGCGACACCGGCGAGGATCGACGGGCTGGTCCACCCGGTCTGGGGACCCTGGATGATCGCCCACGCAAACGATCCGGCGGCGACGATGTAGAGGAGTTGTCCGGGAACGTCGGTGCCCTGCTCGCTGGGATCCTTCGACTCTGCGACGAAACGACGAGACAACACGAGTACCGCGATCCCGACCGGCACGTTAACGAAGAACACGCTGCGCCAGCCGACGAACTCTGTCAGGATGCCGCCGATCGTGGGGCCGAGGGCCATGCCGCACGACGCGATCGCCGTCCAGATGCCGATCGCTTTCGCCTTGCCGTTGGCGTCTTGGAACGCGGCGCTCACGAGCGCCAGCGAGGCGACGTTCACGGCGGCCGCGGCGAGGCCTTGCGCCCCACGCGACACGTTGAGCACCAAGATCGATGGGGCCAGCCCACAGCAGACCGATGCGATCACGAAAGTGGTGATCGACGCCTCGTATAGCCAACGTCGACCTCGGGAATCGGCAATCGTCGCGGCCGACATCATGAGGACCGCCATACCGATCGCATAGGTTGTCACGACCCATTGGATTGCCGACTCGCCGCCACCGAACTCCGCTTGAATCTCTGGCAGCGCGACGTTCACGATGAGGTTGTCGAGGAAGATCATGAACAGGCCGAGGCCTGTGGCGATGAGCGTGCCCCGCTGAATTCGGTTCATTGGTGTCGTCTCGGTCATCGAGCATGGCACACGTGCGTCCAGCCGAAGCGGGCCCGCACCGTCGCGCTCCGCGCCGTCGTAGGTAGTTCTTGACTACCCACCGATTCTCGGCCACGATGGGGCGATGCGTCACGCAGAATCTGCGCCGGTGCGATGAGTACTTTCAGCTGTCTCATCCAAGCCGACGGCATCGCCGCGGCATCACGATCCGAACTCGAGGGTCGCCTGCAAACGCTGCATGCAACGCATTATCCGTCCGAGCAGATCGACGTGTCGTGGCGTCTCGTGCCCGACGGATACATGTTCACCGAGGGTCGCCAAAGCACATCGTCGGTGATTTCTTGTCGGCTGCAATACTCGCCGACCCTGGCCGAACGCGAGCGTTACATGCGCGGCGTGTGCGACTTGTGGACCGACGTCACCGGTTGCACCGATCACGAGATCGTCGTCGCCATCACGCCAGCCGAACCGCCGACTGTATGAACGACTCCACACGCAAGAAGGAACGCTGATGCCGCTGTATCGCACCCTCGTCCGACCGGGCCTGATCGACCGCGACCAACGTCAGGCATTCGCCAACGACGTGGTCGAGGTGCACTGCGCGGTGACCGGCGCACCGCCGTCGTTCGTGCACGTGGTGTACGCCGACGACGACGGGCAACTCGCCGACGGTCAGAACGCCATGGTTCTCGGCACGATCCGCCACGGTCGCGATGCCGAACAGAAGGCGGAGATCACGTCGCGGTTGAGTGCTGCGCTCGCCGACTACACGGGGATCGACGTCGCAACGATCACCGCATCGTTGGTCGATATCGATGCGTCGTACACGATGGAGGGCGGAGTGCTGCTGCCAGAGCCGGGTTCGCCAGAAGAGGCCGAGTGGAAGGCGCTCGGCGCCACGAGTTGACGCAGGTCTATTCGACGCGCGGCGCGGTGTTCTCGCGGGTTACCGGCCCCTTACACGCTGCGCAGTGCAGGCGTGGGTCGACGAGCTCGCCGCACGCCTCGTGGACGAAGCTCACGGAGAAATGCCGGTCGTCATCGGCCCAGCGGCGTCCCCATTCTCCGAGCACGAGGAGCGCGTCGGAGAGGTCGAGGCCCTTCTCGGTCAACACGTAGCGATCGCGGGGAGGGTGCTCGGAGTACGGCTCGCGCCGCAGCACCTGGGCGTCGACGAGCTGCTGCAAACGCGCCGACACCACGGTCTTTTGCGCTCCCGTGTAGCGGACGAACTCGGAGAATCGGGTCCGTCCGTAGAAGGCCTCGCGTAGGATCAGAAAGCTCCATGCATCGCCGATCTCGGACAGCGCGTGGGCCAGCGTGCACGACTGATGGCCGATGTCGCGCATCTTGGTCATGCCGACGACCGTACTCGGTAGCGCAGCGCTACCAACGATGTATCACCTTGCACGCGGCGCACGTCGTCCGTGCCGATGTCCGCTGCGTCGTTCTGTCACGCTGTGCTCAACTCTGAGGAGGAGATCCGATGGCGACGCGCCTCATCGTGCCGAAGAACGACCTCACCAAGATCGCGGCGGACCGAGTCGATGCCCCGGTGGAACTGGGCGATGGCCAATTGCGGGTGGCCATCGATCGTTTCGGCCTGACGACCAACAACATCACCTACGCCCTGTTCGGCAACGCCATGGGTTACTGGTCGTATTTTCCTGTCGGGGAGGGCAGCGGTTGTGTACCTGTATGGGGCTTTGGCGACGTTGTCGAGTCGGCGCACGACGACCTTCCGGCTGGCACGCGGCTGTTCGGCTATTTCCCGATGGCTACCGATCTGGTCATCGAGGCCACTGCGGTCAACGCCCTCGCCCTTGCCGATGGAAGCCCGCATCGCGTCGGACTGCACCCGTGGTACAACCGGTACTACCGGTGTTCGGCCGATCCGGTCTGGAGCGCTGACGACGAAGACATGCAGGCGGTGATGTGGGCGCTGTTCATGACGGGATGGGCGTTGGCCGAGCAGCTCGCTGCGAGCGTGAGGAGCGTCGTGGTGTCGAGCGCGTCGAGCAAGACGGCACTCTCGTTGGCCTGGTCCTTGCGGCACAGCGACGCACCGATCACCGCGGTCGGTGTCACCTCGGTCGGGAACCGATCGTTCGTCGAGTGGTCTGACGTCTACGACCATGTCACGACGTACGACGAACTCGATCTCGATGGGGTGGACGGCCCGGCGGCGTACGTGGACGCGGCTGGTAGCCCGAATGTCAGCGAGCGGATCCACTTCGCGTTGGGCGATCGACTCGTCGACTCGGTGATGCTCGGCGCCACGCATCAGGGAGCCGGCGCAGCGACCGGCGACGCGGTCGGTCCGACACCGCGGTTGTTCTTCATCCCCGACGTCGCCGAGGAGCGCGCCGCAGCCGAAGGCCCCGACGCATACCACGCCGCCTTCGCTGCTGCGTGGGGTCAGTTCACGCCGTGGCTCCGCCCCCGGCTGGCGATCGAACACGGCGTCGGCGTCGATGCGATCATCGAGGCATACCGTTCACTGTTGGCCGGCAACGACGGCCCACAGGCGGCGCGGGTGCTGTCCTGGTAGCTGCCGCTCGCCTGGATCTTCACGCGGCATCCGGGAAGCCGTACACGACACCGGTCATGTCTTCGGACACCGCCCACAGGCGCTCCTGCAACTCGACGTCGTTCGAACGTGCGCTGGATGGCACCACGACCGGGTACCCGCGCAGCTCCATGAATCCATCGGGTCCGTAGTACTGCCCACCCGACGCTGCGGGGTCGGTTGCGGCTCGCAGCTGTGGCAGCGCGCCCATTGCGGCGCTTTGCATCAGCTTGCTGGTGAGGGGTGCGAGGAAGTCCGCTCCCGGAATGTGCCGTGCCAGGTCGGTGTCGGAGCCCCCTGGGTGTGCGGCGAGAGCATTGGTGGCCGCGCCCGCCGCGGCGAGCCGGCGCTGCAGCTCGTACGTGAACAACAAGTTGGCCAACTTCGAGCGTCCGTACGCCGACACGCGGTTGTAGCTGTCAGCGGCATTGATGTCATCGAAGTCGATCGACGACAAGATGCGGTGACCGACACTGCTCACCGTCACGATTCGTGATCCCTCCACCGGAAGCAGCTGATCGAGGACGAGGCCGGTGAATGCGAAGTGGCCGAGGTGATTCGTGCCGAACTGCATCTCGAACCCGTCGGCGGTCTGCTGCTGGGTGGTGTACATGACGCCGGCGTTGTTGATCAACAGGTCGATTCGACCGTGCGCGTCATGGAGTTGCTCGGCGGCGGCTCGGATCGATGCGAGCGACGCCAGATCGAGTTCGAGGAGCTCGAGCTCGGCAGACGGTGTCGATGCGCGAATGTCATCGATTGCCGCGCCGCCCTTGTCGGTGTTGCGTACCGCCAACACCACCGTCGCGCCCGCGGCGGCGAGGGCTCGTGCCGTCTCCAGACCTAGACCGGTGTTGGCGCCAGTGATCACCACCACCCGGCCGCTCTGGTCGGCGATGTCCTCGGTGGTCCACTTGTCACTCATGTCGGCTCCAATCGAACTGCGCCCATGGGCACAGCGGGTCGTGGTCTCGATCCTTAGTCTGGCGCGGTGTTGCGGCGCTGCGAGCCTGATCGAACATGACGCTGCGTCGCCGCTTCGCCCGCGCTGTCCACCTGTCCGGCGCCGAGTGGGCGGCGGTTCGACCGCTGTTGCTCGTTGGGTACTTCGAGACATACGACAGCTCGCTGTTATCGATCGGCGCCAGCACGATCTCGGTCGGGCTCGGTGTGACCGCATCCGCGTTCGCTATCGCTACCGCGGTCGTCCGATTCATCGGGCTCGGCAGCATCCCGGTGGCTCGCCTCGCGGATCGCATCGGGCGCAAGCGGCTGCTCGTCGTATCCATGATCGGATTCACCTTGGCGACCGGGCTGACGGCGGTGTCGTGGGGGCTCTACGTCTTTGTCGTGTTCAGCGCAGCTGTGCGCGTCTTTGTTGGCACGGAGACGGCGGTGGCCACCGTCGTCATCTCCGAGCAGGTTCGTACCGAGCGCCGCGGCAGCGCGTTGGCCGTGCTCGGCGCGCTGTCGGGCCTCGGTGCGGGAACGCTGGCCTTCCTCTTGCCACTCGCCGACGAGAGCCGGCTCGGCTGGCGCGTGCTGTATGTCTGGCCGCTTGTGTTGATGCCGCTCGTGATCTGGTTGCGCCGGTCGCTGCACGAGACCGGTGCGTTCCAGGAGGCCGAGTCGAGTGACCGATTGCAACGTTCGTATTGGCCGACGATCGCACCCGAGTACCGGCCGTGGATGTTGCGGCTCGCCCTCATCCAGTTCGTCTACGGCGCCGTCGAGACCTCGGCGTTGTTCTACGCATCCCACGTGGCGACGATCGACTACGACTGGCTGTTGACGTACTCGGCGGTGCTCATCCTGGGAGCGCCGTTCGGCATTCTCGGGTTTGTCGTCGGCGGGCAGTTCAGTGATCGCTGGGGCCGTCGCCCGGCGATCGCTGCGTCGCTGATCGCATTGGGAGTCGGGGTCATCATCATCTTTCCACTCGGCACCCAGGCGACGTTTGCCCCGGGGTACTGGCTGATCGTGTTCGCCAACGCCGCGATCTGGCCGGCCGCGGGCGCATACATGGCCGAGCTGTTCGCCACCGAGGTGCGCGCCACCTTTCAGTCGTTCCTCGTGTCGTTCCAGGTGCTCGGCAGCTCGATCGGGCTCCTCGTGGTCGGACTGGTCGCCAGCCGTCGCGACGTCGACGAGCTCATGGTTGTAGCGGCGGTCGCCGCGATCGTCGGTGCGCTCCTCCTCCGGGCGATGCCGGAAACCGCGGGTCGACATCGCGACCGAATTATTATCTGAGCGCCGACGTTGCCGACTCTCATCCTTTCTGTTCGCGCAGACGTGCGAATCGCGCACGAAATCCCCGGTATTTCGGAGAGGGGGTGGAGGGGACGTCCTACTCTGCCGAGATGACCTCTGTCGACGAACCGGCGATTGCCAGCGCTCTGCCGACCCCGGCCCTGGTGGTCGACCGCAACGCGTTCGACCGCAACTGTGCAGCGATGGATGCCGTACGCCCGGGGTTACAACTGCGACCGCACGTGAAGGCGTTCAAGTCGACAGCGCTCGCCGCCGAGCTGTCGGCGGCCGGGCACACCGGGTTCTGCGCTGCGACACCGCGAGAGATCGAAGGGATGGCCGCCGCGGGCCTGGACGACGATCTCCTCCTGGCGAACGAGTCGCTCGACGTCGCTCGGCTGGGCAAGCTCGACGCCAACGTGACGGTGGCCGTCGATTCCGATGCCGTTCTCGATGAGGCGATCGATGGCGGCATCCGTTCGGTGCTGATCGACATCGATGTCGGTCTGCCGCGTTGCGGCTGCGATGTTGACACCGGTGCTCGGCTGGCTGAGCGGGCACGTCGCGCTGGCCTCGAGGTGCGCGGCGTGATGGGGTACGAGGGACACCTGATGATGGTCCATGACCGCGTTGAGCGGGTCGCCAAGATCGAGCGGGCGATGGCCACGCTGGCCGATGCGCATGCCCGCATCGGCGGGGCAGTCGTGTCCGGCGGCGGCACCGGCACCTTCGACACCAACACGTGGTGTACCGAGATCCAGGCTGGTTCGTACTGCCTGATGGACACCCAGTACGACGAACTCGACCTGCCGTTCGAACAGGCACTGTCGGTGATCGGCACGGTGATCTCGGTCAGTCCGAAGGGTTGGATTATCGCCGACGTCGGCCTCAAGTCGCTCGGCATGGATCATGGCAATCCCACCTGGGACGGGCCGGGCGAGGTCTTCTTCTGCTCCGACGAACACACCACGCTGCTACCCGAACAACTCGATCGCTGGCAGGTCGGCGATCGGGTCGCGTTGCACCCGGGCCACGTCGACCCGACGGTTGCTCGGCATGAACAGATGTGGGTCGTCGAGGGTGATCCGTGTGCCGACGGTGCGGTGCTCGATCGGTGGCTGATCGACCTCCGCCACTGGTGAGCCAGTCGCAACACACTGCCGATGGGCGGCGCTATGACGTCGGCATCGCCAGAGCGGGTTCGGTCGACGTACGGTGAGCCACGGCTCCGGACCGCGTTGAGGGCCGGATCCAGAGGAGACTGCCATGACTGCTACCACGCCGACCGATGTGTTCCACAGCCCGCTGCGCTACGGCGACATGGAGGGATGGCGCGACGAGATCATGCGGCTCCACGAGGCCGGCCCGATCCACCGCATCGAGGCACCCGGGTTCCGACCGTTCTGGGGGGTCATCGGACATCCCGAGGTGATGGACATCGAGCGCCAGAGTCACTTGTTCAAGACCGAGCCCGAAGCGATTCTGATCTCTGACGAGATGCTTCGGCAACGCGATGAGTCCGGCATCAACATTCGCACGATCGTCCACATGGACGACCCCGACCATGGCAAGTACCGCCGACTGACGAGCGATTGGTTCAAGCCCGCGAACATCGGGCGCCTCCGCGCGCGTTGCGACGAGTTGAGCCGTGCGGCGCTCGACACGATGCGTGTCTCAGGCGGTCAGCTCGACTTCAATCGCGATGTAGCGATGGTCTACCCGTTGCAGGTGATCCTCGCGATACTCGGGCTCCCCGAGAGCGACTATCCACGGATGCTCAAGCTGACCCAAGAGATGTTCGGGTCGACCGACCCCGATCTCGCCCGCGACGCCCCCACCGGCGATGAGGCGACGCTCGCCCTGATGGACTTCTATCAGTACTTCACCGAGCTCACCGTGGCGCGCAGGACCCATCCCACCGATGACCTGGCGACGCTGATCGCCAATGGCGAGATCGATGGCGAGCCGCTCCCAGACCTCGAATCGATGAGCTACTACGTGATCATCGCATCGGCCGGGCACGACACCACCTCGGCATCGATGGCCGAAGGGATGCGTCGGCTCGCCGAGAATCCCGCGCAGTTGCGGCTGCTCCAGGAGCGTCCGGAGCTCATCGCCAACGGCGTCGAGGAGATGATCCGCGTGTCGAGTGCCGTCAAACACTTCATGCGCGAGGCCGCCGACGACACCGAGATCGCTGGCGTGCCGATTTCGAAGGGCGACTGGTTGATGGTCAACTTCGCGGCGGCGAACCTCGATCCGAGAGTGTTCGACGATCCCGTGCAGTTCGACGTGGAGCGTGAGAACGCCGACAAGCAGATCGCTTTCGGTTTCGGGATGCACTTCTGTCTCGGCGCCCAGCTGGCGCGGCTGGAGATGCGCTCATTGTTCGAGCATCTCGTGCCCGAGATCGACGAGCTCGAGATCGCCGGCACACCGACCACAGTGCAGGGCGTCTTCGTCAGCGGACACAAGCAGCTACCGATTCGTTATCGCCTCCGCTGACTGTTCGATGTCCGGCGGGGCGGCTCGACATCGGACGGCCGCGACCCGGTGCCCGATCGTTGTTCTATTGGCCGCGCCGGTCGGGATCGACGCCGGCCATGCGCAGCAGGTCGGTGGTGCGGAACCCCGTATCGCTGTCGTCGACCGGCCAGGTCGGACGCCAATCATTGGCTTGGAGGTACGACGTCGGGTCGAGTTCGAGCAAGCCAACGAACACCTCGGCGACGATCCGTCCGCCCACGGGCCCGAGGTGGAGTCCGTCGGCGATCAACTCTGCTTCGCGCAAGATGTAATACCACAACGGAGTGCTCTCCTGAAGCCCGGCGCCGAGACCCTCGAGGTCGGGGAGATCCACGGCGCCGATCACCGGTTCGCCCATGATCGTTGCCAGACGTTGCCCCGAGGGCAGCCGCCATGTGGTGTGGCGCAGCAGATTCCGCGTCGCCAGGGACAGCGGACCGGCGTCCTCGGCGCGGTCGGACCCGATGGCGAAGATCGGCAGCTGGAACAAGGGCGTCGACAAGGCGGTATCGATCCGCTTGTTCGGGCGGGCCTCGCCGTCGCCGAAGTCGAAGAACGTCTGCCACCCGATGAACCGCCGAGGCGCGCGGTGCCCGCCGACGAGGTGATCGGGGTCGTCGGGGTCGCCGGCGTCGACGTCATCGGGGCTGAACACGAACCCGAAGAACGGCTCGCCGTCATCGCCAGCGAGGTTGGCCCGGTACGACGGTCGCACCATCGAGTGTCCGAAGCGGTAGGCGGCGGTCTGGAATTCGACCGGGATGCGCGGCCGCTGGTCGGTGTAGAACCGGCGTCCGTTGGCGCGGACGTCGTCGACTAACTCCTGACCGACGAACTGGGGAAGCCACTCGTTGAGAATCAGCCACTGGTAGTGCCAGCGCAACTGGCGGCGCGCTTCATTGAACGCCTCTTCGCCGTCGAGTCCCACTGCTCGAGCGCGATCCAGCGCCTCGTTGTGGGCCAACAGGAACGCGCAGTGCAGGCCGCTGATCATCATGTTCTCGTCGTTGCGGTTGTCGCCGAGCACGGCGTGCCCGTCGAGGTCTCGGGGGAGGTCTTCGAAGACGCCCCCGGATTCGACCCGGAACCTGAACTGGTCGCCGGCTTCGTACAGCGCTGGCATCTCCCGCGGTCCGCCTCCGTACACCGAGTCGAGGTCGAAACGTGCCGTGCGCAGGTTCATGCTTCGGCCCAGCCCGGTCGGCTGGTTGAGGGTGCTCCCTGCGTCGCGGGTGAGGTCGTGGTCGAGGAACTGGCCGACGAAGGTGACGCCTGCGGTGTGTGTCGGATTGTTGGGGTTGCCGACGCTGAACTCGGGCTCTGTGAGCAGTCGGACCGGGCCCACGTCGAGTGGATCGTTGGCATCCATGGGTCCGCCGCGCCGGCCCAACTCGGTGAGTGCAGCGGTCAGCTCCTCACTTGGTTCCGCAAAGCGATCGACATCGAACATGCGCGAGAACTGATCGAGCTGACCGTCGGCGCCAGCATCGACGCCACCGGCATCGCCCCCGGTGCCGGGAGCCGGATTCCCGCCCGACTCGAGGTTGCGATCACCGCGGCGATCACGACGACTGCCCACGACGGCGCCACCTCCGCTGATCGCGAGTGTGCCAACGCCGATTCCCGCCGCACTGAGCATCGATCTCCGACTGACGCGCCGGCTTGCTGGCGGGGGAGTGGGGTCGGAGTCGGTGTCGGATGCGGCGTGTCGATCGGTCATGACGTCATCGTCGATGCCGACCGTGAGGGGAAACGGTTGGGCTTCGAAAGATGCGCAAAAGTCGCACACTCGCTCGCTGACGGAGTCGACAAAAGCCCGCGTTCACAGACTCCGTTCAGGTTCGTCGCAGGCGTCGATCAGCTGGAACAGCGGAGTGTGGTGGTCGTTATGGAAGCCGAGATGGAGTCCAACCCGACCACTGTGAACATCGAACGCTCGCTGGGGACGGTGCTGGTCGTCGCCGATTTCCACGGGCACCGTCCGCACCTCGACTGGGTGCTGGCGAATAGCGATCGCTACGACCTCGTGGCACTTCCCGGCGACTTCGATGACGCTGGCATGCGCTTGCCCGGGGCATTGCGTACCGCCATTACAACCGGTTTCGTTACCGACCTCGCAGAGCGGGTGCCCGTTGCGGTGTGCTCGGGCAATCACGATCTCGATGCCGTCGACGCCGACGGCGAGCGACACTCGCAATGGGTCCGAGATCTTCCCGCCGACATCTGTGGTGATGGCAACCTCATGTTGTGGGACAACGTCGCCATCAGCTCGTTGCCTTGGTGGGACGGGCCCAACGGGCGGCGCCGGCTCGATGCCGAGCTCGCCGCACATGCTCCACTCGTTGGCGACCGCCAATGGTTGTGGCTGCACCACGCGCCCGTCGCAGGGACGATGACGGCCTGGGACGGATGCCGCGACTGCGGCGATTCGCACCTGGCGGATCTCATCGATCACTACCAACCATGGCTCGCCGCCACCGGGCACATCCACGACGCACCGTTCACCCAGCAGGGCTCGTGGATTGATCGACGCGGCGAGACGTGGGTGCTCAACCCTGGACATCAGCGCAGCGCGATCCCGTCGTGCATCGAGCTCGACCTCTCGGTGGCAACGGCGACCTGGTCAGGCGACCTGGCTGGCGCTCGGCGCCAAGAGCACGCCAGCGTTGCGGCTGTCGAGCTCATGCCGGCCGCCTAGGTGCACCGAAGGCGCTACGACCACCCGCCGTCGTTGCTGATCACCTGGCCATAGACGAACGACGACGAAGCAGACGCCAAGAACAACGCGAGTTCGGCGGTTTCATGTGGCTCACCGAGCCTCTGGGCCGGGACCTCGGTGCGGAGGCGCTCCCGAAAGCGCTCGTTGTCCATGATCGATGGCGGATAGTACGTGTCGTTCCGCACGAAGTTCTGGGCGATCGCATTGAGCCGCACGTTGGCTCCGGCGAGCTCATGGCCCGCGGAGCGGACGAACGCATTTTGAGCCGCCCGAGCAGCGACGTAGCTCGTTGCGTAGGGCTTCATGCGGCGCAACGGTGACGACGATCCGAGCGCGACGATCGACCCGCCGCCGCGCGTCGCCATCGTTGGCGCAGCAGCGCGCACCAGTCGCATCAACGGGTGCACCATCGCGTCGAATCCGGCGATCCACTGCTCATCGTCGATGTCGGCGACTTTGGCGCCGTATGCCGGGATGTCGAG
>JBCDFR010000057.1:0-18890 GCA_039177505.1 Actinomycetota bacterium | reverse complement strand
GATCGCCAGCGTGTCACTCATGTCGAGGCGCATGGCGAAACCGGACAACTCGGTCGCCGTGATCGCATCGACGTCGAGCGCGCCGTCGGTCAGCTCATCGAGCAGTGCCGCCGTGCTCTGCCCGGCGACCGCCGCGGTGCCCTGGCCGATCACCCGCACCCGCATGATCGTCCCATTGGCGAGACGTTGTGCGATGGTCGTCGGCAACGCCATATCGCCGACAGTGGCGATTAGCTCATCCCCGACGGACTCGATTTTGCCGCGCAACGTCTTGGCGAGTGACATCGGGGATTCGGTGATCTCTTTCAGCAGGTAGTGCGGCGCACTCCCGCGGTCGATGTCGCGCGTGGTCACCTCGGCGATCGCCACGTCGTCCTCGGTCACCGGCGCGGCAATGCCGTCATAGGCCAACCGCTCGAGCCCGTCGGGTCCGTCACGATCACCGTCGAGGACGACGATCTCACCGCCATGTTCGCCGTCGAGGCGCAGATAGCGGTCGGACTCCTCGACCACGCCATACGGTTCGCTGGCGACGACATACGCGTCGTCGGCAAACCCGACGTAGAGGCCTTGCCCACTGCCGCGCAGCGCAACGAACAGTCGGCCCGGGTCGGTGGCCACGGCCGCTCCGATCGCCACCGAGCCGTCGAATTCGGCAACGGTTCGGCGGAACGCCTCAACGGGTGCCACACCGTCACGGAGCCGGCGAGCGACGAGCGTCGGAATGATCTTGGCGTCGGTGGTCACGGCGGTCGGGATCGCCAAGTGGTGCTCGACCCGAAGGTCGGCATGGTTGTCGACGTCACCGTTGAGGGCGGCGACGACGTACGGGTCGGCGCCCGCATCGCTGACGAGTCCGGAGGGCGCAGCCTCGACAGAGTTCAGCGGATGTGTGTTGGGCTCGCTGATGATCCCGACGCTGGCCCACCGTGTGTGGCCCAACACCGCTATCCGAGCGTCGGGACTGCGCAGCACTCGGCGCAACAGCTCGTCGCCAACAACACCACGACGAATAGCTGCGGTGTTATCACCGAGCTCACCGATCTCGGCGGCGGTCTTGTACACGAACGACAACACGCCGGGCGCGACGGCGACCGCCGCGCCTGAACGGAAGAGCGGGTCGTCCCCGCGCTCGGCGAGGAGCGCCTCGAGCGATGCATCGTCGAGGTCGTGGTTCCACACGTACACGTGGACGCCCGCGGAGTCGCGACCGCGGACTTCGAGCCGATCGATCGCCGTGCATGCCCGCTCGATCGCGAGGTACCCGGCGAGGTAGGCGGCACTTGCATCGGTACCCACGTCGACTCCGGCGATCGCCGCGACCGCCGACGCCATCCGAAGCCGGTCGTTGCGGATCGCCCACAGGGCATCGCGCAAGGCGATGATCTCGGCGTTGGCCTGCTCGAGTTCGGGTGCGCTCAGCTCCGCAGCACGCCGATCGAGTTGTGCCTCGCTGGCATCGGCGACCGCGTCGAGCCGATCGAGACGAGCGATGATGCCGACCGACACCTCGGGCGCCGAGAGGATCGCCCGCACGCCTGCCACACCTCGCAGCTGACGGTCGACGCTGCGTGCCGCGGCGGTGGCCGCCGGCAGGTCTTCGGAGGCCTCGATGGCCGTGTCCAAGCCGATGAGCAGTTCGTCGAGCGAAGGAGTCGGTCGAGTCGACGTTCGCCCGACGATCCCGATGATGCCGCACATGAGCGGCCAGGCTACCGATCGTCCACCGACGGATCGGTGCGGCCGAACCGGCGGCGGGCGACCTCCGCCAGCTCACTTGCCGCGGCCGTGGCCACCTCATCGGTCGGCGCCTCCACCATGATCCGCACCAGCGGCTCGGTCCCACTCGCCCGTACGAGCACGCGCCCGCGCTCCCCGAGCCGAGCTTCGACCGTAGCGATCTCCTCGGCGACGAGATCGGCGACATCGGGGAGGCGTTCGGCGACTTCAACATTGACCAGCACTTGCGGCAACGCCGTCATTGCGGAGGCTGCCATCTCGGCGAGCGAGCGACCGGACCGCTGGACGACGTCGAGCATCATCAACGCCGTCAGGAGACCGTCTCCGGTTGTCGCATGATCGGCGAAGACCACGTGGCCGCTCTGCTCACCGCCCAAGGAATAGGCGCCCTCGGCAATCGCCTCCAGGACGTACCGGTCACCAACGGGCGTTTCCACCACGTCGATGTCGGCGTCGGCCATCGCCAGCCGGAACCCAAGGTTGCTCATCACGGTCACGACGACGGTGTCGCCGGCGAGATGGCCGCGTTCGCGCATGTCGCGCGCGCAGATCGCGATGATGTGATCGCCGTCGACGACGGTTCCGGTGTGATCGACAGCAATCAGTCGATCGGCATCACCGTCGAGGGCGATGCCGACGTCGGCGCCGCGCGCACGAACCGCATCGGCGACGAGCGCCGGATGTGTGGCTCCGCAGCGATCGTTGATGTTGCGACCGTCCGGCGCGGCAGCGAGGACGGTCACATCCGCTCCGACGGCGGCAAACAATGGCGCCACCAACTCAGCAGCGGCTCCGTTGGCGGCATCGACCACGATGCGCATCCCGGGCATGGTCCGCCGTTCGATCACCGAGTGGAGGTGGTCGAGATACTCGTCTCGAGCGGAGGCGTGCGCCGACGCCACACCCCCGACGTCGACTCCGATGTGAGCGGTCGCCGGGCTCGGCCCCGCGGCGCTCATTTCGAGATGCGCCTCGATCGTGCGTTCCACCTCGTCGCGCAGCTTGGCGCCACCCCTGGCGAACAACTTGATTCCGTTGTCGTGAAACGGATTGTGCGACGCCGACACCACGGCCCCGAGCGCGTTGCGGCGACGGGCGACATCGGCCACCATTGGCGTCGGCGCAACTCCGAGGTCGATGACCTCCACCCCAGACGCACTAAAACCTGCGGCGAGCGCCGCGGCGAGCATCGGCGTGGAAGCTCTGGTATCGCCACCGATCACGACGCGGGCAGGACCCTCACCGATCAGGACTGCAGCCGCCGAACGGCCGAGCGCCACCGCGAGTTCGGGGGTGATGTCGACGTTGGCGCGGCCGCGCAGCCCGTCGGTTCCGAACTTCATTCGACGATCACGTACGCGGCGGCCGAGACGCCGAGGATCAGCGCTTGGTGAACTGCGGTGCCTTGCGGGCCTTCTTGAGCCCGTACTTCTTCGACTCCTTCTTACGGGGGTCGCGCGTCAGCAGGCCGGCCTTCTTCAGCGGGGCCCGCAACTCTGGATCAAGGTCGACGAGCGAGCGCGCGATCGCCAAGCGCAGTGCGCCGGCTTGGCCGCTCGCGCCACCTCCGGTGATCGAAGCGGTGACGTCGTACTGCTCGCGGGTCTCGGTCACCGTGAGCGGTTCCGACACGATCATCTGCGACACCGCAGTCGGGAAGTACGCCTCGAGGGTCTTGCCGTTGATCGTGAACTGGCCAGAGCCAGGACGCAACTGGGCGCGAGCGACGGCTTCCTTGCGGCGGCCGGTGGTCTGAGTGAGCGGTGCAGTCGACATGGTGGTTCTTTCTTGGCCGATCAGCGAGCTACGGCGCCCGGGATCTCGAGAGGTGCGGGTTGCTGCGCCGCGTGCGGATGGGTGGGGCCGGCGTAGACCTGCAGCTTCGACAGCTGCTGGCGACCGAGCGGGCCCTTGGGCAACATGCCGCGGACGCTCTGCCGTACAGCCTCTGCGGGCTTGCGGCCGTGGAGGTGGGCGTACGACTCGGACTTCACACCGCCGGGATAGCCGCTGTGCCGATACTTGATCGTCCGCTCGGCCTTGCCGGCGGTCATGACGATCTTGTCAGCGTTGACGATGATCACGTGGTCGCCGGTGTCGAGGTTGGGCGTGTAGGTCGGCTTGTGCTTGCCGCGCAGCACCCGCGCTACCTCGGTGCACAGGCGGCCCAGGACGAGGCCGTCGGCATCGACCACGTGCCACGCACGCTCGATCTCGTGGGCTTTGGGTGTATAGGTCGCCATCGCAGTGCTTCTCTTCGTCGTTCGTCGTGCAGGCAGCGACACCAATGCCGCTCCAGGGAACCGTGAAATGATACGGGCCTGGTCGATCGGCCCCAACCCGTAGCGACGCACAAGCGCACAGGATCCGCAACGGACGGTCGGCTCTGACACCGTTCAGGTCGCCCCTCAGAGTCCTGCCCATTGAATCGCGACAATGAAATCCCTCGCTCGGATCGCAATGGTCGGCCTGCTCTCGATACCGCTGGTTGCCGTATCCGCCCAAGCCATCGATGCGAGCACAGCAGCCGAGCCCACCACTCAGGCAGGGTATCGACTCACGTGGGCAATGGCCGACGCGCCACTCGAGCATCTCAGCGGCGCACGGATCGTATGGTTGTTCGGCCTAGCCCGGTGGTCGAACCTTCTCAGAACGCCGAGGGCTCATCAGCCAGCGTCCCAGCGAGTGCCGCGGTAATCGACGCTCCAGAGGACCAGTCCGGTCGGTGGTGCGACCGTCCCTGCCGCCGAACGGTCGCGCGCCGCGAGCACGTCGGGCAGGGTGTCGGCGGCGATGCGTCCCCGCCCGACATCGACGAGGGTGCCCACGATGCTGCGCACCATCTGATGGCAGAACGACGTGGCGGCGACCTCGAAGCGAACGAGCCGCCCTGCGTGGTCAGCGTCGTCGACATCGACCGTCACCCAGCGGGCCGACAACACGCGGCGAACCAAACTCGGCGTATCGCCGGTCGGCAACGCGTCAGGGCGTCGGCAGAACGACGAGAATTCGTGTTCGCCGAGCAGATGCTCGGCGGCGACGTTCATCGCATCGACGTCGAGTGGCCGGGCGGCGCCGTCAGACACCGCTCGCGGGACAAACCAGGCGGTCGCAGTGCGCAGGGGGTTCGGCGCCAGCGCGTCCCACACGTCGTAGCGGTAGCTGCGCTGGGTCGCCGAGAACCTCGCCGAGAAGTCGTCGTCGACCCACTGCGCGTCACGAACAACGATCCCGGGGCCGCACATCCGGTTGATCGATCGGGCGAGGCGGTCGAGATCTGTGCCCGCCGGAAGACGGCCGGACACGACCTGGCCCCAGGCGTGCACGCCGGCGTCGGTGCGTCCGGCCCCGGTGAGTTCGATCGGCGCGCCGACCACGCGCTCGGTGGCGGAGCGCAGCTCGCCCATGACCGTGCGCACACCGGGGTTCTCGGCAAACCCGCGGAAACCGCTGCCGTCGTAGGCGACGGTCAACGCCGCGTTCTGTGACGATGCGGCGTTCAGACGAGTTCGATGCGCGCCATCTTGGCGTTGTCGCCGACGCGCGTGCCGAGCTTCAGGATCCGCGTGTAGCCACCGTTGCGGTCGAGGTACCGCGGGGCGACTTCGTGAACGAGCTTGTACGTCATCTCTCGGTCGCCGAGGAAGGCCTCGATCTGGCGGATGCGGTGGACCTGCATCGGGCCCTCGTCTTGGGCCTTCTTGGCCTTGGTGATCAACTTCTCGGCGATCGGGCGCAGATGCTTGGCCTTGGCTTCGGAGGTGGTGATCCCTTCAGCAGCAAACAGCGAGGCAGCAAGGTTGGCCATCATCAAGCGCTGGTGAGAGGCAGAGCTACCGAAGCGTCGGGAACGTCGTGGCGTGGGCATCGTGAATCGTCTCTTCTAGTCGTGGTGGCCGGCTCAGGCGCGCAGCGACAGGCCGCGCTCGTCGAGCTTGACCTTCACCTCGTCGAGGCTCTTTTGGCCGAAGTTGGTGATGTTCAACAGGTCGTCTTCGGTCTTGGTCAGCAGTTCGCCGACCGTGTTGACCTGGGCCCGCTTGAGGCAGTTGTTCGGACGCTCGGACAAGTCGAGGTCTTCGATCGGGAGGTCGAGGTCGGGCGAGCTGACCGTCGCATCGACGACTTCGCCGAGCTCGAGCCCCTTGGGCTCTTCGGACATCGTCGCCACGAGGTCGACCAGCGAGCGGAGCGTGGCACCAGCTGACGCGAGGGCGTCAGATGGGCTGATCGATCCGTCGGTCTCGACTTCGATGACCAGACGGTCGTAGTTCGTCGACTGCTCGACACGGGTCGGCTCGACGTCGAACGACACACGGCGCACCGGGCTGAAGATGGCGTCGATCGGGATCAGTCCGATGGTCCGGTTGTCGTCTTCGCGGTTGCTCGACAGGTAGCCGCAGCCCTGCTCGACCGTGAGATCGATCGCCAGGCGGCCCTTATTGTTCACCGTGGCGACGTGCAAGTCGCTGTTGAGGATCTCGATGTCGGCCGGCGTCTCGATGTCGCCGGCGCTGACGTTGGCGGGGCCGCGGATGTCGAGCCGCACCGTGACGGCGTCTTCGGCGAGCGATGTGACGACGATGTCTTTCAGATTCAAGATGACATCGGTGACGTCTTCGGCGACACCGGCGATCGTGTCGAACTCGTGCAGCGAGTCGTCGAATCGCACCGTCGTGATGGCGGCACCGGGGATCGACGACAGCAGCGTGCGACGCAGCGAGTTGCCGAGGGTGTGCCCGAATCCGGGCTCAAGCGGGCCGATGGCGAAGCGTTGGCGGTTACCGACTTCTTCGTCGATGGCTTCGATGGTGGGACGCTGCATGACGAGCATGGGGGCCGACCTTTCGTACGGAGTGCGGACAGCTACGGGAGGGTTACTTCGAGTACAGCTCGACGATGAGCGATTCTTTGACCGGCACGTCGATGTGCTCACGCTGGGGCAGGCTGCGCACGGTGACGGCCTTGCCGCCGTCGCCTTGCTCGAGCCAACCGACCAGCGATCGGTCGAGGACGTCGATGTTGTGCTGGATCACGATCATCTGCTGCGCCTTGGGGCCGAGGGACACGACGTCGCCCTGCTGGCAGCGATAGCTCGGGATGTCGACGCGCTTGCCATTGACCTGGATCAACCCGTGGTTGACGAATTGACGGGCCTGGGGACGGCTCGACGCCCAGCCGGCGCGGTAGACGACGTTGTCGAGGCGCTGCTCGAGCAACTGCAGGAGGATCTCACCGGTGGGACCCTGGAGACGGATCGCCTCGTCGTAGGTCTTGCGGAACTGACGCTCGAGGACGCCGTAGATGTACTTCGCCTTCTGCTTCTCTTGCATCTGGGCGAGATACTCGCTGCCGGAGTTGCGACGCCGGGTTCGGCCGTGCGCACCGGGCGGGAACGGCCGGCGCTCCATGGCCTTGCGGCCCTTTTCGTTCTCGAAGATGTTGGTGCCCAGACGGCGCGAGACGCGCACCTTCGGGCCGGTATAGCGGGCCATCAGCCCCTCCGTCGCTTCGGCTGGCGGCACCCGTTGTGGGGTACCGGGGTGACGTCTTTGATCGAGGTGACTTCGATCCCGGTGTTCTGGATCGAACGCACGGCGGTGTCACGGCCGGAGCCAGGACCCTTGACCTGCACCTCGGCACGGCGCAGCCCGTGCTCGATGGCCGCGCGGGCGGCCTTCTCTGCTGCCTGCTGGGCGGCATAGGGCGTGCTCTTACGGCTGCCCTTGAAGCCGACCCCGCCCGAGGACGCCCACGAGATGACGTTTCCCTCGGTGTCGGTGATCGACACGATCGTGTTGTTGAACGAGCTCTTGATGTGAACCACGCCGGTGCTCACGTTCTTGCGGTCGCGCTTGCGCGGCCGGCGACCTGCAGTTGGCTTCGCCATTACTTCCTGACCGCCTTCTTCTTGTTGGCAACGGTGCGCTTGGGGCCCTTGCGGGTGCGGGCGTTGGTATGGGTGCGCTGACCACGCACGGGCAGGCCGCGGCGGTGACGGACGCCTTGCAGCGAACCTATCTCGATCTTGCGCTTGATGTCGGCCTGCACATCGCGTCGCAGGTCACCTTCGATCTTCAAGTTCTGATCGATGTAGGCGCGAATCCGGTTGACCTCGTCCTCGGTGAGGTCGGAGACCTTGGTGTCTGGGCTGAGCTCGAGCTCGGCGGCCATGTTCTGGGCCGTCGGACGGCCGATTCCGTAGATATAGGTGAGGGACACCTCGAGCCGCTTGTCGCGGGGGATGTCGACGCCGGCGATACGTGCCATCGTTACTCTTTCAGGTCGTTCCGGTCAGCCCTGCCGCTGCTTGTGGCGGGGGTTGGTGCAGAGGACCATGATCCGGCGGTGCCGGCGGATCACCTTGCAGTTGTCGCACATCGGCTTGACGCTGGGTCGTACTTTCATCGTTCGTCTCTGCGAGTTCGTGGGGTTACTTGTAGCGGTAGGTGATCCGACCTCGAGTGAGGTCGTAGGGGGTCAGCTCGACCTGGACCTTGTCGCCAGGGAGGATGCGGATGTAGTGCATACGCATCTTCCCGGAGATGTGCGCGAGCACTTCGTGGCCGTTGTCGAGTTCAACCTTGAACATCGCGTTGGGCAACGACTCGCGGATCGTTCCCTCGAGAACGATGGCATCTTCCTTCGGCTTGGGCAGGGGCTTCTCCTCGTATCGGACCAGGCTGGCGACCGATGGTCGTTCGACTGGTGAGCAAATGCTCGGGGGCGTGCTGGAATACCGACCTGCGGGCAGGCCGACGCATTACGCTATCGGCGCCCGCGCCCAGAACCAATGGCCTCGATCAGCGTCTCGCGCCAGACCGACGACCCCGCCGACGGGTCGACCGGCGGGTCGGGCTCGCCCTGGTCAGCGAGCCTCGTCGGCAGCGGCCAGCGCGGTGTCGATCGTCTCGGCGAAATCGTCGTACGTCCCCGGGGTGCTGACCCACCCGGTGATCTCGGACCACAGCAGGTCCGAACCGACCTCGACCGGCATCTGGTCAGAAGCATCGAAGACGAGCGGTGGTTCTTGTTGGATCAGCGCCGTGAGTTCCGCATCGGTCGCATCGTTGTAGACCTCGACGGAGATCGTGGACTTTGGGCTGATGAACCCACCCGCTGCGGCCCAGCTGGCCCCAGCGTCGGGACCGGCGAGGTAGGCCATCAAGCCGTCGATGTCGTCGCTCGACGTGAATTGCACCACCTGGTCGGCGCCAACCACAACCGGCGCCACCTCTTCGGCCGAGGTCGGCGGCATGACGAACCAGTCGACGTCGCCATCGGGACCGATGTCGATCCCGTCGGGCATCCACTCCACCGCGAAGTCGGCTTGTTTGTACAACGCGCAACCGCTCTCGTTGTCGAACAATGGATCGACCGCCTCATCGATTGCGGTCTCGACCACGCCAGTCAGGCCCCCGACGGCGCGAGTGCCGTCGAGCGCCAGCTCGCGAAACTCATCGAATGAGGCCTCGATCCGCGGATCGGCAAAGGGCACATCGCCATCGGCCCAGCGGTTGTAGATCGTGGTCCCGAGGTTGCGGACCACCAAGTCCTCGACCCAGTCGGTCGCCGGCCAACCCGTCGCCGATCCCGCTTCCAGGCCGATGCACCAAGGGTCGATGTCGTCGGTGTTGTCGATGTCGTCGACGAGATCGGCGAGTTCGGCCATCGTCTCTGGCGTCGACCACCCGTTGTTGTCGAACACCTCCGGGCGGTACCACACGAGACTCTTCATCGTGAGCCGAAACGGCACCCCGAACACCTCATCGTCCTGGTCGATCAGCTCGACGAGGGCAGCGGGATAGTTCGCCTCGATCTCGGCCACGGTGTCATCGCCGAGCGGCGCGATGGCCTCCTCCTCAGCGAGCTCGATCACGAATCCCGGCTGCGGGACAACGGCGAGATCGGGTGGGTCGTTGCCCTCCCCGATGCGCTGTTGGAGGTCGACGACAAAGTCTTCGCTACCGATGTACCGCACCTCGAGACCGCGTGGCTCGGTGTAGGCGTGGATCACCTCGATCCAGCGATCGGCATCGCTTCCCCGATACGGACCGAAGATCGCAATGGGTGCGGCATCGTCCGTGCTCCCGCCGGCGACTCCGCATGCCACGATGGTCATCGACGCAAACGCGCCAGCGACCCTGTGCGGCCAGGCCCGACGCCGTATGTCGCGCCTCAACGGACGCTGACCTCGAACAATTCGTCGCGTTGGTAGAACAGTCGCAGGTCGACCGCCCCGCGAAAACGGGAGTCGATCTCCCGCGCCAGTCGCCACGCCGGCTGCGGCGCGTTGGGTCCCGACAGGAGCAACTCGACATCGGCGCGGCCACCGACGATGTCGGCGTTCATCTCGACGATACGCACGGTGTCGTCCCATGCGACGACGGCGCTCGACACCGAACGCTGCAACGACACATCGCGGATTGCCGACTGGGTGTGCAACGTGAGCGGCACCGCGACCGCGATCACCGCGGCGAGCGTGAAGATCAACCCGCCGGTCACCGCGTTGCGTCCCTGCCGGTTGGCCGGTCGGAAGCCGGAGAACAACAACATGAGCGATGCCGCGAAGATGATCGCGGCAAGGTTGGTGAGATACAGCAGCAGCGCATTGGCGGCGAGATCACGGGCGCCGACCTCGAGCGTGATGCCAACGGCGCCGAGCGGCGGGACCAGCGCGACAGCGATGCCCACGCCAGGCAACGCGGAGGTGGCCGACCGTCGCGGCAGGATGTAGCCGGCCGCGGCACCAGCGCTGATCGCGACGCCGAGGTCGAGCAGGCCGGGGAAGGTGCGCGATGTCACCTCTCCGGGAAGGTCGTTCACTGCGGTGACCTCGGCGCCAGCGACAAAGGAGGTGAGCCAACCGACAGCAATCGCCGCGACAGTTCCGACCACGATGACCAACAGCGCCCGGATCAGACGTTTGCCCATCGCCATCACGACCGCAGCGGCAGCGGCGGTGATCGGCGTCATCATCGGAGCGACCAGCATCGCTCCGATGACCACAGCCGCGGAGTCGGCAAGCAGGCCGAAGGCGGCGATGCTCGCCGACAGCACCACCAATATCGAGAACCGACCGAGGTAGGGGCCGAGATCTTCGTCGGGAACGAGTTCCTCGATCGCCGCTTGTGCGTCAGGACTCGGTGGGTCGGGCGTCCACCGACGCACCGCCGTGGTGATGGCGCCGAAGGCGGTCTGATTCGTCGTCATCGATGCTCTCGTCTGCCGACCGGCATGGCGCCAGCTTGGCACGCGGCGCGCCGGAAGGGACATTGGTCACTGGCCGAGTGCTGCCAACGATTGTCATGGTAGAGCTACACCCGAAAGGACCCGACGATGACCGACATCGGTGACCTCGTTCCACTCGACGACGAGATGGGCTTCACTTCTCCACCGGTTGCGTCGATCCTCGGCGGCGACGTGGTGGCCGTCGAACCCACGCTCTCGCTGCTCGCAGCCTCGGAGAAGATGCACGCGGCGGGATACGGCATCCTCGTCGTCGGAACCCGCGAACGAGTGGAAGGTGTCGTATCCGAACGCGACATCCTCCGTGCTGTCGCTACCGGAACCGACCTGGCGGCGACCACGGTCGGCGACATCGAAAGCACCCATCTCCGTTGGGCGGCCACCGCCTCGACGGTGCGCGACGTGGCCGAGGAGATGATGGAGGACTACATCCGCCACGTCCTAGTACGCAACGACGACGGCACGCTCGCCGGCATCGTGTCGATGCGCGACGTCCTCGGCGCCGTCATGTAACGCTCGTCCCAGAGACGTGTTACACGCAGTGTTCGGGGTGTTGTTCGCACCACGGAGTCTCGCCGGGGAACCTGCCGCGGTTGGCGGCGATGGCGGCATAGATCCGGTCGAGGAGCCACTGCACACCCGGCACGGCGAACGGCCACAACGGCCACCGTTGCTGACGACCGATAGCGATCGCCAACGCGATGGCCGCCGGCCCGCCAACCACCGTCGAGTCGTCTGCGACAGTCCACACCGACGCCGACGCCTGCTCGGCGGTCACGCCCGTGCGCTGCAACACCCCGGGTCGCCGGGAGGGGACAATGTCGACACGCTCGCCGTCGGAGTCGAGCGTCGACGCGCCGACAAGCTTGAGCAACAGCCGGGCACTGCGGGTGCACATTCCGCAGTCGCCGTCGAACAACAGCACCGCGGAATCGGGTAACGAGTCGTCGCGACCGAGCGGCAGGTCGGTGCCGGACATCGTCAGTTCCGATTCCGCTCGACGGCCTTCACGAGCCGGTCGAACACGGCATCGGGATGCCCTACGCCGTTGACCACCGCGAGGCGACCCTGCTCATCGAAGTGATCGATCAGAGGAGCCGTCTGCTCTTCGTACAAGTCGAGTCGACGGTTGACCGACTCGGGTGTGTCGTCGGCGCGTTGTTGCACGTCGCCGCCGCAGACATCACAGATCCACGGGTCCGGATCGTTCCCGGTGGCGGTGTAGTTCGTACCGCAGTCGCGGCACACCCGGCGGGAGGAGATGCGCTCGAGCACGATCTCGCGCGGCACGTTCAAGTCGAGCACGACGTCGATCGGTTTCTCGATCACGATCTCGTCCAACGCGTCAGACTGATGGATCGTACGGGGGAACCCGTCGAGGATGAACCCGCGGGTGTCAGCGTCGGGCTCGTCGAGCCGCTCGCGCACCAACCCGATCATCACTTCGTCGCCGACCAGGCCGCCGTCGTCCATGATCTTCTTCGCCGCCCGCCCGAGGTCGGTGCCCTCGCGCACGGCATTGCGCAACATGTCACCGGTGGAAATGTGCGGCACGACGAAGTGACGCGAGAGGCGTACGCACTGGGTGCCCTTGCCGGCACCTTGGCGTCCGAGAATGATCAGCCGAGCACCGGGAATCACGACGACCTGCTTCTGCGCGGGCCGACGTGGCCTACTTGAGGAATCCTTCGTAGTTGCGCAGCGTGAGCTGACTGTCGATCTGACGCATCAACTCGAGGGCCACACCCACCGAGATCAGCACACTGGTGCCGGCGAACCCGAAGGTGTTGATGCCGGCGATGATCAACAAGATGTACGGCAGGACAGCGATGATCGAGATGAACACCGCGCCGGGAAGCGTGATCCGGTTGACGGCCTTGCCGAGGTACCGCTCGGTCTGCGGGCCCGGACGGACACCGGGAATGAACCCACCCTGGCGGCGCAGCTGGTCGGCCTGACGCACGGGGTCGAAAGCGATCGAGTTGTAGAAGTACGCGAAGGCGATGATCATCAACGCAAAGATCGCGACGTACACGAAGTTGTCAGGGTTGACGATGTAGGTGTCGATGAACTCGACGATGTCGCCGCGCCATCCCTCGCCCGAGCCCAGGAACTGCGTGAAGATCACGGGCAGCAACAGGATCGAGCTGGCGAAGATGATCGGGATCACGCCCGACTGGTTGACCTTCAGCGGGATGTAGGTGTTCTGTCCGCCCATCATGCGCCGACCGACGACGCGTTTCGCGAACTGCACCGGGATTCGTCGCTGTCCGAGATCGACGTAGACGACGGCGATGATGATCCCGATCGTGAGCAGGACCATCGCCACGAACCAGAACACCTCGTTCAGCTGGAGGATGCTCCAGAATCCGCCCGGCAATGACGCCACGACGGAGGCGAAGATGATCATCGACATACCGTTGCCGATGCCGCGCTGCGAAATCATCTCGCCCATCCACATCAATACGGCAGTACCGGCGACGAGGGTCGGAATGATCAAGTAGCCGCGCGGCCAGATGCCGTCAGGCAGCAGCGGCACCGTGGGCGCAGCACCCGCAGCGGTGAAGAACGCCGTGCCTCGACCGGTGCCGAAGATAAACACCAGGCCAGTCGCCTGCAACGTCGCCAGGCCGATCGTGACATAACGCGTGTACTGGGTGATCTTGCGTTGCCCGACTGCGCCCTCTTGCTGTAACTGCTCGAGCTTGGGAATGACCACGCCGAGCACCTGCATGATGATGCTGGCCGTGATGTAGGGCATGATCCCGAGCGCGAAGATCGAGAAGCTCTCGAACGCGCCACCGGAGAACAGGTTGAGGAACCCGAGTGCGCCCTGCTGGCTGGCGGTTTCGCGCAGCTGCTCGATGGCGATCGGGTCGACACCGGGAACACGAATGGCGACACCGATGCGATAGACGCCGACCATCAAGACGACGAACAACAGCTTGTTGCGGAGGTCGCCGACCTTGAAGATGTTCACCAGGTTGGAGATCATGCAAACAGTTCCTTTGCCGTCACGTGGGGGCGCTCGGCCCGTGTGCCGATACGAGGGGGTGGTTCACCGGTGATTCACCGGTTGGCGAACTGGTTGCCCTGCACCGGCGGGCGCCCAGCTTTTCCTTCCTCTCGGAACGGCAACGGCACAAGAGTGACCGTACCGCCCGCAGCGGTGACGGCGCGCTCGGCGGCACCGGAAATCGCGTGCACGTGCAGCTCGACCGACGTGGTCAGCTCGCCGCGTGCGAGCACCTTGACGAATGCTCCCTTGCGCACGATGCCCCGCTCGACCAGCAGATCGGGGGTGACTGCCGCTCCGTCGAGCGACGGAGCAAGGTCGGCGAGCGTGTGCAGGTTGACCGCCTGATACTCGACGCGGAAGGGGTTGTTGAAGCCCTTCAGCTTCGGGACGCGCTGCTTCAGCGGCATCTGGCCGCCCTCGAAACCGGGGGCGACGGTGCCGCGGGCGCGCTGACCCTTGGTGCCGCGACCGGCGGTCTTGCCGCCACGGCCGCCGGTCCCTCGGCCGACGCGCTTGGAGCGCTTGCGCGACCCAGGGGCGGGGGTGAGCTCGTGAACCTTCATCAGGATGCTCCCTCAGACACGGTGATCAGATGGGGAACCCGGGCGATCATGCCGCGGATTTCTGGACGGTCGGGCAGCGTGTTCGTCGAACCGACCTTGCCGAGCCCCAGCGCCCGCAGCGTGCCGCGGTGCTTGGGCTTGGTGCCGATCGACGACCGCACCTGGGTGACGGTGATGGTCGTGCCACTCATGACGACGCTCCGGAGCCGGCGGAGGCCGCCTCGGCCGCTTCGTTGTCGCCAGCACTGCCTGCAGACTGCTTGATCCGCTCGTTGTAGGCGTTGAGCAGACCTTTCGGGACGAACTCGTCGGCATGGAGGCCACGGCGTGCCGCTATTTCATCGGGCCGCTGCAGCGACTTGAGGCCGGCGATCGTGGCGCGGGCAACGTTGATGTGGTTGGCGGAGCCGAGCGACTTGCACAGCACGTCGTGCACGCCGGCCTCTTCGAGGATGACGCGGGCGGCGCCACCAGCGATCACGCCGGTACCAGCGGCCGCCGGCTTCATCAGCACCTTGCCGCCACCGGTGGTGCCCAGGACGGGGTGGATGATCGTGCTGCCAGCCATCGGCACCTCGAACAGGTTGCGCTTGGCTTCCACGGTGCCCTTCTGGATGGCGAGAGGCACCTCTTTGGCCTTGCCGTAGCCCAGCCCGACGCGACCGTTGCCGTCGCCGATCACCACGAGCGCGGTGAACGAGAACCGGCGGCCACCCTTGACCACCTTGGCAACGCGGTTGATGGTGATGACGCGCGACTCGCGCAGTCCACCATCGTCGCCGTCGCGCCCACGGGCGTCGCGCGGGTTGTTGCCGCGGTTGTCGCGATTGTTGTTTCCGTTGGCCATCAGAACTCCAGACCAGCTGCTCGGGCCGCAGCGTCAACTGCGGCGATGCGACCGTGGTAGGCGTAGCCCCCTCGATCGAACACGACCTGTGTGATTCCTTCTGCATTCGCCCGCTCCGCGACGAGCTGGCCGACGCGGGTCGCCGCGTCGGTGCTCGCGCCAGAACCGGCGGCACGCTGTTCGGACTCGGTGGACGAGGCCGCCACCAGCGTCGTGCCGGCATCGTCGTCGATCACCTGCACGGCGATGTGCTTGTTCGACCGGAACACGGCCAGGCGCGGCCGGGCTGCGGTACCGTGAATCTTCTTGCGGACACGACGGTGCCGGCGAATGCGGCCGTTCCGTCGGGCGTTGGCGATCTTGCTCATCAGAATGCTCCGTGGGTGCGTCGGGTGACGCCTACTTCTTGCCGGCCTTACCGGCCTTGCGCACGATGCGCTCGCCGGCGTAGCGGACGCCTTTGCCCTTGTAGGGCTCGGGCTTGCGGATGCTGCGGATATTTGCGGCGACCTGACCGACGATCTCCTTGTCGATCCCGTTGACGATCACCTGCGTCTGCTGGGGTACCTCGAAGGTGACCCCGTCGGGTGCGGTGACGTCGACGGTGTGGCTGAAGCCGAGGTTCAAGCGCAGCGCGCTGGGACCTTGCGGCTCTGCGCGGTAACCGACGCCGACGATCTCGAGCTCTTTCTTGAACCCGTCGGTGACACCGATGACCATGTTGTTGACCAGGCTGCGGGTCAGACCATGCAGCGCCTTGGTCTGGTTCTCGTCGTTGGGACGGGCGCAGCGCAGCGTGTCGCCATCGACTTCGACGGTGATCGCGCCGGGCAGCTCACGGCTCAGCTCTCCCTTGGGGCCCTTGACCGAGATCATGCGGCCGTCGACGTTGACGTCGACACTGGAGGGGACCGCGATGGGTGTGTTTCCAATACGTGACATGTCGCTACCTCGTCACCAGACGTAACAGAGCACTTCGCCGCCGACCTTGCGCTTGCGCGCCTCGCGGTCGGTCATCAGGCCGTGCGACGTGGACAACACGGCCACGCCGAGCCCGCCGAGCACCCGCGGCACCGCCGAGGCACCGCGGTAGACGCGCAGGCCCGGGGTGGAGATGCGCCGGAGACCCGAGATCGTGCGATCGCGGTCGGCGGAGTACTTCATCTGGATCGTCAGGACCTCACCGGGTCCCTTGGTGGATGGGCTCGTCGAGTAGCTCCCGATGTAGCCCTCTTTGGTCAGCAGGTCGGCCAGAGCCACCTTCTTCTTCGACGACGGCATGTGCACCTCGTCGTGCTTGGCCACGTTCGCGTTGCGCACGCGGGTCAGCATGTCGGCAATGGGGTCGGTCATCATGTCTGCGTCACCTCACCAGCTCGACTTCGTCAGGCCGGGTATCTCGCCGGCGTGGGCCAGCTCACGCAGGCACACTCGGCACAGTCCGAACTTGCGGTACACCGAACGCGCCCGGCCACAACGGCGACAGCGCGTGTAGGCGCGAACCTTGAACTTCGGCTTCTGGTTCGCCTTGTTGATCAGTGCTTTCTTCGCCATGGCCTACCTCAGCCCTTCTTCCCGTAGTACGGGCGCTTGCGCCGCTTCTTGCGTGGTTCGGCCTCGGCCTCAGCACCACGCTTGAAGGGAAACCCAAATGCGTCGAGCAGCGCTTTGCCGCCCTCGTTGTCACGCGCGGTCGTGACGATGGTGATGTCCATGCCGCGCGGCTGATCGACCTTGTCGGGATCGATCTCGGCGAACATCGTCTGCTCGTTGAGACCGAACGTGTAGTTGCCGGCACCGTCCCACGACTTCGACGGCAGACCGCGAAAGTCGCGAATACGGGGGATGGCAATCGAGATCAGCCGATCGAGGAACTCCCACATCCGGTCACCGCGCAAGGTGACCTTGACGCCGATCGACTGGCCTTCGCGCAACTTGAAGTTGGCGATCGACTGCTTGGCCTTGGTGACCACGGGCTTCTGGCCCGAGATCGCCGTGAGGTCGGCAACAGCGCCTTCGATCAGCGACGGCTGACCGGCCGCACGGCCGACACCCATGTTGATCACGATCTTGTCGAATGCGGGGACTTCCATCACGTTCTGAATGCCGAGCTGCTCCTGGAGCGCCGACTTGACTTCGTCGGTGTACTTGGTCTTCAGCCGCGGCACAGCAGTGGTGGCTACGGTGGTCGTGGTGGTGGCGGTGTCAGTCACTCGATTTCCTCCCCGCTCGGTCGGGCGATACGCACCTTGGTGCCGTCGTCGCGCACCTTGTAGCCGACGCGCACTTTCTTGCCCTTGTACACGAGCATGACGTTGCTGGCGTCGAGGGGCAGATCCTTTTCGATGATGCCGCCCTGGTCGTTGGCCCGCTGGGCACGCTGATGCTTCTGGGCCGTGTTCACCCCGTTGACGATGATCTTGTTCGTCTTCGGGAACACGAAGGCGATCTCGCCTTGCTTGCCCTTGTCCTTGCCAGTGATCACCTCGACGGTGTCACCCTTCTTGAGTTTCATCGTCAGATCACCTCCGGAGCGAGAGACACGATGCGCATGAACCGACGGTCACGCAGCTCGCGGCCCACCGGGCCGAAGATGCGTGTTCCGCGCGGGGTCATGTCGTCCTTGATCAGCACCGCCGCGTTTTCGTCGAAGCGGATGTAGCTGCCATCGGGACGGCGCTTTTCCTTCTTGGTCCGGACGACGACGCACTTAACGACTTCGCCCTTCTTGACTCCGGCACCGGGCATGGCGTCTTTGACAGTGGCGACGAACACGTCGCCGATCGACGCATAACGCCGACGGGTACCGCCGAGCACCTTGATGCACAGCACTTCTTTGGCGCCGCTGTTGTCGGCGACGCGCAGACGCGATTCCTGCTGAATCACGGTGCCACCTCGATTCCTGTTCGCTCGCTGCGCTCGCTCACTTCGCCCGCTCCAGAACCTCGGTGATCCGCCAGCGCTTCTTCTTGCTCAGCGGACGGGTCTCCATCACGCGGACCTTGTCGCCGACGTTGACGTCGTTGGCCTCATCGTGGGCGTACAGACGCTTGGTCTGAAGAACGAACTTGTTGTACTTGGCGTGACGCACTCGGTCGACGACCGCGACGACCGCGGTCTTGTCCATTCCGTTCGACACGACCGTGCCCTCGCGAATCTTGCGAGCGGCGCGAGCCTCGGTCGACTCTTCGGCCGGGGCGTCAGTTGTGGGTTCGTTGGTGACGTTGGTCATCACTGTCCTGCCTCTGCTGCGGCGATCTCACGCTCGCGAATCAGGGTGTTGATGCGGGCGATCTGCTTGCGCACCTTGCCGATCTCGGCGGTGTTGTCGAGCTGACCAGTGGCGTTGCGGAAACGCAGGTTCAGCGCCTCCTGCTTGGTCTCTTTCAGCTCGTCGATCAGTTCGCCGAGACTCAGGTCGGCGAGGTCGTTCTTCTTGCGTGCCATCTCGTTCGTCCGTCAGATCGTCTCT
>JBCDFR010000056.1:0-20011 GCA_039177505.1 Actinomycetota bacterium | reverse complement strand
GTTGAACGCCAGGCGACGCGGTGCGCGCCTGGAGTGGTGAGATCAACACGTAAAGTGATATGTGTTGCTGGGTCTTGACGAAACCTGATGAATCGTCGTAATGTGTTCGTAACAACTTAACGCTCGATGATCGGCGCGTCACCTTGTGTCACAGCACTTCGACGTGTCGCTGCGATGCAACGCTCGCCGATCGCGACCCCTTCTGGGGCACCGTCGATGCGAACCGGCCCGTCCGCCCGCTACCGGTTCGTGGAAGCGGTGCCCCAGTCATTTTCTCCGCAGCCACAACGTCGACCGCACCCAACTTCGACTCCGGCCTCAGCCGTCGTCGACCGGCACCCAACTTCGACTCCGGCCTCAGCCGTCGTCGACCGGACGCCGGCCCTCGAGGGCGCGGCCGAGCGTGAGTTCGTCGGCGTACTCGAGATCACCCCCGACCGGCAAGCCACTGGCGATTCGCGTGACGGTCAGACCAAGCGGCTGCAGTTGACGGGCCAGGTACATCGCCGTGACCTCGCCTTCGGTGTTCGGGTTGGTGCACAGAATCACCTCGGTGATGCCTTCCGCATCGATGCGCGTGAGCAGCTCGCGAATCTTCAGCTGCTCGGGCCCGATACCTTCGAGCGGATTCATCGCGCCGAGCAGCACGTGATACCGACCGCGAAACTCGCCCGTGCGCTCGAGCGCCACGATGTCGCGTGACTCCTCGACAACACAAACAACGGTTGCATCCCGACGATCGTCGGCACAGATCGGACACAGCGCGCCCTCGGCGACGTTGAAGCAACGCTCACAGAAACGCACCTTGTCCTTGGCGTCGTTGATCGCATGCGCCAACCGGGCGACATCGGCACTCGGCAACTTGAGCAGATGAAAGGCGATGCGCTGCGCCGACTTCGGTCCAATGCCGGGCAACCGCCCGAGCTCGTCGATCAGCGATTGGACCGGGGGTGTGTATGCACTGACCATCGAGTCAGCCCGACTCCTCGATCAGCTCCGAACCCGGGAAGGCTTCAGCGAGGCGATCGAGCGGGGTCTTCACCGTCTCGGGCGGCGCGTCGACCAGGTCGTCGAGATCGATGTCGGCGTCGTCGTCGGGTAGCGCCACAGCAGGCGCGGCCGATGCCTCCACCCTCGACGCCTCCACCCTCGACGCCTGCGCCCCCGACGCCTGCGCTTCGGCCACCGACACGTCCGGCGCCGCAGCATTGGGCGCGCCGACTGCCGCGTCGCTGCTCGTCGACCGATCCTCACCAGCGCCGGTGATGGGCGCGGGAACTCCGCCCCCCGGATCACCGCCGGCGACCACCAGCGTCACTGTCACCGCCGACCCGAGCGCCGCAGCGATCGCCGACTCGACTGCGCCACGGTGCTGCTCACACTTGTCGCGGTGCACCGGATTGGGCAGCGCCAGTGTCACCTCGTCCGGTGTACTGGCAACGAGTTCAGCCGGAGTGAACACCGCACGAGCCATGCCACGCAGACCCGGCCGGACATCATTCTCCCAGCGTTCAGACGTCAACGCCGCCGGTCCCCCGGCCGGCGCGGTCGGCGCTGACTGTTCGTCGTGCGATGGTTCCTGAGTCGAAGACGGCGATGTTCCGACCGCCGATGATGCGTCCGGCACCGCCGCGGCCACAGCGGCGGGAGTCGACTCGGATGAAGCAGGCTCGGCCGGTGATGTGTCGTCGGTGGTCGTGTCCGGCGGCGATGCTCGGCGCGCCCGCGCGCCCAGCTGCGCACGACCCGATGATGTCGTCGGGGTACCGGTCGGTGCGGCGACAGGAGCGGTCGGCGCCGCTTCCAGCGCCTCCAGCCGCGCCTCGAGTCGCTGTATCCGTGTCAGCAGCGCACCGACGTCCTGGTCGACCTCGTCGGCGGTCAGTTGCACCGCGACCACATCGAGCAACACTCGGGGATCAGGCGCGTTACGCATGTCGACCAACGCGGTCCCCAGCCGCTCGATGGCCCGTACCAGGCCCGCAGCACCAAGCCGTTGTGCCTGCGACGCCACCGCATCGACCCGATCGGTCGGCAACTGCACCAACTGCGGAGCCATCAGGCTCAGAAATCCGTTCCGTAGGTGACCGATCAGTTCCTCGGTGAGGGTGCGCGGATCGCGCCCGATGGCGATCGCATCAGCAATCAGCGTGAGCGCTTGCCCGCTGCTGCGCTCGATCATCGCCTCGACGAAATCGTCGAGCGGCACGACATCGAGCGCAGCATCGCCAGCGTTGGCGGCCAGCTCGAGCGCCGACAACGTGTCGCGTGCTGAACCGGCCCCCGAAGCCACGACATGGTCGAACGCGTAGTCCGAGACGTCGAGTCCAGCGTCGGTAGCCACCCAACGGACATGGTCGGCCAGGGTGTCAGCTGGCAGAAGATGGAACTGGAGATGCTGCGTTCGGCTGCGAATGGTGTCGGACATCTTCTGCGGGTCCGTCGTCGCCAGCACGAACACCACATGAGACGGCGGCTCCTCGAGCGTCTTGAGCAACGCGGCCTCGGCAGCCTTTGACAGCATGTGCACCTCGTCGAGGATGTACACCTTGTGCCGGCCGGGGGTACCGAGCGATGCTTTCTCGATCAGGTCGCGCATCGCGTCGACGCCGTTGTTGCTCGCTGCGTCGAGTTCGTGGACGTCGTAGCTCGTGCCGCGCTCCACCGCAAGGCAGGACTCACACTCACAGCACGGTTCGCCATTGCGCGGGTTCTCGCAGTTGAGCACCTTGGCCAAGATGCGCGCCGACGAGGTCTTGCCGGTGCCCCGGGGCCCGGAGAACAGGTACGCCTGCCCCTCTCGACCATCGGCTACAGCGCTGCGGAGTGCCTGGACAACGTGATCTTGCCCTTTGAGATCGCCGAACCGGCGCGGGCGATACCGGCGATACAGCGCTTGGGTGGCCATCTCGTCACCATATCGATCACCGCCAACGCCGACGGCGGGCCATCGATCACCGCCAACGCCGACCGCGGGCCATCGATCACCCCCGGCGCGCCCACAGGTCTTGCGATGCTCCATACAGTGACGACCGATGGGGCATCACACGCAGGTCATCGCCGCCGTCGCCGTCGCTGCTGCGACCCTCTCGTCGTGCGGCGAAGAGGCCACCGCGGATCCGACGGCTGCTGAGTACCTCGCCGACCTCGAGCAAATCTGCATCGCGACTGCCGCCGAACTCGACGCACTCCCAGATCCGCCAGAGCTGATCAGAGTGACCGACTTCGCCGACGCGGCGGCATCGGAGCTGCGCGGCGAGGCCGACCGGGCGAGAACCCTCGATCCGCCCCGAATCGACGATCTCCAAGACGACCATCGGGCGTTCGTGCGCAACACCGATGAACAAGCCGCGACCTGGGCACAGATCGCGGCTGCCACCGCCGACGACCCCAACGCCGAACTCGACGCACTCACCACACAACTCGGCGAGCTGCTGCTCGGGCGCGACGATCTCGTCACGGAGATGGGCGCACCGCAGTGCCGTCGGGCGGCCACCGGAGGCCCCGACGACGACACACCGGCCGCAACGGTGACCACACCCGGCACGACGGGGTCAGAGTCCTGACGGGGGCCGCCCACTAGCCTCGATCCATCGTGAGCGAGGGCATATCCGTTCGACTCCGACGCGGCACCCTCGCGTCCGTCGCCACCGGCATCTTCGCCGTGCTTGCCTCACTGCTGCTCACCGGAGGCACGGTTGCCGCCGACAACTCGGTGAGCGAGTCCACGCCGGCCGACGGAAGCACCATCGAGTCGTCTCCCGCAGCGATCAGCATCGTCTTCCTCGAGGAACTGGGCGACACCAACACCATCGGCCTGACCTGCAACGCCGAGCTCCAGACACTCGAGGCCGCCGAGGTCGACAGTGATGGGCGCACGCTGAGCGCAGCGATCGCCGAGCCGCTGCCCAGCGGCACCTGCGTGGCCAACTGGCTCGTCAGCGATCCAGACGGCGAACCAAACGGACAGGGCAACATCACCTTCAACGTGCAGACCGGGACCGTCGTCACTACCACTGCCGACGACGACGAGGACGACGCCGCGACCGCCACCACCGTTGCCACCGATGACACCACGGCCGACGAGACCACCGGCGACGCGACGGGCAGCGCCGACGACACCACCGTGGTCGACCTCGACCAGGTCGAGTCAGGCCAGGGTCCGCTGTGGCTCGGTCGGTTGGTCTCGATGATCGGCCTCAGCGCGTTGTTCGGCGGACTGATCGTGATTGCCGCGGCGTGGCCCGAAGGCGTGGAGTACCTGCTCACCGTGCGCTTCATGCGGTTGGCATGGATCATCTCCGTACTCGGTTCGTTCTTGTACGTCGTCGCCGCCTCCGCTGCCGTCACCGCATCGTCATTCGGCAGCGGCATCAACCCTGCGTCGTGGTTCGACCTACTCGACGCAGGTACATCAGGCATCGCTGCGCTCGCACAACTCATCTTGACACTCGTGATCGGCTGGGTCGCCTTCCGGCCCGATCGAGTCATCGACCCGACCAGCCAGCTGGCCGGCCTCGGCCTCCCCGCGCTGGCCGTCGCGACACTCGGCCTCGCCCGGGTTGGTGGCGACTTCGCCGCACTCGGCGCCGTCCTCACCATCGTCCAGGCCCTTGCGCTGGCGATCTGGGTCGGCGGCGCCATTCTCGTCGCCCGCGTCGTGGTCGCCGGGCCGGGCGAGGAGGACCTCGTCCACGCCGTCCGCGGGTTCGGACGCATCTCGAACCTGGCGATCGTCGTGACGATCGTGACGGCCATCATCGAGATGATCCGCGTCGACGGCGGCAATCTGTTCAGCTCCAGTCACGGCCGAGTCGTCGTGCTGCGAATGGTCGCCCTGGCGGCGATGGTCTTCGTCGCGATGTCGGCCCGACAATTCGTCAACCAGCGACTCGCCCGGGCCCACGAGATGTCCCTCCCCATGGCCGAGCGACTGCGACGGGCCTTCGGGATCGAGGCCTTGCTCGGCATCATCGTCTTCGCCTTGACCGCTTGGGCGTTGACCCTGACACCGCCGAACTTCGCCACTGCGGCGAGCATCGACTACGCCATCGAGCGGCGGGTTCAAGTGGAAGATGCCGATCTCGACGTGACGGTCAGCCTGACCAGCGACCGGGTCGGCATCGTCGGCCTGGAAGTTGCCGTCGACGAGCCCGAGTCCGGTCTGTCCAGCCTCGAAGTGGTGTTCACAGCGCCCGCGAACGACACGATCGGCACCATCACCCAACCGGTCCCACTCGACGGTCGCGGCGTCGCCGTCCGTCAACAAAGTGACGGGCTGCCGCTCACCGTCGCCGGAGAGTGGTTGCTCACCATCAACGCGCAAACCTCGGTCGGGGTGGTCGTCAATAGCGACCCACAGACCTTCGTGATGCTCAACGAAGACGGCACCACCGCGAGCACTGCGCTGACGATTCCTCCGTCGATCGTGGTGACGATCCCCGAGGCGACGACCACTGTTCCGGGCTGACCGATCCGGCAGAGCTCCGGCCACCGATTGCTCGATTCGTCGTCCCGGCGACGACCGTCAACTGTGCGCGATCACCTCGTCGAAGCGGACCGGATCGGCGACGTCGAGCTGATCGAACGTGCAGCTCTCGGGGTCGCGGTCGGGACGCCAACGCACGAAACCGACACCGTGCCGGAAGCGCCCGCCTTCGAGCTGACCGAACGTCACCTCGGCAACAAGGCCCATCCGAATCGGGACGAACGAGAGGTCTTTGCCCGCGTTCCACCGGCTGCCGCCGCCCGCTCCCGAGTGCTCGGCATCGTGCTCGGCCCAGGATCGCCACGGATGACCGTCGAGCGCATCGACTGTGCGGGGAGCAAGCTCGTCGAGCAGCTCAGTGCGGCGGGCGCGGCTGAAGGCTGCGGCGACGCCGACCGAGTGCAGCTCCCCGGCGTCGTTGTACAGGCCGAGCAACAGTGAACCGACACCGGCACCGTCTTTGTGCATTCGATATCCGGGAACCGCGCAGTCAGCAGTGCGCTCATGCTTGACCTTGACCAGCGTCCGTTTCCCCGACGCATACACACCATCGATCGGCTTGGCGACGACACCGTCGAGCCCTGCACCCTCGAAGCGCCCGAACCACTCTTCGGCGATCGACCGATCACGACTCGCCGGGGTGACATACACCGGCGGGTTCGGATCGAGCACGCTCAGCAGCTGCGCTCGCCGTGCGGTCATCAGCTCGTCGCGCAGATCGGTGCCGCCCACGGCAATCACGTCGAACGCGACAAAGCTCGCTGGCGTCTCCGCTGCCAGCCGCTCGATGCGCGACGTTGCCGGATGGATGCGCTGGAGTAGCGCATCGAAGTCGAGCCCTCGACCGTCGCGGTCCGCAACGACGATCTCACCGTCGATCACCGCCCGCTCGGGCAGCGCCGCACGTAGCGGATCGAGCAACTCGGGAAAGTAGCGGTCGAGCGGGCGGCGCCTGCGGCTGTACATCTCCAGGCGATCACCGTCGCGAAACACCAGACAACGGAATCCGTCCCACTTCGGCTCGAACAACCAGTCGTCGCCAGCCGGAATGGTTCGCGCCAGCTTCGCGAGCATTGGATCGAGTGGTGGCTGCACCGGTAGGTCGAAGGGGGCCGGAGTGTCGCGATCGTCTGCGGACATGTCCGCAGTCTGGCTCATCGGTCGGCGGTGCGATGACCCGCCCACCGATCGCTGGCCGGCCGCCTCCGTCAACTACTCAACCCCAGCGCGAACCACTAGCTTCATCGCCGTGACGGCGACCGAACACAACCCGATGCAGTCGAAGCTCGACGATCTCGCCGAGCGGCGCGACCAGGCACACAACGCCGGTTCGCCCAGGGCGGTCGAGCGCCAGCACGAGAAAGGCAAGCTGCTCGCCCGCGAGCGCATCGAGTACCTGCTCGACGACGGCTCGTTCCATGAGCTCGACCTGCTCGCCCGGCACCGCGCCGAAGCCAGCGGGCTGGACGAGCGGCCCTACACCGACGGCGTGATCACCGGGTGGGGCACCGTCGATGGCCGCAAGGTGTTCGTGTTCTCCCAGGACTTCACCGTGTTCGGCGGCGCGCTCGGCGAAGTATTCGCCGAGAAGATCCACAAGATGATGGACCTGGCGGCCAAGGTCGGCGCCCCGGTGGTCGGCCTCAACGACGGCGCGGGCGCCCGCATCCAAGAAGGTGTCGTGTCACTCGCCAGCTATGGCGGGATCTTCTACCGCAACGTCCTCGCCTCCGGCGTCGTTCCACAGATCTCGGTGATCCTCGGTCCCTGCGCAGGTGGCGCGGTCTACAGCCCAGCGATGACGGACTTCATCTTCATGGTCCGCGAGTCGAGCCACATGTTCATCACCGGCCCCGACGTGGTGAAGACCGTGACCGGCGAAGACGTCACGCTCGAAGAACTCGGTGGCGCAATGAGCCACGCGTCGAAGTCAGGCGTCGCGACGTTCGTCGCTGACGACGAAAAAGCTTGCCTCGACGACGTTCGCTACCTGCTGTCGTACCTACCATCGAACAACCTCGAGGAGCCGCCGGTCGAAGACCTCGGCGACGACCCCGACCGGTTGTGTCCCGAGCTGCGCAACATCCTTCCCGACAGCCCGAACCTGCCCTACGACATGGTCGAAGTGATCGGCCACGTCGTGGACGATGGCGACTTCTTCGAGTACTACACCCACTGGGCCAAGTCGATCGTGTGCGGTTTTGCGCGCATCGACGGCACGCCCGTCGGCATCGTCGGCAACCAGCCCAAGGTGCTCGCCGGGGTACTCGACATCGAGTCATCGGAGAAAGCGGCACGGTTCGTCCGCACGTGCGACGCGTTCAACATTCCGCTGATCACATTCGTCGACGTCCCCGGTTTCCTGCCCGGCGTCGACCAGGAGTACGGCGGCATCATCCGCCACGGCGCCAAGCTGCTGTACGCCTATTGCGAGGCGACCGTGCCGCGCATCCAGGTGATCACGCGCAAGGCCTACGGAGGCGCCTACGTGGTGATGAACTCGAAGTCGATCGGCGCCGACCTGGCCTTCGCGTGGCCGACCGCCGAGCTGGCCGTGATGGGCCCGCAGGGCGCCGTCGAGATCGTGTATCGCCGCGAGCTCCAGCAAGCGGCCGACCCGACCGCCCGGCGAGCCGAACTCGTCGAGGAGTACACCGAGCGCTACGCCAACCCGTATGCCGCGGCTGAACGCGGCTACGTCGACGACGTGATCGACCCCGCCGAGACTCGCCAGAAGCTCGTGGCCGGCCTCCAGATGTTGGCCACCAAGCGTGAGGAGCTCCCTCGACGCAAACACGGCAACGTCCCGTTGTAAACGACGAGTCGACACCGTGACGACCATCCCCACCGCCGATCGCATCACCACCATTACCCGCCAACGCGGCGATGAGCACACGGGTAACGGCAAGGAACACACCCGCAGGTGCGGTACCAGCCGACGCCCCAGGCGTGGCGATCGCCCTCGCCGCTGTGCCGGCGATCGGTGTGGTCCTCGCGGTACTCAGCTTGGACGGCAGCGTGGTGACGCGCCGACCGCTCGAACGGTGGCCGAGCGACAGCGCTGGCTGAGCGCATCCGCTCCGCCTTCGTCGGTACCAGATGCGAGGCACGCGACCGTCGCCACCTAGGGTGACGGCGTGATCGTGCCGACCCCGACCGACGACGAAGCCGTGGCCATCGCGGCGGCGATGGAGGTAATGTGGCCGCGGCCCGTCGTTGCCGCCGATAGTCCGTCGCAGCGATCCGCATGGCGCTTCAGTGGTCGCTGGTGGTCACGGCCGATCGCCGCCCGCCGCGAACGCCCCTGGCACTGACGGCGACACCCTCTCGACGCCCATCCACCGGCGTCAACCGATGATCTGGCATCGTCATGACATGGCGAGTCAGCCACCACCTCCACCGCCGTCGTCACCAGGCTCTGATCAAGGCGCCAGCCCGCCCCCGCCGCCACCTGGTGCAGTCGCCCAACCACCTCCGCCGCCTGCGGCATACGGCACGACTCCACCCCCGCCGGGCGCGCCGGGTGTCGCCACGCCCGCGCCGGCGTTCGAACGCGCCGGGTTCTGGACCCGCTTCGGCTCATGGCTGCTCGACGGACTGCTGTACGGCCTGTTCAGCCTGGTGTTTCTCATCCCAGCGATCGCGCTCGGGTTGGCAGCATTCAACGACTGCGTCACCTTCGACAACCCCAACGGCACCACCGAGATCGTCTGCCCGCCCGGCGCCCCCAACCGTGGACTCCTCGTCGCAGGCATCATCGTGGGCATCCTCGGCTACATCGTCGTGATCGTCGTCTACCTCCGTGCGCTGGGCCGCAAGGGGCAGACGTGGGGTTGTCGAATCGTCGGCATCAAGGTGATCCGCGCCGACAACGGTGAACCGCTCGGTGGATGGACGGCACTCGGGCGGCAATTGTTCGCCGGCGTCTTCTCGGCAGCGATCCTCTACCTCGGGTACTTGTGGGCGGCGTGGGACAAGAACCAGGAGACGTGGCACGACAAGATCGTCAACTCGGCGGTCATCAAGGCCTAGGACACGGGCGCTTGGCCAATCGACATGCCAAGCTCGCCGCATGGACATCACCACCGTGGCCGACGACCTGGTCGTCCTCCACGACGACACCGCCGTGCACCGCCAAGACGGACTCGAGGCCGGTGCCGAGCACCGCATAACGGCGTTCGGCAACGAGGTTGCAGTGACCACCTTGCCGCGGCCGTCAGGTGCATTGCGCTGCCAATTCGCGACAGTCAACGACGTTCACTTCGGCGAGACCGAAGCCGGGCGCGTCGACGACCACCCGGGGGGTCCAATCCGCCGAGCCGCGCCTGACGATGATCCGTATCCCGAAATGATGAACCATGCGGCCGCTACGGAGATCGCCGCGATCGACCCGGCTGCCCTGATCGTCAAAGGTGACCTCTCGGTCGATGGCCGTCCCGACGAATGGGCGGCATTCGAACGGTGCTACCGCGACCCGTTCGGCGACCGTCTCCATGTCGTGCGCGGCAACCACGACAGCTATCAGAACCAAGACCGCTACGCCGGCGACGCGTGGATCGACCTGCCTGGCCTCGCCGTGGCGCTCCTCGACACGGCGATCCCGGGCGAGACCCCCGGCACGATCCGTGCCGAGCAGATCGAGTGGCTCGACGCGCGGGCCGCCGCAACCACCGACCCGGTCATCGTGATGGGCCACCACCAGCAGTGGGTCGGCCAAGCCGGCGCCAAGCGCAGCGACGACTACTTCGGTCTCCACCCCGACCCGAGCGATGCCCTCGACGATCTCGCCGCCCGACGGCCGGCCGTGATCGCCTACACCGCGGGCCACACCCACCGCCATCGGGTGCGCACGATGGTGCGTAGCCGCATCCCGACGATCGAGATCGGGTGTACCAAGGACTTTCCCGGCACGTGGGCCGAGTACCGCGTGTTCGACGGCGGCGTGATGCAGGTCGTCCATCGCATGTCAGCACCCGAGGCGATGGCGTGGAGCGAGTCGTGCCGCCACCTGTACGCCGACTTCGGCGTCGATTATGAGTCGTACGCGCTGGGAGCGCTCGAAGATCGGTGCTTCACGATCCCCTTCCGCTGACCTCCGGGGTGACCCATCGCCGACGCATGGAAATGGCCGATGAGCGCGCCATCCGCGGCGATGTGACACCCCCTGGTCATCATGGTGCGCATGAATGTGTTGACGATCCTTCTGGGCGTCTCAGCGGCGGGACTGCTCGCGGCGGTGGTGTATCTCGCCACCGCGCGGCGCGCCGATGCGCACCGCGCCGAGGTCCGCGATCTCGACCAGCTGGCGATGCAGGGTGCCGTTGATCAGGCTGTGCACGCCGCCATCGCCGAAGCTCGCGAACAGGCCGTCAGCGAGCGCGACGCCGCAATCGCAGCGGCACTCGAACAGAGCGCGGTACTGCAACGCGAGCAGCTCGGGGCGACAACAGCGCAAGCACGCGACCAGGCAAGTGCGGAGCTCACCGCCAAGAAAGACGTCATCGACGCACGCCTCGACCAGGTCCACGAGGAGATGCGCAGCGAGCTGACGCGGCTCGGTGAGCTCGTGTCGTCGATCGGCAAGTCGAGCGCCGAGAGCTTCGGGCAGGTGTCGACCTCGCTGCAGGCCCACGCCGAGGTGGCCAACGCCCTGGCCGACTCGACACACGCACTCAAAGAAGCCCTCGCCCACCCACAAACCCGCGGTCAGTGGGGCGAGCGGATCGCCGACGACGTGCTCCGCCTCGCCGGCTTCCAGGAAAACGTCAACTACACCCGCCAGGCCACCATCAGCGGCGGCTCGGGGCGCCCCGACTACACGTTCCCGATGCCCAAGGGCCACGAGCTGTACATGGACGTCAAGTTCCCCATGGCGTCGTATCTGCGGTATCTCGAGGCGCGCACCGACGCCGAGCGCGAGGCTCACCTCAAACGGTTCCTCAGCGACGTCCGGCTACGCGTCCGCGAGCTGGCCAAGCGCGAGTACGCCGCCGAGAGCGCCGGCAAGACCGTCGACTACGTGCTGTTGTTCCTCCCCAACGAGCAGCTCACCGGATTCATCCACGAGCACGATCCCGGTCTCCTCGACGACGCGATGCGTCAGAACGTCGTGATGTGTTCGCCACTCACGCTGTTCGCCTTTCTCGGGGTGATCCGGCAGGCGTTCGACAACTTCATGATCGAGCAAACGAGCGACGAGATCCTCAAGTTGCTCGGCCAGTTCGGCGTGCAGTGGCGCAAGTACGTTGGCCAGGTCGACACGGTCAAGAAGCGGTTCGAGTCGGTCGACAAGGCGTTCGATCAGCTAGCCGGCACGCGCCGCCGGCAGCTGGAGAAGCCGCTGGTACAACTCGAGGCACTCCGCCTCCAGAAGGGGCTCCCGGTCGACGGCGAACTCTTTGCTCTCGACGACACACCAAACGACGGCATCGAAGCGGGCGACGACGAAGCGCCCATTCGGTCGCTCGGTGCGTAGCCGCCAGCGGTGTTCATCGGCGATGGGGCCGAACGGACGCCGACCGGTGATTGAATCGGTGTCGTGAGCCAGCCGGCGTTCGACTTCGGCGACGAGCCACTCGACGACGAGGCCAATCCCACGCTGACCGTCGCCGAGTTGGCCGACGCGATCAACGGATCGTTACGCCGCTCGTTCCACGAGGGCGTCTGGGTGCGTGGGGAGATCGCCGGCTGGAACGATCGCGGGAACCACGCCTACTTCACCCTCGCCGACCCAGACAGCGATGGCGACCGCCGCGGTCAGCGCGCCGTGGTGCATGTGCAGTTCTTCGCCAACACGCGAATGCGACTGCGGCCGATGCTGCGCAAACACCGGCTCGAACTCGACGACGGCCTCAAGGTGCGGATCTTCGGCTACCTCGACTTCTACGCGCCCAACGGCAGACTCGGGCTGAAGATGTCAGGGATCGACCCGCGCTACACGCTCGGCGAAATCGCACAGTCGCGCGACGAGGTGTTGCGCCGACTGACCACAGCCGGGCTGCTCGAGGCCAACGGCCGCCACCGGCTGCCCGAGGCCCCGCTGCGCATCGGCGTGGTCACCAGCGTCGGTACTGCCGCATGGCACGACTTCCACGACGAACTGTCGTCGAGCGGGCTCGCATTCCACCTCCACATCATCGACACGCGTGTGCAAGGTGATGGCGCCGTCGAACAGGTCACCGTTGCCGTCGACGCGCTCGGGCAACACGACCTCGACGTCATCGTGCTGATTCGCGGTGGCGGGGCGCGCACCGAGTTGGCGGTGTTCGACGCCGAACCAATCGCCATCGCCATCGCCACGGCCCCCGTCCCTGTGCTCACCGGCCTGGGCCATGAAATCGACCGCAGCATCGCCGACGAAGTCGCCCACACGTCGTTGAAGACCCCGACCGCATGCGCGGCAGCGCTGATCGACCGGGTGCGCGAGTTCCGGCGCACGGCCGACGACCGGTGGGCGGCCATCGCCCGGCGCAGCGAGCGAGCCCTCGACCTCGAGACCCAACGACTCGACGATCGGGCGCGGCGAATCTCCGAGCGGACCCGCGCCGCCGTCGAGCGTGCCGACCAACGCCTCGACCGAAGAGTCGCCGCCGTCGGCCACCGGCCCACCGCAGTACTCGATCGTGCCACCCAGCAGCTCGACACGATCGCGGCTCGGATCTCGACCCGACCCGCCGAACTCCTCGACCACCAGCTGTCACGCCTCGACCTACTCGACGCCCGCCGTGCCGCCGTCGATCCAGCGGTACAGCTGGCGCGAGGGTGGACGATCACGCGCCACACCGACGGCCGTGTCGTGCGGTCGACCCACGAAGTGCACGCGGGCGACGAGTTGCTCACCACCACTATCGACGGCACCGTGCACAGCGCGGTCACGTCCACCGACGCCGCGCCGCCCAGCAGCGCCGAGCCGAAAGCAGCACCGTGATGCCAGACTCCGCCGACAAGCAGATGCCCACCGATGCGTCCGAGCTCAGCTATGGCGATGCCCTGGCCGAGCTCGACGACATCTTGCGTGGTCTCGAACAGACCGACGTCGACGTCGATCACCTCGGCGACCAAGTCGCCAGGGCATCCGAGCTGATCGCGCTGTGCCGGTCACGGATCGACCAGGCCCGCGTACGAATCACCGACGTCACCACTGGGCTCGACGTCGACGACACCTGACCCTCGATTGATTTCCTCGGAGCACGTTCGGACGAGCCGACCGCGACCGCCAGTACGCTCCTCGTTCGTGTCGTCGACGACCACCCACCACCCGCCGCGGGACGCGCCGCCGACCTTGGCCACGATCGCGGCGCGTGTCGACCGCCGCCTCGACGACCTGCTGACCGCTGAACGCGACCGGTGGGCCGAGTTCGACGCCGACGTCGCCCAGCCGATCGAGGAGATCCGCCGGCTCGTGATGTCGGGCGGCAAGCGACTCAGACCGGCGTTCTGCCACTGGGGTTTCGTCGCCGCTGGTGGCCCGCCCGACGATGCCATGGCGGTCGACGCCGGCGCGGCGTTCGAGCTGATGCACGCGTTCGCCCTGTTCCACGACGACGTGATGGACGACGCCGACACCAGACGGGGCCAACCGACCACACACGCCGTCGCCCGCGACGAACACGCCGCTGCCGGCTGGGCCGGCGAATCGCGACGCTACGGCGAAGGCGTCGCCATCCTCGTCGGCGACCTGGCGTTCGTGTACGCCGACTGCCTCCTCGAGGGAGCACCGATCGAGGCGATGCGCGTATGGAACGAACTGCGCATCGAACTCAACGTCGGGCAGTTCCTCGACATCGCTGGCTCCGTGCGCGGCGAACGACGCGTGGTCAAGGCCGATCGCATTTGCCGGTACAAGTCCGGGAAGTACACGATCGAACGCCCACTCCACCTCGGATCGCTGCTCGCGGCACCTGAGCGGGCCGACGAGTTGCTGCCAGCGTTGAGCGCCTACGGGCTGCCGCTCGGCGATGCGTTCCAGATGCGCGACGATGTCATGGGCGCGTTCGGCGACGAGGCGACGACCGGCAAGCCGGTCGGTAGCGATCTACGAGAAGGAAAGCCGACCCCGTTGTTGGCACGCGCCGTGGCTGCAGCCGATGCCGCCCAGCGCAAGACCCTCGACACCGTCGGACACCCCGATCTCGACGACGACGGTGTCGCCGCGATCCAGCGGGTGATCATTGCCACGGGTGCGCTCGAGGCACTCGAACAGCACATCACCGAGCTCACACAGTCGGCAATCGCCGCCATCGAGGCGGCACCGATCGAGCCAACCGCGGTAACCGAGTTGATCGAACTCGCGGCCTACGTGAGTTGGCGCGACACGTGAAAGCCATCGTCATCGGCGCCGGCCTCGGCGGGCTGTCTGCGGCGGCCCACCTTCGAGGTGCAGGCCACGGCGTGAGCGTGATCGAGCGTGGATCGCTTCCCGGTGGACGGGCCGGTGTGATCGAGCGCGACGGATTCCGGCTCGACAACGGTCCGACCGTCTTGACCATGCCCGGCTTGCTGGCGGATGCGTTCGCCGCCGCCGGTGCGTCGATGGACGACTTCATCACGATCAAGCCGGTCGATCCCATGTACCGCGCCGTCTACGCCGACGGTTCGACGCTGCTCGTCCGGCACGGCCGAGAAGCGATGGCCACCGAGATCGAGCGCTTCGCCAATCGCCGAGAGGCCGACGCTTTCCTGCGTTTCTGCGATTGGCTCGAACGGCTCTACACAGCCGAGCTCGATGCGTTCATCGACGCCAACTTCAACTCGCCGCTCGACCTCGTCAAACCGTGGCGCGCCGGACTCGAACTCGTCCGCCTCGGGGGGTTCGGTCGGCTCGGCCGCAAGGTTGCGTCGTTTTTCGACGACGAGCGGCTGCAACGCATCTTCAGTTTCCAGTCGATGTACGCCGGGCTCGCTCCGTATGAAGCGCTGGCGCTGTACGCGGTGATCACCTACATGGACTCCGTCGAGGGCGTGTTCGTCCCCGAAGGTGGCATGCACATGATGGCGTCGGGGCTCGCCGACGCCATCGAGAAGGCCGGCGCCGAGATCCGCTACAACACCGATGTGGCTGCGATCCACCGGGCCAGCGACGGTCGGGTCACCGGGGTCGGTCTGGCCGATGGCACCTCGGTCGAGGCCGATGTCGTGGTGTGCAACCCCGACCTTCCCGTTGCCTATCGCGAGTTGCTCCCCGACGTACGCCCGCCCCGTGCGGCGCGCAACGGCAAGTACTCGCCGTCGTGTCTGCTGTGGGTCGCCGGCGTGCGCGGGATGCCGCCCGCCGATGCGGCGCACCACAACATCCACTTCGGCCAGGACTGGGATGCGTCGTTTGCCGCACTGATCGACGACGGCGTGCGTATGCCCGATCCGTCGATCCTGGTCACGCTGCACAGCCTCGACGATCGGTCGCTGGCTCCCGACGGCTGTTCGAGCCTCTACGTGCTCGAACCGACCCCGAATCTCAGCGGAACGATCGATTGGTCGCACGAGCGAGAGCGGATCACCGGCGAGCTCCGAGCGCGCACAGCGGCGCTCGGGTACCCGACCGACGTCGTCGTCGAGGAGGTCTACGACCCCGCCGACTGGGAGCGCATGGGCATGGAGGCCGGTACGCCGTTCGGGCTGGCCCACACCTTCTTCCAGACGGGCCCGTTCCGCCCGAACAACGTCGACCGCAAGGTCCCAGGGCTGGTGTTCACCGGGTCGTCGACGTTGCCCGGGGTCGGCGTACCGATGGTGCTGATCTCAGGAAAGCTGGCCGCCGAACGTGTGGCTGACTACGCGGCCCGCCGTTGACGATGGTGTTTCGCCGGCGTCCACCGACGCCGACCACGCAGCTGCTCCCAGCGAGTCCGGTCACCCTCGACGCGAGTTACGAGCTGTGCCGCGAGTTCAACAAGCGCCACGGCACCACCTACTACTGGTCGACGAAGGTGCTGCCACGGGTGAAGCAACATCACGTGCACGCCCTGTACGCGTTCGCCCGGTACGCCGACGACATCGTCGACGAGATCCCATCGCAGGGCGGGCGCGATGTCCCCACGGAGGTGCGGGCGGCGGCACTCGCCGACTTCGGCGAACGGTTCTTCGCCGACCTCGAACAGGGACGGTCCGACGACCCTGTACTCAAAGCGGTCGTCCACACGGTTCGCGCCTTCGACATCGAGCCGAGCGCATTCGAACGATTTCTGCGCTCGATGACGATGGACCTCACCGTCGACTCGTATCAGTCGTGGGACAACCTGCTCGACTACATGGACGGTTCGGCAGCGGTCATCGGCGAGATGATGTTGCCGATCCTCGAACCCGACGACCTCGATGCGGCACGTCCGCACGCCCGCGACTTAGGCAATGCGTTTCAGCTGACGAATTTCTTGCGCGACATCGACGAGGACCTCGATCGTGGGCGGCAGTACATCCCACTCGACGACACGGAACGGTTCGGGGTGGACCTCACGGCGCGCACCGTGTCACCCGAGTTCGGCGAACTGATGCGCTTCGAGATCGAGCGGTGTCGGGCGTTGTACGCGTCGGCCGACCTCGGTATCGCGATGCTGCCCGACCGGTCGGCGCGCTGCGTGCGCGCCGCGCACACCCTGTACGGCTTGATCCTCGACGAGATCGAAGAACGCAGCTACGACGTGTTCGGCGGACGTGCTTCGGTGTCGACATTCACCAAAGCGCGCGTCGCTGCTCGCATGGCGTTGCCGTGACCGTCACGACTCCGTGGGCCAAGCGTGTGGCCGCTGCTGCGGGCGCGGTCACCACGGCGGCGATGATCGCCACGCCGCTGTGCCCGCAAGGAGGTCGCGCTCGACGGCTGCTCTCGACGGTGGTCGTGACCGGCTCGTTCACGACCACGCTGGCCAACGCCGCCGACAGATGGGGATGGCGGCGGGCTGCAGTCGCTGCCGCTGCCACGACGGTCGTGACCACCGGCGTGGAACGCATCGGTTCGACCACTGGTGTGCCCTTCGGCCGGTATCACTACACGGGCGCGCTCCAACCGACGGTCGGCGACGTTCCGGTGATCGTCCCGTTGGCGTGGTTCGCCCTCGGACTTCCTGCTCGGGAGGTCGCCGATGCGCTGACCGACAAACCGCTGCAACGAGTTGTCGTCGGGGCAACAGCGCTGACTGCATGGGATGCCTTTCTCGACCCGCAGATGGTCGGCGAGGGCTACTGGCGCTGGCCGAACGGCGGGACCTATCGGGGCATCCCCGTCTCGAACTTCGTCGGCTGGTGGGCGACCAGTGCGGGATTGATGGCCCTGTTCGATGCGCTCCTGCCATCGGGCCGTACCGGGCCTTCACGACCCCTCGTGGCCGAGTACTCGTTCATGGCGGTGATGGAGACGCTCGGCTTCGCCGCGTTCTTCCGCGATCGCGTGGTCGCTGCGGTCGGCGGGACGGCGATGCTGCCTCTGGCGTTCGCCGCGGTGGGACGGATCGCTCGTGGCTAGCTCCGGCGCGCCGCGCCGGGTGGCGATCGTCGGTGGTGGGGTCGGCGGTTTGGCGACAGCGATCCGCATGTCGAGCGCTGGCCACGCGGTCGAGCTGTTCGAACGGAATCCCATCGTCGGGGGCAAGTTGGCGACGCTGCAACGCGACGGATTCACCTTCGACATCGGCCCATCGTTGGTGACCTGGCCCGACGTGTTCGACGACCTCTTCCGGTGTGCAGGCACCTCGCTCGCCGAACAGCTCGACCTGGTCAGACTCGACCCGCAGTTCCACTACTCGTGGCCCGACGACTCGACGCTCGTCGTGCACGACAAGCCGCAGCAGACCGAACAAGCCTTCGAACGGTTCGCCCCCGGTGCGGGCGCCGACTGGCGACGGTTCGACCAGCGAGCCGAACGCATCTGGGAGGTCGCCCGGCGGACCTTCTTCGCTGGGCCGATGACCGGCCCGCTGGCACTGGCCGGGCGCATGCGGTCACCGTCGGATCTCACCGCCATCGATCCGTTGCGTACGCTCGATTCCGCCGCTCGGGGCTGCTTCGACGACCACCGGCTGATCCAATGGGCGGGACGGTACGCCACCTACTCGGGCTCGTCGCCGTACCGTGCGCCGGCGACACTGGCGTGCATCCCGCATCTCGAATCGGCGCACGGATGCTGGTACCCGATGGGCGGGCTCGATGCCATCCGCGCCGCCCTCGAAGCGACTGCTCGGCGCCTCGGCACGCAGATTCGCACGAACACCGAGGTCACCCGCATTGTGTCCGGACCGCACCGAGTGACCGGCGTGGAACTCGCCGATGGCGGGTGCGTCCCAGCCGACATCGTCGTGGCCAACGTCGATGCGCAGCACCTATACCGCGACCTGCTGCCGCAACCGGGCGCGCTGCGCCGGGTACGTCGAGCCCCACGCTCCACGAGCGGGTTCGTGATGTGCGTCGGTGCGGCGAACGAACCGAGCCGCGCAGTTGGTCACCACAACGTGTGGTTCTCGTCCGACGAGCGACGCGAGTTCGCCGCGCTCGAGGCCGGACGCCTCGCCGACGAACCGACGATCTACGCATGTGTCTCGTCGATGACCGATGCCAGTCAGGCGCCGTCTGGCCACGAGAACTGGTTCCTCCTCGTGAACACGCCACCTGGCGCACACATCGATCGCGATGCCTACGCGTCTCTGATCTTCGAGCAGCTGGCCGTTCGTGGCGTCGACCTGCGCACGAACGCGCAGTTCGTCGAGACGTTGACGCCGACCGATATCGCCGAGCGCTACCGCTCGCCAGGCGGAGCGATCTACGGCACCTCGTCGGACGGCCGCCGCGCAGCCTTCCTGCGACCGGCCAACCGCGGGACGCGAGCCGGCCTATATCTCGTCGGCGGGTCGAGCCATCCTGGCGGGGGTCTGCCCCTGGTCGTCACGAGCGCCCGCATTGTCGCCGACCTGATCGCCGAGGATCTGTGAACCTTGCCTCGCTCGCCGTCCGGGCGACCGCCGGTGCGTTCGCCATCAGCCGACTGGCCGGGGCGGCACGAGCTGCCCGCCCGGTCATTCGCGGCACCGAGCTTGATGACTCGGCGCCGACGATCAGCATCGTCATCCCGGCGCGCGATGAGGCTGGCCGTATCCGTCCGCTGCTCGATGCGATCGTCGGCGCCCCAGGCGTGGTCGAGGTACTCGTGGTCGACGATGAGTCGACCGACGACACCGCCGACGTTGCGGCCTCGGCGGGAGCACGTGTATTGAGCGGGCAGCCGCTCCCCGAGGGCTGGGCGGGGAAGGCGTGGGCATTGCAGCAGGGCATCACGACCGCGAGCGGCGAGTGGGTGGTGACCCTCGATGCCGATACGCGACCCGATCCCGAATTGCCGATCGCCGTCGTGACGAGAGCTGTTGCCGACGAGTTCGATCTACTCACGATCGGCGGTCGCTTCGACTGCCCGACGCCGGGCGCCCGATGGCTGCACCCGGCGATGCTGGCGACGCTGGTGTACCGCTACGGCCCGCCGGGTATCGACGTTGCGGCACATCGCACCATGGCCAACGGTCAGTGCATGGTGCTGCGCCGTGCTCC
>JBCDFR010000055.1:0-21478 GCA_039177505.1 Actinomycetota bacterium | reverse complement strand
TTCAAGTACGAGTGGGAGCTCACCGAGAGCCCAGCCGGCGCGAAGCAGTGGACGCCGAAGAACATCGACGACGCCGACATGATGCCGACCGCACACGACGCGAACCAGAAGGTTGCGCCGATGATGCTCACCTCGGACCTCGCGCTCATCGTCGACCCGGTGTACAAGGAGATCTCCGAGCGATTCCACCAGAACCCCGATCAGTTCGCCGATGCGTTCGCCCGGGCGTGGTTCAAGCTCCTGCACCGCGACATGGGTCCCAAGGTTCGCTACCTCGGCCCGTGGGTGCCCGATGAAGACCTCATCTGGCAGGACCCGGTCCCGGCAGTCGACCATGCCCTGATCGACGACGGCGACGTTGCGGCACTCAAGGCCAAGATCCTCGAGACCGGTCTGTCCGTCGACCAGCTGGTCGGCGCGGCGTGGGCGTCGGCATCGACGTACCGCGACACCGACAAGCGCGGCGGAGCCAATGGCGCTCGCGTCCGACTGTCGCCGCAAGCCGAGTGGGATGTCAACATCGTCTCGGGCGTCAGCCGGGTGGTCGACACCCTCGCCGACGTGCAGAGCGAGTTCAACGCCTCGGCCGCCGGCGGCAAGAAGGTCTCGCTCGCCGACCTGATCGTCCTCGGCGGTGCCGCCGCGATCGAGCAGGCGGCCAAGGCCGACGGGCGCGACATCACGGTGCCCTTCTCCCCTGGCCGCACCGACGCCACCGACGACCAGACCGATGCCGACTCGTTCGCCGTGCTCGAGCCGAGGTTCGACGGCTTCCGCAACTACCTGCAGAAGGGGCTCGGCCTCGCCGCCGAGCACCTGCTGGTGGAGAAGGCGTTCATGCTCACCCTGTCGGCACCGGAGATGACGGCACTGGTCGGCGGGCTCCGCGTGCTCGGCGGCAACGCCGGCGACAACACCCAGGGCGTGCTCACGAGCCGTCCCGGCACGCTGAGCAACGACTTCTTCGTCAACCTTCTCGACATGCAGACCGTGTGGGCCCCGACGTCGGACACCGACGACTCCTTCGAGGGTCGCGACCGCGACTCGGGTGAGCTGCGCTGGACCGGGTCGCGCGTCGACCTCGTGTTCGGCTCGAACTCCGAGCTGCGTGCGCTCGCCGAGGTGTACGGCAGCAGCGACGGCGGCGACAAGTTCGTCGCCGACTTCGTGGCTGCATGGTCGAAGGTGATGGACCTCGACCGGTTCGAGGTCGCCTGAACCACTCTCGGAGCATGGGTCGGGCGTAGGCGTCGGTTGACGTCTACGCTCGGCGTATGCCCGGATCGCCTCCCAAACCGCGCCCCGGATGGTACAAGGAACTCGACGGCGGGCACCGATATTGGGACGGTGAACGCTGGACCGATGATCGTGCGCCGGCGCAGATCCACGTCGAGCGTACGCGGGTGCCTCCCGATGGCATGCGCTTCACCGCGCGAGCCGGAGGCGTCGATCAAGCGGTCACCGTCACTCCGCGGGGCCTGCGTTACGCTCACCGGTATCCGAACTGGATGACCTGGACAGTCACGATCGGCACCGTCGGTATCGCTGCGTTGATCGCCTGGAAACGCATCCAGTTCGGCAGCGTGGAGCAGTACATCAGGGTCGGACGAATCGAATCGGTCGAGGTTGCTGACCGTCTCGACGGTGCGGCCCTCGTCGTCGTGACTGCCGACGGCCGGCTCGAGCTGGAAACCGACCTCACGAACGCCGAAGCAGCAGCAACGCTGCTCGCGGGCACCTAACGCTGCGAGAACGCTATCGCGCTCAAGGTTCGCTGCGGGGCGGGGCGTCGGAGCTGAACAGCACTCGGATCAGACCGAACGCAACGAACGCACCAATCAGCTGCATGACGATGAACGGTGCCGCCGATCCCGGGGCGATGCCGGTGAAGGTGTCGGAGAACACCCGACTCACCGTCGCCGCAGGGTTGACGAAGCTCGTCGACGAGGTGAAGAAGATCGCCCCCCCGATCCATACCCCGACAGCGAGCGCCACGACATAGGCCTTGCCATAGCGCACGGCGCCGTGGATCACGAGTAACAAGCCGATCGTGGCGACGACCTCCGAGAACAGGTGTGGTGCTCCGCCGCGGTCCTGCGCCGAAATCGTGATCACCCCGCCGCCCGCCTCATCCCAGAACATGATGTTGGCGGCCATCACTCCCACGAATCCGCCACCGAATTGAGCCACGACATACCACACCGCCTCCCTGGTGGTCATGTCGCCCATCAATCGATCGACCAACGTCACCACCGGATTGAAGTGAGCGCCGGAGACGCTGGCAAACATGATGATCAGCCCGATCAACGCAGCCGCAACCGCAGCTGCGGTCTGGAGCAGCTGCAGCCCGACGTCGTTCGGTGAGAGGGTCTCGGCCATGATCCCGGCCCCGACGATGGCGATGACCAGAAACGCGGTGCCGAGCGCCTCAGCGGTGAGCCGCGCCGAAAGCGGTACGCCCGAATGATGGAGTTCGATCGGCGCGGAGTCGTTCGCTGCCAGGTCGACACGAACGTGCGTCAAGGGCGCTGTGTCGTCGATGGTGGCGGTGTCGTCGATGGTGGCGGTGTCGTCGATGGTGGCGGTGTCGTCGATGGTGGTCATGGAGTACGGCAGATGTCGGTTCGGATGAGAGGCGACGGTGAAGCGCGTCGGTAGCCATCCGGTCTGGCTTTCGGCGGTTCTGCTCCGGTGTACGCGCGACTACCTAAACGGTGCTTGCGCGGAACCCGAGCGCTCCCCGACAACACCAGCGACCGGTCGCCATCGTCGCCAACGCCCTGCGGGAAGACCTCGAACCGCTGCGCCATAGTTGACGGGCACGCGGTTCGAGTCAAGGTTGGATGTCGCCGGCATCACTGGTCGACAGGAGCCGTGGTGGCGGGCGCGGTACAGTCGACCAGCATGACGTCACAGGCCGATGAGCTGGTCGAACGCTTGAGCACCGATGCCGCGCTGCGTCAACGGATCGCCGCGACGCATCGTGGCGTACTCACTGATGCCGGCATCGCCCACGACGAACTCTCCGACGACGAACTCGCCGCTACCGCCGGTGGAGCGAGCATTTTTCATGGCGACAGCTTCGACATCGGCTACCGGGAGCGTCGACCACCAAGCGTTTAACGCCGTCGACCGCGCTTTGTGGCGGGGAAGTCACTGATGACGAGCAACCGCACCGACGCTTCGATGCCTAGAAACTCGTCAGTGTGTTGACCTCACTCGGGTTCGGCGACCAACGTCCGTGGAACGTCGACGTCCTGAAACCACCCGGGTAGCTGCCCTTGGGGGGCAGTGTGTATGTGTGATACGCCGGGCCTCTGTGGAAGAGCGAGAGATAGATCTTTTTCATCTGGATGAGTGCGCCTGGAGCGGCCTTTAGGGCGCCGGCGAACGATGCGACTGCGACCACGGCGTAGATGGCGCCGAGGACGTAGTCGCCATCGGAGAACGCTTTGTAGGACAGATAGCTGTAATAGGCCCCGAGGAGCGTGAGCCCGGTGAACGCAACGGCTGGGTTGCCGGTAAAGACCCCGATGAAGATCACGATCCCTAGCCCGGCGGTGATGAGGATTTGCCAGCCTGGGCTGTCCAAGCCGTCGAAGAAGTTCTCCAAGGGTGCTTCTCCGGTGGGGTCGATGAGGTTGACGGGGTCATTGTCGGCGTATGCGTAGGGGGTGACTCCGGCGTGCGCGATCGGGTCGACGGTGGTGAACGTTCCGAGCGCCGGGAGGTAGGCGCGGGCGCCGAACACGATCACGTCGTTATCCAGCGACAGCGTGAAGCCGTTGTGATCGGTGCGCCACCCGTCGATCGCGGTCGTGTCGCGTGGGTCGATTTCGATGTTCGCCAGGCGTTCGCCGTCGGGGCTGTAGTGCCTCGCCTCACCCGTGGGTCGTCCGTTGCTGTCGGCGCTCCACCAGATGTCGCCTGTCTGGGTGGTGATCTGCCATTCGGTAGCACCGGCGGTCGGCGCGGTGTGGATGCTTACCCCGCCGGGCAACGCGATGTGTTGTGACGTTGTGTGGCGTTCGCTGTTGAGCACGAACGAGCCGCTGTAGAGGAAGGTCGTGTCGCCCTCGGAGCTGGACACGTCCTGGCGCAGGATCTGGCCGCGGCTGTCTGTGACGAGTTCGATCGAACCGGTGTCGTCACTTGCGCCCGCCAACCTGCCGAGTGCGTCATAGACAAGGTCGGTTCCCTCGAAGCGGACGATGTCCTCGCCGACGATGGTGATGTCGAGGTCGCGGACGCCGGCGCCTTGCCCGATTGTTGTCTCGGTGACCTGTACGGGTGCGAGCAGTTGGTTGTAGCTGTAGTCGAGTTCCACCGTTGTGGCCTGGGTGGTCGTCGTCTTGTTCGTTCGTGCTCCGTCGAGCCCGAGATCGTAGGTGTAGGTCCAGGTGGTCGCCGGTGGGGCGATGCCTGAACTGACCAGATTGGCACTGTTGAGGAACCCGGTCGCGGGCTCGTAGGCATAGCTGAACTCGACTGCCCCGAGCGGGTCGATGAGCTGATGGCTGAGGATCCGGCTCGAGTGCGTGCTGCGCTCGACGTGATCGGTCCACGTGTCGCCGTCACCATCGGTCCAGGTGTGCGTCGTGGTGATCCCGGTGACCGGGTCGTATCCGATGGTCAGTTCGAGTCCGTTGGAGTACACCATCGACGTCGCTCGGCCAGCAGCGTCGTAGCCGCCGATCGTGACGTTGTAGGTCGCGCCGTCGGCAGCGTCGACGACAACTTGGAGCAGACGGCTGGTGCTGCGTTCGATGACGTAGGTCGTCGTCGTGGTGGCACCGTCGGGAGCGGTCGACGCGATCTGATCGGTCCGCCCGTCGTCGTGATAGGTCGTCGTGGTCGTGGTCCCCCACGGGTCGACCTCGGACCTCGGGCGCCCGAGCAGGTCAATCGTCACCAGGCTCACCAACGTCTCGTCACCGATCCGTGACTCAGTCGCGGTCACCCGAGGATCACCGCCGGCGCCGTAGTGGATCTCCATGGTGCGAGCAGGGGCGAGCTCGGAAGTGCCCGCGACGACCTCGGACCAAACGAGCCGTCCGCGGTCGTCGTAGGTGCTGGCTGCCACGACAGAGCCGTCAATGGTGGCGCCAACGATTCGGCCAGCGGCGTCGGTGATGTCGCCGTGGACTCGTCCGTCGCCGGTCTGGCGGGTATGCAACCGACCCTGCTGCGGGAGGGGTTCGCCGCTGATCGGGTGAGCAACGATCGCGTCGTGATCGTAGTACTCGATCGACGTCATCAAGCCCGACTGCGTGACGACCTCGATCGGGCGAGCAAAGCCCCCGTTGGCGGGGTCGGCCGGTTCGAATCCGGTCGTCGTCGACGTCCCTCCTGCGATCGACTCACTTGACACGTTTCTCAGGAACGGGTTGTCGTACTCGATGGTCTGCACGACCGATTGGGGGCTGCCTCCAGGCTCGAAGACATCGAGGCTCGTCACCTCGCTCACGAGGTCTTCACCACGCAAGACGGCGATGTCGAGACTCTGCCAAGTGGCACCGTCGTCCTCGCTGAACTCGATGTCGAACCATCCGGTCGAACCCGACGAGGACGCATACGTCGCGAACAGGGTCACGTCGAGTCGATCGCCTTCGACGTCGTCGGGGGTGAACTCGCATACTTCACCCGCAACGCACATGGTGTCGCCGACCACGAGGTTCGATGCCTCGAGGTCGGCCGTCTCGTCGACGGAGAGCCGCCACTGCGTGTCAATGTCAGTGCGTATGCCGACCTCGCCGATAGCCAGGACACGCCAGCCATCGGCCGGGTCAACGGCTGCGGGCAGTGTCTCGATGTCCCCCGACGTCAACATGGCCTGCGCCGCCTGTGCGCTGTCGCTCCCGACTCCGTCATAGAACATTGCGGCCATTCCAGCGCCGCCGCCGTAGGTGGAACGCGAGGTCGCGATCTGATCGCTGTACTCACCGAGCGGGCGTGTGTCGTCACCGAACCATTCCTGCGGCGCAGGACCCCAGACCTCTGTGGCATTGCCGTGGTCGTCGTAGTTCACGCTGGTCTGCAACCCGCGCTCATCGATCGCACTGATCGGCCGGAGGTCGTCGTCATACATCTGCACGACTTCGGTGCTCATCCCCGGACCGCGCGCCGAGTACACGCGATAGTCCTCGCTGTCGAAACGAATCACACCGTCCTCGACACCGTTGGCAAACATCGTCGTCGCCCCATCGACGTAGCCATACGAGCGCTCCAGCCGCGCCTCACCGGGACTCGGCGCCGGCGACACGATCCGGGCGACACGCCCCGCTCCGTCGTACTCGATCTGCCAGAGAGCTTCCTCGTCATCTACGATCACGCCGTTCGCGATGAGGTCCGCCGCCAGCGGCCGTCGACTCGAGACCAGGTTGCCCGACACGTCGTAACCGAAGTCCTGAGTGATTCCACTCGCGAAAGCAATTCGGGCCAACCTGCCATCCACGTACCAGAAATCGATCACCTCACCGTCGAACGTCGTCATCGAACACAACATCGGTTCAGCCGACCCGGTATCGAATCCGGGCCCAGCCCGGCACGAACGGTCACCGGTGTACCGCAAGCTGGTCGTCTGACCGGTGAGCGTGTTCGTCAAGCTCCGCAACAGCCCATTGGACCAATCGAACTCGTAGCCGATCCCAGCCGCACCCTCGACCGGTCCCCGCGAGTGGCTCGTCAGCTCGCCACTCGACGCAAACCGCAACGTCGCCCCGTCTAGCGACGTCATTGTCGCCGAACCGTCGGGCTCGACGTGGAGTGTCGGATAGAGGTGACTCAAGTCGGTGCCGTTCAACGACGATGGCTGATAGCTCCCAACCTCGTCACGGTCATACCGAAGTTCGCTACCGTCGACCGAGTGCGCCACGAAGGTCGCGCCGTCGCCGTAGCTATCGAGCGCAAAAAACGACGCCGCACCGAGGGCGCTTCCTCCCAACGTCCACCCGTCCGAGAGAACACGGAACGGCGACGTTCCGGTCGCACGACCCTGCTCATCGCTCGTGCGATACGACAGCACCAGCCCATGGTCGTCGCCGATTGCGAACTCCACCGTTGCCGTGAGTTCACCAGTCGCCAGGCCAACGCCGAACATGTCGACCGCGTCGAAAGGCTGAATCGAGTCGCGCTGCACGTCAACAGTGAACGAACCCATCTCACTACCGGCATCGTCATCCCCATCCGCGACCGCGCCCTCAGCGACCCAGATATACGAACGGCCATGCTGCAGCAATCCCGCTTCAGGCACCCAGACGGGCTCCGGATGATTCACAACCGATGCAACCGCAGACTCCAAACCCCCCGAGCCCAACACGTCGTAAATCACGAACGACCAGCCGTTCTCGCCAGGTTCGAGAGAAGTCACGATCTCGGGCCGAAGCGTGGTCGCCCCACACGTCGCCCCGGCGCATTGCAGGCCACGAACCTCATCGAAGTCGGCAACAGCCGACACGTCGGTCGACGTAGGAAGCGGCGGGAGGAATCTGGCTGCCTCCCAGTCGGTCGTTCCCGAAGGGATTTCGGTCGCGGCAGCAAACGGCGACGAGAGCACCACCAGCGACGCAACAAGAACCGTCGCACCCGACGCGCTCGCCGCGTGCTTCCTCCACCGCCGGGTGTCGATCGAGCATCGCCGAGGCGTGGTACTCATAGTGTCCTTCAGAGGTAGCGAACGAACTCCGAAAGCTGGGCTGTGATAGCCGGGCTGCGAGTATTGCCGACGCTAGGAGCGCTCGTTTGTGAACAACCTGAACGCGGCCTGAAGCCAACCCGAATCAGAAACCGGAAAGGCTGCGCTCAGGTTCCACTCAGATCGAGCGAACAACAGTCGGTCAATGGGGCCGAGAAAACTGTTGATCGGTGGCGTCATGGCGCTCCCCATCGTGGCCCCGACCATGCTAGCAGGCGCCGATGAAGGACCTCCGCGAGATCGTTTCGGTGTCACTGAGGTGACGGCTCCGCCGTCGGAGCCGCTCGATGGGCCGACGTTCGATACGACGACGCCGACGTTGTTGCTGGATCAGCCTGCGACCGACGTGGAGGTCGTTGTTGCCGATCTCGACGGGCGGGTCGTCGCCGAGTCTGGTTTGATCACCGGCGATGAGTGGGTGGTGACCGACGGCGCGTTGGCGCCGGGGGCTGGGTACGAGTGGTCGGTCTTTGCGCCGACGGGGTCGACGACGGCAGGGGTCGGCGTTCCGACGATCGGTCATGACGGGAGCGTCAGCGGCGATATGGGTTTCGGAAGCTCATCGGCGGAATACGTCATGGAGCAGGCACCTCAAGCGTTCAACGTGGATTCGACTGCCGAGGCCGGCAGCGGCCGCAACGGTCTGTCCGGGGAGTTCTTTCCGCACTTCGACCCAACGGCCCAGGTCGAGGTCGACGAAGACGGCGAGCCGGTGCCTCCGCTGCCGTCGGCGATCGCACCGGGTCCTGGGTCGCAGCTGGTGACCAACACAGCCGACTGGGGGCTCGTCGACGAAGACCTGGACTCTTGCCCGGTGGTCGAGCGGGCCGTGAAGCCGATTCCCGGCGAACTTCCGGGGCCGTTGATCTACGAGACGATCGAAGCAACGGTGTGTGAGTTCTCGTATGCCATCAAGGCTGAAGCGACGATCACCGTCGAGAGCGGCGAGGCCGCAGCCCACAACGTGCAAGGACACAACGTTGCCCCGGCCTTCTCGACGACCATCGATTCCGACGTTGCGATCGACGATGGTTTCGTGGTCTCCACTGCTGACGAGAACGTCATCTCGGCCGGATTCCCGTTGTTGACCGAGTTCGGGTTCCGCTCGCTCGGCTATCTCACCGTGCCAGAAACCGGCGAGTACCAATTCGGCACCCAGAGCCCCGGCGGAGCAGAAGCATTCATCTACATCACGACCGAAGACGACCTCGGCAAGACCCGGATCAGCCAAAACGACTCATGGCTGCCCTCGACCCTGGGACAGAAGTACACCACCCAGACAGAAACGTTCTCGTTCGAGAACCGCGAGCAGTCGTCTTCCACCGGCGCAGACGCCGTGTACTACTACCGATACCGGACCTACGAGTACGCAGACGACGACGGGTCGTGGCTCCAGCCCGCACCGCTCGATGTCCGCAGCCTGGTCAACGACCTGAGAGCAAACGGGCCCCGCGCCGACCACGTGCGCTACGGCGACCCGGTCCACCTCGAGGCCGGCCGCGCCTACCCGATCGCGTTCACTGGCTGGGTCGGCCCACTCCCGGGTGTGATCGGACTACACGTAGACAGCCCAAACACCGGCCAGACCCCGGTCCCGCTGAGCTGGCTGACCCCTGCGCCGGCGGGCACCGTCGACTTCGACCGCACGATGGGATCGGCCACGACCGAAACCTACGGCGTCGCCGCAGCAATCTCCGGGCACGGCGACACCCTCGGAGTGCTCGACGGCGATGGCCACCTCCACATCTCCACGACCGATACCGGCTACAGCTGGGACCAGCTCACCACGATCCCCAACATCGCAGCACCCACCCCGACCTACCTGTCATCGATCGAGTACACCGTCGAACCGAGCACGTCGAGCGGGTGGGGAAACGAACCCTACGAATACGCGAACGTGCTCGGCGACGTGCGCGCAGACTTTGTCGACGGTGAGCTACGAATCGCCGGCGGCCCGATCGAACTCGGCCACCCGTCATTCCCCGGACTCACCGTGATCGACGACTTCGACGTTCGGTTCGAGCTCGACGGCACATTCACCACAGGATCCGTTACCGGCTCGACCCCAATGAAGACCACCGGCCCGAACGGCGAGCCCTACACCGGCCCCAACCAGAACGGCCGCGTCCAACTCGACAGCGTGACCACCGCCACTCTCTCACCCGACACCGGTCGCGCCTCGATCGTTTTCGAAGACGCCGGTTGGCTCGGCCGCGAAGGCCGCGACGACAACCGCGTCGTGATCCAGCTGTCGATCGACCTCGACGAGCCGTTACGACCCGGCGCAACGAGCATGGCCTTCGACGACGCAGGCACCACCCTCGTAGCCGTACTCGACCGACCGATCGACGGTGCCGACACCATCGAGTTCGGCGACTCGGACTACATCCTCAACACCACTGGCGAATCAACAACAGCCGGCCACGGCACGATCACCACCGCCACCGGCGACATCGACATACGCCTCAACGCCGGCCGCTACACACTCACCGCCGCCAACCTAGAACTCGACGGACCCGACCTCGCCGAACCCATCGCCATCGACCACCTCGAAGTCGACCTCTTCGCAACCGGTGACCTCGACAGCGGCGAAGTCACCGGCACTTTCGTTGGCGGCCCAGACAACAACGAAGTTTTCGACCTGAACTTCGTCAACGCGGGGAGCTTCAATCCGGCCACCGGCGTCATCACGACATCACTCATCGACAATACCAAAGGAGCCCACGGATACTGGGCACTCACCCATCTCGTCTTCGAACCACAACAAACAGCGACGCCCGATCTGACACTCGACGTTGCACTCATCACCAACACCGAACCAGATCAACCATGGAACACCCAACACACCGAGGTCACCTCGCTGAACACACTGCTCAACGACGCCGGAATCGAACTGCCATCACTCGGCAACCGCAACAACGCCGCACAATCAGTCCACATCTCCTCAGACGGCAACACCGCCGCCGTAGTACAACCAGCAGGCGACCACGACCGCGTCATCATCGTCGACCGAGACTCCAACACCACCGACTGGAACGTGATCGGCGAATTCCCGATCGAACTCGACGAGAACCTCGTTCGCACAACGGTGACCACCCCCGTATCAGTCGGCCGCGACTTCGACATCCGCTTCCTCGCAATCGGCGAAGGCTCCTCCGTGACGATCCGACAATGGACCCCCGACGACGGATGGACCATCACCGAAACACTCGACGTCGACGACATCGTCGCCTCGCTCTCATTGGACTACTTCGCCGAACATCTCGCAGTCGGGATTCCCAACTCCGGCCTCGTCTCCATCTTCACCAAACCATGGTGGCGCACAAACTGGACACACCACGACGACATCGAACAACCCGACGGTTTCGGCGCCCACGTCGGCTACACCTGGAAAAGACTCACCATCACCTCCGCCGACTCCGAACAGGTACGCGTCTACCGCGACTCCGCGACCCAACCATGGAACAACCACGCCGACTGGAGCCAGTCCACCGTCAACGGCATCGGCGAACAAATGGTCGCCACCACCGGAGGACTCGACTTCAGCGAAACCCGCACCGTCGCCACCCGCCTCGACATCCACGACCCATGGACCCGCTTCTACCACCACGACCACGCCCCAATCGGCGGCTTCGCCCAACTCACGACCTTCCTGCGGTAGACGATGCTCCTCACACCACCACGCCCTGGCGCCGACCGATCGCTACGGTGCAGCGCCTGTAAGGTCGCAACCATGTCGAACGCACCCGCCGAGTCGTCGAACGGCGAGAAACAGCGGTGGAACACCGACGTCAATCCGGGCGTCAACGGCGAGGACTACCTGTTCGTCGCCGCACTCAACTTCGTTGTCCGTTCATACCGTCGGCTGCGCGCCCGACTTCGCCGCTGAGCACTCCGAGACAATGAGCACACCGCGGGTGAAGCGATCAGCGGTCGTCGTTGTGGGGTTAGCAGCGACGATCGGCGTGGCGGCGTGCGGGCCAGATGATTCGAACACTGCCGCCGACACCGCGGCCACCACCACGTCGCCATCGATGTCGACCACGACGAGCACAATGCCGGGATACGAGCCACCCCCGGCGGTGACCACAACGACCACAACGACGACAACCACAACGACGACAACCACAACCCTGTTTTCAGGGACGACGACATCGATGCCGATGCCAACCACCTCCTCGACGTCGACGACGACGGCGCGGCCGGCGCCAGCGGTACCGGACTATGCACCACTGTTTGCCGAAGAGGCGGTGGTGATCGATGGCGACACCGTCGACGTCGGCGACACACGGGTACAGCTCGAAGGGATCGAGGCACCACAGCGCGGCGAATGCAACTTCGCGACAGCCGGCGACCACCTCGACGACTTGATCGCCGACGGCGAGGTGACCGTGCTCAGCGCCGGGGCGACTGATCGCGACGACAGCACGCTCGGATATCTCGAAACCGACGGGCGGGACTTGAACCTCGCACAGATCGAAGCCGGCTATGCGATCGCCCGGTACGACCCACAAGACGGCTCCCCCGCCCATCCCCGAGAGGACACCTACCGAGCTGCCGACGAAGCGACCGAGCCGGTCGCCGAGTGCGGCCCCTAGCCGCTTCGGATGGGCGGATCGGCTCGCCACGCACGCTCGGTACGACGGGCCGTCGTTGCACCCAGAGCACACGGTCGATGGCAGCAGTGGTGCCTACGATCGCATCGTGGCACCGCGGATCGTTCTGCACTTCCACCCCGGTTGGGGGTTCGACGACACGACAGTGCTCCAGGCGATCGCGACATCGGGCTGGTACCGCAGCCAGTGGCAGACGGGCACCTCAAACGGCGGGCTCATGGCCGACCGAGGCAGCGATCGTTGGCGTTGGGAAAGCACGATGTTCGCGGGCCGCTACGACGACGCACCGGCCCTCGATCGGCCGGTGTACGGCGCCTGGAACCGCCATGACGACCCATACGGTGCCTCGCCTCGGTTCGGGTCCGCATACCTTCGGTTGCGACCCGACGTGAACGAACGGGCCACCTTCTGCTGGCCAGACAGCGTGTACGAACCGCAGAACGTCAGCGGCCCCCAAAACCTGGAGCAGCTGTGCCGGCTCGCCGATTCAAGCGATGTCGATCCGAGTTTGGTGTCTTCGGCTCCCGCCGACCTGCCACTCGACGAGCCACTCAACGATTATGTGGAGGCGCATGTGCATGGGGGACTCCTGGTCACGCGGGACGTCGAAGCTGTCGTTGTCGACCCGGCCGATCGCAAGGAGCACTCAGCGACCCTCGCGCGCCTCGGGTGCGCCGTGGAAGAACACCCCGGCTACCGCGTGACCGCCGACGCAATCGACCCCGGCTACCGCGGCCTCGTACCGGTGGAATTGGCGCACCGGCTCGGCGACGAGATCACGCCCGCCCGGCTGGCCAGAGCGTCACGGTCCCGCAACCACGACCCGCAAGCCATCAAGTGGCTGTGGCACTGCCTCGCCAGATTCGGACGACACTGGCCCGAGGCACGCACCTGATGGCGCACCTCGGCTCAGCAGCGCATGTCACCCCGCTTGTTTGAGCCCACTCAACACAGCGACCGAGGTAGGCAAGCTCGCTCGTAATGACCCGGGCGACCCGACAACGGCTGATCGCGACCGGCGTTCAGCTGGTCGACGAGCCCACGAGCAGTGCGAACGAAAGGATCGTGCCGAGGAGCCCGATGAGTCCGATCGTCAGCGCGGCGATGGATATTTGGCGTTGGGATCTTGTCGGCGCATCGCGCAGCACGACGACGGAGAGGACGACGGCAGCGACGGAACCCAATCCCCCGAGCCAGACGCAAGCGAGCACTAGCGCGAGCACTGCCATCCACGTACGCGTCGTAACACCGGAGTCCTGAGTTCCCATGGTCACGGCTCGTCGAGCGACACAACGGCGTAGGTTGTGTCGGGTTCCGCGGCGGCTAGACACCCGACACACCCGGCCCGGTCGTCCAGCGCGCCGACCCGGGACGGTGGCGATGGAAGTCCGACAGTGTTCGACGCTCGTTTGATCACCAGCGCGAACGTAGGAACCTCGTCTTGAGCGCAACCTCAGGTGAACCCAAAGACAACTAAGGAGCGGCAACCCTGCATGTATGGGCCGGGCAACGCACTCCCGTCCGGCTCCACGGGCGTGCCAGCGTCGTTCGGTATCGGCCGCGACGGTGGTCACCATCTCGAGTTGTCCAACGTCGTGTTTCAAGACGGCGTAGCGGTGGCGCTGATCGATCTTGAGTTCGCTGCGCCCGGTCGACCGGTGTACGACCTTGCGCACCTGGCTCGTCTGTGCGTGCGGATCGATGACGACGCGGACCAGCGGCGACTGGGATGGACCGACGCTGAGCGACCCGCTCGGCTGCGTCTCGTCGCCGATTCCTATGGTCTCGACGAAGCTGGGCGCCGAGCGTTTCTGAGCGCGATCGAAGACGCACTCAACACGATCGAGTTCGTCGCTCGTCGCAGTATCGCCGACGGCGACGCCGCAGCGCTGGCAGTCGTCGAGCGGACTGGCGGAATCGAGAAGTACGACCGTCGCCGCGACTGGTGGGCCACCCACCATGCGCACTTCGCCGCAGCTCTGTCGTAGTCGGACCCGCTTGCACTCGCAGTCGTGGGCGCGTTGATGCGCGTGTTTGCAACCTTTCGGGGTGTTGTGGCGTGTGTGATGGTGTGGTCTTGGAGGATGCGGTGAACGCAGCAACGCCGGGGGACCGGAGCTTTGACGAGCTCGATGTTGTTGTTGCAGCCGAGTACTCATCGATGTTGGCGATCGGGCTGGCGCTGCTTCGTGATCCCGATGATGCTGCTGAGTTGGCACAAGAGACGATGCTGCGCCTGCAACAGCAGTGGCAACGGGTCGGGGTGTATGAGCGTCCCGGGGCGTGGTGTCGCCGCGTTGCGTTGAACGTGGCGGCGGACATGTTGCGCGATCGTCGCCGACGCCGGCGACTCGCCGACCGCTTGATCGAGTGCTCCCTGAGCGGTGCAGCCGGCTGCGAGGTGCCGGCATGGGATGAACGGTTCTGGGCGCACGTTGCAATGCTGCGCGACCGTCCGCGGAGTGTGGTGGTGCTCCGGTACGTCCTTGATATGTCGGTTGCGGAGATCGCGGAGTCGTTAGGTACGCCGACTGGAACGGTCAAGTCTGACTTGGCACGGGCCCGGCGCGAGTTGCGTCTTGCGATGGAAGGAGATGGCTATGACTGACGACGAGTTCGAGCGACGTGCTCGTGCGGCTGGGCGGCGGGTTCGACAGCAAGCCGACGCGCTCCCCGGCGGGAGTGCCGCTGTTGCAACGACCGCGGCGAAGCATCCTGGTGCCCGGTGGCTCGCTTTTGCTGCAGGACTGATTGTCGTGGTTGGAACGGGAGCGTTGCTCGCTGTTGCGTTGGGCAACGACGGGCAGCATCCTGACGAGACAGAGGCGTTGACTGGGGTCGCAGACGTGAACTCCTCCGATGTGTCGACGTCGACCGATGTGTCCACGTCGACGAGCAACGACGAGATCGCCGAGCCTGATGAGAGCGACGAGACGATCCCCGAAGCGGGCGAGGCGCCGCCGACTTCGACCATCGCTGATGCTGCCTCGGCGGCGCTCGCTGAATTGTCGGTGCCTCACAGCCTGCCGCTGGTGGTCTTCGCCGAAGGAGTGTGTACGTCGCAAACGATCACGTGGGATGAGTCCAGAGGGTCGTTCTCGTGGAATCCGTTCACCCGGGGAATCCCCGACTCCGCCCCTGTCCAGGTCATCGCCGACCCCTCGACGGGCGCGACTGGCCCGTACGCGGTGGTGCTGCGTGACTTCGAACCGACCTCGAACGGGCGCGGAGACGCGATCGACATCAACGGTCAGCAGGTCTTCATCGACGTCCATGAGGCGACCGATGACTCCGGTGATATCGGCAACGGTGAAGCCGTGTGGAGCCTGGACGATGGTTCCCAGGGATATCTCCGCTCGCGGGGTCTCGATCAAGCGAGCATCGAGTCGATCGTCGCCAACCTGCAACCCCGACCCATCGGCGACCCGATACCAGGGTTCGACTACGACACCGGCGGGACCCAACCTGCTCGTTTGACACTGGTGGGCGAAGATACGAGCGATGCGATCGCATTGACGGTGTACTCGATCTCTTGCGACAACACGTACGCCGGTGTGGTCGCCGACGAGGGTGTTGCGCCGTATGCCCTAGCGATCGACCGGCCCCGCCCGGCGTGGATCGTTCGACGAGACGGCGCGATATTGTTCGGCGGACACGAGGCCCGTGCCCGCTATGGCAATCCCGATCCTCCGGTTGATGCGCTCGTTGCGGTCTCAGCCCAGCAGTGGTCACAGTTGTGGATCCCGACGCCTCTGACGGAGACACCCATCCAGTTTCCAATCGGGGGCGTCAACGTCGAGCGAGACGACGTCTTCATCCAACACACAGACGGGGACCTCTGGCTACACCCCGGACTGTTGGGCAACTCACCCGGGGAGCCGGTGCGGCTCGTCGACATCGCCGATCCCGAACCAGGCCAAGACGGCCCGGGGCCGAACCAGATCGAGCACGTCGCAGGAGTCATCAACGGATCGGTGATCTACAGCGACTGCTGCGAACCAGTGACCGGCAACGTTCTCGCCGCCACGGGAGCCGACAGCCCGCGACAGCTCCTGGTCAACGGGTACACCCCCAATCTGAGTCCCGACGGGACCCGCTTCGCCGCAGCGAGCAGCGAGACACTGACCGTCTCGATACCCGACGCCGGCATCAGCCGCAGCGTTGCGATCAATCAGGACCCTGACCGCTTCATGAACGTGTGGGACGTCGCCTGGGTCGACGACGACACGCTCGCCGTTCTGTACTTCGACGAGGACGGATATGCCCTGCAGCGATACACGAGCCACACCCTCCAGATCACACAAGAGCCTGTGCCACTCTCGGTCACCTTCGACCCCGCCGCGTCCTTCGGCGCCGCGTTTGCCGGCACCGGACCAAACAACGAACTCATCGTCGCAATCGAGCACGACGACAGCGTCGAACTTCAGGCACTCCACCCGACGGCGCTGATCGCACTCCCCGACAGCCACGGTGAACTCCCCGCCGGGGCAACAAGCGCACGCGTCGCAGCCGACGGGATCGGCCTGCTGTGGATCGAAGACGACATCCTTTGGCATCAACCCGCCAACGGCCAACCGACGATGCTCGGCTCCGGCTATCGCAGCGTCTGGTTCGCCAACACCGCACCGCCGACACATCAGTGCGCTGTGACACCATCAGCCCCGCCGGACCTCATCGACGGCACCTCAACCGGCGAGCCAACACTCAACCAAGGCGACACCAGCCCAGCCACCGCCACATGGGGCACCGGAGCGGCCACGATCACGCAGACCCTTGAACGCAACCCCCAGGCCGACGCCGATGAGCGGTTCGCGATGGTCGAAGGCAGCAACCAGCTCCTCCGCAGCGGTAACTACATCGCGGCCGTCGTGCCCGTCGGAGACCCACCCCTCGGTGCCATCGCCATAGACATTCGAGACACCGCCACCAACTGCACACGCACCTATTCGCTCGCCGAAGGAAACACCCTCGACCAAGCGATCGACTACACGCAGGCCTGGATCGACGAAGCCCAATAGGGCCACGGCTATCCGCAGAACGACGACCGGCCCGGCCGGGTACGGCTGACTCGCCGCGTCGGGTTCAACAGGTTCCGCAAAGCCCTCGTTCGGCCAGCGGCCGCAGCAGCGATCAGTGTGCGACGCTCTCAACGATCAGCGCGAGCGCCGAGGCGACGAGCACACCGATGACGACGAGGTCAAAGGTTCGTCCCGAGAGACGTTCGCGCCACCGGGCGCCAACTGGGAGCATGATGGCAACGACGGCCGAAGCAAGGGCCGCGAAACCGAGCCGTTCTGCCATTTCGCCACTGGCGGTCAGCAGCAACGCCTGCGCGGATCCCATAAAGAGAAAGATCGATGCGGCAGAGAACACCTGCACCCCAGGATCGAGGCGGTGCGAGTGCAGCCACATCTGAACGACCGGCCCGGACAGCCCCGTGGCTCCGTGGAGCGCACCAGCACCAGTGCCCACCAGCGGGCCCCAACGCCGGGACCGCGTCGCAGAAATCAATGGTCGCAGGTCGGCGAAGAACGCTGCAACGTAGGCCGTGATCACGACCACGACGCCGACAGCCAGGAGCCGAGAAGGGAGCGCGGTGAACGCGGCGACGCCGACGATTGCCCCGAGCGCTCCGAACAGCGCAAGGCGGCCCAAACCTGAGCGCGAGGGCCGATGGGAGCGTTCGCGATACACCAGGACGCCGTTGGCAAGAACGGACGGAATCGACGCCGTCACGACGGCATCTTGAAAGTCGGTGAACAACGCGGCGACCGGCACGGCCACAAGTGGAACGCCCACTCCGCTCACGGCCTTGACCAACGCCCCGAGCGCAAACGCAGAGAGAAGGATCACACCCGCCGAACCGCTCACAGGCGTTCTCCCCTCGCACGATCACCCCTCGCACGATGACACGAGTTCGCCGGAGGGGAGCCGCCCCTCGGGCATGAGGCATGGCGGATCGACGTACTCGGTTCGGACACCCGGGCAATTTAATTTAGCGAAATAGACCGGCACGTATTGGGCGTGTTAACAGCAGATTTCCAGACCAGCTAGGTAGCTCTTTTTTATATATAAATCAGGTTCCGTTCAACTTCTCATAAGGTGGTCCGACCGGTCATGCTGTCGAGGCCAGGGTTTCAACGACATCGACAACCACCCGGAGACCTCGAGATTCAGGCGTGCGCTCGTTGCGCTCGACCTCGACGACCGTCGACGGCCACTACACCGGTAGCTGCCCAGAGCGCAGCAGAGGTGCGCTAACGGCGCGTGATCCTGAAAGCGGGAATCACGCGAGGAGCGGCACTCTCGATGTACTCACCGAACTGCGGCATGATCGCCGCCTGGTCAGCGAGCTTGGCCTGGCCCTGCGCCTCGGGCATCTCCTCGACAAGAGCATCGAAGGACTCGCTGCCGTACACCACGGTGATCTCGGGGTTCGCGACGAGGTTGTGATACCGGGCGGGGTTGGTCGGGGCGCCCGCCTTGGACGCGAACACGTACATCCCGCTGTCGTCCACCAAGGCAACCAGTGGCGTCGATCGGACCTCGCCTGACTTCGCGCCAATCGTGTTCAGAATCACCACGGGGGCGTCCCCGAATGCAGCTACCTTCCCGCCGTTCGCCCGAAACTCCTCGATGATTGCGGCGTTGAAGCTCTTGATGCTGTCCTCGGTGTGGTCGCTCATGCTCATGCGACACCATACGTCGAGCCCGACGGGGCCGGCCCGACGACCCCAGCGCGCCACCTCCGGCGGGGACCCGCCATCGACTCGGCTCGTCTGTCGAGGTGACCGCGAGACGCCCGGCAACTCAGGTAGTGCTGGAAGCGCTAGAAACTGACCACGGCTGGGCCGACGACAGTCCCGTTTCGCACCACGTCCTTACCGAACGGCACGAGTGCCAACGGAATCAGCTTGAAGTTCCCCAGTCCGAGCGGAATCCCGATGATGGTGATGCACAACAACACGCCGAGTACCAGATGGGCCAGCGCCAGCCAAAAGCCCGACAACACGATCCAGATGATGTTGCCGAACAGGCTGAGCGATGTCGACGCACCCGGACGTTGCACCACAGACCTGCCGAACGGCCACAGCGCAAAACCCGCGAGCTTGAAACTCTGAACACCGAACGGGATGCCGATGATGGTGATGCACTGGATCACGCCGGCAATCAAGTAACCGAGAAAGAGCCAGAACCCGGAGAACACGACCCACAACACATTGAGAATAAGGCTGCCAGCCCCCGGCGAACGACCCACTTGAATACCTCCGGCGTTGACGTTCACTGTGGTGTGCGACGGTTGATTCCGGAGCGACTGATCTGGAGGGGGAAGTGGCCGTGCGGGTGCGCTGTCGTCGTCTTTGCTCACGGTCGGCCCTCTCTATCAACGCACGCGTCGACGTCTACTGGACACTGTACGCGTCGGCGATCTGTGCCGCTCGGCACGGCGCATCACCGCGGCGTCGCGAACCGTCGCCGGTCTTGCGCCTCGGTGTCAAACGGCGTGTGGCAACCAGGACCATCAGAATCATCAACGTGGTGAGCAGTCCGTACGCAACGAACAGGCCACCAGTCGGTCCGCGTCCGCACCGACGTCGGAGTCTTCACCGTCCGCGGCGTCACCGACGGCGGTCCTGGGAGCGCCGTCGTCGCCGAGCAGGCAACGAGCAGCCAGGCCCTCGTTCAGCAATCGACCACACGGCGAACTCCGGTTCGTCGTATGGGCACCCCGGCCGAACCGACCGACCGCTACGCCGATTTCGTCACATGGAGCACTGCGTCCACCAACGCCAGGGGTTCTTGCTCTTGGATGAAGTGTCCGCCCTTCGGGAACGTCTGATGCGGTTGACCCTTCGCCCCCGGCACCTTGGCAGTCATGTAGTCGTCGAACCAGCCGAGGACTGGATCGGCTTTGCCGTACCGACAGATCAGCGGCTTGTTCCACCGCCCGAGTTCCTGCCACGCCTCGGCGAAGAGCGTGAACGGCTCTCCATCGGCACCGTGCGGCCCGGCGAGTGCCGGAAACTCCAACGCTCCGGCCTGGTAGGACGCATCCGGAAACGGCGCATCGTACGCGACCACCTCCGCATCTGAGAGGTCGAGGCCCATCGCATCGATGCCCGCAAGTCCATCACGGAGCAGTGTCCCAACGTCGAGGTGGTCCGCGCCTCGGGCGACCGCCTGCCACCTGCTGAACGCCTCGGGATCGGGCGAGTTTGCTCCCAGCGTTGCGAGCAGCTCGAGGTCACCCGGGTCCGGGAGGCCCCCGTTGGCCAGCACGAGGCCACGAAATCGGTCGGGCGAGCGGGCCACCACCGTGAGCCCGATGAGACTCCCCCAGTCCTGGCCGAAGTAGGTCACATCCTGCAGGTCGAGCGAGCTCACGAACTCCGCCATCCAGTCGACATGTCGACGGAACGTGTAATCGCCACGGGCGGCGGGCTTGTCCGACCGACCGAACCCGATCAGGTCTGGTGCGATGACCCGACACCCGGCATCGACGAGCAGCGGGATCATCTTGCGATAGAGGTACACCCACGTGGGTTCGCCGTGGAGCAACAGCACGGTCGGACCGGCCCCGGGCCCGGCATCGACGTAGTGCACGCGCAACGCGTCACCGCCGTCGGGATTCACCACCTCGACGTAGCTCGGTGGATACGGCCAATCGGAAAGATCAGCAAATCGGCTGTCGGGCGTGCGCAGAACCTGCATCACGCAACCGTAGGCCGGGGCTCAGCACGCACTTGAGCTGCAGCGGTTGCGCACGCGGAGCGCTGTCCCCACATGGCGGCTCCGACCGGATCGTCGATACTGCACTCGGCCCAATACGGTCGGGCCGATGAGCGCCCGTCTCACCGGACAACGAATCCTCGTCACCAGTTGCACCACCTTCATGGGCCCGCCGATCACCGAGTTGTTTCGAACTGAGGGCGCAGACGTGATCGCCGACGACAGCCAGCTGCTCGAACCCGACGAGCCCGCTGCCTTGATCGCCCGCTGCGGCGAGTTGGATGCCATCGTCGCCAATCTCGACATCCCGGCATACGGCGCCAAAGTCGCCGACATCGACGATGAGCAGTGGATCGCCGGATTCGACGCGATGGTGCACCCGTTGATGCGACTGGTGCGCGCTGCTGCGCCAACGATGGCGACGCGCGGCGGCGGGTCG
>JBCDFR010000054.1:0-21828 GCA_039177505.1 Actinomycetota bacterium | reverse complement strand
GACCCGGCCGTCGATTGGTTGATCGACGAGCCCATGCTCCACGAGCCGGTGTTGGTCGTCATGCTCACCGGCTGGATCGATGCCGCAGGCGCAGCGGCCGCAGCGGCCGAGGCGGTATCGGACGCGTGCAACGCCGCCCCGATTGCCCGCTTCGACGACGACACGTTCATCGACTTTCGGGCCCGTCGCCCCACACTGGAGCTGCGTGACGGTCTCAGTACCGACTTGTCGTGGTCGACGATCGAACTGCGGTCGGGACGCACCCCGGACGGGCGTGACGTGCTGATGCTGCTGGGCCCCGAGCCGGACATGGCATGGAACCGGTTCGGCAAGGTCATTGCCGACATCGCTGTCGATGTCGGCGTCACGACCATGGTCGGCCTCGGGGCCTACCCGTTCGCAGCGCCGCACACCAGGCCGTCGCGGCTCTCGGTCTCTTCGCCGTCGACCGATGTCCTTGCGTCGGTCACGTTCGCCCGCAGCTCGATCGACGTTCCTGCCGGCATGGCTGCGGTGCTCGAACACGCACTGCACGCCCGCAAGGTCCCAGCGCTCGGTATCTGGGCGCAAGTTCCGCACTACGTGTCGACTATGGCCTACCCCGCGGCATCGGTGGCGCTACTCGAGGGCCTGTGCGAGGCCACCGGCGTGTCGATCACTTCCGACGAACTCGAGCAGGAAGTCACCGGTCTCCGGCGACGCCTCGACGACACCGTCGCGGAGAACAGCGAACACCAGTCGATGCTGCGTCAGCTCGAGGAGCTGTACGACGCGAGCGACGACACGGGCACGGCCACCGACGGCGATGACGCTCCGGGCCTCGAGATGCAGTCCGGCGACGAGCTCGCCGCCGAGATCCAGCGATTTCTGCGCGATCAGGACTGATCCACCTCTCGCGATCGTCGACGCGAGCGACCAATGAGCGACCTCCCCCCTCGACACAGCAGGCCGTTGATCACGGCCGACGGAGTCGAGCTCTCCGACATCTCGCTCGGGGTTGCTCCGGCACCGCGCATTAGCAGCGAGGACCAGGCCGTCGCCCCGGGAGCCGATCACGACCACCACCGGTTGATCTGGCCGCTCGGCGGGCTCGCCGCACACGTCACTGCGGGAGCGCAGACCGTGCTCGTGCGTGCGCCCGACGCGGTCTGGGTACGGGCCCGCGCGCCACTCGATGTCCACGGCGACCACTCGATCGGCATCGCTCGATTCCGAGCGCGGACCTGCCCCTCGGCCTGGTCGCACACGACGACGCTCATGTTGCACCCGGGCGTGACCGCACTGCTCGAGTGGCTCCCCGAACAGCACAGCCGACCGTGGGCACCCGACGTCGTATCGGCGATCACGGAACAACTGGCGGTGGGTCACGCACGCGCCCCGATGGCGGTTCCGCTGCCCGCCGATCCACAGATTCGGGCCGTCGCACTCGCCCTGCTCGACGACCCGTCGGATCGGCGCGGCGTTGCGGTGTTGGCCAGAGAGGCGGGCTACGTGGAACGAACTTTCCGACGGCGGTTCGTCGCCGAGACCGGGCTGACGTTCGCTGCATGGCGCGCCAAGCTGCGCATCGATACCGCGATGGCCATGATCGAGGCCGGCCGCGCCGTTGATGATGTTGCCGATGCCTGCGGATACGCCTCAACCACCGGATTCGCACGAGCGTTCAAGGCGGCGACTGGTCTTCCCCCGTCGCGCTTCGCCGATTCCACCGAGCGAATCGTTCCGCTATTGCGCGGTCAATGGCCGCTGATGCGCGATGTACTCGGCGAAGTTGGTGAAGTGGACCTACGACTGAGAGATAACCCAGCCTTCAGTACTCGCGCGGCGATGCTCGCCGCCGCCGGCATGCTGCTGCTGGCCACAGCCTGTAGCGACTCGGCAACCGACGATGCCGCCCCCACCTCGGCCGAGTCGATGTCCGAGACCAACTCGAGCGCGACGAACACACAACGCAGCGACCAGCCGTCGACGACGGCTTCGGACGCGCCCAACGACCCCGTCGCCACCGACGCCGACCCCGGCGTGGACGTATCAGCGAGCGATCCGGGCACCGGCACCGTTGCAGTGGCAGAACTACGAGCGACTGACTTGCGCGGCGTCGAGGTCTCCCTCGACTCGCCGCCAGAGCGCGTCGTGTCCGTCTGGGACTCAGTCGATGCGCAGAACTTGTTGGCACTCGGAATCGAGCCCGTTCTGATAGGCAGGGTCGGCGGCGGGCGACCTGCGCCGTGGGTCGACGACTACGCAGGGATCGAGACCTACGATCTAGGTGAGGCAACGAACATCGAGGTCATTGCAGCGGCGATGCCCGACCTCATCGTGACCGCATCGTACGACGACGAGGCGTATCCGTTGTTGGAGGAGATCAGCCCGCTCTACGTGGCCGACAACTCGGTGCCTTGGCGCGACGAACTCCGCAACCTCGCCGCGCTCGTCGGTCGAGACGACACTGCCGAAGCGGTCATCGACGATCGCCAACAGGTCATCGACGACGCGGCTGCCCGGCTCTCCGCGTGGAGCGGAACGAGCTTGGTCGCCGGTGTGGTCGCCCCTGGGGACGGCGGATTCGTGGTTTTCACCGATGAGTCGCCGCTCTCTGCGCTTTTGGAGGAGATAGGTTTCGCGCCGCTCACCCCCTCGCCGGACGGCGGCGCCACCGCCACGTATTCCCTCGAATTGCTCGGCGAGCTCGAAGGCGACGCGCTGCTGTTTCTCGACGTATCCGGAATCGCGGGCCAAGATCTCTCGGCGCTGAACGAAGCGTTCCTCTCAGGCGAGATCGTCGGCACGATTCCGGCGACCGACGGCGGGATCGCTGAGGTCGGCACGGAGTCGAGCGCTGCTGCCCGCCTGGTCAATGCCGCCAACCTTCCCTACCTCGTCAAAGAGCTCGCGGATACGCTCGAGACGACGCTGAGCCGCTGACGATGGGGTCCCAGCCGTGGGACGGGGCCTGTTGACGAGGTGCGGCTCGTCGGCGGTGAGACCGGAAGGGCGTCCGATCCACACTTATCGAGCGCACGCCGCCGCTGCGCGGGCGTCCGTGTGGTCGCCGAGGCACCTTCTGTTCGCGGGGACGTGCGAAAAACACACGGAATCCCCGGTATTTCGGTGGGGCCGGTCGCCCGTCGGCACAGTTCACCCACGCACCGTCTCTCACCAGGTCGACGGCGACGCTAATTTCGCAGGCATGTTGCAACCACGGGGCACGCTGCGCACAGTCGAACTCGATGACTTGCACGACGTGCAGCTGCTCGAATCACCGCTCGATCCCGACACGGCGGCTGCCGCAGCGGCACATGCGGACGCTGGCGGCGTTGTACTCGCCGTACCGCGGCCGAACGATCCGCTCGCCGCCGATCTGTGCGGCGTCGACATCGTCGACCACCTACCGAACACCGAGTGGTTCGTCACGCTCGCCGACCGCCCGGAAGCTCGGCGCCTGGAGGGCGAGACGCCGATCACGTCGCCCCTGACGCTGCTCCGTCCGACGCACGACGACACCGTCGTCGCGGCGACGACGAGCGTGCACTTCGAGCATCACCCGACCATCACTGTGCGCCAGCGGGGTGCTGGCCGAGTTGTCGCGCTCGGCATCGCCGACGTCGAAGCGGTTCGCCAACATCCGACCATCGGCCGTTTCGTTGCACGTCTACTGCAAGGAGGTGTTCCCGCCGCGCCGCGGACGTTCGGTCTCGGTGTCGTTGGCTACGGCCCGTTCGGCGGGATGGGATACCTCCACGGACTCGCGGCCACCGAAACCGACGGCCTCGCCTTCGTCGCAGCCGCCGATCCCGTGCAAGCACGGCTCGACGCCGCACGCGACGACTTCGCCGACGTTGCGGCCTACCTCGACGCCGAGTCCTTGGCTGACGACCCCAACGTCGACATCGCCATCGTCGCAACGCCACCTGCACATCACGCCGAGTTGGCGACCACACTGCTGCGCGCCGGCAAGCACGTGGTGGTGGAAAAGCCGATGTGTCTGGACCCCGCCGACGCTGACGCGTTGATCGCCACTGCGACCGAACACGACCGCGTGATCACCGTGCACCAGAGCCGGCGCTGGGACCGCGACGTCCTGGCTCTCGGCGCACTCATCGCGGCCCGCGAGATCGGCGACGTCTTCAACATCGAGACGTTCGTCGGAGGCTTCGAGCACCCCTGTCGGGCGTGGCACTCGGAGGAGTCGATCTCCGGCGGTGCGATCTACGACTGGGGATCACACCACGTCGACTGGATCCTGCAGTTGTACGGCGGGGCGCCCCAACGGGTGCTGTGCACCACCCATCACCGGGTCTGGCACGACAGCACCAACGTCGATCAGCTGGCGCTGTGGATGCAGTGGCCAGACGGTCGCGAGGCGACATTCAGGCAGAGCGACATCTGTGCTATTCGCCGTCCGAAGTTTCACGTCGAAGGGACAGCGGGCACGATCGAGGGGTACTACCGACCGCTGCGCCACGACACTGTCGAGCCCGGACGAGGCCACGTCGAACACATCTCCCACCACGCCGAGGCGCCGGTCGACCTCACGATGGTCCGTTACGGCGGCGCCAACCAGTTGATCGAGAGCCAGCACGCGCCCGCACCTCACCCGGGGTGGGGCTTCCATCAGAATCTCGCCGACCATCTGCAGTTCGACGAGCCACTGGCCGTCCCGCCCGAGCAGTCTCGTGACGTCGTGCGGGTGCTCGAAGCAGGACACCGCTCGGGTGCGGCGGGTGGTGCGCCGATCGAGCTCGCCTGAATGGCCGAGGCCACCACGATCAGGCCACCGAGGAGCGACCGGTCGGTCGGTCTCGGCGTGCTCGGCGCGCGCTCGTTTGTCGCGACCCGCGCCGTGCTCCCCGCTGTCGATGACACGCCGGGCATCGATGTCGTCGCCGCGGCGAGCCTCAGCGGCACCGTTCCCGCACCGTGGACCGACGCGAGCGTCGCAACATACGACGACGTCATCGAGCATCCCGCCGTCGATGCGGTGTATCTCCCCTTGCCGAACGGCATGCACGAGGAGTGGACCTGTCGGGCAGCCGCTGCGGGCAAGCACGTGCTGTGCGAAAAACCACTGGCCACCGACGGTGCGACGGCCCGTCGGATGTTCGAGGTGTGCAACAACGCCGAGGTCCTGCTTGCCGAGGCATGGATGACACCGTTCGGCACGCGCTGGGCCGACGGGATTGGCCGCGCCGCCGCGGGTGTAGTCGGCACGATCCGCAGTGTGGACACGCGATTCACCTTCACCATCGGACCGGAGGCCGCCGACAACTACCGTTGGGATCCACAGCAGGGTGGTGGCGCCCTCGCCGACGTCGGCATCTACTGCCTGGGCCCGATCGTCGACCTGTTCGATGCCGAACCAACCGAGGTCGACGCCATCGCCACGATGGCGCCCGCCGGCGTCGATGCGTCGATCGAGACCACACTGCGGTGGTCGGATGGTCGCGTGGCGACCGCCATCTGCTCGTTCGTCGACGATGAACAACAGTCGCTGACGATTACGGGCGACGACGGAGTCATCGAGCTCACCGACGAACCACACACCGGCGGCGACCCCTATCGCCCGATGATCGCTGCGTTCCTCGACGCATTGCAGGGAAGGGAACCCTGGCCGCGGCCGCGCCAACCAACCCTTGAATTGATCGAGCTGATCGATCGAATCCGTGCGAGCTCGACCGCGGCGCCGGCACACTGACGCCGTGCACCCCCGCCCCGCTGACAGCGCCGACGACGCCGACGCTCGCCACGAAATGATTCCGCTCGACTCGGGCGTCGAGCTGCACGTCGTGCACCGCACTCCTGAGGTCGTTGAACACCCGCCGTGGCTCCTCGTCCATGGCCTCGCGTCGAATGCACGTCTGTGGGATGGCGTGGCCATCGAGTTATGTCGTCTCGGTCACCCCGTTGCGGCGGTCGACCAACGCGGTCACGGCCAGTCGTCGAAGCCCGACTCGGGTTACGACATGGTCACGGTGGCCGACGACCTCGACCTGCTGATCGACGCACTCGGCTGGGATCGGCCGGGCGTCGCCGGGCAGTCGTGGGGCGGCAACGTCGTGCTCGAATTCGGGCATCGACATCCCGAGCGGGCGTCAGTGATCGCAGTGGTCGACGGCGGCTTCATCGACCTCCAACGGAAGTTCCCCGAGTGGGACGACGCGGCACGGGCTCTCGCCCCTCCCCCGCTGGCAGGCACGCCACTCGCCCAGATCGAGACGTGGCTCGTGAACTCCATGGGCGACTGGCCCGAGACCGGCCGTAGCGGAACGATGGCCAACTTCGAGGTCCGCGCCGACGGCACGATCGCCCCGTGGCTCACGGCCGAGCGACACCTCAAGGTGCTGCACGGCCTGTGGGAGCACTCGCCGTCGAGCCGCTTCGGCACGATGGCGGCACCGGTCCTGTTGATCGGCGCCGACAATGGCGATGTCGCCTGGAGCGACTCCAAGCATCGAGCGGTCGACGACGCGCTCGCCGCACTGCCCTCCGGGCGCGCTGAGTGGTTCGCTGCGCACCACGACGTCCACGCCCAGCATCCGGTTGCCGTCGCCGACCTCTTACACGGCGCACAGACCGACACGCAGTTCTTCACCCCCACTCCGCAGGTTCCCCAGGAGGACGACCAATGACCATGCCCCGCCTGTTGGCGATTATGGGCTCCGGCGAAACGGCCCCGACGATGAAGGCGCCCCATCGAGCGATCTTCGAGCGCCTCGAAGCCGCCAAGGGCAGCGACGCGTCGGCGGTCCTCCTCGACACGCCGTTCGGGTTCCAAGAAAACGCCCCGATCCTCGCCGAGAAGGCGGTCGAGTACTTTCGGGAGTCCATCGGTCGTCGAGTCGAGGTAGCCGGATTGACATCGACGACCGACGGCGATCTGGTCGCCGTCGAACGGGCGATCGCGGCGATCCACGACGCGGATTGGCTGTTCGCCGGACCAGGGAGCCCGACCTACGCCCTTGCCCAGTGGCGCGACACGCCGGTACCCGACGCACTGGCCGATCGCCTCACGAACGGCGGCGCGCTCGTGTTCTCGTCGGCGGCAGCGTTGACACTCGGCGTGGCCACCGTGCCCGTCTATGAGATCTACAAGGTGGGCGAACCGCCACGTTGGGAACAGGGGCTCGATCTGCTCGGGCCGCTCGGACTCTCGGTCGCCGTGATTCCGCACTTCGACAACGCCGAGGGCGGAAACCACGACACCCGGTTCTGCTATCTCGGCGAGCGGCGCTTGACGATGCTCGAACCGGAACTCCCCGATGGTGCCCATGTGCTGGGCGTCGACGAGCACACCGGCGTGATCATCGATCTCGACGCCGACACCGCCGAGATCGTCGGCAAGGGAGCACTAACTGTCCGCCGCCACGGTGAGTCGGCCCGCATCGAGGCCGGCACCACCGTCTCGGTCGACGTGCTCCGCGGAGCGGCGACGAACGCGTCGATATCGGTTGGCTCCACCGCAGGCGGCAAAGCCGATGCCGGCGATCGCAGCGCCGACGACACCCCAGGATCGAGTGGCGAGACATCGCTGGCTGCTCGCGCAACCGAACTCGAAACGCAGTTCGCCGAAGCACTCGAGCGCCGCGATGCCGACGGCGCCGTCGAGGCGATCCTGCTACTCGAAGCGACGATCGTCGAGTGGTCACGCGATACCTTCCAGTCCGACGAACTCGACCGAGCACGGCGTGCGCTGCGCTCGATGATCGTTCGCCTGGGGAGCGCAGCCACCGAGGGAGTGCGCGACGTACGTGAGGTGCTCGGCCCGGTGGTCGAGGCGGCATTGGCGGCGCGCGGCGTCGCCCGCTCCGAGAAGGCGTTCGCCGTCTCCGATGCGATACGTGACGGGCTGATCGAGGCGGGGATCGAGGTGCGCGACACACCGACCGGCGTCGAGTGGGACCCGCGTAACTAACGACACGGTCGAAGACTCGAAGCCACCGCGGCGGTCGACGCTGCACGCGCACTCGCTATCGTACTCTCGCATCACTGCGACCTCTTCTGAGTCGGCAGACGCGGCGGTCGCCATCCGGCTGTCGCACGTCGGCAAGACCTTTCCCGGATCGAGCACTCCAGCGGTGGGCGATCTCTCCCTCGACATCGAGCAAGGCTCGATCGTCGCGCTCCTCGGTCCCTCCGGCTGCGGCAAGACAACCACGCTGCGGATGATCAACCGCCTCATCGAGCCGACCGCAGGAACGATCGAGATCGACGGAGTCGATGTGACGACGATGCCCGCCCAGGATCTACGCAGAGGGATCGGCTACGTCATCCAGCAGGTCGGGCTGTTCCCGCACCGGTCGATCGCGACGAACATCGCCACGGTCCCCAAGATGCTCAAGTGGGACAAGCAACGCACGGCCGACCGCGTCCTCGAGCTCACGGAGCTGGTCGGGCTCGACGCCGAGATGCTCGATCGATACCCCGACGAGCTCTCCGGCGGCCAACAACAACGAGTCGGCGTGGCCCGCGCCCTTGCAGCAGATCCACCGGTGCTGCTCATGGACGAACCCTTCGGCGCCGTCGACCCCATCGTGCGCGGTCGCCTCCAAGACGAACTGCTCGACCTGCAGACCAAAGTGCGCAAGACGATCGTGCTCGTCACTCACGACGTCGACGAGGCATTACGCGTGGCCGACCGCATTGCACTGCTCAACGTGGGTGGCGTGCTCGAACAGTTCGACGTACCCGACGAGATCATGCGCTCCCCCGCCAACGAGTTCGTCGAACAGTTCGTCGGCGAGGATCGCGGATTGCGGCGGCTGGGCCTCAACCTCGTGTCGTCACTCCCCCATCACCGCGGGCCCGTCGTGTCGATCGACGCGCCACCCGACGAAGGCCTCGAGGCTGCTGAACAGGAAGGTGTCGCCTGGGTCGGCGTCCTCGACGGTGGGAGCTTCGTCGGTTGGGCGGCGGTCGACGAATTGCGCACCCACGGCACCTTGCGTGCAGTGCCTCGAACTCAGCCCGCCGCTCAGGTCACCCCCGACAGCACATTGCGGGCGGCAATGGAACAGATCATGGTGTCGAACACGTCGGTCGCTGTGATCGACGACGGCGGCAGCTTCGGCGGCGTGGTCACCCTGGAAGACATCCGCGCTGCGCTGGCGTCACCGGCCCGGTCGAACGGCATCCGGTGATCGCCGAGGCACGCAACCCGATCATCCGCTGGGAGTGGGTGGTCGAGCAGTGGGATCAGATCTGGGAAGCGATCATCGAGCACCTCACACTCACCGTGTTAGCGATGCTCCTGGGCATCGTGGTCAGTGCGGTACTCGCCGCAATCGCACTGCGGTTTCGATGGACGATGACACCGATCACCGCCACGACCAGCCTGATCTACACGCTCCCCAGCGTCGCGCTGTTCGCACTGCTCGCCCCCGTCTTCGGCAACCTGGCGCTCGCCACGGCAGTCATTCCCTTGGCGGGGTACACGCTCCTGATCCTCGTCACCAACACCGTCGCCGGCTTTCAGGCCGTGCCCAGGAGCGTGCGCGACGCCGCCGATGGAATGGGGCTCACGCCGACCCGCCGCGTGCTCAGTGTCGAGCTACCGCTGGCGATGCCATACATCATGACCGGCGTCCGTATCGCCACGGTGTCGACCGTGGGCCTCGTCACCGTCGCCGCGATCATCGGACAAGGCGGACTCGGGCGGTTGATCTTCAACGGTCTGAGTCGAGCCTTCTGGACACCGATGACCGTAGGCGCCGGGCTCTCGATCATCCTCGCCCTCACGCTCGATGCGATCCTGCTCGGGATCGCCGCCCTCGCCACTCCGTGGACCCGACGGAAGGCGGCAACGTGACAGCGTCGATGCCGGCCGCTGTGGAGCAGCAAGCGGTACCGCGCGACATCGGACTGTTCGAGTGGCTGTTCGATGCCGACACCTGGACCGGACCGACCGGAATTCTCACCTCATTGTGGGACACCGTGATCATGTGTGCTGCGGTCACCATCGTGGCCACACTGATCGCCGTCCCAGCAGCAGCGATCATGGCCCACCTGCGCAAAGGCGAGGTGTCGACGACGTGGGCGGTCAGCATCAGTCGCGCAATTCCCACGTTCGCCATTGCGGCGCTGCTCATCCCGTGGTCGCTGCGTCGCGGTTGGGGATTCGAGCCGTGGCCGATCTTCATCGCGCTGCTCTTGCTCGCCCTCGTCCCGATCTATCTCACGACGTACAACGCGATTCGTCAGGTACCGCAAGAGTCGATCGATGCGGCCCGAGCCCTCGGGTATCGCGAGTCCGCCGTGCTCGGAGCGGTGGAGTTCGCACTCGCCGCATCGGTGATCCTCACCGGCGTCCGAGTCGCCGCGATTCAGGTGGTCGCAACCGAGCCGATCAGGGCATTCCTCGGCGGTGATGGCCTGGGGCGCTACGTTCGCGATGGGTTCGGGCAGAACAACAACACCCTCGTCGTCGGTGGGATCATCTTGATCGGTGGTCTCGCCGCATTGACCGGACTGACATTCGTGCTACTCGAACGACTGGCGCTCCCCAACGGTGTGCGCCGACTCGGCCGACAACAAGGAGAGAACACATGACCCCCAACCGATCACGCCGGCAGCGCACCGCCGTCCGGCTGCTCGCGCCGGTCGTCGCCCTCGGATTGATCGCCGCCGCATGTGGCGACGACGATGACGACGACTCCGGCTCGACCGACACGACCGGCGCCGAGTCCGACACGACGACTGCGACGTCGTCGGAGACGACTGCGTCGTCCGACACCACCGCAGGTCCGGTCGATGGACCGACGATCCGCCTCCGTGGGCAGGACTTCAGCGAGTCGGCGACGATCGCCGAGGTCTACGGCCAATTCCTGCAGGCCAACGGGTACGACGTCGAGATCCAGACGCCAGCAGGCTTCCGGCAGGAGGCGATCGCCAGCCTCGAGAACGGCGATCTCGATCTGATCGTCGACTACATCGGCGGTTCCGCCGCAGCGCTGGATCCCGATGCGGCACCATCGGCTGACCCCGACGAGATCATCGGCATCATCACTCCGGCGTACGAAGAGATCGGCGCCACGGTGCTGCAGTACTCGCCCGCAGTCGACGGCGACGCATTCGTCGTCCGCGGCGACGCTGGGATCACCACGATCTCCGAGGTTCCCCAAGGCGAGTACGTGTTCGGCGCCTCTGCGCAGTGCTTCGAACGTCCGCAGTGCTTCATCGGACTTACCGATCCCGACATTTACGGGTTGGAGTTCGCCGACACCGTAACGCTCGAGTTCGGCCCGCTGCTCGGCGAGGCGCTTGCGGCCGAAGAGGTCGATGCCGTCATCTGGAACACCACTGCGCCGCAGATCACCGAGAACGGATTCCTCGTCCTCGAGGACGACATGGGCCTGTTCCCCGCTCAGAACATCGCCCCGATCATCAACACCTCGCTGCTCGAGGAGTACGGCGCCGGGTTGTCCGATCTGCTCGATCAGCTGAGTGCCGCGATCACGACCGTGGATCTGCTGGCCTGGAACACCGAAACCGACATCGAATTCCGCGAGTCCGACGCCGTCGCCGCCGAGTGGCTGGAGGCGCAGGGCCTGCTGTAACAACTCGTCCGGCCCTCACAATTCGTCCGGCCTCACGTCCAGTCGGGAACACCACCCGGCTGGACGGCCGGACGCCAGCGCCGGCTCCCTCGCAGTCGCACGGCGCGGAACCACAATTCGTCCGGCCTCACGTCCAGTCGGGAACACCACCCGGCTGGACGTGGGCGTTCGGGCTACTGCGCGCGGGTGACGCCTGATCGGCGCAGCGCCGCCATCCGCTCGTCGCCCTGCAGCAACGCAGCCAACGACAACTCGAGGCCAAGCCGGCCGATCGTTCCGTACTCGGCCCACGTGATCGCTCCTACGGCCCACCGCTCGAGCACGCGCAAGCGTTGGCCCAGCAAGTGCCACGCCAGCTCTTCGGTGTCGACCGCGCTGCCTGGATCGATCTGAACGAACCGACCATCGACTGCAGCCTTGGCCAGGTCGTGCTCGATGATGGCGGCGAACCGGTCGCCAACAGCGCCGAGACCTTCGAGGTCAGCCTCTGACTTGATCATGGCGAACACCGGCTGCCACACATCCGGGTCGGCACCGATGGTCGCATCGAGTGCATCAAACACCGCTCTCGTCGCACCGATCGGGTCGTCGGCCGGCTCGGCGTCGAGCCGCTGTTCGAGATCGTCGAGCCCGCGGCTCACATACGCAACGATGACACCCTCACGATCGCCGAACTGGTTGTAAAGCGTGGCCACGGCCACGCCCGCTCGCTCGGCCAGGCGGCGCATGGTCAGGAACTCCACACCGCCTTCGGCGATGAGCGCACCTACAGCGTCGAGCACATCGTTGCGAGTGCGCTGCTGTCGCTCGTCCCATCCATGTGCCACGACCCACGAGCCTAGAATGGTGCCGCTGGATGCGCATGAGTTGACATCTGATTGGAACAATGTTCTAATCCGATGATATGACCCGTCTCGGTTACCAGATCCCCAACTTCACCTACCCCGGCGTCGGCCCCGCCGAGTTGTTCGAGGCCGTGGCCCAACAAGCCCGCGAAGCCGACGGCTCCGGCTTCGACACCGTGTTGGTGATGGACCACTTCTTCCAGCTGCCGATGCTGGGCGAACCCGACCAGTACATGCTCGAGTGTTACGCCCTCCTGGCAGCCCTCGCTCGCGAGACATCCACCGTGCGTCTCAGCGCGTTGGTCACCGGCAACACGTACCGCAACCCGGCGGTACTCGCCAAGACCCTGACGACGCTCGACATCGTGTCAAACGGCCGGGCCCAGCTCGGCATCGGTGCCGGCTGGTTCGAGCTCGAGCACGACTCGTTCGGCATCGAGTTCGGCACCTTCACCGATCGATTCGAGAAGCTCGAAGAGGCACTGCAGATCATCTTGCCGATGCTCAAGGGCGAACGTCCATCTCTGAACGGCGAGCGCTACACAGTGAACGAAGCGATCAATGAGCCGCCGCCGATCAACCCGGTGCCGGTGATGATCGGCGGTGGCGGCGAGCGCAAGACCCTCCGGATGGTGGCGCAGTACGCCGATGAGTCGAACATCATCTGTGCACCCGACGAGATCGACCGCAAGCTCGACGCACTCGCCGGACACTGTGACGCGCTCGGCCGCGACCGCTCTGAGATCACCGTGTCGTGGCAGAAGTCGGCCTGCATCGCCCCGACCGCCGACGAGGCCAAGGCCGAGATGTTCGGCTACTTCGAGCGGCGCGGCCTCGATGTCGCGTCGATGCCCGAGGAACAGCAGGCAGCGTTCACGGCCAACTTCATCTGGGGCGATCCCGACACCGTCGGCGAGCAGTTCGCCAAGGCGCTCGTGCCGGGCGTGGACGGCTTCACCATCAACATGCCGGCCAACGGACACATCGCGGGCCGTGTCGAATTGCTCGGCCAGACGCTCGCACCATTGATCGGCTGATACGCCCGGCCACCCGGCACACCATCTGCGGCTGGACGGCGAGGTCGGCGCCCTCGTCGTCCAGCAACCACTACGGTCGGCTCATGTTCGAACGCGTGCGCAGAGGGTGGGAACTGACCAAGAAGTCGTGGTCGGTGGTCCGCTCGAACACCGGTCTCGTGAGATTCCCGGTCTATGGCGGCCTGGCTGCGCTGATCTGGATGCTGACGCTCGGGGCCGGCGGTGCCGCGCTCCTCGGCGTTGACGAGGCCGACGTGTCGTTGCAGGTGGCCGGCTGGGCCCTGGTGGTACTCGGCGCGTACCTGGCGACGTTCTCGGTGATCTACTTCAACGTCGCCCTCGCTGCAGCCGCTGACGAGGCGCTCCACGACCGAACACCCGCCCGCCGCCGCGCGCGCCGCGGCGACCAGCCGACTCGGCGCCATCGCCGGCTGGGCGGTGATCTCCGTTGTCGTGTCGGCGTTGTTGTCGATCATCCGCGACCGCGCCGGAGCGGCCGGTGGCATCGTCGCAGCCATCGGCGGAGCGATCTGGTCGCTCGTGACCTTCCTCGTGGTGCCGGTGCTGGCACTCGAACAGATCGGTCCGGTTGCGGCGATGAAACGGTCGGCGAGCCTGTTCCGCGACCGATGGGGCCAGCAGACCACCGGCAACGTCGTGATCGGCGGCATCGCCGGACTGGTCACCCTCGTCGGCGTACTGCTGTTCGCCGGCGGCGTGGCGTTGATCGTGACCGACTCGGCAGCGGGCCTGGCGGGCGGTGCGGTCCTCGTGGTGGTGGGCATCGTCGTGGCGATCGCCGCCGCCGTGTTCGCAGGCGCGGTCAGGGGAGTGTTCGGGGTTGCGCTGTACCGGTACGTCGCCGACGACACCACGGTGGGACCATTCGATTCCAGCGACATGGAGAGCGCAGTCCGGCAGAGGTCGTAGTCGACGACCAGGCGCGCCCCCCCCTATTCGGCGAGCGTGAGTGCTTCGTCGAGGTAATCCTGTCGGCACTTGCTGCGCTGCAGCTTGCCGCTCGACGTCTTTGGCAGTGTTCCGGGCTCGACGAGCATGATGTCGCGCGGCGGAAGGCCCGACACCTCGAGCGTGCGCTGGTGAATCTCGTTGCGGATCTGCTCGAGGCCCCCGTCGACCCCGGCGGGTCGAACCTCGGCGACGACGACCACCGACTCCTTGCCTTTGTAGCCCTCCATGCCGAACGCGATCACGTTCCCCGCACGGGTGCCATCGAGTCCGCCGATCGCTCGTTCGATGTCTTCGGGAAACACGTTGCGTCCGCCGACGATGATCACGTCTTTGATGCGTCCGCACAGCACGAGTTCGCCGTCGAGCATGTAGGCCAGGTCGCCCGTGCACAGCCAATCTTCGTGGAAGAGCGCGGCGGTCGCATCGGGACGCTTGTAGTAGCCGGGGGTCACCGAGGTACCGCGCAGCAACAACTCGCCGACGTGCCGTTCCGGCAATTCCTCGTAGGTGTCGGGGTCGACGATCTTCATCTCAAGTCCGGGAACCGGCGCACCGAGGAGCGGCAACCGCCGTGCACGAACAGCGAAATCGTCGTCGTCGATCACCTCGATCGGCTTGGCCGTACGTTCGCTTTCGAGCACGATCCGATCGACCGTGTCGGTGGCCAGCCCACGCCCGCGTCGTGGGAACGATCCTCCGATCGCGACCTCGGCCATGCCGAACGCAGGAAAGACGCCGCCGGCATCGAACCCGAACCGCTGCGCCTGGCCGACAAACGCGTCGACAGCGTCGGGGTCGACCGGCTCGGCGCCGGACAACGCGACCGTCAGCGTGGACAAGTCGAGATCCTTCATCCGCTTGAGCGCACGAGTCGCCAGGACCCATGAGAAGTTCGGACCCGCCGTCGCCGTGCCGCCGTAGTCGCTGATCCATTGCATCCAGTTCCCTGGGTGCGCGAGGAAGTCCTGCGGCGCGGCCTGCACGAGGTCGACGCCTTTGGTCATGGGCAGCGCAAGGAACCCGACGAGACCCATGTCGTGATACAGCGGCAGCCACGACACCATCACGTCGCCCTGGCGTAACTCGGCTGCCTCGCAACAGGCGTCGAGGTTGGCGCTGAGCACGCGGTCGGGAATCATCACGCCCTTGGGTTCACTCGTCGACCCGCTGGTGTACTGCAGGATCACGAGGCGTTCGGGATCGTGCGGCGGAATCTCGAGGCGGTCACCGCTCGGGACGTTGGGGGACCCCGGCATGACCGAGCGCATCGGTGCAAGTGGCGGGTCGCCCTCTTGCCACTCGTAGAAGTCGGCGAGTTGATCGTCGATCAACACCAACTCGGCGTCGCCGTGGCGGATGCGCGCCCTCGTCCCTTCGATAAACGCCTCGAGAGATCCCATGCGCATCGGCAGGGGCAGCACCATCGATGCCATCCCGGCCATCCAACAGCCGCGCACGATCGTCATCAACTCGCGGCTGGTCGGCCCCAGGATGGCCACGTGGTCGCCGGGCAGGAGCCCTCTGGCCTGCAGCGCCGCGCCGACGGCTCGCGCATCGTCGTGCACCTGCCGCCACGGCGTGGCGACAGGGCCGTCGGGGCCGACCACCGACTTGCCGACGAAGCGCACCGAGGTATCGGTGTCGGCAGCGGCTTCGAGCCGTTCGATGGTGGACACAGTGGTCGGCGGCGAAGCAGCGTCGCTCATGCAATCCGACGTTACTGGCTGCCGCCCAAACGATCCGGAAGATGTGTGGTGCGACCGCCGCGCACCTTGACCTCTGGTGGGTCGCAGGTGTAGCAGCCGTACTCGACGTGTACACCCTGGATCGACATCTGCGTCCCGCGCGACTTCTCGACGATCACCTGCGGCCGGTGATAGAGATCGTCGCCGCCACAGTTGGAACAACGCGGGCGCGGGTCGCGCGTCCACGAAATCCGACAGCCGGCGCAGGTCAGCTCGATCGTGCCATCGCGCTGCGGCGTGCCGCTCAGATCCTGGTCGGACGAGCACCGCGGGCACACGATGTCCAACGACATCCCGACACCCTACGGAGATCTCGCGGCGGACCCCCGACGCAGACATCTCCTAGGCTCGGGCCATGGGCCTTGACGACATCGTGCCGACGATCGATATTGGCAGCCCTGAAGCGGCAGATCTCGTGGCCATCGATCGAGCGTGTCGTGACCACGGGTTCTTTCTGCTCCGTGGCCACGGCCTCGACGAGGTGATCGACGCCACCTGGACCGAGGCGCGGCGGTTCTTCGAGTCCGACCGCGCCCTGCGACTGGCAGTGCGGCGCGACGAGGACACCCCACTCGGCTGGTTCGACCGGGAGTTGACGAAGCGGCGCCGCGACCACAAGCAGGTGTTCGACTTCATCGAACCAGGCCTCGAGGTCACCGACGCGTTCAACCGCTGGCCCGACTCCACGATCTTTGTCGACTTCCGGCCGACGATGGTCGCGTTCTACGACGCGTTCAGCGAGCTGGCGACGCGCGTCTCTGGCCTGGTCCTCGCGTCGCTCGGCCTCGACGGCGACGGTGCGCTCTCCTACGCGGGTGATCGTCACAACAGCACGGTCCGCCTCAACCACTACCCGCTTGGCGACCCAGTGCCCGACGAGGAGCGGGACGGTCTGGCGGACCTCGGCGACACGGCGCTCGGCTATCACACCGATCCGGGTGTGTTGACGCTGCTGTTGCAGGACGACACCGGTGGCTTGCAAGCACGGACGGCGGCAGGCGACTGGATCGATGTGCCCCCGACGCCAGGGACAGTGGTGGTCAACCTCGCCGACGCGATGCAGGTGTGGACCAACGATCGGTACCGGGCCGCCGTGCATCGGGTGATCACCATGGACGTGCGCGACCGGATGAGCATCCCCTACTTCTCCAACCCGAGTCGCTCGACGTCGATCGCCCCGATTCCTCAACTCACCGAAGTGCCCCGGTACCGCGAGTTCGTCTGGCGCGACTACATGCGCGCCCGCAACGCGGACAACTACGAAGACCTCGGCGCCGACGACGCCCAGATCACCGACTACCTGATCCCCAGCTAGTCACAAACAGTCGCGCACGGCGTTGTTGAGGTTGACCGTGCGTGGGTCGCCGGTGAGTCCGGAGTGCATCTCGTTCATCACGTAGCCGTACCCGACGTTGTTGGTCGGGTCGGCGTAGCCGAGCGAACCGCCGGCGCCGGGGTGTCCGAACGACTCGGGCGTGAGGAGTGGCGCGAACGGCGTGTCGAGCATGAACCCAGCACCGAAACGCGTTGGGAGGATCAACGACATGTCGGGCGCATTGACCCGCTCGGCGCGAGCTCGTTCGACCATCTCGGCCGACAGCAGGCGGACCCCATCGACCTCGCCGACGGTCGCTGCATACATCCGAGCGAGGCTGGCGGCGTTGGTGATGCCGTTGGCCGCCGGCATCTCGGTCGCATGCACTTCGCGGGTATTGAACGGCGAGTTGTCGTTGTCGGTGATCTCACCGAATGCACCGCTCATCGTGAGCGCCTTCCAGCCGGGCGTGCCCTCGCCCATGAACTGTTCGACCATCGCCGCGACTGCCGGATCGGTCGGCGCGGGCGGCGCCTTCAACGTCGACACCCGGATCTCCTCCGATGCCGGCAGGCCGATCCAGAACTCCAAACCGAGCGGTGCCGCCACCTCCTCGGCGAAGTAGGTGCCGATCGATCGGCCGTCGACCCGCCGCACCAGCTCCCCGGCGAGCCAGCCGTAGGTGACCGCGTGGTACCCGTGGGCGGTGCCCGGCTCCCATTTCGGCGCTTCCGCAGCGAGCGCCTCGACGACTGGCCCTACTTCGAGCACCTCATTCAGGGTCAGTGGCCCGTCGATGTACGGCAGCCCCGCTTGGTGGCTCATCAGTTGCTCCACCGTCACCGTGTCTTTGCCGTGCGCCCCGAACTCGGGCCAGTACTGCACGACCGGTGCGGAGTAGTCGAGCAGCCCAGCTTCGACGAGCCGGGCGACACAGATCGCCGCGGCGCCTTTTGTGGTCGAGAACACGAGCTGCAGGGTGTTCTCGTCCCACTGCCGCCCGCTCGCGGCATCGGCGACGCCAGCCCAGATGTCGACCTTGCACTCTCCACCGACGTACAAAGCGAAACCCGCACCAAGCTCGCCCGGGTCGGCGAAGTTGCCCGCGAACGCGTCGGCGACCTTGCCAAACCCATCCGCCACCGTTCCGTGGACTTCGATGCCGCCGATCGTCGTGCTCATCCGGGCGACGGTAGCCACAACCTGGGCCGTGGGTCGGACCGGGGAGCCGTAGGCTGGTCGACCGCTATGGCCGACGACACTCCCCCGTTCCGCTACACCGCAACGCTGGCCGACGACATCGAGCTGCGCTGGCAAGACTGGTGGGACGAGCACGGCACGTTCGAAACGCCCAACGAGACCGGGCCGCTCGCCGACGCTGACACTGCAGACGCCCGAGGCGAGAAGCTGTTCGTGCTCGACATGTTTCCGTACCCGTCGGGCGCTGGCCTGCACGTCGGTCACCCGCTCGGTTACATCGGCACCGATGTGTACGCCCGGTTCAAGCGGATGACCGGGCACAACGTGTTGCACACCATGGGCTTCGACGCGTTCGGACTGCCAGCCGAGCAGTACGCCGTCGAGACCGGGCAACATCCAGCGGTCACGACGGATCAGAACATCACCAACTATCGCCGGCAGTTGCGTCGCCTCGGGCTCGCCCACGACCAGCGGCGCAGCGTGTCGACGACCGACCCGAGCTATTACCGCTGGACACAGTGGATCTTCAACCAGATCTTCAATGCCTGGTACGACACCGACGCGGACTGCGCTCGCCCGATCGACGAACTGATCTCCGAGTTCGAGTCCGGCGGGCGACCGACACCCAACGGCCAGCCATGGAGTGAGCTGTCGGCTGGCGAGCGGGCCGACATCGTCAACGACCACCGACTGGCGTACGTGAGCGAGGCGCCGGTGAACTGGTGCCCCGGGCTCGGCACGGTGGTGGCCAACGAGGAGGTGACCGCCGACGGGCGTTCCGACCGCGGCAACTTCCCCGTGTTCAAGCGCAACATGCGCCAGTGGATGATGCGCATCACCGCGTATGCCGACCGGCTGATCGACGATCTCGAACTACTCGACTGGTCGGACGCGATCAAAGCGATGCAGCGCAACTGGATCGGCAAGAGCTTCGGCGCCGACGTCGACTTCTCGGTCACGCCGGTCGATCAACCCGACACCACCGAATCGATCACGGTGTTCACGACCCGACCCGACACCTTGTTCGGTGCCTCGTTCATGGTGCTGTCACCCGAGCACCCACTGGTCATGGGCTTGACCACGCCGGAGCACGCCAGCACCGTCAGCGAGTACCAGCGAGCCGCCGCGGCAAAAAAGGACGTCGATCGCCAGGACGAGACGCGCCAGAAGACCGGCGTGTTCACCGGGTCGTACGCCACCAATCCGATCAACGGCGACCAGATCCCGGTGTGGATCGCCGACTACGTGCTGATGGGATACGGCTCCGGCGCCATCATGGCCGTGCCGTGCGGCGACCAACGCGACTTCGAGTTCGCCCGCACCTTCGACCTCCCGATCCCGGCGATCCAGATGCCACCCGACGAGTGGTTCCAGTCGCACGACATCGAACCGACGGTCGACACGGCCACCTGGCCGGAGGCGTTCGTTGGTGACGCCCCCTACGTGCAGTCGGCCAACAACACACTGGCGCTCGACGGCATCGGGACGAAGGACGAAGGCATCGCGCTCGTCAATACGTGGCTCGAGGCGCACCACGCTGGCCGACCGACCATCACCTACAAACTGCGCGACTGGCTGTTCAGCCGGCAGCGCTACTGGGGCGAGCCATTTCCGATCGTGTACGACGCCGACGGGCGACCGCACACACTTCCCGACGAGATGCTGCCGGTCGAGCTCCCGGAGACCGACTCATTCGCACCGCGCACGTTCGATCCTGACGACGAGTTCTCCAACCCGGAGAGTCCGCTCGATCGTCTCGACTGGTGGGTCGATGTCGAGCTCGACCTCGGCGACGGTGTCCAGCGCTACCGGCGCGACACCAACGTGATGCCACAGTGGGCGGGCTCGTGTTGGTACGAGCTGCGGTATCTCGACCCGACCAACGAGAATCGCTTCGTTGGCCGCGAGGTCGAGGAGTACTGGATGGGTCCACAGGCCGAGCACCGACCCGACCATCCCGGTGGCGTCGATCAGTACGTCGGTGGCGTCGAGCACGCCGTGTTGCACCTGCTGTACGCACGCTTCTGGCACAAGGTGCTCTACGACCTCGGCCACCTGTCGTCGAAGGAGCCATACGCCCGACTGTTCAACCAGGGGTACGTGCTCGCCGCGGCGTACAAAGACGAACGCCAGATCTACGTCGATGCTGCCGCGGTCAGCGAGACCGACGACGGCACGTTCATGCTCGACGACAAGTCCGTGACCCGCGAGTGGGGCTCGATGGGCAAGAGCAAGAAGAACTCGGTGTCGCCCGACGACATGTACGCCGAGTACGGCGCCGACACGCTACGGCTGTACGAAATGGCCACTGGACCGCTCGACGCATCGCGCCCGTGGGAGACGCGCGATGTCGTGGGAATGTACCGGTTCCTGCAGCGGCTGTGGCGCACGATGATCGACGAGGACTCGGGCGAGCTGATCGTGGTCGACGACCCCGCCGACGACGACACGGTCACGGTGCTCCACCGCACGATCGAAGTCGTGCGCGCCGAGATGAACGCGCTGCGCTTCAACACGGCGATCGCCAAGCTCATCGAACTGAACAACCACGTCACCAAGCTCGATGCGACACCGCGCGAGATCGCCGAACCGATGGTGCTCATGTTGGCGCCGCTCGTGCCACACGTGACCGAGGAGTTGTGGCGCCGGCTCGGGCACGACGACACGCTGACCTACGAGACCTTCCCGAAGGCCGACGCATCGCGACTGGTCGACGACACGATCGAGGTCCCCGTTCAGATCAACGGCAAGGTGCGCACCCGAGTCGTGGTCCCCGCCGACGCCGATCCCGCCGCGCTGGAGGCGACGGCGCTGGCCGATGCTGTCGTCGCGGCCGCACTCGACGGCGGCACACCGAAGAAGGTCATCGTGGTACCCGGCCGCATGATCAACGTGGTCGTGTGACGCACGGCGGGGCGCTGTCGCCCTGACGAGGCCATCATGTTGCTGTCGACGATGATGGAGCGGCGGACGTTGTCGGTCGCTCGATCGTCGCGTTACGACCGCAACCTCGAACGATGACCACGCTGAGTCCCGATACCGGCACCTCCCCGGCGCCGAGCGACCCGCGCATCGGGTATCAGCCGGCGCTCGATGGGCTACGTGGCCTCGCCGTGGCCGGCGTAGTCGCGTTCCACCTCGGGCATCTCAGTGGTGGCTTTC
>JBCDFR010000053.1:0-21945 GCA_039177505.1 Actinomycetota bacterium | reverse complement strand
GTCCCACCGAGGTCGGCCTCGTTGAGATCGCGCAACTTCCACGCCGCGTCACGACTGCGTTCCAAGCAATCGTAAGCATGATCGACGTACGCCTGTTCGTCCGCGAGGTCCGGGTGCTGCTCGGTCATACGGGGGTTCAGCAATGCTATCGGTGAGATCGACCACCGGCAGATCGACAAACTCGCAGCTATCGTGCCAGCGTGTCAGCAACGGCCGGCAGCACCACCGGAGACGACAGCCAGATCGCCGCGGCCGGCTCGACGAAGGCGCCAACTGCGACCGCGACTCCTGCCGAGACGTCAATCGTCTCCACCGCTGTGTCACCCACTGTGTCATCGGTGCCGTTTCTCGATGCCGTGCACGGCCGCACGCCCCGTCACACACCGGTGTGGTTCATGCGCCAAGCCGGACGTTCGCTGCCCGAGTACCGCCGCCTGCGGGGAAGCGGGTCGATCCTCGATGCCATCGCCCGACCGGAGTTGGCTGCGGAGATCACGCTCCAACCGGTCCGTCGCTACGGGGTCGACGCCGCGGTGTTGTTCAGCGACATCGTCGTGCCGGTCCACGCAGCCGGTTACGGCATCGACGTGGCACCGGGAACCGGTCCCGTCGCCGACCATCCGCTCCGCAGCAGCGCGGACCTGGCGCGGCTGCGCACGGTCGAGTCCGACGATGTCGAGCACGTCACTGCCACGGTCGAGCTCGTCCGCGCCGAACTCCCAAACTCGGTGCCCTTGCTGGCGTTTGCTGGGGCTCCGTTCACCGTTGCCAGCTACCTGATCGAGGGTCGGCCGAGCCGCGACTATCGCCACACCAAAGCGTTGATGCACCTCGACGAGGTGCTGTGGCACGAGGTGATGGAACGACTCGCGTCGACGGCCATCAACTTCATCGATGCGCAGCTACAACACGGCGCCGGTGCCTTCCAGCTGTTCGACTCGTGGGCGGGCAGCCTCGATCGCCCCAGTTACGAGCAGTACGTGCTGCCGCACAGCACTCGAGTGTTCGCCGAGTTGAGCGCTCGACATCCCGGTGTCCCGGCGATCCACTTCGGCATCGGTTGCAGCCATCTCCTCGAGCCGATGTACCAGGCCATGGGCGATGGACCAGTGGTGATGGGGCTCGACTGGCGCACCCCGATCGCTACCGCCCGCCAACGGCTCGGCGACGACCTCGTGGTGCAGGGCAATCTCGACCCCGCCCTCGTCCTCGCCGGCCCACAGGTCGCTGTCCGCGGGGCCCGACGCGTGCTCGCCGACAACGCCAGCAGCGACGGCAGCGCCAACGCTCGCCACATCTTCAATCTGGGCCACGGGGTCCATCCCGACTCCGACCCGGCGGCGTTGCAGGCCGTGGTCGACACCGTGCACGAGCAGACGCAGGTGTCGTGAACCACCACGGCGACATGAGGGCCAAGAGCGCATGAGGAAGGGCAGGGCGTCATGAGCGAGTCATCAGTTGGGGTACTAGTGATGGCCTACGGCACGCCACGCACGCCCGCAGAGATCGAGCCGTACTACACCGACATCCGTCGCGGTCGGCCACCAACCCCCGAGGCGCTTGCCGATCTGACCGACCGGTACGCGGCGATCGGGGGCGTGTCACCGCTGGCTCAGCTCACCGAAGCTCAGGCGCAGGCGATCAGCGATCACCTCGACGCCATCGAGCCCGATCGCTTCCAGGTCGGACTCGGCTTGAAACACGCCGACCCGAAAGTCGAACAGGGCGCGGCCGCGCTCGTCGCAGCCGGCGCCGAGCAGATCGTCGGTCTCGTGTTAGCGCCTCACTACTCCTCGTACTCGATCGGCCAGTACCTCAGTCGAGCCCAGGACGGCGCCGGCGACGTGCCGGTACGAGGCATCGAGAGTTGGGCGACCGAGCCGGCGTTCGTGACCTTTCTGGCGCGCGACCTGGCGACGCGCTTCGACGCTCTGAGCACCGCCGGTGGCCCGGTCCACGTCCTGTTCACCGCACACTCGCTGCCCCAACGAATCATCGACGGTGGCGACCCGTATCCCCACGAGTTGCGTTCGACCGCCGAAGCGGTCGCCGGCGAGCTGGGCCTCGTCGAAGGAGACGAGTGGTCGATCGCCTGGCAGTCCGCTGGACGGACACCGGAGCCGTGGATCGGCCCCGACGTCCTCGATGCGATCGACGGACTCGCCGACGACGGAGCTGGTGCGGTGATCGTCAGCTCGTGCGGTTTCGTCGCCGATCATCTCGAGGTGTTGTATGACCTCGACATCGAGGCGGCGCAGCGGGCCGAGGCCCGGGGCCTGGCGTTTGATCGCACCGCCTCGGTAAACGCCGACGACGCCGTGATGACTGCGCTCGCCGAACTCGTGCGCACCGTCGCCGAGTGATAGGCGCCCGGTGAACGAACGACAACACCGGGGCCGGCGCGTGGCGGTGATCGGCGGCGGCATCGCCGGCACGGCGACCGCTCTCGAACTCCGGCGCGCCGACGCCACGATCGACGTCACCCTGTTCGAGGGCGCGACGCACGTCGGTGGGCGCATCGCCAGCACTCCGTTCGCCGGCATCTCCGGACTCGACGCCGGCGCCGATGCTTTTCTCGCCAGGGTGCCTGAGGCCGTCGCTCTTGCCACGTCGCTCGACCTCGATCTGGTCTCGCCCGAACCGGTCGGAGCGGCGATCTGGCGCGACGGACTACACGCTATTCCGGACGGACTGTTGCTCGGCCTGCCGGGGCGACCCTGGCCGCTCGTGCGGTCGTCGCTGCTGTCGTGGCGCAGCACGCTGCGCGCCGCGATCGAGCCGCTGGTGCCGCGCACGTCGCTCGCTCCAGACTCCGTCGGTGCATACGTCCGGACGAGGTTCGGCGACGAGGTCCACGAGGTCCTCGTCGACAGTTTGGTCGGGAGTATCTACGCGGCCGACACCGACCGCTTCAGCCTGGCCGAGGTGCCTCAGCTCCACCAGCTGGCGAGCACCCGACGCAGTGTGCTCCTCGCCGGCCGCTTCGGCGCCGCCGGCCGCGCCCGGCGACCAGGGACAGCAACCGCCGCCGCCGGGCCGATCTTCGCCGCACCGCGCGGTGGTATGGCCGATCTCGTGACGGCGGCCGCCGACGCGGTGGTGACCGGTGGTGGCGAACTACGGCTCGGCCATCCGATCCAGCAGGTCGCCACTGACGGATCCGGCTGGCGGGTCGACGATGAACGATTCGACGCAGTGATCCTGGCTACGCCCCCGCTCGCCTCCGCGCCGATGCTGGCGGACGTGGCGCCGGACGCCAGTGCGTTGTTGGCCCGCGCCGAAACCGCCGACGTCGTCATGGTCGTCGTGCACCTGCCCGAGTCGGCATGGCCCGAACGGTTACACGGGCTCAGCGGGTATCTCATCCCGAAAACTGAACAACGAACGCTCACGGCGGTGTCGTTCGGCTCGCAGAAGTGGGCGCACTGGCAGCCTGCCGATGGCGGGGTGATTCTGCGCGCCTCGCTCGGACGCGACGGAGCACCCGTGGCCCATCTCGACGACGACACCATCGTTGCCCGCACGCTCGACGACCTCGCCCTTCAGCTGGGTATCGATCCGACGCCAATCGACGTACGGATCACCAGATGGCCGGGCGCATTCGCCCAATACCGGCCGCACCACCGCCGCTGGGTCGAGGCCGTCGAGGCAGCCCTGCCGGCCGAGGTAGGTGTGACCGGCGCCGGCTACCGCGGCATCGGGATTCCCGCTTGCGTTCGAGATGCGAAACGAATCGTGAACCGGACTGTTCAGTCGCTGAACGCTCTGTCATGATGGGCAGCGCTATGAATCGCGGGAACGGTCTCGACGTTCGCCGTCGCACCGTTGTGCCGATCGCCGTCAGCGCACTCGCGCTTGTTGGCATCGGCACCGCATTCGTCATGAACGGCGACGACACACCGGACGCCATCGCCACGTTCAATCCGCCTTCGAGCGAGGCAACCACCACCACAGCAGCTCGGTCGACGGCGATCATCACGACCTCGGAGTCGACCTCGACACTGCCCGCCGAATCGGCCACGCCGGCCGGTCCGACGACCACGGCAGCCCCGACCACCACGGCAGCTCCCACCACCGAGGCACCGCCCGAGATCCTCCCCGAGCAGCCGGCTGAGCCGATCGCTCCGCCGTCGGATCCGCAAGCTCCTGAAGCGGGGCCACAGATCGGTTCGATCTCGATCCCACGGATCGGACTCGACACGCCGATGTTGTCCGGGATCCGGATGACGACCCTCGATCGGGGTCCGGGCCACTGGCCGGGCACGGCGATGCCGGGCCAGGACGGCAACGTGGTCGTTGCGGCGCACCGCACGAGCCACAACGCTGAGTTCCGCAACCTCGACCAGCTGTCGCCCGGCGACGAGGTGGTGTTCAACACCGACGGGGCCGCACACACCTATCGGGTCAACCGCACCGAGATCGTCAATCCCGACGCCGTGTGGATCGTCAACCCAACCGAGACGCCGACGGCCACGCTCTTTGCCTGCCATCCGCCGGGTTCGGTAGCGCAGCGCATCGTCGTCTTCCTCGACCTGGTCGCTTGACCGACGAGCGGCGCCAGACACGCCTCGCCCGCTTGGCCCTTGCGCTCGGCGCTGGCGCCCTCGTTGCGCTGTCGATGCCACCATGGGGATGGTGGCCCTTGTCGTTCGTCGGCATCGCCGCATTCGGCATCGCCCAGTCGACGGTGCCGGTCTGCGACGGCGTCAGCGGGCGCCGGGGACGGGCCGCAACGGGCTACGCCTTCGGAGCCGGATGGATGTTCCTCGGGATGGGATGGATGGTGCAGCTCACTGCGCCCGGTTATCTCGTTGCCGGCGCAGTGTTCGCCGCCTACCACGCAGTGGCCGCCTCGATCGCGCCATCGGGCCGATGGGCCATCGTCGGTCGGCCCGCGGCGCACACCCTCGTCGAGGCGCTGCGTTTCTCATTTCCTTTTGGCGGTGTTCCGTTGGCATCGCTCGGCATCGCGCAGGTCGCAGGGCCGTTCGCCGGGATCGGTCGCGTCGGCGGCACGGTGCTCGTCACCTGGTTCACCTTTCAGATCGGCTTTGCGCTCGGCGCACTCGTCACCGCCGGCCCTGGTCACCGGGCATCGGCGTCACATCGACGCCCGATGCTGCGGATCCCCGACCGCATCGTCCTCGCCGCAGTGGGTTCTGCTGTCGGCGTGCTGGTGCTCGCATTGGTCGTCGCGCCGCGGGGGACCGCAACCGGCGACACTCTGCGTGTCGCCGCGGTGCAAGGCGGAGGTCGGCAGGGCACGTCGGCGGCCGAGGTCCCATGGCCTGAGGTGTTCATCGCACACCTCGAGGCGACCCGGGAGCTGACGATCGACGACGACATCGACCTCGTCGTGTGGCCCGAGAACACTCTCGACGTCGACTCGTTCACCGAGTCACCAGCGCCGCTCATCATTGTCGAGGCGGCTGGGGGAACAGGCGCCACGCTCCCGGCGATCTTGGCCGCCGAGGCGGCACGACTCGACGCACCCATCGCCGTGGGAATCACCGAAGAGCTCAATGACGGCCAGAACCGGACGAACGCTCAGGTGGTGGTCGCTCCCGACGGGACGATCGTCAGCCGCTACGACAAGGTGCGCCGAGTGCCGTTCGGCGAGTATGTGCCGCTGCGCGGGGTGCTCGAGTTCTTCGGCGCACCGATCGAGCGCATCGGCCGCGACGCGCTTCCGGGGACAGATCCGGCATTACTCGAATTGCCGGACGGGACCGAGCTCGCGGTTGCGATCTCGTGGGAGATCTTCTTCGGCGGCCGTGCACGAGAGGGTGTGGAACTCGGTGGCGAGGCGATCATCAACCCGACCAACGGCGCGAGCTACACCGGAACGATCGTGCAGACCCAACAGGTCGCATCGAGCCGCCAGCGAGCGATCGAGAATGGGCGCTGGGTGGTGCAGGCCGCGCCGACGGGGTTTACGGCGATCATCGACGAAGGTGGCCAGGTGCTGGCGCGCACGTCGATCTCCGAACGGGCGATCCTGATCGACGACATCGAACTGCGCACCGAACTCACCTGGTATGCGCGACTCGGCGACGCGCCCTGGATCGTGATGGCTGCCGCAGCGTTGCTCTCGGCGTTGGCCGTTGCCCGGCGGGCGTCCTCGAAGCGCTATTCAGATCTCCACGACCAAGGTGACGGGGCCGTCGTTGACGAGTTCGACGCGCATGTCGGTGCGGAATCGACCGCTGGCGACTGACACACCGAGCGCGGCGAGTTCCGCGACCACCGCGTCGACCAACGGCTCGGCAACGTCTGGCGATGCGGCAGCCACCCAGCTCGGACGCCGTCCGCGCGTCGTGTCGCCATACAACGTGAACTGACTCACGATCAGTACCGCGCCGCCGACGTCGACAACCGACCGGTTCATCACGCCATTGGCATCGGCGAAGATGCGCAACCCGGCGATCTTTGCGGCCAGCTTCGTTGCCGTCGCCGGGCCATCGTCGTGAGTGACACCGACGAAGACGCAGAGTCCAGCGTCGATCTCGCCGACGACCTCGAAGGCTGCGCCACTGTCGACACGGCTCGACACCGTCGCATTCGTGACACGTTGCACTACCGCGCGCATCGCTGCTTCGTATCACAGCGCTGTCGCCGCGATCGTGGCGACAACGCTGAGATACCTTGCCGCCATGAGCGAACCCGAAGTGGTCACGTTGACCCGCGATGACGGCAGGCATCCCGTGACCGTCGACGTCGACCTCGGCGAAGGAGGCCGGCTGGCCCAGATCACCGTCGGCGGCCACCCGTTGCTGATCGACGACGCCGACTCGCGCTCCAAGTCCAGCCGCTGGGGTGCGTTTCCTCAGGCACCGTGGACCAACCGCATCCGCAATGGCCGCTTCCGCCTTTTTGGGGTCGATCAGCAGCTCGAAACGAACCACGCCGATCGCCCCGCCGCCGGGGGCGTCGAACAGCGCCATGCGATCCACGGCACCGTGTACGCGCGGCCGTGGATCTTGGTCGACAAGTCGACCACCACCGTGACGGCGCAGTGTCCGATCGACACGCGTCTCGGCTGGCCGTACCCGGGCACCGCGACTCACCGGGTGTCGCTCGCCGTCGATGCTGTGCAGTGCGAGCTGAGCGTGGCCTTTGACGGCGCACCCGACACACCGGCGATGCCCGCCGAGATCGGCTGGCACCCGTGGTTCGTCAAGCCGGCGCGCCTCGACTTCGAACCGGTGGCGATGTACGCCCGAGACGCCACCGACATGTTCATCGGCGAGTTGATCGAACCGAGTGCGGGCCCGTGGGACGACTGTTTCGTCTCTCACGAGCCGATCACGCTGCACTACGACCGACCCGGTGCTTCGACCGTAACGGTCACCAGCGACTGTGATCACTGGATCGTCTTCGACAAGCCGGATCATGCGACCTGCGTCGAACCACAGTCGGGTCCGCCAGACGCCGTCTCGATTCGTCCTCGCGTAATCACCCCCGACCGACCGTTGCAGCGAAGAATGCGTATCGGCTGGCACTAGCAACCCGCCGGTGTCGAGCAGGTCTGCGAGCCGTCGTCGTTGAGCCCGGCGAGAGCCCGTCCCGATAGTGTGCCTCGAATGTCCTCGGCCGGACTCCCCGCCGACGCGCCGCTGACGCTCGCCTACCTCACCTACCGCGGCAAGCCGCATGTGGGTGGACAAGGCGTGTATACGCGCCACCTGACCAAGGCATTGGTCGATCTCGGCCACACAGTCGAAGTGCTCGGCGGGCAGCCGTACCCGGTGCTCGACGAGCGGGTGACCATGACCGAGCTGCCGAGCCTCGATACCTTCAACGAGTACTTCCCCGGCCGCCTTCCCGGCTTTTGGGAGCTGAAGACCCGCGAAGACCTGCTCGAAGTCGGTCAGTTTCTCACGGGCACCTTCCCCGAGCCGCTCGCATTCAGCGCCAGAGCAGCACGCAACCTGGTGCCCAGGTCCCGGCAGTTCGACCTGGTGCACGACAACCAGTGCCTCGGTTACGGAATCCGCAAGATCAACGAGAACATTCCGACGATCGTCACGTTGCACCATCCGATCACCCGCGATCGCGAACTCGAGATCAACCAGGCTAAGACTCGGCTGAAGCGATTCTCAGTGAGTCGCTGGTACTCGTTCGTGAAGATGCAGGGCCGCGTTGCGTCGTCGATGCCGCGCATCGTCGTCGTATCGCAGAATTCCATCGACGACATCCACAACGACATGGGCGTGGCCTACGACCGGATGCGCCTGGTGCCGGTGGGCGTCGACCCCGATCTGTTCCGCCCGTTGCCCGCAGTCACCCGCACGCCGGGACGGCTGATCACGACCGCGTCCGCCGACGTCGCCATCAAGGGACTGCCATTCCTTCTCGAAGCGATGTCGAAGCTGCGTGCCGAGCGCGACGTCACCCTGACGATCATCGGCAAGCCCCGCCCGGGAAATTCGATGGATCTCATCGATTCGCTCGGACTGGCGCCGCACATCGACTTCGTCTCGGGCGTCAGCGACGAACGCATCGTCGAGTTGTATGCCGAGTCCGAATTGGCTGTTGTGCCCAGCCTGTACGAGGGCTTCAGCCTGCCGGCAATCGAGGCCATGTGCAGCGGCACCCCGTTGGTCGCCACCGACGGCGGCGCCCTTCCAGAAGTGACCGGATCAGACGGCGACACGGTGTTGCAGTGCGCCGCAGGTGATGCCGATGCCCTCGCCATCACCATCGGTCGAGGTCTCGACGACGCCGAGCTGCGGGCGCGGATCGGTGCTGCTGGCCGAGCCCGCGTGATCGACCGGTGGACATGGCGCCGTTGCGCCGAACTCACCGTCGATCAGTACCGCGAGGTGCTGGAGATGCCCGAGAACGTCGCCAAGCTGGAGCGCAACGGTCGTCTGGCGGGACGCAGCTGACGTGTTGACGATCCGCTTCGACCAGCTCGGCTTACGGCCCGGCGACCGCGTGCTCGACGTCGGCGCAGGCTTTGGCCGCCACGTGTTCGAGTGCGCTCGACGAGGTGCCGACGTCGTGGCGCTCGACTATGCAGCCGACGAGGTCGTCGAAACGCGGGCGACACTGGGCGGGATGGTCGACGCCGGCGAGATCGACATCGATCGCGTCGCCGGCATCCTGCGAGGCGATGCCACACGCTTACCGTTTGCGACCGGCTCGTTCGATGTGGTCATCACCTCAGAGGTGCTCGAACACATCCAGGACGATGTGGCTGCAATCGCTGAGATGGTCCGTGTGCTCAAGCCTGGCGGCACGTTCGCCGCCACCGTGCCATCGTGGCTTCCCGAGACGATCAACTGGAAGCTCTCCGACGAGTACCACGCACCCAAGAGCCCGGGTGGTCACGTACGCATCTACGCCGCCACCGAATTGGCCGCCAAGCTGCGCTCGGCCGGGCTCGATGTCGACGGCCGCCACCGAGCCCATGCGCTGCACTCGCCGTACTGGTGGTTGAAGTGCGCGGTCGGCCCAGCCAACGACGACCATCCCCTCGTCACCCGTTATCGCGAATTCCTCGAATGGGACATCGCCGCCCAGCCAACGATCACCCGGGTCGCCGATCGGGCGTTGTCGCCGGTGATCGGCAAGAGCGTCGTGTTCTACGCCAGCAAGCCGGCCAACGTCCCCGAAGCGAGGGTCAGCCGATGAGCGCGATGCCCGAACTGGCAGGCGTCCTCAGCCCGGTCGAGCTGGAACGCACGGCGCGTCATCTCGTGTCGCTGCAAGTGCCGACCGGCATGATTCCGTGGTTCCCCGGCGGACACTGCGACCCGTGGAACCACGTCGAGACCGCGATGGCGCTCGACGTCGCGGGCTTCCACACCGAGGCTCGCCACGCCTACCGCTGGCTTCGTGACACGCAACGCGCCGACGGCTCGTGGCACGCCTACTACCACGCCGACGGCACGGTCGAGGACGCCAAACTCGACACCAACGTGTGCGCGTACATCGCTACCGGCGTCCATCACCATCTGCTGATCACCGGCGACACCGAGTTCGCTACCGCGATGTGGCCGACGGTGGAGCGGGCGATCGAATTCGTGCTGGCGCTGCGTCGTTCCGATGGCGTGCCCTTGTGGGCGATCGAGACCGACGAGCGACCGTGGACCTACGCCCTGCTCACCGGCACGTCGAGCATCCAACACGCTCTGCGTTCCGGCGCGGCGTTGGCCGAGTCGCTCGGCACCGCGCGCACCGAGTGGCTGACGTATGCCGACGAGATGGCTGGCGTGATCAACAACTGCCCCGATGCGTTCGAGCCAAAAACCCGGTGGGCGATGGACTGGTACTACCCGGTGTTGACCGGCGCGATGACCGGTGACGCCGCCGCCACCCGACTCGCCGACGGATGGTCGACGTTTGCCATGGAAGGGCTGGGCATCCGCTGCGTCAGCGACGAACCGTGGGTCACCGCGTCAGAGACCGCCGAGTGCGCTCTTGCGTATGCGGCGATCGGCGACAAGGCCACAGCGACCAAGTTGCTCGAATGGACAACGACACATCGTTGCCAGGACGGGTCGTACCTCACTGGGATCGTGTATCCGGCAGGCGAGGTGTTCCCGCCCGCCGAATACACGTCGTACACCGCCGCAGCGGTCGTGCTCGCGGTCGACTCGATCACCCAGGCCACCGACGCCAGCGACGTCTTCCGCCACGCTGGCCTCGCCTAACCGGCGACGCCAGCGCCGATCACCGGGCCCAGGCGAACTCGCCGGGCACCGTCACGTCACCGACCGTGAGCGTCCCGTCGAGCCCGACCACCACATCGTCACCATCGGCGAACCAGTAACTGCGGGCGGGTGCTTCGAGTAGTGCGGCGGCGGCGCCGTCGGCGGACAGCACCACGATCCGGTCGGTGCCGACTTCGTGGATCATCACGTTGGCGTCGTCGAGGCCGGCCAAACGGGTGTCGCCGGTAATGGCGATCTCGGTCGAGGCCAGAAGACTGACGTCGCCGTCAGCGCGCACCGCACTGGTGTGCACGACCGTTGTCGTGTCCGTCGTACCAAGGGTGATCACGACGGCCTCATCGATCCACATCGTGTCGTGAGGAACGAAGGTCGTGTCCGACACGGCGGGAGCGACGAGCAGGGTGCCGGTGCTCAGGTCGGTGATGGCGACGGCGACACCACCGATCTGCCCGGTGGCCAGGTAGCGACCTGACGGATCGATCGCGGGCGCCCGCCCGAAGGTCGGCTGCTGACCGGGCGTCGTGGGCTCCACCACCGACCCGGCGTAGGGCTCACAACACAGGCCGACCCACGCCCGGCTGCCGTCGGCGGCGCGGGCGATGCCGCTGACATACGACGCGCCGGGCCCTTCGGCGGGCGGCGGCGCGTCTCGCGCGTCGGCATCGACCATCAGCGCGACGGCCTCGCCGTCGATGTGCACGGCGTCGCCGTCGGTGGTGACCGCGACAACCGAGATCGGTGCGGGTGGTGCTGACGATGGTGGGGGTGGTGTCGTGGTCGTCGGCGCGACGGTGCTGGATGGAGCGGGTGCCGGTGTTGACTCGACCGTCGCGACGGTCGACGCGATCGTCGACGGCGCGGTCTCGACCGCGACGGGGAGTTGCGTCGTTGACGGTGCAACGGTGGTGGCAGGTGCGGACTGGAGCGGCGCCGCCGTCGGCTGCGACGACGCGGTGTTGGCGCAACCGGCAGCGAACGCGACGACACTGGCGAGAACGACGGACGGGATGACTCGGCTGACAGGCATGGGACTCTCCTTGTTGGTCACCCGTCCTGACGGCCATCTGCCCGCGCCCTTACACGGGCGAGCGGGCGATCACACTGCACCCGAAGCCACTCACACTCGGCGTCGGCGGACTCCGGCCGCGATGTGCGCATGTAGTTTCAGGCGATGGCGTCTCGTACTGATGCCTCCACTGGTGCTGCTGGCCGACGTCGCCTGAAGTGGCGGACGGTGGGGGTGGGTGGTGCGTTGTCGGTGTTCGCGGGTCTGTGTGTCGTCTTGCCCTTGGCAGTGTCGGCGAGTGCGGCTCCGACCGCCTCTACTACTCGAGCGAGACCACGGGATGGCGCACCCGGGTCGCGTCGTTCGCCGAACCCGGCTGCGGCAACGTGGCCCTGTACATCGACAAGTCCGCCGACCGCGACCCGACACCCGGCAGCAGACTCACCTACCGTTTGCAATTCAGCAACAACGGCAGCGGGACCGCCCACGGTGTCACGCTCACCGAGTCAGTTCCCGCAGGAACCTCGTTCGTGCCGACTCATGGCTGGACGGGCTGCAACGCAGGCGCCGAACCTGGCACCGAGTGCACCTACGACGTCGGCGCACTGGCCGCAGGCGCATCGGGCGAGGCCGACTTCGTCGTGACGGTTGACCCGAACGCAGCAGCACTGCCGGCCACGATCGCCAACACCGCCCGGATCGAGTCCGACTACGACGGCATATCCGATGAAGCACAACTCTCCCTGACCCCGATCATCCCGCCGCCCACGACAACCGGACCAACGACACCACCGACTGGCCCAACGACACCCCCGACGCTGCCGAACACCGGGGCCGCAACGGCATCACCGACGCTCGCAGCGCTGGCAACCACGTTGGTCGTCGCCGGAGGCTTGATCCTCGCCGTACGTCGGCGATCACTGCGCTGAATTGGCCGTCGCGGCGTGCCGTCTCAGGGATCTCGGTCACCTGCGAGCAGTCGACGGCTGACGATCGCCGCATCACGGCCTGAGTGAAAAGCAATGGAACCGACGTGTGTTGCGGATCGTCCAAGGTGGTGGCAGTTTGCCGGGGAGGTTCTCGTCGTGGGATTGGCTCACAAAGCGATGGTCGTGGGTTGGGTGGCCCTCGTGGTGGTGTTGTCGGCGTGTGGGGCGACGAACTCGTCGGGACGCTCGTCGACCGAATCGGTGTTGGGCTCTTCCACCGAGACGGTGGCCGTGCCGTCGACCGGTAGTTCGTCGTCGACGATCTCGACGACGTCGTTGGCGCCTGATGGGGTGGGTGCTTCGGTAGACGTCGTCGTGACTGGTTTTGCCGCTCGTAGCCCTCAAGGTTCGCTAGAGCTGTGTGAGTTTGACGCTGCGTGTTTCGGCGTCGTGATCGCCGGCGATGCCGACGAGTCGTTGGACGGTTCGTGGGTCGAGGTCGTTGGTCGCTTCGACGGCGTCGAGTTGGTTCCTGCCGAGCCTCCACGGATCGTTGCCGCCCCGCAAGCGTGGGAGCCGATGCCGGCGCTGTGTCCGGGGTTGGCACCGCATTGGTCTCTGGACCGCGGTGTTGTGGAGACTGCGAACGCCTACGCGGCGAGCGTCGCGGATCAGTTCGCCGGGTCATGGATTGACGAGTCCGGGGTGTTGACCTACGGGTTCATCGGGGACGATGCAACCGGTCACCGCGACGCGCTCGCCGAGGCCACCGGGGGCGGTGACGTGTGTGCAATGGATGGCTTCCGTTGGACCGAGACCGAGTTGTCGAGTGTTGCCGGCGAGGTGTTCGGGATCGCGCGGGGCGATCAACGACTTTCGTGGTCGGGAGGACCCGCCATCACCTCCAACGTCGTCGACGTGTCGGCCCGAGTGCTCGACCCTGAACATCGACAGCTCCTCGACGCGTACGGCGAACGAGTGCGCGTGCATGCGTTCATCGAGCTCCTCGACCAACCAATCGAGGCACTCCCACCCTTCGAACCCGTGGGCGCCGCTGAGGTGCCGCTGCTACTTCAGCCCAACGGCGGGCGAGGTGGCGAACTCGCCAGTGCGGGGTTCGTGTTGCGCTTCGACGAGGAACTCGACTGCGTGTACGGCGAAACCGCGACGATCGACGGCGGCACCAAACGCCTCGCTGTGATGTGGCCTGACGGCTACACCGCAACAGCTCACCCGGTCACGGTGTACGACTTCGATGGACTCGTCGTCGGACAAGAAGGCGACATCGTGTCCGGCGGCGGCGGCTACCACGACACAGCCACACTCAGCGATGACCAGAACGCATGCGGCGCGGCCGGTTCCGACGCGCTCCTCATCGTCACCCGGTAAACACCAGTCCCGCACCCACCAACCGGACCCGGGGGGAAGCGGTCAGTCCTGACCGCTGGCCGCCGATGCCCCGGAGGACGTGCGCTGCGGGTATGACTCCTGGAGGCGGCGGCGGAGTGTCTCGGCGCCGAGCACGAGGAAGGCAAAGCTGACGAGCCCAACTGCGTACACGGGGTACACGAGTCGAACCTTGCTGATGGGTGTGAGGAAGAAGAGGCCGGCGAAGACTGCAACCTGAATGCCAGGGATCGTGTAGAGCAGCGGCCATCGCCGTCCGAATCGCCACGCCGCCGCAACTGAGATCGCGACATAGATCCAGGGGCGATGGACGATCCCACTCTGTTGCCAGAACCCGGCATCGAACATGCTGAGGTAGCTGGTTGACAACTCGCTCAATCGCAAGGATCTCGGCGGGAACGCCTCGGCGCTCACCTCGGTAGGGAAGTACGGCTCGAGGGGCGCTCCGCTCCAGCCGAGTTGACGGGTGAACATCTGCCAGCGGGCCTGGAGATAGACGCGTGGGTAGGTGGTGATGGCGTCTCGCCAGGCGTCGGTAGCAACGGGCCGATCCTCCGGCGGGAGTCTGCGGAACACCAACGGGCCGATTGCATCGGAGTTGTAGTTTCGGTTCACCGCGAGATCGTCGAGTGTGAGTGTGTCGCGGATCATGACCTCTGGCACGAGCATCTCGCCGACCCGCGTGCTCATCTCGTCAAGGTCGACGTAGTAGGTCGAGGTCTCTGGACCGGTTGGCGTCACGTCGGTCACTCGGACGAGCAGTTGGGCCGTCACGAAAAACCCGGCGCCGACGACAACACCGACGGCTGCCGCGAACAGTCCGCGCCGGACGATTGAGCGGTGGACGGCGTTGGGCAGCAGCCCCCAATGCATGATGGCGGCGGCCGCGATCACGACGATGACGAAGACCCCGTTCTGCCGGGCAGCCACGATGCCAAAGCACCCCAGCAGCAGGAGTGCTCCGTGGATGGGTGCGGGTCGACGTGACCGATAGATCACAGCGAGACAGCCAACGACCGCGACCGTCATCCATGTGTCGCGAATGACGTTGATCAACATCGCATAGCTGGTTGGAAATAGACAGATCGCGACGGCCGTCGCTACAGCGGGCCATGTGCGCACAAAGAGCGGCCGAATGAGTGCGGCGATACCGACGAAGAACACGGCGATCTGGCCGAGCAGAATGAAGCCCAAGCCGAAGCCAATCTCATAGAACGGCTTCCACACCATCATCAGAAGGGGCGACCACCAGTCGGTGTACTCGCCTGCGCGCAGTTCTTCGACCATGTTGATGGTGTCGTTGTTCGCACGACCTGGGAAGACGGGGACCGCGATCAGCGCCCAGGTCGCCATTAGCCCAGCAATCCACGGCCAGCGGCGGGCGACCCAACGCCACGAACGGATCGCGCGGTCCGCGGCAGCCGTCCTGATCGGTGTCTGGTGCTCGAGCCCAGTCCTCGTAGTCGTGGGACGAGTCTGCTCGGTCGGATTGACCATGTTGGGTCTCAGAGGGCGCACCATGATCGCAAAGACACTGCGCGTTGCAGAGCTGATCTTACGCGACTGAGCCGAGCTGGCCGGGCTCGGCAAGAAGATCAGTATGAGGACGCGTCAATCTTGCACTCGCCCAGTCTCTTGCTGATGAACGCGTCAGGAACCGGAGTTCATCGATGCGCTCGATTGCGGGGGTGCTGTCGAGCGTGCCGTTCGTTGCCTCGCTTGTAGTTGCCAGTCAGGCGCGCCATGAGCTCCTGGTCATCGCCTGTCTCGACGTCGTCCATGAACTCTTGCGCCCGACGTCCCCTCAATGTCGTTGCCAACCGGCCGTGGTGGAGTACCGCGATGTCGCCGTTCGATCGACGGCGCCATTCGAAGCCCTCGGGACGAGACATCGTGTCAGCCTGACACCGGTGACCCGTTGATTGCGAGCGAATTACGAGCAGACCTGTCGCTACAGAGCGAGGTTTCAAGTGTTGCTCCAGCGCCGCACACCGCGCATGACCTGCTCGCTTACCGGTAGCCCTGACGCCAGCCGTGTTCGCCGCTGGATGTGTCGGGCGCCTCTCGGGCCCCAAAGTCCGAGCCCTGCGCCCAGTCGACCCCGTCGACGCCATTCTTCAGGAGCATCACCGCCACTGCGCTGCTGATCACGCGCTCGATCGGCTCGCTTTGAAGGCTGAACTGCTCACCAGTTTCTTGCGTGACCTTGATGTGACGACTGACAAAGTCGCGCGCAGCGGCCACCGCCGCCTCGTCATCTTCGATAGCGAGATCGTCGTTGCGAGCGACGGGTTGCTTGAAGTCAGAACGGACGGCGTACCTCAGCCGAGCGTCGAACTCGGTTGGGGGCCGTACGGCGGGACGGCCGACCAGGGCAAATCGACCGCAAGGACCGCACCCAGTCGCGTCGGAAGGGAGCTGCGACCCCCGTAAGTGGTCGCCTCGGACTCAATCCTTGACGCTGTTAAATTAACAGCGTAAGGTTCTCCACGTGCCGAGGCCGCCGATGACTGCTCGAGAGGCGGCGACAACTCGCGAAGCGCTGCTCGACGTGGCGCAGCGTCTGTATGAGGCCGACGGTGTCGAGGGCATGTCGTTTCGGTCGATCGCTTCGGCGTACGGGTGCAGTTCGACGATGCCGTACTCGTACTTTGATTCGAAGGGCGACCTCATCGATCGGTTGCGGGTCCGCGCCTACCAATGGATTCAGGGTGTTCTGGCGATGGCGGCCAGTTCCACCGAGGACCCGATCGAGGCGTTGCAGAACTTGTCTGCTGCGTACGTGCGCGCCGGCATCGAGCGACCGAGAATGTACGAATTGCTCTACGTGGCGAGCGGCACGGCCGACGAAGCCGAACCCGAGCTCGTCGAGGCGAAACTGGCTGCGCTGAACGTGTGTCGAGATGTCATCGCGGCGGCGGCCGATTCGGCGGGTGTTGAGCTGGTCGCGGACCCTGACACGACAGCTCACCTCTTTTGGGTCGCCGCTCACGGACTGGTGTCGTTGGAGCTCGGCGGGTTCCTCGTCGTGGGACGCACCATCGATCAGCTGATGCCGGCGCTCTTCTCGACGATGAGCGTCGGAATGACCGCGCGACCTGAGCGACAAGGAGAGCACTGATGTCACCTGAGCCTGCAATCGGCGAGCTGGTCGTGCGGAGGATCCCGTTCGAATTCGGAGACGACCTCGCACCGATCTGGAATCCGGAGCACGCCGAGTGGTCGTACATGGTGAACGGAGCTTCGCTCGTGATGCCATACCTCGAGCCGTTCTTGATCGCAACCGTGCGCGATGCCGCAAAGGAGATCGACGACGAGGCCGTGCTGGAACAGGCACGTGGGTTTGCATCGCAAGAGGGTCAGCACTTCCGGACACACCGTCGCTACAACGAACTGCTGAAGCGCAACGGCTACCCGACGCTCGAACTCGTCGAAGCGAACATGAAGCGGTCCTACGACAAGCTGCGGGAGCGGTCGCTCACGTTCCGCCTCGCCTATACGTCGGGGTTCGAGACCATGACTGTCGGCGTCACAGACTGGCTCGTCGGCGAACGAGTGCGGTTGTTCGGTGGAGCCGACACCAGAGTGGCGTCCTTCGTACTGTGGCACTTCGTCGAGGAGTCCGAGCACAAGAGTGTCGCCTTCGACGTGTACCAAGCTGCGCGCGGCCGGTACTGGCAGCGAGTGCTCGGTGTCTTCGTCGGCTCATTCCATGTTTTTTGGTGGTCGCGCAAGGGCACCGTCGAGATGCTCAAAGTCGACGGACGCTGGCGCAGCCTTCGCTCGCGGTGGCGCCTGTGGAAGCGCACTGCCGAGTTCTTCGTCAACGTGCTACCCGTCGTCATTCGCAGCATGTCGCCCGCACACGATCCCCGAGATCACGCCGACCCCCACTGGGTGCGCGAATGGATCAACGGATACGCGGCAGCCAGCGACGGCCCGGTGCCGCTGCTGGACACGAGCGACGCCGAGATGCCCGTCCCGTTCGCCGCCGCCTGAATCTCGCGATCGATGACCCAAGGAACAACATGAAAGCACTCAAACTGTCCGAGCCCGCCGGCGATCTGAGCCTCGAAGAGGTCGACCGTCCAACCGCCGGCGAGGGCGAGATCCTCGTGAAGGTTGAGGCATCAGGCCTCTGCTACACCGATGTCCACCTCTGCGACGGCGACTGGGAACTCATCGACCCACTCGTCAAACGCGACCTCACCCTGGGCCACGAAGCAATCGGAATCATCGAAGCTGTCGGGCCCAACGTCAGCGAGCGCTCAGTAGGCGAACGCGTCGCGATCCCGTTCCTCCGATCCGCCTGCGGGCGATGCCGACAGTGCCGCAAGGGCGAGGAGAACCACTGCCCGAACGTCACTGTGTTCGGGATGTCGCACGACGGCTCTCACGCCGAGTACGCGGTCGCCCTCGCCGAGTGGGTCGTCCCCGTCCCCGACGGCGTCAAGCCAACCCAGGCCGCGCCCCTCGCGTGTGCCGGCATGAGCGTGCTCGGCGGACTCCGCAATGCCGACGTCAATGTCGGCACGACATTCGGCGTGGTCGGTGTCGGCGGCCAAGGTCACCTCGCGATCCAGCTTGCCAAGATCATGGGCGCGACCGTCGTGGCCATCGATCTCGACGACGCAAAGCTCGACCTCGCCACGGAGTTGGGTGCCGATCACGTCTTCAACGCGACCGATCCCGACGCGCTTGGACAACTCGCCGAACTCGGCATGGAGGTTGTCATGGTCACCGCCCCATCCCACGACGCCCATCGCCTGGCACTCGCCGTCGTCGCCAATGGCGGCACGATCTCGCTCTGTGCAGTACCCGGTGGCGAGACGCCGATCTCGATGACCATGTGCGCCTTCAAGGGCATCAGGCTGCTCTCGCAGGCGGTCGCTACCCGCCAGGAGCTAGCCGACATCCTCGATCTTGCAGCGGCCGGCAAAGTCTCCTGCGAAGTCGAGGCTCGACCGCTGGGCACGGCACCCGAATCCCTTGAACAACTACGCGACGGCAACATCGTCGGACGCGTCGTATTCGTCCCGTAGCGCCGAACGAGGGGTTCGGGACCCACCCACGAGCTGAGTAGAGACCGCCGGAGCGGGAGTGCACGAACCGATCCCCACCGGATGACGCACTACGGCTCACCAACAACCATCGACGCAGCTTCGGTGCGCGCAATTCCGGACAGTGGCGGCACCGCGCGATGTGCCGCGATGTACGGGTTGGTCGCCTGAGTTGTCAGGGTGAGACGTATGGCTTCGGAAGTGTTGAGCGCCGGGCAGTCGTGGCTCTGGCTAGCGATCGGGCCGTCCGATAGGAGTACGCATCACCGGCTCGCCGTTGCGCCTGATTCAAATCGATCGGCGATCTGTAGAGCTCTTTTGATCGTTTGGTCGATATCGGCATCAAGTGTGGGTTCGGGGAGTCTGGGGAGATGTCGGAGTGCACCTGTGATCGCCTGCTGTTCGAATCCGGAGCGTGAGCGGTGCCGAGTTTGTCGCAGGCCTTCGGTGGCGGCCAGCAACGATTGCCCGGTCTCAGTGTCACCGGCCTCGATCGCGAGCCACGCAACACCCTCTGCGCAGTGGATGGCGCAGAACGTCTTGTTGTGGGCCAGATGCAGTTTGATCGCGGCAGAGAGATAGCGGGCGCCCTCGGGGATGCTGCCCGCAACAATCTCGGCAAGCCCCTGGAATTCACGCGGATGTCCGTCGAGCGGCTCGCGCCACGATTCGGCAGAGGACTCTGCGCAGGCAAGGAATTCTTCTGCGACCGCACGCGCCTCCTCGGGTGTGTTCGTGATGCTCCACGCTGCGAGTAGGTGAAGGGCTGTCGGGTCTTCGCCGACTCGCCACGAGTCCGCAAGGCGCCGCAGCCGGATGCCGAGTCCAGGGTCGCGATCGTCGAATGTCGCTTCGAGGAGGCGGAGTTCGATGTTGTTGCGGTACCTCGATGGGCTGATCTCGCAGAGCTGACGCTCTGCTTCGAGGCCCAGCGATTGAGTGTGCTCGTCGGGGATCGCAGCGATCCGCGCCAGCGAGGCGAGGGTCGCCGAGATCGCAGCTTGATCGTCGCGACCCAACTGGGCGCGTGGAACCAAGGGTTCTAATCGGTGGAAACCCTCTTGTGTCGCGCCACGAGCCCGCCACCACGGAAACAGCCGGTGACAGACCATTGCGCCGGTCGCGAAGTGTTCGTCGTTCGATGCTGAGTGGTCGAGCGCTGCGCTGATCTCGTGTCGCTCACGGTCGGTCGCCTTCATCCCTTGCGCGTCGCAGGTAAATCCCTGTGCCCCGAGCGCTTCCGATGTGAATTGGTCGACCCATGCCAGGTGCCGGTCGCGGCATCCGGCGAGGGTGGCGGATTGCGCAGCGTCGTCGAGCACGAAGTGGCGGATGGAGTCGAGCATCTCCAGCCTTGTCGGCGCAACGGGTGATCGCCGGATCTCGATCAGTGACTTGTGCGCAAGCTGCTCGGCGAGTTCGATGGTCTGCCACTCGTCGAGCACCCAGACGCTTGCGGCCGCGTCAATCGTGGCGCCCGATTGGAAGACTGCGAGATGGTGAAGCGCTGTTCGCTCTGTGTCGTCGAGTAGATCCCAACTCCAACGGATCGCGTCTTCGAGCCCGGCCCCCTCGACATCGCGCAGCACTCGGAACCGGTCGGTCAGCGCCGCAAGGATCTCCGACGGGGAGAGCACGGTCGTCCTCGCTGCTGCAAGCTCGATGGCCAGTGGGAGACCGTCGAGCGCCGCACAGAGCCCGGCTGCGGACTCACCCCAGTCGTCACGTGGGAGATCAACGCCGAGCCGATTGGCACGGTCGAAGAAGAGTTCGACACCGGAGCCGTTCAGGCCCGCTGTGAGGGGCTCGACTCGCACGACCCGCTCGGTCGAAACAGCGAGACGTTGACGGCTCGTCGCGATGGAGGAACAGGACGGACACGACGCGGCGATCGTTTCGATGAGATCCGCCACCCCTCCGACCACTTGTTCACAGTTGTCAAGCACGAGTAGCACATGGTCGTGGCCGATGTGCTCGACCAGCGCATCGGTCGGTGCGGTTCCCGGCTCGACCGTCACGCCGAGTGCGGCAACGAGCGCCGACGAAACGAGGTTGTCGTCGAAGACGGCGGAGAGGTCGACGAAGTAGACGCTGTCGATCGCTGCGCTGCGAGCGAGCTCGACGGCGAGGCGCGTCTTGCCGATCCCTGCCGGACCCAGCAACGTGATCATCGATCCCTGAGCCAGCTGTCCATTGAGCTCGGCGAGCAGTGCGGAGCGTCCGATCAGCGGCGTCGGTGTCGTCGGAAGCCGAGCGCTGGTGTTTTGCGCCGTCGGCGATCCAGCGAGTAGCTGTCGTTCCAGCTCAGCCGCCCTGGCGCTCACGGTCAGCCCGTGCTCCGCGAGCTGGCGCCTTGCTTGCGTCAGTGTTCGAAGGGCATCGACGCGCGCACCTTTTTTGGCCAAACAAGTCGCAAGCTCGAGCCAAGCGATCTCATCTGTCGGGTCGTCGGCGAGCACCACCTCGAGGTCGACAATCGACTCGTCGTACGAACCCAACTTGGCCAACGCAAGGGCACGGATTCGGCGGGCGCTCCGAATCGCATCCTCGAGCCGGGCTCGATCAGCTTCGACCTCGATGGGCGAGTCGACGTCGTGCCACGGTCGGCCGCGCACACGCTTCAGGGCGCGATCGATCTCGTCCAGTGCATCGCCTGGCGCACTCACTAGGACTGCCGATGCGCGTTCGACTCCTGCAACGAACCTGGCGCGATCCGACATGACGTGACGACCGAGGCGATACCCCGCGCCGGTCGACTCGATGAACTCTGCGCCATACGCCGCCCGGAGCCGAGCGACCAGGTTCGCCAGGGATTGGCGCACCGTGGGCGGCTGATCCGGTGAAGGCCATACGGACTCGAT
>JBCDFR010000052.1:0-23541 GCA_039177505.1 Actinomycetota bacterium | reverse complement strand
GATGCTCCACGAGCTCCAGCGACGCGGCGGCGGGGTCGGTGCTGTCGGCTTGTGTGGCGGCGGCGGCCAAGGTGACGCCGCCATCTTGCGCACCGTCTGACGACACAGACCCCACACGCGCCACCATTACGACGATTCATCAGGTTTCGTCAAGACCCAGCAACACATATCACTTTACGTGTTGATCTCACCACTCCAGGCGCGCACCGCGTCGCCTGGCGTTCAACGACCGCCGTAGATGGTGGCGCGTGTGGGGTCTGTGTCGTCAGACGGTGCGCAAGATGGCGGCGTCACCTTGGCCGCCGCCGCCACACAAGCCGACAGCACCGACCCCGCCGCCGCGTCGCTGGAGCTCGTGGAGCATCGTCAGCGCGAGACGGTTGCCGCTCATGCCGATCGGGTGACCGAGGGCGATCGCCCCACCGTTCACGTTGACGATCTCCATGTCGACTTCGAGTTCGCCGACCGAGTGCAATCCCACCGCGGCGAAGGCCTCGTTGATCTCGATCAGGTCGAGGTCGGCGATCGCCACGCCGGCCTTTTCGGCCGCTTGCATGATGGCCCTGCTCGGCTGGTGCAGCAGTGATGCGTTGTCCGGGCCGGCAACCATGCCGTATGACACGAACTCGCCCAGTGGGTTGAGTCCACGGCGCTCGGCTTCGGCGTGCGACATCATCACGATGGCGCTCGCACCGTCGGAGAGCTGCGATGCATTGCCTGCGGTGATCGTGCCGTCCGACTGGAAGGCCGGCCGAAGCTTGCCGAGGCTCTCGGGGGTTGTTCCCGGGCGCACGCCTTCGTCGTGTTCGACGAGGAGCGGGTCGCTCTTGCGCTGGGGCACGCTGACCGGGGCAATCTCGTCGGCCAGGCGGCCCTCCTTGATTGCGTTGGCCGCACGTTCGTTGCTCAATGCGGCGAGTTCGTCTTGGGCCTCGCGACTGATCGTGTCGCTCGTGTACCGGTCGGTGCCGAGCCCCATCAGGCAGGCGTCGAACGCGCACCACAATCCGTCGGCGATGATCGCGTCACGCAGTTCGGTGTTCCCATAGCGGAAGCCGCCGCGGGCTCCGTCCGCGATATACGGCGCGTTGGTCATCGACTCCATCCCGCCAGCAACCACGATGTCGGCCTCACCGGCCGCGATCATCTGGTTGGCGAGGTACACCGAGTTGAGCCCGGACAGACACACCTTGTTGACGTTGATCGACGGCACGTTCATCGGGATGCCCGCGTTGACCGCGGCCTGACGGCTCGGCACCTGGCCCTGACCGGCCATCAGCACCTGTCCCATGATGACGTGTTGCACTTCTTCGGGGGCGACGCCGGCGCGCTCGAGTGCGGCCGAGATGGCGAATCCGCCGAGGTCCGCGGCAGAGAATGAGGCCAGAGCGCCGCTCAGTTTTCCGATAGGCGTGCGGGCACCGGCCGCGAGGATTGATCCGGGAGAGCTCATGGCCGAACCGTACCGCTTTTGAGTCGATACCTACCGATCGGTAGCGTCCGCGACATGGATGTGATCCTCGAGGCCATTCAGTCCGGAGCGAGTGGCGAGGACATTGCCAACCTCCCGCTCCCGGAGAGCTATCGCGCGGCCTACGTGCACCGCGACGACACCGCGATGTTCGAGGGCGTCGACTCATGGGACAAAGACCCCCGCAAGTCGCTGCGCGTCGGTGACGTCGATGTGCCCGAACTCGCTCCCGACGAGGTGTATCTCGCCGTGATGGCGTCGAGCATCAACTTCAACACCGTCTGGACATCGATCTTCGAGCCGCTCCCGACCTTTGGCTTCCTCGACCGAATGGGTCGGCAGGGCGAGTGGCAGAAGCGCCATGCATTGCCCTATCACGTGGTCGGCTCCGACGCGGCCGGGGTAGTTGTGCGGACCGGTTCTGCGGTCCGCAACTGGAAGCCCGGCGACCGCGTGACCGTGCATTGCAACTACGTCGACGATCAGGACCCGAGCGCCCACAACGACTCGATGCTGGCAACCAATCAGCTGATCTGGGGGTTCGAGACCAACTTCGGTGCGCTGGCCGATCTCGCCGTCGTGAAGGCCAACCAGTTGATGCCCAAGCCGGCACACCTGTCATGGGAAGAGTCGGCGGTCAACGGGCTCTGTTCAGCAACCTCGTACCGGATGCTCGTCAGTGAGCACGGGGCGAACCTGAAACAGGGTGACAGCGTGCTGATCTGGGGCGCCACCGGCGGCATCGGTGGCTACGCAGTGCAGTACGTACTCAACGGCGGCGGCACGCCGATCGGTGTCGTGTCGTCGCCGGAGCGTGCCGAGCTGCTCAACAAGATGGGGTGTGAAGCCGTCATCGACCGGCGCGCAGAAGGGTATGAGTTCTGGGCCGACGAGCACACCCAGAACGAGTCGGAGTGGCGCCGCTTCGGAAAGAAGATCCGCGAACTCAACGCCGGAGACGATGTCGACATCGTGTTCGAGCATCCGGGGCGGTCCACGATGGGCGCGTCGATCTTCGCCGTGAAGCGCGGCGGCACGGTCGTCACGTGCGCTGCGACCTCGGGCTACATGGTCGAGTTCGACAACCGGCATTTTTGGATGAAGCTGAAGAACCTCATCGGTTCGCACTTTGCCAACTACGCCGAAGCGTATGCCTCGAACAAGCTGCTCGACCAGGGGAAGATCCAGCCGTTGCTGACCAAGACCTACGCCCTCGACCAGGTGGGAGACGCTGCGCTCGCGGTGCACCACAACGAGGCCGAAGGCAAGCTCGGCGTGTTGTGTCTCTCCCCCGAGGAGGGCCTTGGCATCGACGATCCGGAGAAGCGTGAGCGGATCGGCGAAGACAAGATCACGATGTTCCGCTCCTGACTCGCTGATCTGAAATTGTTGCCGTGACGTGCGCAAAGCGCACGGAATCCCCGGTTTTTGCGAGATGGTACGGGTCGGTGCTGGCATGCTGCGGGGGTGGGCGAGCTTGCGGCGGTGTTGTGGGATCTCGACGGGACACTGCTCGACAGCGAGCCGTACTGGATCGCTGGTGAGTTCGCGCTGGTCGAACACCATGGTGGAACCTGGACCGACGAGGACGCGCACGCCGTTGTCGGGTTCGATCTGCTCGACGCAGCTGTCGAGATCAAGCGGCGTTCCGGGATCCCGCTGAATCCTCGAGAGATTGTCGACCACCTCATGCTCGAGGTGCGCGACCAGATTCTCGACCATCAGCCGTGGCGACCTGGTGCGATCGAGCTTCTGGCCGAGTGCCGCGCCACCGGTGTTCCATGCGCACTCGTCACCATGTCGTGGCGTCCGATCGTCGACGCCGTCGCCGCTGCGGTGCCTCCCGGATCGTTCGCCGCGTTGGTCCCCGGCGATGAGGTGGCGCGCGGTAAGCCCGACCCGGAACCGTATCTCCATGCCGCTCGCCTCCTCGGCGTCGATCCTGCTGACTGTGTCGCAATCGAAGACTCGCCGACCGGGGCTGCCGCGGCGCTCGCCGCCGGCTGTGCGACGCTAGGGGTTCCCCATGTCGTCGACATCGCCCCCTCCGACGGACTCACCCTCGTCGACTCTCTCGACGGAATTGGACTCGACCAGCTCCGTGCCCTCGTCGCCCGCACCTGATGCAGACGGCGTCGACGACGACGCATCAGCAACGCTGACGCTCGATCAGTTGTGGCGCCGCTGGGCGCCTGCGTTGGCGTTGCTCACGACGGTGGTGGCGGTCGTCGGGATCGGCATCGTGCTCGTCGCCGGCGACGACGGGACACCAGCTCCGAAGCCCGATATCCCACTCGACGCGTGGGCGCCGTATTGGGGCCTGGACGACTCGCTCGCCGAGTTCGACGATCGCGTCGGCTCGATGCGGGAGGTGTCGCCGTTCTGGTACAACGCCACGGGCATCGAGTCGATAGAGGCCGATCGCAATACCCCGGTCGACGACGCCGAAGCGTGGCTCGACATCGCCCGCTCATCTGACGCCACCGTCGTGCCATCCATCGTCGATGCGCTGCCCGCCGGTGAGATGGCCGCGATCCTCGCCGATCCCGTGACACGGACAGCACACGTCGAGACGCTGCGCACGTTCGCCGACGACGGGGACTTCGACGGCCTCGATATCAACTACGAGCAGTTTGCGTTCAGCGACGGTCGCGACACCTGGGCCACGACTCGTCCGAACTGGGTGGCGTTCATCGAGGAGCTGTCCACCGGGCTCGCAGCAGATGGGCGCTCACTCACCGTCAGTATCCCGCCGGTGTACGACGCAGGACAGACGGAAGCGTCGGGGTTCTGGGTGTACGACCACGGTGCGATCGCGGAGTACGTCGATCGCATCAGGATCATGGCCTACGACTTCTCGGTCGGTGATCCCGGTCCGATCGCTCCGCTCGAGTGGGTCGAAACCGCGATCACCGGGACGCTCGAGGCGACCGACGCTCCCGACCGCCTTGTGCTCGGTCTTCCCGCCTACGGCCGAAATTGGCCCATCGCCACCGAGGGTGAGTGCCCGCCCGACGACACGCCGGGACGAACGACCGTGACGGCGCGCAACGTCGACGATCTCGTGGCTCGGCGAACGGCGACGCCGCAGCGTGACGACGCAACGGGGGAGTGGTTCTTCGAATATGACCTCGAGGTCACCGATGGCACCCTGACCTGTGTCCAGACCCGTCGAGTGCACTACGTCGACGGTGACGGAATCGCCGAGCGGATGGACTTGGCCCGCCAGTACCAACTCGATGGCGTCGCCTTGTGGGCCCTCGGGTTTGACAGCCCAGCAGTGTGGGATGCGATCCTGCCGACCGTGAGCAGCGCGACGACGACCGATGGCTGACCTCACCGTCCGGGGCGCCCGCGTGGTGCTGCCGACCGGCGTCGCCCACGTCGACGTGTCGATCGACAACGGTGTCATCTCCGGGATCGGTGCCACGACCGGCGATCGTCCCGGTCGCACGATCGACGCAACGGGAATGATCGTCACCGCCGGACTGATCGATGTGCAGTGCAACGGTGCTGGAGGGAGCGACTTCACCGGCGATCCCAGCTCCATCGCCGCGGCGGCTCGCGTGCTGCCCCGGTTTGGTGTCACCGCCTTCTTGCCGACCATCGTCACCGCACCTGCAGCGGCGCGCCGGGCGGCGATCGCAGCGCTGCCGGCGGCTGTTACGGACGCCGCTCGCCCGCTCGGGCTGCACTTCGAGGGCCCCGCGATTTCTGCCGACCATCTCGGCGCCCACGATGCACGATTCCGCACCGAACCGACCGAGCTCCGCGCCGAGGTCGACGAGTGGATCGCGGGTGGCGTGCGGATGGTCACGCTCGCGCCAGAACTCGACGGTGCCATCGAGCTCGTGGCCACGTTGAGTGATGCCGGGGTCACAGTGTCTGCGGGACACACGGCGATGACGCCCACCGACTTCGCGGCTGCCAAACGAGCCGGCTTGCGCAGCGTGACGCATCTGTTCAACGCGATGGCGCCGTTCGGGCATCGCTCGCCGGGCCCGGTCGGTGCGGTACTGGCTGACGACGACATCGTCGCCGGTCTGATCTGCGACGGTGTCCACGTCGACCCGCTGGCCGTTCGAGCAGCGTGGCGCACGCTCGGCCCCGGACGCGTGTTGCTCGTCTCCGATGCGTCGGCTCCTCTCGGTCTGCCGTATGGCCGATTCCGCCTCGGTCGTCGCGAGCTGATCCACGACGAGTCCGGAGTGCGCACGCCCGACGGCACGCTTGCGGGGAGCGCGCTGCCGCTCGATCGAGCGATTCGTCACCTGTGTGACTTCGCCGGGTGCGACTGGGCCGACGCCGTGAGCGCGGCAACATCGGTCCCCGCCGACCTTCTCGGACGACCCGATCTAGGAAGGATCACGCCCGGAGCCGCTGGGGACATCGTCATGTTCGACGACGCGTTCCACCCGCGCTTGGTTGTGATCGGTGGGCAGGTTGTCCACCGGGACGAGCAATGGGAGGTCGACCGATGGAAGTCGTGATCGTCGCCGATTCCGATGCCGTCGCCGACGTGGGGGCGTCGATCGTGGCTTCGCAGGTCGCGGCGGTACCCGACAGCACGTTGGGTCTGGCCACGGGCAGTTCACCGATCGGCGTCTATCGATCTCTGATCGAGCGTCATCGCCACGACGGCCTGTCGTTTCTGCTCTGTGAAGCGGTGATGCTCGACGAGTACCTCGGGCTACCACCGGATCATCCCCAGGCGTACCGCACCGTGATTCGGCAGGATCTGATCGACTCGATCGACCTCCCGCTCGATCGTCTGTACAGCCCAGATGTCGCCGCCCACGATGTTGCGGCCAGCTGTGCCCACTATGACGCGCTCGTGCGTTCACTCGGTGTCGATGTTCAATTGCTCGGCATCGGTTCCGACGGTCACGTGGCGTTCAACGAGCCCGGGTCGTCGCTTGCTTCGAGCACCCGGATCAAGACGTTGACCGACCGCACCCGTGAGGACAACGCGCGCTTCTTCGACGACCTCGACGACGTCCCCAGACACGTCATCACGCAGGGACTTGGCACGATCATGGAGGCCGCGCGCTTGGTGCTCTTGGCCACGGGGTCGGCGAAGGCCGCACCGATCGCCGCTGCAGTGGAGGGCCCTGTGTCGGCGTTGTGCCCAGCGTCGGTTTTGCAGTTCCATCCGCACGTGACCGTGATCGTCGACGAGGCCGCAGCAGCGGACCTACAGCTTGCCGACTACTACCGCGAGACGCTGGCCCACAAGCCGCCCTGGCAGCGCTACTGACGGCCGTTGCCGACCGTCACTGCTTGTACGCTGACTCCAGCGACCAGTACTGCGACACCCGATGCGACGACAGCGGGTGTCGCAATGCACGCGGCACTGCCCTGGAGGCACTGCCCTGGAGATGGTGATCGCAGGTTCGCGAACCTCCTCGCCGAGTGTGGCGATGCGGGCATGGCCGGCAAACGCAAAGAAGATGAAGCCGGCGGATTGCATGATCCCGTACAGGTCGTTGTCGAGTGGCGTCAGCCGGCCGAGATCGGCGTCGTAGAACGTTCGCCGTCGGCGTGCTCGCTGAGCCGCCGGGGTCGGGTTTTGCTCAGTCGTACTGGTCGAGGATGGTGGCTTCGGTGATCCGTGCGAGCGTGTCGCGGATCGCCCGCGCCGTCGGCTCGTCGATGCCGTCGACCGCGGTGAGGTCGTCGACGGTGGCTCGTTGCAACTTGGCCAAGCTGCTGAAGTGTTCGGCGACGACTTCGGGTCCGCCGTCGGGCAGCTTGCTGACACGATGGAGCAGGCGGACGCCTTTGGGTGCTGCCTCGACACCGAGATCGATCTCTTGGGGAGCCTGATCGGGCCACACGGTCGCGGCGGCAGTGCGGAGATTGAGCACCTCGTCGTCGGACAGCTTCGACATCGCTTCGAGCGAGTCTTCGACGGTGTGCGTCGGCGGTAGATAGTCGGCAACGACAAGATCGAGCTCGTCGTCGATCTCGCTGTACAGCTCGTCGAGTTGCAGCCGTACCAGCCGTGCGTCGACGCCGAGCTCGATGATCATCGTCTCGATCTCGTCGGCGATACGGTGCACCATCTCGCCGCGCTGGACCACCGATACCACGTCGCGCACTGTGGTGATGTCTTCGACCTCTGCCGCCGGGAGATTGGTGAGCGCGTCGTCGAGGCGCACCTTGTACCGCTCGAGTGTTTGCAGCGCCTGGTTAGCCCGATCGAGGAGATGGCCAACCTCTTGCAGTTGGCGCTTCTCACCGCTGGCATACACGTTGATCACGCCCATCTCCTCGCTGGCGGAGATGACCGGAACATCGAGTGATCGGGCGACTCGCTCGGCGGTGCGGTGCCGGGTCCCTGTTTCGCTGGTCGGAACCGTCGGATCGGGAACCAGATGGACGTTGGCTCGCGCAACCCGGCCACCGTCGCTCGACACGATGATCGCGCCGTCCATCTTGGCCAGCTCCGACAGTCGCTGCGGGCTGTAGGGAGCATCGACGAGGAAACCACCGGTGCAGATCGACAGCACGTCGGCGTCGTCGCTGAGCACGAGGAGGGCACCGAGCTTGGCGCGGACCACTCGATCGATTCCGTCGCGTAGCGCCGTTCCGGGTGCGACGCGGGAGAGCGCGTTGCGCATCTCCTCGCTGGCGCCGGTGTACCGCGACTGCATGCGCTGATCCTAGGGGACGACGGATCGAGGTCTTACTGGCCGAGGAGTCGCATCACACAGCGCGCAGCGCGTGAACGTCGTCGGTGACACCGGCCACAGCGAGTGCTTGACCGATGGTCTCTACTCCGATGACATCGTTGCCGCAGCCCGGCCCGAGGGCGGTCGAGGGCACGATGATTCGCGTGCACTCGAGCCGGCGCGCCTCGGCGATCCGCCGTTCGAGCGCGGCGACTTGTCGGATCTCGCCACCCAGACCGAGCTCGCCGCACACTGCGATGCGTGATGACACGGGCGCATCGAGACGGGCGCTGGCAACGGCCATGGCGATGCCGAGGTCGCAGGCCGGCTCGGTGATGGTGAGCCCGCCGGCGGCCGATATGTAGACATCGAGGTCTCCGAGTCCGATTCGGGCGCGCCGCTCGAGCACGGCCAGCACCATCGCGATCCGGCGGCTATCGAGGCCCTGGCTCGATCGGCGCGCCGAGGCGCCGTGTGGCGTCTGGTTGGTCAGCGCCTGTACCTCGACGACGATCGAGCGCCGACCTTCGACGGTCGGCACGATCACCGACCCCGGGATGCCATGCCGGCGATCGGCGAGGAGCACCGCCGAGGGGTCGGCCACGGGCTCGAGACCGCGTGGGGTCATTTCGAACACGCCCAGCTCGTTGGTGCTACCGAACCGGTGTTTGCTCGCACGAAGTTGGCGCAGCGAGTGGTGGTGATCGCCTTCGAAGTGCAGCACCGTGTCGACCACGTGCTCCAACGTGTTGGGGCCAGCGAGATTGCCGTCCTTGGTCACGTGGCCGACGAGCACGATGGCGATGTTCGAGGCTTTCGCCACGTCGACGAGCTGTTGCGCACACGCCCGAACCTGTGTGACGCCACCTGCGACGCCCCCGGTCTGCGGATCGGCCACCGTCTGGATCGAGTCGACGACAACCAACGTCGCTCGGTCGGTCATTCGGCCAGCGGCGCGGCCCTCGATCGCCTCGATCGCCGATGTGAGCGATGTGGTGGCGTGCACCCAGATCGAGCTCCGATCGATCGCCAATCGTTCGGCTCGATCACGGATTTGCGCGGCACTTTCTTCCGCAGCGATGTACAGCGTCGGCTGCCCCCAGGCCGCAAGCAGCTGCAACATGAGCGTGCTCTTGCCGGTGCCGGGCGCTCCCCCGAGGAGGGTGACGGACCCCGGAACGACACCGCCGTCGAGCACGCGGTCCAGTTCGTCGAGCGTGGTCGGTTGTGGCCGGGCGGCAGGCGCCGCGCCGGGGTCGTCGAGTTGCACGGGTCCGCTTGCTGCGTCGCGCCGCGCCGTGCCATCGGGTGCGACCACCGGTTCGAGGGTGTTCCAGTGATGGCACGTACCGCATTGGCCCGCCCACTTCGGATACTCGGCGCCGCACTCGCGGCAACGATGACGTTCGGTTCGGCGTGATCCCATGGCGCGCATGATGACCAGGGGGTGTCACATGCCATCGCAGGTCGGAGATGTGAGCCGCCGCGATTCCTCCGGGCACAACCCGGCGTTGACGCCAGACGCCCAGCGTTCGCCCATACGCTGGACGCGTGCTCTCGACCGTGGGATTGATCGTCGGTGGTCTCGTGCTCGCGGCGGGTCTCTACCTGCGAGCCACTGCGGGTCGGCGCAGCTCGCCCGACGGCTGAGCCGCCCCGTGTTGGGGGTGGCCGCTGCGGATGGTCGTCGGTTCAGCCGTCGCCGGACAACACCGCGCGGGCGCGGTCTTCGTCGGCTGCGTGGACGGCAACCATCACCCCGCCCTGGGTGTCGACCGGGAGCACGCCACCTTCGACGTCGTCGACGATCGCCGACTCGATACCGTTGGCGCGCAGGTGGGCACGGGTGATCTCAGCCTCACCGGTGTCGGCGTAGGTGCCGATGACGACGGGCGGGCGGTGGTCGGTCGAGTCGGCGCTCATCGACTGCAGAGGCTACGCACGTCGGCCCCTCAAGCGGTCGCTCAGCCGGCGGCGCGGTCGAATGACACGACCTCGCCGCGGTTGATCGACACCCAGTCGCGGGCGTTGAGGTATGTCTGCAGTCGGTCGGCGATCACACCTTGGTAGTACCCATTCTTCGGGCGTTGCAGCTCGAAGAGGTAAGGAAACTCGAGCCAAGCCGTCGTCGCCTGCCACAGCCGGAGAGCAGCCTCGCCGCTCGGCGGATCGAGCACGACGGGTCCGAACATGCACTCTGGATCGCCGGCGGCGTTGGTGAACTCGGGGAAGTAGATCGTCGGAACGCCATACCCGCCGCTGGCCACGACTCGGTCGTGGTCGGCCTTGACCTCATCGTGGGTCGTCGGGTCGTCGATCGCCTGGTCGACGATGCTCGGGTCGAGATCGAGTTCGGCCAGCAGATGGCGTGCAACGGCCGGCTCGTGAGGCTTCAGCCCCTCCGCGTGCAGGGCGCGCCCGGCGCGCTCGTACCATCGGTCGAGATCGTCCATGTTGCTGCGGCGGAGCAGCGCGCCGATGCGCATCATCGACCAGCCGTACGACCACTCGCGTTCCCACGGGTGCTTCTTGCCCTCGCGGCGGTTGATCTCTTCCAGACTGAAGAACTTCCAGTCGATCTGGAGGTCGGTCTGGCGCCGAACCTCGCGCATCCACACCGCTGTCTGGTAAGCGAATGGACACATCGCATCGAAATGGAATTCGATCACGGTGGGAGCAGCAGGCGACTCGCTCATGCGACATGTTCCCATATCACCGGTGCGACATCGGTGGCGGAAGCGCAGCCGAGTCCGTCTGCACCGCGGTACCAGCTGGTGCCCGCCACGCGTTGTCAGGTCCCCGGCACGCGACGTCCGCGGATCTCGCGTCGCGATCGACGCCACCGAGCAAGTGCGACGAACACGATGAACAGCGTCATGAATCCGACCCACGCAACGAGCACGACGAGCACCCCGATCGACAGTGGACGGGCCCACCAGTCGTCGGCCCCGGGCGCCTGAATGGTGCGCGCCCGCACATCGACGATTTCGCCGTCGAGGGGCGATACCCACACCAACACGCCGTTGTCGTCGACCTCAGCGGTGCTCTCGCCCTCGACGAGTTCACCTGGCAGTGTCGCTCGCAGTTCGACCGACATCGAGGTCTCAGGGGTTGCGCCGCTCGCCTCGATCTCCTCGGCGAAGGGCAGTGACCCGACAGCGGTCACCAATTCGTCGTCGGCAAACGAGGCGAACCCATCGGTCAGGCCGAGCAGACCGGTCAGCTCGTTTGTCGTGTCGTCGCCGGTCGTGTTGCGGGTCAGCGCCATCTGGTTGAACGGCGGCCCGAGACTCTGCAGCAGGTTGGTCGCTTCGGCGGCGGTCGAGAATTCGTGGGTCAGCGTGACTGTCAGCCCGCCGTCGGGAGCGATGGTCGGTCCCACCACGATCCAGCCAGCGGCGATCGCATCGTCGAGCACCAACTCGTCGGCGATCCCGGGTACGGCCGCCACCACTTCGGGTGAGGCACTCACCAGCACTTCGATCGAACCGGATCCGTCGGCGTCGACGGTCACCGTGACGTCGATGTCGACGCGACACGCAGCGAGCGTGACCGCGACGAACACGATGGCGGCGACTCGGCGGAGCACTGGCCAAGTATGACGCTGCGCACGCGTGCGGCAGCGGCATCTCGTGACATCTGGGGTCGGACCCCAGATGTCACGAACTCAGGTGACGTCGGGTGGCGGCAGCTCGCCGTCGGCGGGCGGCGTCGGATGCTCGGTCGCGGTGGTGGCCAGCTCGACCGACGACGGCGGCACGAAGCCTTCGACGGCGGAGAACGTGAACCGCCGCTTGCCTTCGTTGTCCGGGTCGTCTTCGGTGTCGACGACGATGATCTCGCCGGCAGAGAACTCCTTGTACAGGATCTTCTCCGACAGGGGATCTTCGACGTAGCGCTGGATCGCTCGGCGCATCGGCCGTGCCCCCAACTGCGGGTCGTAGCCGAGCTCGGCGAGGAGCTCCTTGGCCGAGTGCTTGATCTCGATACCGAGACCCTGGCCCTCGAGCTGCTCTACGAGACGCTTGGTCATCAGGTCGACCGTCTGCAGCACCTCGCTGCGCGACAGCTCGTGGAACACGATTGTCTCGTCGATGCGGTTGAGGAACTCCGGACGGAAGTGGTCTTTCAGCGCGTCGTTGACCTTCTCCTTCATGCGCTCGTAGCTCATGGCGGAGTCGTCGCTGGTGAAGCCGACGTTGGCCTTGCGCAGATCCTGCGTGCCGAGGTTCGACGTCATGATCAGCACGGTGTTGCGGAAGTCGACCGAGCGCCCCTGGCTGTCGGTGAGACGACCTTCTTCGAGGATCTGCAGCAGCGTGTTGAACACGTCGGGGTGGGCCTTTTCGATCTCGTCGAACAGCACCACCGAGAACGGACGACGACGGACAGCCTCGGTGAGCTGACCGCCCTCTTCGTAGCCGACGTATCCCGGGGGCGAACCGACGAGGCGGCTGACCGTGTGCTTCTCCATGTACTCGGACATGTCGAGCGTGATCATCGCCTTCTCGTCACCGAACAGGAACTCGGTGAGCGTGCGGGCGAGCTCGGTCTTACCGACACCGGTGGGGCCGAGGAAGATGAACGATCCGGACGGGCGCTTGGGGTCCTTCAGGCCGGCGCGTGTACGGCGGATCGACTGGCTGACCGCCGAGATCGCATTCTCCTGACCGATGATCCGCTTGTGCAGGTTCTCCTCCATGTTGAGGAGCCGCTCGGTCTCTTCCTCGGTGAGCTTGTACACCGGGATTCCGGTCCACAACGACAGCACCTCGGCAACGGCCTCTTCGTCGACTTCGTCGAACAGGTCGACGCCTTCGGCCTTGACCTCGGATTCCTTCTCGGCCTTCTCTTCGAGCAGTGACTTCTCCTGGTCACGGAGGCGTCCGGCCTCTTCGAACTGCTGCTCTTCGACGGCGCGCTTCTTGCCCTCTTGAACCTCGTTGAGCTTCGTCTCGAGCTCGCGCAGATCGGGTGGGGTCGACATGCGCTTGATGCGCAGTCGCGATCCGGCCTCGTCGATGAGGTCGATCGCCTTGTCGGGCAAGTGGCGATCGGAGATGTAGCGATCGGCGAGGTTGGCGGCAGCGACGAGCGCCTGGTCGGTGATGGTCACCCGGTGGTGCGCCTCGTACTGATCGCGGATGCCCTTCAGAATCTCGATCGTGTGCGCCAGCGTGGGCTCGTCGACCTTGACCGGCTGGAAGCGGCGCTCAAGCGCGGCGTCCTTCTCGACGTGCTTGCGGTACTCGTCGATGGTGGTGGCGCCGACCGTCTGCAACTCGCCACGGGCGAGCATCGGCTTCAAGATAGAGGCGGCGTCGATGGCGCCCTCGGCGGCACCGGCGCCGACAAGCGTGTGGATCTCGTCGATGAACAACAAGATGTCGCCGCGGCTCTTGATTTCTTTGAGCACTTTCTTCAGACGCTCCTCGAAGTCACCGCGGTACCGCGAGCCGGCGACGATGGCGCCGAGGTCGAGGGTGTACAGCTGCTTGTTGGCCAGCGTGTCGGGGACGTCGTTGTTGACGATCTTTTGCGCCAGGCCCTCGACGATCGCGGTCTTGCCGACGCCGGGCTCGCCGATCAGCACCGGGTTGTTCTTGGTGCGCCGCGACAGGATCTGCATCACGCGCTCGAGCTCGTTGGTCCGCCCGATGACGGGGTCGAGCTGGCCCTCGTGCGCGGCCTGGGTGAGATTGCGACCGAACTGATCGAGGATCTGGCTGTTGCCGCCCTTTTCCTCGGATTCCTTGCTCCCCGGGCCGACGCCGGCACCGGCCGGGGTCTGCTCGCCGCGAGAACCCGAGCTGCCCGACGGACCCTGATAACCCGACAGCAATTGGATGACCTGTTGACGGACCCGTGAGAGGTCGGCTCCGAGCTTGACCAGGACCTGCGCGGCAACGCCTTCGCCCTCTCGGATCAGGCCCAACAAGATGTGCTCGGTGCCGATGTAGTTGTGGCCGAGCTGCAGTGCTTCACGCAGCGACAGCTCGAGGACCTTTTTGGCCCGTGGGGTGAACGGGATGTGTCCCGACGGCGATGATCCGCCCTGGCCGATGATTTCCTCGACCTGGCTGCGGACTGCCTCGAGCGAGATGCCGAGACTCTCGAGCGCCTTGGCGGCGACCCCTTCCCCTTCGTGGATGAGGCCGAGCAGGATGTGCTCGGTCCCGATGTAGCTGTGGTTCAACAGCCGCGCCTCTTCCTGCGCAAGCACAACGACTCGTCGGGCTCGGTCGGTAAAGCGTTCGAACATTGCCGCCCCTTTCGGGTGATCGGTACGCCAGAGCGTGGAGATGCGGTGGCGGGACTAGCGGATGATTGATCGTGAGGTGAATGACACCCTGGCCTCGATCTTACCGGCGTCACCTTCAGAGCACGTTCGTGTCAGGTCAGGTTGCCGCGCCTAGCCTGTCGCCCGTGGCAGACGTCGACAACGGCCTGCGCGAGGCGCATCCGTCGCCGCTGCTGGTTCTCGGACAGATGGACCGCGATCGCGAGCGAATCGAAGCAGCGTTACACGACGCTGTCGTGACCCCCGACTCCTATCTCAACGAGATTGCGTCGCATCTGATCGTCGCTGGCGGCAAGCGTCTGCGTCCGGTACTGGCGGTTGTCGCATCGCAGCTCGACGGCGTCGCCGCCTCAGACGATGCGGTACGCGGTGGTGTCGCGTGTGAACTCGTGCATCTCGGCTCGTTGTACCACGACGACGTCATCGACGAGTCCGACACCCGGCGCGGTGTGGAAACGGTCAACGCAAAGTGGGGCAATCTGCAGGCGATCCTCGCCGGCGATTTCCTACTGGCGCGAGCGTCGGAGATCGCTGCATCGCTCGGGACCGAGGTGGCGGGCCTGCTCGCCCGCACCATCGGCTGGCTGTGCGAAGGTGAGATCGAGCAGCTGCGTCACACCTACGACACCAGCCGTACCGAGCAGAGCTACCTCGCGTCGATCCACGGCAAGACCGCATCGCTGTACGGCACCGCAGCGCGCATCGGCGGCATCGTCGCCGGGCTCGAACGCCCGATCATCGATGCGCTCACCGCCTACGGCACCGCATACGGAACCGTGTTCCAGATCGTCGACGACGTGCTCGACATCGTCGCTACCGACGAGCAACTCGGCAAGCCCGCAGGACACGACATGGTCGAAGGCGTGTACACACTGCCAGTGCTACGCACGCTCGCTGCGGACACCGACGATGCCAAGCGTCTCGAAGCGATGCTCGGCGCGCCGCTCGATCCGGCACAGACGGCGGTGGCGCTCGACATCGTCCGGTCACACGACGGGGTCGCGTCGGCGATCGCAACGGCACACGAGTACGTCGCCGCCGCGCGGTCCGCGTGCGACGACTTTCCGCCCGGCGAGGTCGCCGAGGCGTTGCGGGCTGCACCCGGCGCGTTGCTCGACACCGTGGCTCGGGCGCCGTCGATCTCCGCCGGCACCTGAAATCGCGTTTGCCACCGCCCGATCGGGCAGGCTTTGAGGATGCGCGTGGTCATCGTCGGTGCCGGCGAGGTCGGTTGGTACCTGGCGCAACGTCTGGGCGCTGAAGGCAACGACGTCGTGGTCGTCGAGCAAGACGCCGCGATCGCTGCCGCGATCGGTGCCGAACTCGACGTACAAGTGGTCGTCGGGAGTGCGACCGTGCCGTCGGTGCTGCGCAGCGCTGGCATCGAACGTGCATCGCTGCTCGCCGGCGTGACCCAGAACGACGAGGTCAATCTGATCGCCTCGCTGTTGGCGAAGAGCTTCGGCGTCGAACAGACCGTGGCGCGAATCCAGACCGAGGAGCTGCGCGGCCCACACGGCGCGCAGCTGCTCGAGGCGATGCAGGCCGATGTGATCATCGATCCCGACGCCGATACGGCCGACGAGATCATGGAGCTGGCCCACGTCGGTGGTGCCGACGAGGTGTACCCGATGTCCGGCGGCGACCTGCTGGTGCTCGGCGCGGTCGTGGCCGACGGATCGTCCCTCGTCGGTCGCGACCTGGCCGATGTCGGCCGGGAGTTCGAGCCCAACTGGGACTTCCTGTTCGGTGCACTGACCCGCAACGGCGAGACGGTGATCCCGCGCGGCGATCAGGTGCTGGAAGCCGGCGACCACGTGCGCGTGCTCGCCAAGCGCACCGCGCGTCGCGACGTCATGGCGCTGCTCGGCACGGAGTCGCGGCGGGCCCAACGGGTGATGGTGCTCGGTGGCGGGGCGATCGGCTCGCGTGTCGCCGAGCGGCTGCAAGCCGAGGGGGCCACCATCGTGTTGGTCGAGCAGGACCCCGCTCGCGCCGCTGCGCTCAGCGAACGTCTGCCGAGGGTCACCGTGGTACAGGGCAATATCACCGACACCGAGCTGCTGCTCGAGGAGTCGATCGGCCAGATGGACCTGGTCATCGCGGCGACCGGCGACGACGCCTCGAACGTGTTGGCGTGTGCTTACGCCGGCGCGGAAGGTGATGCGTTCACCGTTGCCGTGCTGCACCGTCTGGCGCTCTTGCCGTTGGTGCGGCAGTTCGGCATCGACGCCGCGCTCAGCCCACGCACCGCGTCGGCCAACGCCGTGCTCCGCCACATCCGCGGCGGGACGGCGTCGGTGGCCACGTTCTTGGAGAGCGACATCGAGGTCAACGAGTTCACGATCGAACCCGACAGCTCGGCCGATGGGGCCACCGTGGCCAAGTTGCATCTTCCGCACAGCGTGTTGCTCGGCGCCGTCATCCGGCCAGACGGTTCGGCCGAGATCGTGCGGGGGCGCACACAGCTCGCAGCCGATGACAACGTGGTCGTGTTCTCGCGGCCCGACGCCTTGCCGGCCACCCGGCGGGTGTTCGCCCGGTGAGGCCGGTGCGCCTGGTGGGGCCGGTGCGCCTGGTGGGGCCGGCGGCGGCATGACCTCCGTCGTCCGCTCGCAAGGGCGGGTGTCATGGTTTGGGGAGCGCGGCGAGCGACTCCTTGCACCACGCCGCCGGCCGACGCTGTTGTTCAACGTCGTGGGCCTCACGCTGGCTGTGGTCGGCGCTGGTATCGCCGTCGCCGGAGTCGTCGATGTCATCGACGGCGGTCCCGACGTGTTGGCGCTGCTGCTTACAGGCGTGGTCGTGTGGGCCATCGGGTCGGCGCTGTGGCGGGCCACGATCGTTCCCAAGCAAATCCGCAGTCTCGACGTGTTCATCACCGTCACCGTCGCCTGGGTGGCGATGGCGCTCGTCGGCGCGATCCCGTTCATCATCACGGGTCACTTCGAGCGATTCGACGATGCGATCTTCGAGTCGATCTCCGGCTTCACCACCACGGGGGCCACGGTGACCCCAGACATCGAAGCCACCGGGAAGGGGTTGCTGTTCTGGCGGTCGACTTCGCAGTGGATGGGTGGGATGGGCGTGATCGTGCTCGTCGTCGCCGTGTTGCCGACCGTCGGCTCGGGCGGGATGAGTTTGCTCGCCGCCGAGGCGCCGGGGCCCACCGGTGAGCGGCTCACGCCGCGGGTGCGCGAGACGGCGCGGCGGTTGTGGGCGGTCTACGTGGGGTTCACGATCGTGCTGGCAGTCGCCTATGCGGCCGCAGGTATGGATCTGTACGACGCCGTGTCGCACAGCTTCACCACCGTGTCGACCGGTGGCTTCTCGCCCTACCAATCCTCGATCGGCCACTTCGACTCGGAACTGATCGAGTGGATCTGCATCGTCGCGATGCTCCTCGCCGGCGGCAGCTTCACCCTGTACTACCGGGCGCTACGCCGAGACCCGAAGCCGCTGCTGCATTCGACGGAGCTGCGGGTGTACCTCGCGATCGTCGCGCTCATCACGCTGTGGGCATTCGTAGCGTCGGGGGCCGACGGAGGGCAGGCGGCCGGTTTCCGTGACTCGCTGTTCACCACGGTGGCGACGATCACCACGACCGGGTACGTCACCACCGAATACGGGATGTGGAGTCAGACGGCGCAGCTGTTCCTCTTGATCGCCATGCCGATCGGGGCGATGGCCGGATCGACCGCCGGCGGCGTCAAGGTGATCCGGATGATGGCAGTAGCGAGCTTCGCCCATCGTGAGGCGCTCCGTCATTTGCATCCCAAGCTCGTGCGCCCGGTGCGTGTGGGTAACGGCATCCTGACCGACGCTGTGGCCCGCCGTGTTGTCGGCTTCATGCTGCTGGCGCTGGCGATCTTTGGCGGCGGCGCGGTGTTGATCTCGATGACGGGACCCGACATGATCACGTCGTTCTCGTCGTCTGCCACCGCGTTCGGCAACGTCGGCCCGGGCCTCGGCGACCTCGACCATGCCAACGACTTCCTCTCGATCCCCCGGTTGGGCCGCGTGGTCGCGATAGGCCAGATGCTGCTTGGGCGGCTGGAGATCTACCCGGTGATCCTGGCGCTGTCCGTAGTGACCCTCCGGTTGCCCACCGCCCTCCGCCGCGCCGGCGCCCCGCGCACGAATTGATATCTGCGGTGAGGGAGTGGGCTCCCTGTGGGCCGCTTCGCTCACCGGTGGGTGGCGTGAGACGCCTGCGGTGAGGGAGTGGGCTCCCTGTGGGCCGCTTCGCTCACCGGTGGGTGGATTCAGAACCCGCTGGGGGCCGGGAGCGGTGGTCCGCCGACGCCGACCGGACGCAGCAGCAGATCGGTCGGATCGGTGGCCGTCCCGGCCCAGTCGATCCGTTGCCACCAGATGAACCCGACCTTGTCGGCGACGCGTCGCGAGCGGTGGTTGTCGGCGGCGATGATGCACAACAGCTCGCCGTCGTCGGTGCGGTCGGCGAGTGCGAGCAGTGCCGTCGCTGCTTCGGTGGCATACCCCTTCCCCCGTGCGTCGGCGGCGAATCGCCATCCCCATTCGAGGCGGTTGTTACCGCCGAGCACCACGGTGTCCACCCCCGTGTAGCCGACGATCGTGTTCGTCGCCCGCTCCACGACAGGCTGCTTGGCGTACGGGAGCACCTCGATCAATCGCAACATACGGTCGAAGCGAGCGTTGGCCGACGTCGTGTCGTGGACGCCATCTGAAAACACGGTGAACGACACCGACGTGAACAACTCGACGAACCGGTCGCGGTCTGCCTCGACCGGCGGCCGGATGATCAGCCGGCCGGTTTCGACGGCGGACACAGCGGCACCCTATGCCCGGCTCGCGAGTGCGGCGCAGCGAGTTGTCGGGCGCCGCTGGTTACCAGCGCGGAGCGAGGCGCGATGCGGCGGCGGCGAGAGCGTAGGCCCGCTCGGCGCCGCCGGTTCGTTTGCGACGCAACTCGTTGGCACCGATTCGGAGGACACCGGCCATCGCATCGGGGCTGCGCATCGCGCCGGCGAGCACCATGCCGGCGATGGTCGGGCTGCCGAGGAACCGGGCGCTCAATCGGCCGACCTGGTGGTACCGACCGAGTTCGTCGGCGAGCAGCGTGGGGTACTGCTGCAGCGAGGCAGCAGTACCGGACGTCAGGGCATCGTCGAGCACGTCGCTGGCCAGTCGTGCGGTGAGCAATGCCGCGTCGACGCCGTCGCCGTTGAACGGATTGGCGGCGCCGGCGGCGTCGCCGACGACGAGGAACGTCGGTCCCATCTTCGGGCCCACCGAGCTGCCCAGTGGCACTCGAAAGCGGGTCGGCGACTTCAATTGTTGTGACGCATCGAACTGCCAGCGTTCGGCCGAGTGTTGTGCGAAGTGATCGAGCCACTTCAGCGCGTTTACCGAGCGCACGTCGCGATACGTCGAGAGCATCGCCGTCCCGACGTTGACCGTTCCGTCGCCGACCGGGGTGATCCAGCCGAAGCCGCTGACGCGACGGCCGTCGGCATCGCGGGGCCGGAGCACGGACTCGATCCATGGCTGCGATGCGAGCGGGCTGGCCAAGTACGTGCGGGCCGCGATCCCGTATGGCCAGTTGCGGTCTCGAGTCGTGCCGAGGGCACGCCCGAACCTGCTGTTGGCACCGTCGGCCACAACGACGAAGCGGGCGAGGACGTTGCGTGTGGCACCGTCCTCGGTCACCGTTCGTGCGCCCCTGACGAGGCCTCGTTCGGCGACGGGGGCAGTGGCTTCGTGACCCATGAGGACCTGCACGCCGGACTGTCGAGCGAGGTCGCGGAGATGTTCGTCGAGTACCGGGCGCCGGAGCGCGGCTCCCGTGCTGGGGAAGTGGGGGTGCTCCGGCCAGCGCACCTGCTGTTGACGGTCGTCGTAGCGCAGCCGAACCCCGATCGTACGGTGCCCTCCGAGCTCGACCGGGTCGACACCGAGTTGGTCGAGCTCGCCGACCGCCCGAGGAGTGAGCGCATCGCCGCAGGCTTTGTGGCGTGGCGTTGGCCGCTTCTCGATCAGGGTGACCGCGTGGCCGGCGCGGGCCAGTCGAATGGCCACCGCCGATCCGGCCGGTCCCCCGCCGACGACGAGGACGTCGGCGGTCATCAGCTCAGGACAGGGGCCGAATCAAGGCGAGCCTTCGATGGCGACCGGTCCGACCGCCGTGATGTCAAAGTCGACCATTTCGCCGAGGCTCTCGTCGGTGTAGTCGTACGTGCCGTCCTGTACCGCTTCGAATACGGGGGCGTCCTCGCTGCACCACGTGTCGAATTCGTCGGCGTACTCCTCCGATGTGGGATCAGCGCCGCCGAGTGTGTACCGCTCGTGGCACACCACGCCGATGATCTCGTAGGGAGTGAGCTGACCGCCGAAGGCCGGCATCAAGCCCTGGGCGCCGGTGACGTGCGCACCGCCTGGCCGGTCGGGGTTGCCGGGGACTTGCACTCCCTCGGCGTTGTAACCCTCAGTGCCGTAGTACACGTAACGGATCTGGTCTTCGATTTGCGGGTACGACAGGAGGACCTCGCCGCCGGAGAACGCGTAGCCGACACCACCGCCGCCATTGCCACCATGGCAGCTGGCGCAGTTGCTGTAGATCTCTTCACCGAGCCCGAGTGGTCCTTCAGCGACCTCGGGCGTGTCGGTGACCGAACGGACGTAAATGAACGCCCAGATCGGCATCAGCGACAGCGTGGCCATCGCCCAGAACGGAATCCGCTTGCGCCGTTTGGCGGCGACCACGTAGGGCGGATCTGGTTCAGGTGGCGGCGGCGCGGCCGGCTCGGGTGCGGCGGTTCGCGGTGGGGGGCCCGCAGGCGGAGCGGCCGCTGGCTGGGTGGCGGGGGTGGCCGCGGACGCTGCAGGGGTCTGCGCGGACTCACTGGCGGCGGGTGTGCTGTCGCCTTCGTCGCCGCCCTTGCCGATCGCCGCCCGGCGCTCGCGCGAGCGCTTCAGCAAGTGTTCGGGGATCTCGGTCACTGCGCCGATGATAGAGGTCCGTCGGCTGCGGGGAAGAAATCACCGCGAGCAAATCGTGATCGTGGTCACGAGATGCCGACCAGGGGCCACGCGGCGATTCCGTGAACTTACGCACAACCTGGCGAACCCGCGACACTGTCGTGCCAGACTTCGTCCTCAGGAGGCCGCCAAGTACCATGTCCGCAATGTTCGCCATCGACGTCCTCGAATGGCCGGGGATGAACCAGGCCTTCATCGCGTCGTTCGTCGGCACAGTGATCCTGTGTTTGCTGGTGATCCCCTACGGCAAGCGGCGCCCCGTGGGTGCACCGTTTTCATGGGGCGAGGCGATGCTCGGGTCGACCTATATCTTCGGCGTGCTGTTCTTGGCGTTCGGCATCGTGCCGCACCAATGGATCGACCATGCCGACAAGAACCTCGGGTGGTCGCGCGACAAGCTCTTGTTCGGGCCAGGCGGCGTCTTGAAGCCGCAGTCGGCCGGCGGCTGGAACCCGATCACCCTGCAGTACGAGGCCGTGCGCGACATCGTCGTCGTGGTGATCCACCTGGTGTTCATCGGCCTGCTCGTGTACCTGGCGATCTGGTGGCAGAAGCGCGGCGAGGTGAAGCCGAAGGAGCTGCCCACCTCGACCTACGGCCGCCCCCTGGTGAAGAAGGCCTGACGGGAGCGATGTACGTGAATCCGACCGATGCGAGCGCAGCGAGCGCTAGCGAGCAAGCGTCCAGGCGCGGCCTCCGTGGCCAGGGAACGGTGACGTAATGGCGAAGACCGACGCCAATCCGCCGATGATGCCCTACACCGACGATTACACGTTGGTAGAGGTCGACGCCGACTATCTCACGCGCGCTGTCAAGCCGAAGCAGTTCATTCACATCGACCAGACCGAGTGCATCGCTTGCGAAGGGTGTGTCGACATCTGCCCGTGGAAGTGCATCCACATGGTGTCGGTCGACGCCGTCGACGAAGCGGTCGGCACCGAGCAGCCCGGCACCGACCCGTCGGACGCATTCATGTTCACGATCGACGACGACATCTGCACCCGGTGTGCGTTGTGCGTCGACCGCTGTCCGACCGGGGTGATCATCCTCGGCAAGGCGGGTACCGCCACGTCGGCGGGCAACTCCCACGTGCGAACCAACAACCATGGCTACGGCTATGGCATGAGGCTCTAAAGGAAGCAATGCGAGACCTATCAATCATGCGAGTGAGCGCAGCGCCAGCGGGCGCACGCCCGCACGCGGCCTGCGTGGCCGGGGAACGCTGCGGCGCGGCCTGCGTGGCCGGGGAACGCTGCGGCGCGGCCTGCGTGGCCGGGGAACGCTGATCATGGCGAAAATCATTGACGACAAGCCCCGGCCAACGATCAAGGATCGGGTGAACACCACTGTCGATTCCGTCCAGGGCAGCCAGGCCTGGAACTCGATCTTCCGGCCGGGCTCGATCTTCCGCAAGGGTTACACCGACAGCCCGCGTAACCGCAGCTACGTCATCATGAACTCGGTGCTGTACCACCTGCACCCGGTCAAGGTGAAGCGCCATGCGGTCAAGGTCAGCTACACCCTGTGCCTCGGCGGGTTGAGCTTCTTTCTGTTCATCCTGCTTACCGTCACCGGCATCTTCTTGATGTTCTTCTACCGGCCGGAGACCACGGCGGCGTGGAACGACATCCAGAACCTGCAGACCTCGGTCACGTTCGGGCTATTGGTCCGCAACATGCACCGCTGGGGCGCACACCTGATGGTGCTGGCCGTGTTCTTGCACATGGCCCGCGTCTTCTACCACGGCGCCTACAAGCCGCCGCGCGAGTTCAACTGGGTGATCGGGGTGATCTTGCTCACGCTGACCCTGCTGCTGTCGTTCACCGGCTATCTGCTGCCGTGGGACCAACTTGCGCTGTGGGCGGTGGCCGTGGGCACGAACATGATGGGTTACACGCCCGTGTTCGGACAGGAGGTCAGATTCGTCCTATTGGGCGGAGCTGAGATCGGCTCGGAAACGCTGTTGCGATGGTATGTGTTGCACGTGTTGTTCTTGCCGTTCGTCATCGTCATCTTCATGGCGATCCACTTCTGGCGAGTGCGCAAGGATGGCGGCATCAGCGGCCCGCTGTAGG
>JBCDFR010000051.1:0-23621 GCA_039177505.1 Actinomycetota bacterium | reverse complement strand
GTACGAGGGCAAGTCGATGGCCGGACTCATCGGCATGATCCGCAACGGCGAGATCGCCGCCGGGTCCCGCGTCCTCTACGCCCACCTCGGCGGGCAAGCAGCGCTGCCCGCATACGCCGGTTTCCCCGGTCTCGGCTCCCCCGAACGTGAGCTCTCACACTGATCGCTCGCAGCGCTCGCCGATTACGGAACCACGGCACCGGCGCGGCACACCCACGAAGATCGCCCGAGCCGCGGCTCGCGTCCCGACGGGACCCATGTCGACATCTCTCCGTCGAATACATATCTGATATTCGGTTTTGGATAGCGTGTGGGGATGGAATCGTTCGAAGGCGTCATTGCAGTGATGACCGGCGGAGGCGGCGGCATCGGTCGTTCGATGTGTATCGAACTCGCTGCTCGAGGCGCACACCTGACCGTGTCCGACCACTCGCTCGAGCGCGCCGAGGAAACGGTCGAGGCCTGCCTCACCGAGACCCCCGGCGCCACGGTGCAGGCAGCGCGCGCTGATGTCACCAGTACCAACGAAATGCGCGCCCTCGCCGTCCTGGTCCGCGAGACGCATGGCACCGCGCAACTCGTGTTTGCCAACGCCGGCGTGTCACCGCCGGTCGGCAACGTGGTCGGGCGGACTCGCGCCGACTGGGACTTCGCGCTCGGTGTCAACCTGTTCGGCGCGATCAACACCGTCGACGCATTCGTCGATCACCTTCGCACGAACGCACCCGACGCACGGCTGATGGTCACCGCCTCGATGGGCGGTTTGCAGTCGACCGGAACGATGTCGCTCGGGTCGTACATCCCGTCGAAGTTCGCGTGCATCGGCTATTGCCTCGAGATCCAACGTGAGCTCGGCGCCGAGGGGATCGACGTGTCAATCCTGGTACCGGGACTGGTGTACACCGCGATGACCACCAACTCCGCCGAGGTACGCCCGGCACATCTCGGCAAGCAGGCAGCGCCGAAGCGCATCGATATGCCGCCAGCCTTGCGACCCTTGGCCGTGATGCCCGCCGACGCCGCCCGATCGGCGATCGACGGCCTGCGCGCCGGGCACCGCTTGATCGCCACGCACGCCGACTCGGCGAACAATCTGCGCGATTACTACGCCGCGATCGTCGAGGAGTTGGACGGCCAAGGGGTCGAAGCGGGAATCGACTGATGACAACACTCCCCCGGCACCACTCGTGCGGTCGCGCTATCACGTAGTCTAGATTTGGTTTCAAGAGGAGCTGGAACGAATCGGGGTACCTGCCATGTCCATCATCGGCATCGATCACTTAGCGATCGGCGTCCACGATCTCGATGCCAGTGAGCGGGTCTGGTGCGAACGGTTCGGAGCGACCGTGACGCGCCGCACGACCAACGAGACGCTCGGCATTCGCCAGGTGTACGTCGCCTTTCCCGAGGGAAGTCAGCTCGAACTGTTCTCGCCCGTCGACGATTCGTCGCCGATGGCTGCCGTGCTCGACGAGCAAGGTGAAGGCTTCCGAGCGTTGTCGTTGATGGTCGACGATGTCCAGGAGGCGCTGGCCGATCTCACGAGCAAAGGCGTTCGCACGTTCACCCACGGTGATGTCGTGTTCCTGCACCCGTCGTCCACGAACGGACTCGTCATCTCCTTGATGCCTCGGCCTTGAGGTTGGCCGCACCGGCGTGGGTGTCAGCGATCGGTCACCTTGAGATACGCACAGATCGCACGTGCGACCTCGGCAGCGACCGCGTCGTCACGATCTGCGGCGAGCCGAGTTGGCACCTGCGCGCCGTACAGACGATCGCGAAGCGTCGAGTGAATCTGTTCGACGGCGATGGTCACAGCGAACTCCGGTTGTGGATGCCCGATGTTCGCGCGGCGCGCCACCAACAGATCGCGGAGGCCGGTGTCGGCCACGATGCGGAAGTCACGCATCTTTCCCGCAACGTCGGCGTCGATGGCCGCCAGACGGAACACAGAGCCGAGGAACGAGGGACGCGCCCGACCCGCCGCGAACGAGAACTGCAGATACGACTCGACGACCTCCCCGATCGAAGCGCCCTCCCAGCGATCGGGGTCGAACGCCGCAGTGAGCGTGGCGCGATAGGTGTCGCTGAAGCGCTCGACCAACGCCAACTTGACCGCCCGCTTGTCGCGGAAGTGGTGGTACACGGCACCGATCGACACTCCCGCCTGCGCCGCGATGTCGGCCACGGTCGTCGCATCCTCACCGCGCTCGTAAAAGAGCTGCTCAGCCGAGTCGAGCAGCGCTTGCTGGGTAACAAAGCTACGGGTTTGCTTGCCCGGGCGAACCAGACCGAGGTCCGCCGTCCACTGGCTTCGCCGGATGCTCATGTGGCGTCGGTCGGAACTGAGCCGAAGTCAGTCGCGGTGCGCTCACACCCTGCGCCTGCGAAGACGGAGACCGTCGACGTCGCGTACAGATCCGCGTCTCGCGGCAGGACGACACGATCGTCGACCATCTCCTCACCGACGTGCTCCTGAGCTCGGGTGACCTCGATCACCTCCGCACCCTATGCGACTCATGGCGCGACTCGTTCGAGGCTCGAAGAACCGTTCATCACGGTTGCCGAGCTCGGCCCAGAAGCGGCGCTCGACCTGGGAGAATGTGGCGCGTGGTGATGGATTTCACGGTTCGGTTCGAGGAGGTGCGGCAGGCTCGGGGGCCGCTGGCATGGGGTCTGGATCCGTCGGGCGACCTGCTTGAGGCGTGGGGTGTGAGCGACGATGCGACCGGGCTGGAGAGGTTCGTCGACATCGTGCTGCCGATCGCCGCGGACACCGTGGGATTGATCAAACCCCAGGCAGCCTTCTACGAGCGCCACGGCTGGCAGGGAATCCGAGCCATGGCGCGGCTGGTCGCCGAGGCTCGCGACGCCGGCCTGCTGGTCGTGCTCGACGCCAAGCGCGGAGACGTGGGGTCGACGAATCAGGCCTACGCGGAGGCCTACATCGGGCTCGATGCACCGATCGCAGCAGACGCCGTGACCGTGCACCCCTATCTCGGCTTCGACGCGATGGGACCCTTCGTCGAGCGGGCGGTCGAGTCGGGCGCTTGTCTGCTCATCGTGACTCGCTCCTCAAATCCTGAAGGCCGGGCGATACAGGCATGCCGGGATGGCAACGGCCGTCTGGTCGAGCAGTCGCTCCTCGACGGGATCGGCGAGCTCAACGCACAGCTCGCGCCCGGTCGGTGCCGTCATCGGTCCGACTCAGCTCGAGCCGCGCCTCGACCTCGTCTCGCCGAACGCGCTCTACCTCGCCCCCGGCGTCGGCCATCAGGGCGCCACTCCCCAAGACGTTGCCGACGTGTTCGCAGACTGTCCCGACCGGGTGTTCCCGAGCGCCTCGCGCTCGCTACTTGGCGGACCGGACCCTGCTCGGCTGCGCGACGACGCCCAAGCTCTCGCCGAGCAGTTCAAGACTCTGCTCCGCACCTGACAGGTCGGGCACCATCTCGAACTCAGCGGGTCGGGTGCTGGCTGCGCACGAGGTTGAGGAGAGTGCGATGAGGGTGATCTCCCGACGGCGGGCAGTGAATTCTGCGTGTTACGTTCAGCGGTCGGCCGTGTCAGAATCCTGGCTACTCAAACTTGTATCCTCGACCGGCCAGCTCATCTCGCACATTGAACGGGACATAAGAAGTCATCGCCGCCCGCATCTCCCGCTCATCAGCAAGATTCGATTCGATCTTGTCAATCTCGGTGACGGCCGATTCCCGATCCACAACGAGAACACCGTCGCTGTCACCTAGAATAAGGTCGCCGGGCTCCACCCTGACGCCGCCACATACAACTGAAACGTTGACTGCGCCGTGCTCGCCATCCTCCGGATAATGGTGATTGCGCTGCGTTGTGCCGCGGCAGAACACCGGGAACCCCATTGTCCTTAGTCCAGACGAATCCCGTGTCATCCCGTCGATGACAACGCCTTCACAATCCTTGCGACTCATGCGCAACGCTGTTCCATCTCCGAAGCAAGCGCGATTGGCAGATCCTCCCGCCGCAACGACCAGTACGTCGCCAGGCTCCATCAGGTCGATCGCCATCCGACGTACCGTCAGGTCGGGCCCGAGACTGGTAACCGCGGTTCCGCAAATGACCGAGCCGGCGTCGAGTGGCTTGATGCCTGGCTCCATGCAACCGTGCTTTCCGAAGTGGTCCGCAACAAACGCCGAGTAGACGTCTCGGAAACGTTCGACTACCGATCTATCGATTCGCTCGATACGCTCTCGGATGACGCCTTGCACCGGGTGACGGTGCAGTCCTGGAACGGCCATCGGCGATCACGCTCCCTTTTCGTGGTTCGAACCACGCAGTACGCGTGGTCGGCTTGACATCTCGTCGGAGACCGCTATCGAAGCGATGGCGACCTCAGCACCCGGAACTCCGTTCAAGACCAACAGCGGACTGCTACCCACGTGCCCGCGTGAACGATCCAGAAGCTTCGAGAGCGGCTGGCAGCTAGATGGCTGAACAAAGGTGAACGCCGTACCGTTGCTCTCACGAAGCGCCTGGGTCCGACAATCGACGAATACGGTGGATGCACGTGAGAGGAGCGGCGCGGGGATCTCCGACCGCCCGTTCTTCTTCTCACCGATGTGGATGACAACCGTGTTCGCGTTCACACAATCGGCGTCGATGACCGGCGTGGCGCTCGACGTCGCGAAGATGATCACCTCGCTCTGCCGAACAGCCTCGCTCGGTGATCGGTGAACCGTCACCCGATCCCGCCGACATCCGACGATGTGGGCCACTTCCTCGCTTGTCCGATGGTTGCGTGCGCTTACTCGAAGCTGGAATGGGCTCTCCAGAACGTCAAGGGCCGAGCGTGCAGCAGCTTGGGCTTGCCTTCCAAAGCCGATCACGGCAACGGATCGCGGAGCAACTGGGATTGCATCTAGAAATAGGCCCACAAGCGCTGCGTTCCGCCACTCCCCCAGTCCACGACCTGTGACGAGCAGATCGATCCCAGGTGATCCCCGTTCCCTGCAGTAGACGAACTCCGTCTGCTCGCTGCGGTCAGGTCCAGGGCAATACATGCGCCCACCGACATAGCGGCGCCCGCCGACACTCGCCTCGCCGAGGATTGCCACTTGCGTCGCCTGGTCTCCGACCACGCGAAGCCGCTCTCCCATGCAGCAGAGTCCGCTCAGGAGGTGCTGCTTGATCACGCGTCGCGCGACGTCGAGCGGCACTACATCGCCCACACCCTCAGCCGTCAGGAGTTGCATGGCGCACACCTCCCCAAGGCAAGGCGCGACTCCAATTCGCTGGGAGCCGATACTCGCGGCGAGCGGTTGTCGCCGCGAAACCTAGTACGAAGAATGGATCACGAACGATGCTCCGCACGTAGTCGTCGACCGCCGGTCGACGACCGTAGACGTGTCGAAACGACTGCACCAGACTCCTGAGGGAGGGTGCAACGTTGTCCGCTGAGGACTTCCTTCCAAGCCGGTGGACAACCCACAGCAGCGGCGTGGCGAGATCGTCGAGCAAAGAGACTCCACACTGGCCGACCCTCGGCTCCATGTAGGGGGCCTCCGACGCACCAGAAAGCCAGTCAACGGCAAGTTGATCTAGAGCGGGTTCCATCCGAAATAGTACCCTGGCGATGTTTCCGAGGCGAGCGTTAACCTCGACGAGCTTCATTTCACCGTCTTGCGCATCAGTCTTCGTCTGTATCACGACGAATCCAGTCAGACCGAGACGAGAACAGAACGTCGCGGCACGATCAACGATCTTGGAGTCGAGCTCGATGATCTGTGCTGATGTCGACCAAGACGGATGTATGTAGCGAAACTTCCGAAGACCGAAGGCAAGAACCGGGTACGACTGTGCCGAAGGGATGAACAGGTTGATGTGGATCGAGTGGCCTTCATCGTTGCGGCGCTCGCCAGATGAGCGCCACCGTTCAGCGCCAACGTTGTTCCCGTGACGTAGCCAGCGGCGTGGTCGAGGAGGAACATCACCGCGCCCGCGATGTCCTGAGGGATGCCCACGCGCCGGACCGGAAGTGCGGCTGCACGCCTGTCGAGTGATGCTTGTGTCCGCCGACCACCGCGTCGGATCCGCGGTGTGTCAATCTGACCTGGCTCGATGCAGTTGACGGTAATCCCGTACGGGCCTAGCTCGAGTGCCAGCTGCCGGCACATTCCGACCAGACCAGCCTTCGCAGTTGCGTAGCCAACGCCTCGGCCCAGTGTCCCTTGTCTCGCAGCGGAGGATCCGATGAGGACGATCCGGCCGAATCCCGCACGCTTCATGTTGGGAATCGCAGCCCGAACCCGATTCAGCGCCCCTGTGAGAATCGTGGCGATTTCTGCAGCCCAGGTATCGTCCTCGTACATGTCAGTTGGCATGTGCTCATAGTCAGGCGCAGCGCAGTGCACGAGCGAGTCAACATGCAGTCCGGTTCCTGAAAGTGCAGCTTCGACACGGTCCCGGTCCGAGACATCCGCGGCCATCGGGACGACGCGCCCTGCGAGGTCTTGGAGACACGTCAGCTGGTCAGCTCGCCGGGCGTTCGCGACTACCGTCGCCCCTGCCGCGGAGAGCGCCTCCACCATCGCCGTACCGATGCCTCCACCGGCGGCACCGCTAACGGCCACCACACGCCCATCGAACGGGCCAGTCATCTGTCGTCCGCAGTCCCGACGCGAGCCCGCCAATACCCTGACAGCAAGGGGTGTTCTTCCAGTCCGTCCGCGAGATCGGATCGCACAATCGCGCCGACACCGGACATGTTCGCATCGTGCATCCGATACTCGAACAACGGAGCATCCACGTAGGCACCAGATGCGCCCTCGCCACACATCACCTGCCATCGATAGTGCTTCGGTAGTATCCGGACGGATTCGTCAAGTGGCAAGACGGACTCGAACAGGTCGCGCCGAGTCAATGCATTGTCCGGAATGAAGCTGTACTCATCGATCAGACCCGGCCGAAACGGAAGCGACCGACCGTGACCGATCTCTTCACCCGCCTCGTCCACAAGACGACAACCGGAGTACGCGAAGTCGGCACCAGCAGCCAGGGCGGCTCCATGCAGCTCCCTCACGAACCCGGGGAGGACGCGATCATCTGCGTCAAGCACGACGACCCAGTCACCGTCAAGATGATCGGACGACGAGTTAAGGGCAGCGATCTTTCCACGGTTCACGCCGTGATGCAGCACGGTTGCATCCGATGCAACACTCTCGACTTGCCTCTCGGTGCAGTCCGTCGAACCATCGTTCACAACGACCACGTTCGCCGAACACTCATCCCCGTCAAGCAACGCGATCGACTCAAGGGCGTGAGGCAGGTACTCGTACTGTTGGTAGAGCGGGACGATGAACGATACTCGAAGCGTCACTATCGCCGCCCGCTAGTGGCTTTCCCATCGATGAATCCGTCCGCCACGAGCTCGACGAGCGCGCCCTCGCGAAGGTCATGCCCGGCAAGCACCGTCCGAGCGGGCCTATGTTCACCGAGCCTGCGCGCGTAAACCTCGTTGAACTGCTCATAGTCTTCCACCCTGGCGAGGTGACATGAGATCCTGATCAACTGATCGAGCGAGCAATCGATTTGCGCCAGAATGGATGCGATGTTGTCGAACACGAGTTCAGTTTGCTCGATAATATGATGACCGGTCAGCTCCCCGGTCTCCTTCGACCAAGCTTTCTGTCCGGCGATCATGAACTGTCCTGTTGGCAGAATCACGACGTGTGAGTAGTGGCCCCTGACCGGCGGAACGCCCTGTTCCAAGTGAACGAACTGTGGACTGACTTGACTGTGAGTCACCTCGCTCCTTCTATATTGATGAAGTTCGAAGTGACGGTGGCTCTTCTGTCGAGCTCCTGAAGGTGCTCGGCGTGCATGTCGAGCGCTGGATGTACTGTCTCTCGATATCGCCCGCGACTGGCGTGCCATTCCGCCCGCCCTGCACGCTCCCAAGCATTGCGCCACCTGATCATGGTGACTTCCCAGATGTCGTCCGACATGGGTCAAGCCTATCCGCGGGAAAGTGTTTGTGCCGATCATTCGACGTCGCAACGAGCCGTCCGACGTGGCGGTTTTCGATACTTAGCTGGGGTTATGTGGGCGCAGAGGGACTCGAACCCCCGACATCTTCCTTGTAAGGGAAGCGCTCTAGCCAACTGAGCTATGCGCCCGAACAGACCGCTCGATGCTACCGGGCGGACTCCAGCGCTCATCCCTACACCGCTCTCGCGACCACAGCGCGCTACACCGGCCGTCGGTCGTCGGCTATGCCTGAGGGCATGACCGCCTTCGAGATGATCATTGACCCGCGCACGGCGCAGGTCGGCAGCGGCACCGTGCAGCGGGTGCTGCCGTTCCGCCAACGGCGGATGGTCGGTCCGTTCATCTTCGCCGACCTCATCGGACCCGAGACGATGCGTGCAGGTACCGGCACCGACGTCGATGCGCACCCACACATCGGGCTGTCAACGCTGAGCTACCTCCTCGCCGGGCGGATGGTGCACCGCGACTCGACTGGAGCCGTGTCGACGATCGAACCCGGCGCCGTCAACTGGATGACTGCGGGCTACGGAGTAACCCACACCGAACGCAGCCCCGGCGAGGACCGCTCCCGCGATCGGGAGATGTTCGGCCTGCAAACCTGGGTTGCGTTGCCCGACGACGCCGAGAACAGCACACCCACCTTCGAACACACCCCGGCTCACGCGATCGAGCCGCTGTTCGAGGGCCGCGTTCGTGTCGTCGCCGGATCGTCGTGGGGCAGCACCTCACCAGCGACGGTGTCATCCCCGCTCGTACTCGCCGAGCTGCGAGTGGAACCCGAGCATCCGCTGACGATCGACGCTGAACACCCCGAGCGCGGTGTATTGGCGCTCGAGGGTGACCTCACGCTTGGCGGCACCACGTTGTCGCCGGGTCAGCTCGCCGTGCTCGAAGCGGGTGCCACTCCCTCGCTGGCCGGCCGAGGGCGAGCGATGCTGCTCGGGGGCGAGCCGGTGGGCAAGCGGTTCATCTGGTGGAACTTCGTACACAGCGACCGCGATCGCATCGAACAAGCGAAGCTCGACTGGACCGACCAGCGTTTCCCGACCGTGCCCGGCGACCACGATCCGTGGGTGCCGCTCCCCCGCTGACGACCACGCCGGTGCGCGAACGCGCCGCCCGCACGCGCACTAACTCCGCTCTTGACAGTTATAGACCGCCGGCGACGATCAGAGTCTGGCCTGTCATCCAGCTCCCCGCGTCGCTGGCCAAGTACACCGCCGTCGACCCCATGTCGTTGGGCGTCCGCAGCCGACGCAGCGGAATCAGCTTGTGCGCCATCTTCTCCAGCGCCTCCTCATCGGTGCCGAGCGCCGTCATCATCACCTCGGTCGGCACGAAGCCCGGCGAGATCCCGTTGACCCGAATCGCCGGCGCCAACTCGAGCGACAACGTCTTGGTCAACGAGTTGACCCCTGCCTTCGCCGCTGCATAATGACCGCTCCCAGGCACCCCACGGTCGCCCGCCCGCGAGGAGATGTTGATGATCACACCACCTTCGATCATCCGTTCCGCAGCGATCACCGACGCCTCCCACACCGCAGTGAGGTTGAGGGCGAGACAGGCATCCCAGTCGTCGTCGGAAAGTTCGGCGAGCGGCGACTGCACCGGCGACCCGCCGGCCCTTAGCCAACTCCAAGTCAGCGCGGAGCACACGAACCCGCCGGCCCGCAACGACCGAGTCGCGCCGCCGCGGCATAGGGTGATCGGCGATGTTCGCCGTCGTTCTCAGTAGCGCTGAATCCGGGTCGCAAGGCAGCTCGGGCGTCGGACCGGTGGTGATCGTTGTAGGGCTGACCATCGCGTCGGCGCTGGTGCTCACCTGGATCGTCAACCGCCTCCCCGACTGGGGCGCTGGCTCCCGATGGGACCCGCTGCGTTGGGGGAGGCGGCGACGCCCCAATCCGTTCGGTACGCCACCAGAGGACCCCGACGATCGCCCACCGAGCGGGCCCTTCGACCGCTAGCGAACGACGCTCTCTTCACCGCACTCGATTGCTGAGAAGATTGTGGAGTGATCACTTCCAAACCGCACTATGGTGTACTCCATGGGTCGCCCCCGCGAGTTCGACGAGAGTGATGTGATCACCGCGGCTCGCGACGAGTTCTGGGAGCACGGCATCGCTGCCACGGGCATCGCCCAGCTCAGCGATGCCACTGGCCTTTCCGTCGGCAGCCTGTACAAGGCGTTCGGCAACAAGGCAGGTCTCCACGAACGCACCCTCGACACGTATCTCGACGACGCGATCGCGGCGACCGGCGACGTGCTCCACTCGGGCGATGAACCGCTCGACGGCATCATCGGCTGGATCGACTGGATCGCCAATCGAGCGGCGGAGGACTCACCCCAACGCGGTTGCTACGCAGTGGTGTGCGCCACCGAGCTCGCGGCATCCGAGCCGAGCGTGCGCACCCGACTCAGCCAGCACGACGAACGACTGCGCGCTCTCGTCGCCGACGCACTGCGAGCCACCAACGCTGTGAGCCAGACGCACTGCGATCCCGAGGCGGGAGCGCGCTTGCTGCTGACCACCGTGAACGGCCTCCAAGTCGAATCGCGCAAAGGCATCACTGGCCAGCAGGCCCGCTCGACGTTGCTTCTTGCCCTCGACGCTCTGCGTTGACGGGACCGATCACCATGTCCAACCCGCAACCGCCCCCTCGTCTCCCATTTAGGAAACGATCATTCTCTAACAACCGAACACCCAACCACCGAAAGGCACTCCAATGAACCGCTTCGAAAACCGCAACGCCGTCGTGACCGGCGGATCCAACGGCATCGGTCTCGCCACCGCACAGCGCATCAGCGACGAAGGCGGCACGGTCCTCGTCACCGGGCGCGACGCCAGCCGCCTCGAAACCGCCGACAAGATCGAACGCGTCACTGCGATTGTCAACGATGCTGCCGATCCAGTTGCCGCGGATGCCCTGCGCGCCGCAGTCGACGAGCACCTGGGCGGGCGCGTCGACGCCCTGTTCCTCAACGCCGGTCTCGGCGCGTTCCAACCGCTGCAGATGATCGACGTCGACGAGGTCGCTCGGCAGTTCGACATCAACCTGCGCGGACCACTGCTCCAGCTGAAAGCGATCGAGAGCGCCATCCCCGACGGCGGCTCGGTCGTGTTCAACACGAGCGTGGTCAACGACATGTCGATGCCCGGCGCTGGGATCTACGCGGCGAGCAAGGGCGCGCTGCGCTCGGCGATGAACGTCTTCTCCGCCGAGCTCGCCAGCCGGTCGATCCGCGTCAACGCGGTCAGCCCCGGACCGATCGATACCGGTTTCTTCGGCGCCACCGGACTCAGCGAGGAGGAGATCGAAGGGTTCGCAGCGCAGATCCTGCAGCAAGTCCCCCTCGGTCGGTTCGGTCAGCCCGAGGAGATCGCTGCCGCAGCCGCGTTCTTGTTGTCGAACGACGCCAGCTTCGTCACCGGCACCGAACTGGTCGTCGACGGCGGCATGACCTGATCCCACTCCCCCTCCCGCGCTCGACCCTCTCCGAAATACCGGGGATTCCGTGCGGAAAACGCACACCACCGCGACAATTTCGGACCGCCCGCGGAAATACCGGGGATTCCGTGCGTATTTCGCACGGAATCCCCGGTTTTTCTGTGAGGTGTCGCGGTCGTCAGCGGGTGCTGACGAGCTCGCGGTCGTCGACGTCGCCGAACTCGGCATCGATCTCCGCGTTGCCGTCGACATCGCCGTTGTTGCCGTCGCCGACCTCGGGCGCGGCCTCGATGTCGATGTCGGGCAGGACCCGGTCGAGCCAACCGGGAAGCCACCAGTTGTTGTCGCCCATCAGCTTCATGGTCGCCGGCACCAACACGATGCGCACGATCGTCGCGTCGACGAGGATCGCCACGGCAAGGCCGAGGCCCATCATCTTGATGATCGGGTCCTCGCCGAGCACGAAGCCGGCGAACACAGCGATCATGATCAGCGCGGCCGACGTGATCACCCTGGCGGTCGTTGCCAGGCCAGTGATGACCGAACGGTCGTTGTCGCCGGTCCGCAGGTACTCCTCACGGACCCGAGACAGCAGGAACACCTCGTAGTCCATCGACAATCCGAACAGCACGGCGAACATGAACATCGGGATGAACGACACGATCGGCACCGTCGATTCGAGACCGATCAGACCCTTGCCCCATCCCCACTGGAACACCATCACCAACACGCCGTAGGCGGCGCCGATGCTGAGCAGGTTGAGGATCGCGGCCTTCGCGGCGACGACCACCGAGCGGAACACCGCGGTGAGCAAGAGGAACGACAAACCGACGACAGCGGCGATGAACAGTGGCAACCGGTCGCTGATCCGGCCGGCCACGTCGCCGAAGCTCGCGGTAGCACCGCCGACGTGCGCTGAGGCTTCCGTGTCGTCGAGCACATCAGCGAACACGTCACCGCGTAGTCGTTGGACTGTGTCGAACGTCGCCGCATCCTGTGGCGCGCTGGTCGGGATGGCGAGAATGCTCGCCACTCCTGCTTCGGCGTCGAACTCGGCCGGCGCCACGTGCGCGATACCCGGGTCGGCGGCGATCGCCGTGCCCAGCTCGTCGACGAGCTCGCCGGCCTGTGTCTCGGCCGACACGTCGACAGCGATCACCAACGGACCGTTGGTTCCGGGTCCGAACCCTTCGGCGACGAGGTCATACGCCCGACGTTGGGTCATTGACTCCGGGCTCGTCCCAGCGTCCGGGAAGCCAAGCTGCAACGCGAGCACCGGTGCCGTCAACCCCAGCAACAGCACCGTGACGCCAGTGGCATACGGCCATGCGTGGCGCGACACGTGCTTGCCCCACCGCTCCCAGCGGACGCCGACAGTGCCGGTCGAGTGGCGGCGGTGAATGCCGATGCGGTTGATCCACGTCCCCGCCAGACCGAGGAACGCCGGCAGCAACGTGATCGAGCTGACGACCATGATCGCCACGATCAGCGACGTGGCGACGCCGGCTGCCGTCATGAACGGCACACCAGCGACACCGAGGCCGAGTATTGCGATCACGACGGTGCCGCCGGCGAACACCACCGCCTGTCCAGCCGTTGCGACGGCACGGCCGGCGGAATCGACCACGGAGTGGCCATCGGCGAGATACTCACGGTGGCGGGTGACAAGGAACAGGGCGTAGTCAATGCCGACGCCGAGACCGATCATGCTCGCCATCTGCGGCGCCCAGCTCGGAACGTCGACGATGTAGGTGACGAGCGCCATCGCGCTGATACCGAGCAGCAACCCGAAGATGGCCATACCGATCGGCAGACCCATGGCGATCACCGATCCGAATGCCAGCAGCAGGATCACCACCGCCGCAGCGATCCCGATCAGCTCCGCGGTGCCGGTCTCGCCGCCATCGAAGGAGCTGAATAGGTCGCCGCCGGCCTCAATCTGCAGCGGCGACGTGGCGGCGAGTTCCTCGAGCGCGGCTTCGAGCCGCTCGAGATCGCCAACATCGAGCTCTTCCATCACCGGGTACTGGATCGTCACCAGCGCAACTCGACCGTCGGGAGAGATCGTCCCAGCAGCACCCGCGGGATCGCCGCTCATTGCCGCTGCGGCGGTGTCGGTCGTCCCGAGCACGTTCGGCAGCGCGGCCACGTCGTCCTGCACTTCGGCCAGTGCACTCTGCGCAACGGTCGAGTCGTAGAACGAGGTGCCCTCGGGCGCAGCGAGAACGACCTGGGCAGTGAGACCGGCGCGATCCGACGCTGCCGATTCGAGCAGTGCAGTGGCCCGTGCGCTATCGAGGCCGGGTACCTCGAAGGAGTCTTCGAGGTCTCGGCCGAGCGTCGATGACGCGGTGACGACAACAACGGCGACGAGCACCCAGGCGCCGATCACCACCCACGGGCGGCGGGCGGAGAATCGGCCGAGTCGATAAAGAAAGGCGGACATGGTGGCAGTTCCTTCTGATCGTTCGAAGCCCGGGCGGACGTCACCGGACGATTTCGATGTTCACCAGACGATGCCCATCACGCATCGGCTCGAAGTGCAGTAGCGACCCGGCCGATCGTGCGATGCCAGCATCAGCCTTTCGGCTGATCCCCACCGCCGCTGCGCCTCCTAGCCTCAGAGGTTGTGAAGGGCGTACTGCGCTCGATGTTCTCGCAACCGGCAATTGCCGATCCGCCGCGCCGCGTGTGGCGCGATTGGGTATTGCTGTCCGCGGTGTACCTCGGTGCGGTACTGGAAACCGCGTTGCGCAGCGACATGGTGTGGAGGGTTCCGTCGCTCATCCTCGTCCTCGCCGTCGGGCCGACTCTGCTGTTCCGCCGCACACACCCGCTCGCCGTGCTGACCGTGGCGTTCGGAGCGGTGGCGGCGGTCCATGTCGCTGCGCTGATTGTCGACGTCGAGTGGGACGGCGACTACTCGATGGCCTTCGTGTTGACGCTCCCCTATGCGGTGTTCCGCTGGGGTTCGGGCCGCGAGGGCGCATGGTCACTGGTGGTCCTGCTGCTGGCGCCGACGATCGTCGGGTCGCTCGGGCAGCCGAATCCCGTCGGCACCGCATTCGGCTCCGCCGTGATCGTGTTGCTCGCGGCGCTGCTGGGCGCCGTGGTTCGATACGAGTTCGATTTGATGCGGCGCCGTGTCGACGACGCTCGAACGGAGCAACGCGAGGAGATCGCTCGCGACCTCCATGACACGGTTGCCCATCACGTGTCGGCGATCGCGGTACAGGCGCAAGCTGGGCGCGCGGTCGCAGAGCAACGCCCCGAGGCCGCGGTCGACACGTTGGCAGTGATCGAGGAGGAAGCGTCACGCACGCTTGCCGAGATGCGCGAGATGGTGGCGGCACTGCGCAGCGATGATGAAAAGGTCGCGCTCACGCCGACGGCGGGCGTCGCCGACATCGAGCGACTCGTGGCGACGACCCCCGGATCGTTGCCAGTCCGCATCGACCTGCGCGGCGACCTCGACGACTTACGCCCCGCAGTGAACTCTGCGCTGTATCGCCTGGCCCAGGAGTCGATCACCAATGCCCGCCGACACGCGAAGAACGCATCGACAGTCGACGTCGTGGTCAAAGGCGAACCCGATCACTTGCGTCTCACGGTCAGCGACGACGGCGACGCCAACGGCTCGACCGGACCGGCGGGGCACGGGTTGATCGGCATGGCCGAGCGAGCCAAGCTGCTCGGCGGGTCGTTCCGCGCCGGAATCGACCGCACCGAAGGATGGACGGTCGAGGTCGTTCTACCCCGCGACGGCGCTCGCGCATGACAATTCGTGTGCTCATCGCCGACGACCAGGAGCTGGTTCGGCGCGGCTTGGCGATGATCCTCGATGCCCAGCCGGACATCGACGTGGTCGGCGAGGCGGCAGACGGTCGTGCAGCCGTGGAGAAGGCCGAACATCTGCGACCCGACGTGTGCCTGTTCGATATCCGCATGCCCGAGATCGACGGGATCGAGGCAACCCGGCGGGTCGCAGGGCCCGACGTCGCCGACCCACTTGCGGTCGTAGTGATCACGACCTTCGATCTCGACGAGTACGTGCACGGCGCTCTCAAGGCAGGCGCGCGCGGCTTCTTACTCAAAGACGCGGGCCCCGAACTGTTGACGCAGGCGATCCAGTCGGCCGCCGCTGGCGACGCACTCATCGCCCCAAGCGTGACCGCTCGCCTGCTCGAAGAGTTCGCCGGCAGCAACAACGGCCCCCCACCTCAGCCGATCGAGCCGCTCACCGAACGCGAAGAGCAGGTCTTGCTCACCGTCGCCCGCGGTCGCACGAACGCAGAAATCGCCGACGACCTGTACATCAGCCTGAGCACGGTCAAGACCCACCTGGCCAGCCTGATGAACAAGCTCAGCGCCCGCAACCGTGTCGAGATCGCCATGTGGGCCTACGAAACCGGCCGCATCTCCCGCTGACGCTTCGACACCCCGCGTCGACAGCACCGACATCCCTCACGCGAATTCCGGGGATTCCGTGCGAAAAACGCACGGCGTGGCGACAAATTCGGCTCTGGCGCGGAAATACCGGGGACTTTGTGCGAACGGCGCACGGAATCCCCGGTATTTCGGAGGGCCAATCGTCAGCCGTTCGTGGGAGGAGCGCCGCGACCCGGGCCGCTGGGGGCGGCCGTGCCGTCGTCGGCGACCTCGCCCATCAGGCAGCGGGGGACGTAGGGGAACTCCTCGGTGATCATGTAGACGTAGCCACCGTCGATGGTGATGCCGTTGCACTCGTCGAGGTCGCCGCTGCCCTCGACGAAGTCCCAGTCGTCGGTATAGGTGCCGTCGGACGAGCTGCCGTCGATCTCGACAGCGTCACCGCCGGCGGCGCCGCTGGCCACACACCCCGTCCCTGTGCGCGCGGCGCTCGACAGCTGGTAGCTCGATGAGTAGGCGCCCGACGGCGAGGCGTAGATCAGATGTCCGTCGGCGGCGAAACCGATGTGCACGAGGTCGTCGTCGGACGTGAAGGCGTCGACGAGCAGTTCGGAAATGCCGTGGTAGTGGTACTCGCCGTTGGGTTGCACGTGGGCATTGTTGAAATCGAGACCCAGGTCGTAGGTGTCTTGCAGCGCCTCGACCCGATAGAGCTCACCACTCTCGCACGTGACCGTCTCGGCCGTTCCGGGCTCGAACTTGACGCCATTGACAGCAACGCCGACGGTGCGCACGTCGGTCGGCTCGCCCGTCCAGGTACTTACCAGTGGGTAGGAGTAGGCCGCGTCCTGCTCGGTGATCTCGTTCGGGTTACCGGCGTTCGGGAACTCGCCCGTGTCGTGGTTGGGCAACGCGTTCGCCTCGATGACCCGGTTGTCGCCATCGATCGTGACGGCGGTAACGGTCCCGAACGTGTCGTCGACAAGCGTGTACTCGCCGAGATACTCAGAACCAGCCGAGATCGCGGTCTCGACCACGTCAGCCGCGTCATGGTCATGGTCATCGTCTGCAGCGCTGCCGTCGCTCGCATCGGCCGACGCGTCTGCGGTCGCTGCGTTTGTGCTGTCGGATCCATTGTCGGAGCCGCAGGCGACGAGCCCCACACTCAGGGTTGCCGCCGCAATCAAGGAGATGGGGAGGTGTCGTGTTGCGATCATGTCGGCATCGTCGACCGCGCAGCTGAGAGAACGCTGAGAACGCGCCACGAATCGACACCGAGCTTGCCGAGCCAGGCCCCAGCCGACTCACAGGGAACTCCCAGGCTCGTACCGTACGGTCGTCCCATGGCCGTCGATGATCTGCCCGCGCCCCGCCACCCCGACGGCGCAGCACCGCGCGTGCTGGTGGTCGACGACGAAGAAGTACTGCTCGACCTGTTGCGTGATGCCCTGCGGTTCGCCGACTACGACGTGGCTACAGCCGAAACGGGTTTCGAGGCGCTGCGCGCCGCCGCCGAGCACCGACCGGATCTGATCATTCTCGACGTCAACCTGCCCGATCTCGACGGGTTCGAGGTCTGCCGCCGACTGCGCTCGGACGGCGACGACGTTCCCGTGATCTTCCTCACCGCACGCGACACCGCAGACGATCTGCGCACCGGATTCACACGCGGCGGCGATGACTACCTGACCAAACCGTTCAGCCTCGATGAGTTGAACATGCGCATGCAGGCGATCCTCCGGCGGCGACTGACCACGAGTGCGGCGACGGCACCCGCGCTGCGGAGCGGCGACGTCGTCATGGATGACGTACAGCACCGGGTGTGGGCCGACTCCGAGGAACTCGACCTCTCACCGACCGAATACCGGCTCCTGCACTACTTGCTCACCAACCAGGGACAGGCGCTCTCGAAGACACAGATCCTCGACCACGTGTGGCACTACGACTTCGGCGGAGACGCCTCGGTCGTGGAGACCTACATCAGCTACCTCCGTCGCAAGCTCGGTGCGTGCGGCGCCCAGATCTACACCATCCGCGGCGTCGGTTACACGATGCGCTCCCCTGAAGCACCATGACGCGGCCGCGGCTCACCACCCGCTCCAAGATCACCGTCGGCGTGGCCATCGTGCTCGTCGTGGCAGCCACGGTGCTCGCCATCGCGGTGGTGCGATCCGTACGCACGACGCAGCTGAGTCAAGTCGATGCACGACTATTCGACGTGGCCACGAACCCGAACGCGCCGCTCGGCCCCGGCCCTGACGGCTCGGGCCGCCCAACACCGGACCGAACGGCCAACGAGGAGGGCGACTTCTACCGCGCCTTCGCCACCGTCGCGGTCGACGGCGACACCATCGTCTTCGAATCGGCAGCCGGCTTCCCCGACGACTCCGAGCCGCTACCCGACCTGACCGACGTGGACATCAACCAGCTCGTCGGCGAGCCGACGACGATCGCCTCGACCGACGGCACGTTCGACTACCGGGCGATCGCTCGGCCAGACCGTTCCGGTGTCGTGATCGTGACCGCCGAGTCACTGGCCGACGAAGACGACGCGCTCGCCGAGCTGCGACGCAATGTCGTGATCAGCTCGATCGCCGTGGTGCTCGTCGCTGCGGTAGCGGTGTGGTTCGTCATCGGACGGGCATTCCGACCGATCGACCGGATGATCGACACCGCCGGCGATATCGCCGCGGGCGACTTGTCGCAGCGCATCGACCACCCCGAGGACGACACCGAGCTGGGCAGACTCGCCGGCGCACTCGACGAAATGATCGGTCAACTCGACGACGCCTTCGCCGAACGCACCGAGAGTGAACAGCGACTGCGCCGATTCGCTGCCGATGCGAGCCACGAGTTGCGCACACCGATCGCCGCGATTCACGGCTACGCCGAGTTGTATCGGCACGGCGGGATTCCCCAGGGTGCAGCACTCGATCGAGCCGTTGCCCGCATCGAATCGGAAAGCAACCGGATGGGCCGACTCGTCGAGGACCTCCTGCTGCTGGCGCGCCTCGATCAGCAGCAGATGGTCGACCGATCGCTCATCGACCTCTCGGCGGTTGCCTCCGACGCCGTTGCCGACGCCGCCGCGATCTCGCCGGATCGATCGGTCACGCTCGATGCGCCGACACCAGCGGTGGTCCACGGCGACGAACGACAGCTGCGCCAAATACTCGGGAACCTGTTGACCAACGCTCGGGTGCACACGCCGCCGGAGACGGCGATCACCGTCAGGGTTCGAACCGTTGGCGCAAACGTCGAGCTCACGGTCGCCGACGACGGCCCCGGAATTCCCGCCGATGCGCGAGCCCATGTGTTCGACCGGTTCTTCCGTGCCGACAAGTCGCGCCGGCTCGGCGAAGGCGGAAGCGGACTGGGTTTGTCGATCGTGGCAAGCATGGTCACGGCCCACGGCGGATCCATCCGTCTCGACCAGCGCCGCACCGCTGGTGCCGCATTCGTCGTTTCGCTCCCAGCAGACCAAGCTGGTGCGATCGAGCAACCATCTGAGGAAGTGTCAGCACCGTGACCCGCACCGCAGCAATCGCCGCCGCCTCCGAGCACATCGACTCGGGCCGGTTCTTCGACGACCTGGCGCGCCGAGTCGCCATTCCATCGACGGCGCAAGAACCCGAGTATCGACCTGCGCTCCACGCCTACCTCGCCGACGAGATCTCGCCGACGCTCACCGCCATGGGCTACGACGTCGACGTTTTCGACAACCCGGCCGACGGGGGCGGGCCGCTGCTCGTCGGGCGACGCCGCGAAGGTGACGATCTCCCCACGGTCCTCACCTACGGTCACGGCGACGTCGTTCGCGGGCTCGACGGCCAATGGCGAGACGGACTCGACCCCTGGACGTTGACCGCTGAAGGCGAGCGCTGGTACGGACGCGGCACCGCCGACAACAAGAGCCAACACAGCATCAACCTTGCCGCGCTGGAGATCGTGCTGGCCGAGCGCGGGCATCTCGGGTTCAACTCGACCGTGCTCATCGACATGTCCGAAGAGATCGGTTCGCCGGGGCTGCGCGAGTTCGCGGAGCAGCGGCGTGACCTGCTCACGGCCGACGTGCTGATCGGCTCAGACGGACCGCGGCTGGTACCGGAGGAGCCGACGCTCTTCCTCGGCACACGAGGAGCGATGAACTTCGGGCTCGCCGTCGAACTCCGAGAAGGTGGTCACCACTCGGGGAACTGGGGTGGCCTGATTGCCAACGCCGGCACTCGCCTGGCCAACGCCATCGCGTCACTTGTCGGACCCCGCGGGGAGATCCGCGTCGAAGCACTCAAGCCTGCCGCGATCCCCGACTCGGTCCGTGCGGCGTTGACCACCGTGCGCGTCGACGGCGGCCCAGACGGACCGACGATCGACGAATGGTGGGGCGAACCGGGCCTGACACCCGTCGAGCGGGTCTTTGCCTGGAATGCCTTCGAAGTGCTGTCGTTCGTCACCGGCAATCCGGCCAAGGTCGTCAACGCGATTCCGCCATCGGCACGTGCGTGGTGCCAGATCAGGTTCACGGTCGACCGCGATCCGCGCACGTTTCTGGACGCAATCCGGGCACATCTCGACGAGCATGGCTTCGACGACGTGATCGTGGAGCAAGCCGCCGACGACTTCATCATGGAGGCGACACGGTTGCTGCCCGATCACCCGTGGGTCGAGTGGGCCGCCGCATCGGTCGATCACACGCTGGGTCGTTCGCCGATGGTGTTGCCGAACCTCGGCGGTTCGCTGCCGAACGACGTGTTCGCCGACGTGATCGGCGTGCCGACCATCTGGGTGCCGCACTCGTACGCCTCGTGCAGCCAGCACGCACCCAACGAGCACGTGCTCGAACCGTTGATGCGCGAAGGATTGGCGATGATGACCGGTCTGTTCTGGGATGCCGGAGATCCGGCCAACCGGCCCGCTCCGGCCTAGCGCTACCAGTCGATCGGTTGCTCGTCGCGGAAGAAGCCACCGGAGGGGCCGCTCCCGTCGAGCGTCGCTGCCCAAACGACGCCGGCCGCTCCATCGCGTACGGGTCGACCTCCCCCGCCGCCCATGTCGGTCGCCACCCAGCCGGGACACACGGCGTTGACCTTGATCCCGTCGACGGCCAGCTCGTCGGCCCACATCCGAGTGAGCGCGTTGAGCGCCACCTTGGACAGCCGGTACGCAGGCAGGCCGCCGCCCATGTCGCTGAGCGCACCGGCCCCACTCGACACGTTCACGATGCGCGCCCGGTCGCTCGAACGGAGCAACGGCAAGAAGGCCAACATCATCTCCCAAGCACCGGACACATTGGTCTGCATCGCTTCCTCGACGACTCGCCGATCGGGAGCGGTGGCCCGGTTCGATACGTCGTAATGGATTGCCGCATTGTTGACGAGGGCGTCCACCGAGCTGTGGTCGCGGCCAAGCCTGTCGGCTGCTCGTTCCACCGACGCCCGATCGGCAACGTCGAGCTCCAACACGCGCACGTCACCGACGTCGCCGAGGGCCACAGCTGCTGCCTGGCCGCGGCCGCGATCCCGGCTCCCGAGATACACGACGTAGCCCAGCGCGGCGAGCTGACGGGTGACCTCGAGCCCGATCCCCCGATTCGCCCCCGTGACGACTGCGACACCCGACTCGCCCATCACCCCATGCTGCCACCGGCGGGCCAGCCCGCCGGGCGTGCGCACACGAGCGAAACGAATTGTCATCCGAAGTCCCACGAGCACCGTAGACGTGTTGTTCACAACAGCAACGTTCGGTCCTGCGTTCCCGCCCGTGTAGCAACTGGTCCGCAGACCACCCATTCGGCGCCACACTCCACGGCGTCTCCACACCTCGGGGGTCGAATCCGACGCTACTCACTCGTCGGACTCGGCCCCCGTCGACGTGCTCGCCGATCGTTGTTCGAGCAGTTGTTCCAGCAGCTCGGCCGACGCCGCGACCACGGGCGAACGCCGAGCCTCATGGTCGAACACCACCAAGTCGGCACCCAAGGCATCGGCGGCGCACCCTCCTGCTTCTTCCACGATCAGTGTCGCCGCCAGGTAGTCCCACACGCCGTGTGCCTCGTCATCGGTGTCGACGAAGCCGGCGAACGCACCCTCCGCGACCATGGAGATGTCGAGCGCTGACGCGCCGAGGGAGCGGAACTGACGCCATCCGTAGTGGTGCTGCGGCAGGCCTGACACCGCTACGAGGGCGTCGTCGAGAGGAACCGGAGACACCGCCAGACGGGTGTCGTCGCGCCACGACCCGGCGCCACGAACAGCTCGGTACCGACGGCCGGTGACCAGGTTGGTCACCATGGCAATTGTTGGCACGCCGCGATCGACCAAGCACAACGCAGTGGCGCACCAAGGCAGCCCAAGGCTGGCGTTGGTCGAGCCGTCCAGTGGATCGACCACCACCACGGAGCCGTGAAACGGGGCGTTTACAGCACCACGGTCTGGCCACTGCAACCCGGACTCCTCGGAGAGCACAGCGAACCCCGCATCGAGAAGTGGCGGTACGCAGACTGCATCGACGTCGAGGTCGACCCGGTACTGGCCGCGTCCGTTGTTCGTCTGCTCCCAGTTGCTGTTGGCGGCAACGGCCCCAGCGCAGCGATCGCTGAGGTCGCCGAAGAGTGCCAGAACTTGATCAGGCGACATTGGGGAGCTCCACCTGCCGGGACGGTAGTGTCCGCAGCGATGGCTGTCATCGACGTCGCCGGCTTCGTCGCCGACATCAAGTCACAAGCGATCGACCATGGCTTCCACGTTCACGACGAGCGGCACTTCGTCGAGACCTACTCGCTGCGCCAGCTGTGGGAGATCGACCTCCACCCCGAAGAAGCCTGCGCCGGCCCGATCGATCTCCATCTCAGCCTCGACGTCGACCCGCGAGCGATGCTCGGGTTCGAAGACGAGGTGATGAAGCTCGAAGAGATCGACGACACGCCGCCGCACGGCTACACGTTTCCGCTGTTGTTCACGTGGACACTGCCTCCCCTGCCCGAGCCGCCGGACCTGCTGGTCTTGGCGACTGATCTCGCCGGTGTCGGCGGCATCGACCTCCCGGTCGAGGTCTCGGCAATCGATTCGTTTCCGACCGTGACCGACGCCCCCGAGCGCAGCCTGTCGATCGTCGCCAAGATGGTCATCGACCTCGCCGACGTGTACATGAACGTCGACGATGCGGTCATCGCAGCGCTCGAACGCTGCAAACACGTGAGCCTCTACCTTCTCGACCGCGCGCCGGCCTGGCTCGGCGAGTTCTGAAAGGAGTCGACGCGATGCGCGTCCACGAACTGATCGACATCTTGAGCGACCAACCCGCCGACGCTGAGGTCGAGCTCGCCGTGATCGCCCCCGTCGAAGAGTCCGCCGACGACATCACTGTCGATCGCTACTTCGTCGACGGCGTGCTCCCCTGGCCCGATGGCGGCAACGCGGAGGTGGCAATCTGGCTGGTGGGCGGCGAGGAGTCCGACGTCAACGCCTTCCTCGACGCAATCGAACAACCGAATCCCGAAACGAGCGACGAAGGACCGACATGAGCATCGATGAGAGCACCAGCCCCTCGACCGACACCGGTACCGATCCGATACACGGACTGATGGAGCGCTGGTATCGACATCTGCGTGGCGAGCTGCCCGGTGGACTCGACGCGCTTCTGCACGACGACTGCACCTTCTTCTCACCGATCGTCTTCACGCCGCAAGAGGGCAAGGAGATCACCAAGCTGTACCTCACCGCTGCGGGCGGCACGCTCGGCGGCGATGAACCCGCCGAACG
>JBCDFR010000050.1:0-25217 GCA_039177505.1 Actinomycetota bacterium | reverse complement strand
TCGTCAGCATGCCCGATCGGCGCCTCCGGTGTGCAGCGCTCTCACGCGAGGTCGACCGTCGAAACCGACGGCTCAGACCAGTTCGACATAGCTGGCGTGGCGTACGTAGCCGTCGTTGGTGAACTCGGCGAGTTCGATCCGTGCGGTCAGCTCCGGCCGCACCCACGTCGCTCCGCGCCTGTACGCCGCCGGTGGCACCGGATCGAACGGTGTGGCCTCGACCGTCAGCGCATCGAGCCGGGTCCGCAGATAAGTGAGCGTCGGCGCGTCGAAGCCGGTGCCGACGCCACCAGCGAACGACAACACGTTGTTGTCCCAGCGGCCGACGAGCAGCGCGCCGAACGATGATGCGCGCCCGCCCGTGCCGGCGGTGAACCCGCCGATGGCGACCTCGGCGACACGGCGGTTCTTGACCTTGCGCCACTCTTTCGCGCGGGCGCCCGGACGGTAGACCGAGTCGACACGCTTCGACACGACGCCTTCCAGTTCCTGCTCGACTGTGGCTGCCACTAGTGCTGCACCGTCGCCGATGTGATGGCGAGGCACCTGCCAGTTGTCGCTGGGTTCGATCAGCGAATCGAGCAGTCGTCGTCGATCGAGGTACGGCAGGTCGATGGTGTCGGTCTGTTCGACGCGCAACACATCGAACAGGAACAGCGCGGCCTGGTGATCGCTCCCGCGCCCACTGCCCTGGATGAGGTCGAAGCGCGGGCGACCGTCGTGGTCGAGCGCGACGAGTTCGCCGTCGACAATCGCCGAGTCGGCGTTGATCGCCTCACCGAGGCGGTGGAGTTCAGGCCAGCGGTCGGTCACGTCGTGGCCAGCAGGGCTCTGGAGTCGGACGGTGCCGTTGTCGATGTGTACCAACGTGCGATAGCCATCCCACTTGATCTCGTGCGCCCACCCGTCACCGGTGGGCAACGTTCCCAGCGTCGCCTTCATCGGCACGACCGGGAAACGGAGGGTCACCGCTGCGGGATCCGGCTGGAGAGGACACCGTCAGCCTCGAGCGCGTCGAGTTGAGCGTCGTCGTACCCGAGCAACTCGGTCAGCACGCTGCGATTGTCCTCACCTCGGTACTTGGGGATCCCGCTGACGGCGACGTCGGGGGCGTCGGAGAAGTGCCATGGCACGTTGGGCACCTCGACTGTTCCACCACCGCGGTCGTCGATGTGCACTGTTGCCTCGCGCGCTTGGGCCCATTCGGTGCGGGTGACCTCTCCGGGTTGGCGGACGCGCCCGACGGCGAGCCGATGCTCGGCGAAGATTCGCTCGAACTCGTCGCCGTCGGGAACGGTCGCCGCGAACTCGGCGATGATCGCGCAGAGCTCCTCGTAGTTCGCCAAGCGCGCTTCGACGTCGATGAAGCGTGGATCGTGGACGAGCTCGTTGCGGCCGATCGCGGCGCAGAAGTACTCGAACGTGCCTCGCTCGGCGGGGTGCCCACTGACGAGCACGGGTTCGCCGTTGGCAACGTGGACCACGCGGTAGTCGCCCGGCCGGAAACTGCGGATCCAGCCCGGATCGTCATCGCCATCCCACAACGCGTCGTGGAGGTGCTCGTTGACGTAGAGCATCGTCTCGGCCATCGACACGTCGATCCGCTGGCCAACCCGGGTGCGGTCACGCTGGTAGAGCGCAGCGATGATCGCCGTTGCGGCCTCGAGTGCGGTGTACACGTCACCATGGCTGTGAGGATCCTTCGCGAGTTGCCCGTCCGGGCGCGCTGCGCCCTGCGACGCAATGATGCCGGTCTCGGCCTCGACGACCGGCGCGTAGGCCCGGCGACCGGTCCATGGACCGGTCTGTCCGTAACCCGAGATCGAAGCAACGATCAGACGCTGGTTGGCAACGCACAGCTCCTCGGGGTCGAGTCCGAGCCGAGTCATCACGCCCGGCCGGAAGTTCTCGACGACGACGTCGACTTCGTCCGTTAGTGCGCGGACGATCTCGACGCCACGCGGCGTCGAGAGATCGATACTGACGTTGCGCTTGCCAGTGTTCTGTTGGACGAAATAGGTCGACAGTCCATATCGGCGCGGGGTGCTGAACCGGGTCAGGTCGCCCGCTGGTGGCTCAACCTTGATCACGTCGGCGCCGAGGTCGGCGAGCGTGCGCGTGCAGTGTGGCCCGGACAGCACGCGAGTCAGGTCGAGGACGCGCACCCCGGCGAGTGGTCGAGATTCGGCGTTGGTCACCAAATCATCGTGGCAGAACCTCACCGCTACATCGGGTGTCAGACCCCAGACGTAACGTCGGTACGTCCGGCCCTAGTGTCGGGACGTGCACGACGATCGGCGCCTGATCGAAGAACGGATCGATCGCGAGCTGTGGCAGCGAGTGTTGCCGTTGGCCCACCCGGACCGTCGGCCCCTCGAGGTCACCGCTGGCCCTACGCTGGATGACCAGCAAGCGATCGGCGGCGGAGATCGATGGGGCCCTCCGTGGGCCACCACATGGTTCCGCTTGCGTGGGGAGGTTCCGGCCGCTTGGCGCGGGCGGCGCAACGAGGCGATCGTCGACCTCGGGTTTCACCCGGAGGCCGCAGGGTTTCAATGCGAGGGACTGCTCGTCCACTGCCAAGGCGAGCGCCGCGTTCCGGTCCAGGGGATCCATCCGCGACGAATGGCCGTCCCGCTCGACGACGCCACCGGCGAGATCGAGCTGTTGGTGGAAGCGGCGTCGAACCCGATGATCCCGCAGTTCCAACCGACTGCGATGGGCGACCCCGCGACCGCTCCCGATCGACCGTTGTACCGGTTCCGGCGGGCCGAGTTGGTCACGGTCGATCCCGAGGCGGAGGCGTTGGTGCACGACCTCGACGTGCTCGACGGGGTGATGCGATCGCTGCACCCAGAAGACCCTCGGCGCGCCCGCCTGCTGCGCACGATCGAACGCGCCCTCGATGCGACGCCCGACGTCGCCGCGGCGCGTGCTGTGGTGGCGGCGGACATGACCGCTGTCGCCAATCACACCGGTCGACATCGGGTAGTCGCGGTCGGCCACGCGCACATCGACACCGCCTGGCTGTGGCCGACACGCGAGACCATTCGCAAGTGCACCCGCACGTTTGCATCGGCGGTCGGGTTGATGGACCGCTACCCCGACTACCGGTTCGTCGCGTCGAGCGCGCAGCACTACGAGTGGATGCGTACCGAACAGCCCGAACTGTTCCGCTCCATCCGTCACCACGTCAATCGTGGGCAGTGGATCCCGGTTGGTGGCATGTGGGTCGAGTCCGACATGAACCTGCCAGCGGGGGAGAGCCTCGTGCGCCAGATCGTGTTCGGTCAGCGCTGGTTCGAGCACGAGTTCGGTCGGCGCTGCACCGAGGTGTGGATCCCCGACGTGTTCGGCTATCCCGCCGGCCTGCCACAGGTGTTCGCGGCCGGCGGGATGAATCGGTTCATCACCCAGAAGCTGTCCTGGAACAAGCAGAACCGCTTTCCCCACAGCACGTTCTGGTGGGAGGGTCTCGACGGCACCCGAGTGCTCACGCACTTCCCGCCGGTCGACACCTACAACGCCGAGATCACGTCGGCCGAAGTCGCCTTCTCGGTGCGCAACTTCCAAGACGCCGCCTGGAGCTCGACGTCGCTGATGCCGTTCGGTTGGGGCGATGGAGGAGGTGGTCCGACCCGCGAAATGGTCGAACGGGCGCAGCGCATGGACGGAGCGCACCCGGATGCGACCGTCGAGATGGCCAGCCCTGCCGAGTTCTTCGAAGCCGTCGAGGCCGAGATCGAGGCCGGCGCCGATGCTCCGGTGTGGCGCGGCGAGCTGTACTTCGAGACGCACCGCGGCACGCTCACCAGCCAGCTCCGCACGAAGGTCGGCAACCGGACGTGCGAACGGCTGCTGGTCGAGGCCGAGTTGTGGGCGGCGACCGCCGGCGAAGCAGCGGCGCTCGACGATCAGTGGCGGGCGGTGCTGACACAGCAGTTCCACGACATCCTTCCTGGCTCGTCGATCGCGTGGGCGCACAAAGACGCCGAGCGCGTGTTCGCCGAAGTTGCTGCACAGGTCGAACGGCGGATCACAGCGGCGCTCGATCGAACGGTGCCGCCGGGTCGTTGGGTGGCAAATCCCTCCGATGCCCCAATCGACGGGGTGGCCGTCTTCCCGCCGGGTACCGAATTCGATGCCGGCGACGAGCTGGAAGCCGTCGCAATGCAGACGCTGGCCGACGGCTGTGTGGCAGCAGCGATTACCGTGCCGCCATTGGCGGTTGCTCCGCGCGTCGCTCAACCAGTCGACGACCAGGTCGCGCTGTCCGACACGTCGATGAGCAATCACCACCTTGCGATCCGCTGGGGAGCTGCGGGCACGATCACCTCGGTGATCTCCATCGACCACGCACGCGAGATCCTTCCCGTCGACCGCGCCATCGAACTCGAACTCGCCGTCGACCAGCCCGTGGCCTACGACGCTTGGGACCTCGAATCGTGGACGCGTCGTCGCAGTGTCGCCCTCGATGGTCCTGCCGAGGTCGAGGTCGTCGACGATGGTCCCCTCGTCGGGCGCATCGTCACCCGACGCACCGTCGGCCCGTCGACCTTCACGATCACGACCGAACTACGCGCTGGTGACCCCGCGCTCTACATGCACGTCGACATCGACTGGCGCCACGACGAGCACCTCTTGTCGTTCGCCGTTCCGCTCGACGTGCGCGCCGACAACGCGTCGTGCGACGTCCAGTTCGGTGTGGTGCAGCGGCCAACCCACCCGTCGAGTCCGTGGGACGCCGCCAAGTTCGAGGTGTGCGCGCACCGCTTCGTCGATGTCTCTGAACCGTCGTTCGGGGTGGCCGTGTTGAACGACGGCCGGTACGGACACGGTGTGTTCGACGGAGCGATTCGCGTGAGTCTGGCGCGTGCGGCGAAGTACCCGGACCCCGGTGCCGACCAGGGCCGCCACCGCGTGACCGTGGCAGTGCTCCCGCACGGCCCCGGACTCACCCGGGTGCGTAATGCCGCGGCGCGGTTGAATGCACCGCTCCGCGCCCACGACACCGGGTCGGGCGCCGATCGGCTCCGTTCCCCGCTCGTCCGGGTTCTCGACCCCGACGATGGCCCGGTGGCGGGTGTCGCCGTCGACGCCGTCAAGCTCGCCGACGACGGCAGCGGTGATCTCATCGTGCGATGCCACGAGGCACTCGGCGACCGGCGTCACGTTCTCGTTGTCGTAGCCGACGGGCAGCGCGTCGGCGCAGCGTGGAGGTGCAATCTGCTCGAGGAGGACAAAGCGCCGCTCGATGTTGCCGACGGCGTAGTCGAAGTCGGGTTACGCCCTTTCGAGCTCGTCACCCTCCGTCTGCGCCGAATCGACGACTTCGATGGGCGCACGAGGTGACCATTCCGATCAGGGGGTGACGGCCACGACCACTCAGCGCGCTGGAGCGAGCAACGGTCAGGTGCCGCCAACGATCAGGTCGGAGCGAGCCGGCGAAGTGCGGCGGCCGCGTAGAGCGCCGTGCCGGTGACCATCGCCGACTCGTCGAAGTTCACGCGATTGGAGTGATTGGGGGGCGCCTTGGCCGGGTTCTTGTCGTGGGGTGTGCCGCCGAGGAAGACCATTGCTCCGGGGATGGCTTGGAGCACATAGCTGAAGTCTTCGGCGCCCATCACCGGATGTGGCAGCCGGACTGCCTGGTCGCTGCCGGCGACGTCGGCGGAGACGTCGAAGGCAAAGTCGGCATAGGCGTGGTCGTTCGACGTGACCGGGTATCCGACGTCGAGCTCGACCTCGACGCCGCACCCGTGGGCGGCGGCGATGCCTTCGGCGACGCGGCGGATGCCGTCGTGCACTTTGGCCCGCGTTTTTTCGCTGACCGCACGAATCGTCCCTTCGATCTCCGCAACCTCGGGGATCACGTTGTTGGTCGTTCCCGCCGAGACCCGCCCGATGGTCACGACCGACGGATCGAATGCGTCGATCGAGCGCGTGATCATCGTCTGGAGCGCGACCACGATCTCGCACGCCACCGGAATCGGGTCGAGGGCACGGAACGGTTCGCTGGCGTGACCGCCTTTGCCGGTGACGCGAATCGTGACCGTGTCGGCCGAGGCCATGATCGCTCCGCCTCGGGTGCTGACCCATCCCGACGGGAGCGCTGAGGTGATGTGCATGGCGAACGCCGACTCGACAGGTGATGCGGAGCCGTCGGCGAGCGGCGATACGTCGAGCAGGCCCTCGTCGAGCATGAACCTGGCGCCGTGGTGTCCCTCCTCACCGGGCTGAAACATGAATAGCACCCGACCGGCGATCTTGTCGCGATGTTCGGTGAGTACATGTGCTGCGCTCGACAGCATGGCGGTGTGCGTGTCGTGGCCGCACGCGTGCATTGTGTTGTCGATCTTGGAGGAAAAGTCGAGGCCGGTGTCTTCTGGCATCGGCAACGCGTCCATATCGCCACGCAGCAACATCGTCGGACCCGGCTGGCCACCCTCGAGCATGGCGGCGATGCCGCTCGTCGTCTCGTGCAGGGTGATGTCGAGGGGCAATCCTTCGAGCGATTCCAACACTCGATCGCGTGTGACCGGCAAGTCGTTGCCGAGTTCGGGGTGGACGTGCAGGGCGCGGCGCAGATCGATGGTGTCGTCGAGCCGATCGCGCGATTGGGTGCGCAAGTCGTCGATGGCGACGTTGCCGGCGAGGGCACGCACGTCGGGGTCGTCGCGGTCCTGGGCTGTGCCGTCGCTGCTCATCGCGTCCTCTCGGTCGGGGCTCGCTCTCCCACGTCGCTACGACCGAGAGGAGCGGCATGGAAGCCATCAGTGGCCAGGAACATCGTAGATCGGGTGATTTCCGCCCTTCGGTCGCACTTGCCCATGTCGTGTCGAACACCAGCAGGAATGTCGTATCGATCGAGCGACGCAACGAATGTGCGACGGACGCGCAACGAAGAGGAGTGGACGATGACCATGTACGGGGCGAACCCGGAGCAACTCAGCCAACTTGGCGCAACGCTGTCGCGTCAGATCGAGGCGGTGGAAACGATGCGTAGCGCAGTCGACTCCGCCGTGGCGAACACGGTGTGGCAGGGCCCAGCACGCGATCGATTCGTCGAGGAGTGGAACGGCTCGTTCACCCAGGCGTTGACCAGCTTGGTGGAGGCATTCGATCTGGCGGGTCGTGACTGCGTCGGTCGCGCCGACGAGTTGCGCCGGGTGATGGGCGTCGGCTGAGCGGACCGCCGTCGCGGCGTACGCTACGCCGGTGATGCGCGTCGAGTTCACGATCGAGCCATTCATCGAGGGACGTCTCGAACCTCACGTGACCGATGCCATCAGCGCAGTCGAGGCTCGTGGATATCGGGTCGAGATCGGCCCGTTCGGCTCGTCGTGCGATGTCCCCGCCGACGATGTCGGAGCGGTCGTTGGCACGCTCACCGATGCGGCGCTGGGCAGTGGAGCATCTCATATCACGGTGCACGTCGCCGCGGCGGACGGTTCACCGGCTGGAACATCCACGTGAGCGCTGGATCGTCGCGATCGAAGAGTGCCGTGCGCCAAGGCGTTCACCCGCTCGTCTCCGCGGTGCAGCCGGTGGTCGATGCCGTGGGCGCCACGATCGTGCCGCCGGATCAGTGCGAAGGCAGTGACGTCCCGTTGGTGTGGGGCGGGGAGACGATCGGTGCGGTCCGTCTCCCACGGTTGCACGGCGCACTCGACCGTCTGATCGATGCGGTCGAAACCGAGCTCGGTGGCCGTCTCCCGGAGTTGTCGCGCGAGGACAAACAACGCGCGGTGCGGCTGCTCGACGAACGAGGTGCGTTCACGCTGCGCCGGTCGGTCGAAGACGTCGCCGACGCAATGGGGGTTAGCCGGATCACCGTGTACAACTACCTCAATGCCATCCACCGCTGAGCCCCTGCGGCGTGTCGACGACTTCGATGTCGTTGCCTTCGATGCCGACGACACCTTGTGGCGGAGCGAGGACTCGTTCAACGCGGCCGAGGCCCGGTTCGCCGAGCTCCTCGGACCGCACGTCGGCGCAGGAGTCGACCTCGACGCTGCCTTGCGCGCCCATGAACGCGCCGACGTGTCGATCGCTGGCTACGGCGTCAAGGCGTTCACGCTGTCGATGGTGCGCGCTGCCGTCACCGTGACCGACGGCGCGGTTCCTGGAGCAGTAGTGGGTGAGCTGGTCGACATGGGCCGCTCGATGTTGCAAGAGCCGGTGCATCTACTGGCCAACGTCCCCGACGTACTGGCCAAGGTCGCTGCTGAGGTGCGCCTGGTGCTGATCACCAAAGGCGATCTCGTTCACCAAACGCGCAAGGTCACGACATCGGGGTTGGAGCATCACTTCGAGTCGATCGAGATCGTCCTCGAGAAAGACATCGAGACCTACCAGCGGATTCTTGGGCGTCTCGGCGTCGAACCAGCGCGGTTCTGCATGATCGGAAACTCGGTGCGCAGCGACATCTTGCCCGTAATGGCGCTTGGGGGATGCGCGGTGCACATCCCGTATCACCTCACCTGGGAGCTCGAACGTGTCGACGATCACGACGAAGACGTGACCGAGCTCGCGATGATGAGCGACGTGCCGGCCTGGCTCGGCATCGCCTGACTCCGCAGCGGGCGGCACCCCGTCACGGTCAGCGCAGCGTCACAGTCGACGCAACTGCACGCGATCGACCCGATGGTCGCGCCGCTTGTGGACCACCAACGAGGCCCGTTCGCGCGTCGGCGCGATGTTCTCGCGCAGGTTCAATCCGTTGATCTCCCGCCAGATCGTGCGCGCTGTCTCGATTGCCTGTTCGTCGGTGAGTTCGGCGTAGAACCTGAAGAACGAGTCCGGGTTTTGGAAGACCGACTCGCGCAGTGTCAAGAAGCGATCGACGTACCACTGCTCGATGTCGGGCTCGTCGGCGTCGAGGTAGATCGAGAAATCGAAGTAGTCGCTGACGAACTCGTTCGCCGACCCACCGGTCTGGAGCACGTTGAGCCCCTCGAGAATGACGATGTCGGGCTGGTTGATCACCACCCGCTCGCCGTCGACGATGTCGTACACGACGTGGCTGTACACCGGCGCTTCGACTTGCTCAGCGCCACTCTTGATCGCCCGCAATACTTGCAGCAGGTGGCGCGTGTCGTAGCTCTCGGGGAACCCCTTGCGGTTCATGATGCCGCGAGCCTCGAGCACAGCGTTGGGGAATAGGAATCCGTCGGTCGTGATCAAGTCGACGGTCGGGTGGCCCGGCCACTGCGCCAGCAGCGCCTGGAGGATGCGGGCGAAGGTGCTCTTGCCGACGGCCACGCTGCCCGCGACACCGATCACGTACGGCACCTTCGGCTTGATCGTGCCGAGGAATGTTGCGGACACCTTGTGGAGGTCTTGGGTTGCGCCGACGTACAAGTTGAGCAGGCGGCTCAACGGGAGGTACGCCGACTCGACCTCGTGGAGGTCGATCGGAGCGTTCAGCCCCTTCAGCTTGGTGAGTTCAGGCTCGCCGAGGGTGAGCGCTGTCGCCGCACGCAACCCCGCCCATGATGCGCGGTCGAACGTGAGGTAGCGGTCGGCGACGTCGGGTGGTGACCCAGGCACGATCGCGACGATAGATCGGTGGTGGTGCGGCGACCATTTCTCACCGCTGCGAGGACGGTGTCGTAGGGTCAGATGTCATGGCGAGCGTCGAGGTCGAGCTGGCGCGACGGCGGGCGTTGGGAGCCTGGTACACGCCTCACGGGCTGGTCGAAGAATTGGTCGAGCGGACGATCGAGTCGACGTGGCTGGCCGCTCACCACGGTCCGATCCGCGTCCTCGATCCGGCGTGTGGTGATGGACGGTTCCTCGTCGCTGCTGCCGGCCGACTCGCCGCCATCGGGGCCAACGCCGAGCTCTATGGCGTCGACATCGACCCCGAGGCGGTCGCCGCGGCGCGCACCGCCGTTCCCGCTGCGACGATCATCCATGCAGACGCGCTCGATCGTCCGTGGCCGGTTGCGTCGTTCGACGTCGTGCTCGGCAACCCACCGTTTCTTTCGCCGCTGGTGGCGGCCTCGGGACGAGACGCTGGACGGCGGCGCGCGGTTGGTGGCCCCTACACCGACGCGGCGGCGGAGTTCCTCTTGCTTGCGGTCGACGTCGCTGCACCGGGCCATGGCCGCGTCGGATTCGTGCTGCCGCAGTCATTGCTGGCAGCGCGCGATGCCACCGACGTGCGTACCCGCGTCGATGCGCTCGGCGCGATGTGTTGGTCGCGCACGACCGACGAGCACGACTTCGGTGCCACGGTGGCGACCTGCGCAGTCATCTTCGAACGGCGCGACGCTGACGACGCCCAAGCGTCGACGCGCGGTACTGCTCCCACTGATCGAGCGGCGACCACGACGCATTGGGCCCGCATCGCTGCCGATGGTCGCGGCGTTCCACCGCTGGCCGATGTGGCGGCCGACGGTTCGTTGGGTGATCGGGCACGTGCCACCGTCGGATTCAGAGACGAGTTCTACGCCCTCGCAGCGGCGGTTGGTGACGACGTCGACGGTCCGCCGTTGGTCACGTCGGGGATGATCGACCCCGGGCGGTGCGCGTGGGGCGAGACACCAGCGCGCATCGCCAAGCGCACGTTCGTGCGACCACGCATCGAACTCGACGCGCTCGAACCGCGCTTTCGTCGGTGGGTCGACGACCGCATCGGTCCGAAGGTGTTGGTCGCCAACCAGACCGCGATCGTCGAAGCGGTTGCTGATCCTGACGGGGAGTTTGTACCGGGGGTACCCGTGATAGCGGTGCTCCCGGCCGACTCGGGTGCCTCGGCCGTGTGGGAACTGGCCGCGGTGCTTTCGTCGCCGATCGCGTCGCAATGGATCTGGCGACAGCATGGCGGCACCGGTATGTCGGCCCGTGTGGTCAGGTTGTCGCCTGCCTTGATCGAGTCGGTGCCATGGCCGAGGGGCGACCTTGCATCCGCCGTTGCTGCGGTACGCGCAGGTGAGGTCGCGGAGTGCGGGGCCCGAGTGCTCGAGGCCTACGGGGAGATGGGCACCACGGAGGGTGCCGCCGGGTTTACCTGGTGGTCGGATGTGTGCGCCCGAGTCCAGCGACGCGCGGCGTCTCGGCGACCCGTGCCCGACGGGGCTTGAGCCGAGCGCGCCACTCGTCCAGGCGCACTGGCCAGCCAGGAGATCCAGCGATCATCCACAGCAGCGTCAGCCCGACGAGTTCAGTCACGTGCACCAGTTCGGCCAGCGGCGTGCTCCCTCCGTCGAAGAGGTCGAACACCGCCGCAGCGAGCATGGTGCCGACCAGGGTCGCCGTGAAGGGGAGCAGGCCGAAGGCCCGATGCGGCTTCCACGCGACGTAGAGCAGGCCGATCGCCAGCGCCACACCGAACGCCCCCAGATGGCGGGCGACGTGGGTGTCGGCGCCGGCGAAATTGCCGAGCGCCAACCCGGGAATGCTCTGTGCGAGCAACACAACGGCGGTCCAGGCGAGCGCCGGCCGCAACCAACCGCCGCGACCCAACCGGGCAGGACGGGCGCGGGCGACGACTGCTGGCACGAGGTTGGGAACCGGTTCGGCCGGTCGGATGCGGACCGCTCGATCGAGTGTCGCGATGCGCGCCGCATAGGCCCGACAGCTCGGACATGTCGCAGTGTGCTCATCGAGGGAGCGCTGCTCGGACGGCCGGAGCTCACCGTCGGCGGCAGCGGAGATGAGCTCGCGGGCTGGCGCGCAGTTCATGCAGCTTTCTGTCGCTACACGAAGGGATTTGGTTCCCTTGCTGCGAGAATGTGATCGATGGATCGATTGACTGCGCTGCTCGAAGCTGGGCGCGACGGTGATCGCGACGCGCTCGAACGGTTCATCGCTGACACCCAGGGCGACGTATGGCGCCTGTGCCACTACCTGGGTGATGCACGCGTTGCCGATGACTTGGCCCAAGAGACGTACGAGCGAGCGATCGGTTCTCTCCATCGATATCGGGCCGACGGGCCGGCGAAGGCATGGTTGCTGACGATCGCCCGCCGGGTGTGCGCTGACCACACCAGGCGAGCGGTGCGTCGACGACGACTCGATGCGGCGGTGCTCAACGACACGACCGCTGGTGTCGACCCGCTGGTGTCGCCCGATGCCTCGTCGCGAGTTGCCCTCGACGACCTCCTCACCGGACTCGACGACGACCGTCGCGAGGCGTTCGTGCTGACCCAGGTGCTCGGCCTGCAGTACGACGAGGCTGCCGAAGTGCTTGGCGTGCCGATCGGGACGATTCGCTCGCGGGTCTCGCGGGCGCGCGGCGATCTGCTCGACGCGCTCGACCAGCGTGAGGAGAACGGCGCCGACTCGCGCTCCGACGTGGCGTTCGGCGGTCGCTGAGCGCGCCGTCGCCGGGAACCGCAGACCAGTGACGAGCGACTTGTATCACGTGGCTCGATCCCGCTCGTTCCGACGTACCACATTGGCGGCTGCGACCACTGCTGCGTTGGCGCTGTTCACCGTGGCGTGCGGCGGCGACGGCTCTGGAGACGCGAGCTCGACGCCGGAGCCAGTGCTCTCCGAGGCCGCGATGCGAGGCGAGGGCTTGCTGAACTCCAACGGCTGCGCCGCGTGTCACGGCCCCGACTGGCAGGGCGGAGCAGGGCCGGCTCTGGCGGGTCTGTACAACACCGAACGAACCCTCGACGACGGCACGGTCGTGCTCGCCGACGACGCATATCTCACCGCGGCCATCGCCGATCCGACGTCGCAAGTCGTCGATGGGTACTCCCTGCGCATGCCCGAAAATGGCCTCGACGACGAACAGATCGCCGATGTGATCGAGTTCATCAAGGCGATCGGTCCGGCGGACTCACTCGAGGAGCCGACCGATGAGTAGCCAACGCCGCTGGCGGCGTGCTGCTGCCGGCGTTGTGGCCGGCGCGTGTGTGCTCGCCGCCTGTGGTGGTGGTGGCGGTGACGGCGACGGTGCCGCTGCTTCGAGCGCTGCGCCCGTCGACACGACACCGACCATCATCGAGTCAGTCCCCAACGATCGGGCCCTTGCGGGGATCGTGCGTACTCCGAACCCGGCGGTGAACGCGACCGCGCTGCCGTCGCTGAGCGGCGAAGGCGATGTCGCCTTCCAGGCCGATCCCGGTGATCTGCAGGTCGTGTACTTCGGCTACACCAACTGCCCCGACGTGTGTCCGACGACGATGTTCGACCTCACCGTGGCGCTGCGTCGCATGCCCCCCGAGCTCGCTGAGCGCGTCGACACCGTGATGGTCACGATCGACCCCGATCGAGATCTGCCGATTCTCGACGACTATGTCACGAGTTTCATCCCCGACGCGCGGGCCGCCGGTACCGCTGACGCCGACACGCTGGCAGCTGCCGCCGAGCCGTTCGGTGCGAGTTATGAGGTGCGCACCACCGACGACGGAACGATCGAGGTCGACCACAGCGGCTTTCTCTATGTTGTCGACGACCAGGGTGAACTGCTGCTGACGTGGCCGTTCGGCATCGATTCTGGGGAGATGGCCGCCGACCTGGTGCAACTGTTCGGGGCCGACAGCACATGACCAGTCGTACGATCTCCGCGCTCGCGGCGGGACTCTTGGTGATCGCGGCGTGCGGCGACGACGGAGACGAGACGCTCGAGGTCGCAGCGGTATCCGACGAAGGTGCAGCGACCTTCGAGTTCGAAATCCCGCCGGGCGCCGGAGCGGCGCTCGACGCCGGCGAGCCGCTCGAGGTACTACCGGGTGAGCTCATCGTCGAGGTCGGTGACACGATTCGCATCGTCAACGACGACGAACGGGGACACAACGTGGGCCCGTTCTTCGTCGGCGCCGGCGAGACGCTGACCCAGCAGTTCGCATCACCCGGCGAGTTCGTCGGTGTATGCACCGTGCACCCCAGCGGTGAGTTGGTGCTCACCGTCGAGGAACCGGCGGCTTGAGCAGCCTCGGGCAACTGCTGCGCGGCCTCGCGCTCGGCGTGCTCGCCGCGCTGGCCGTTGCATCGCCGGCCGCCGCCGATCCGGCGGGTCCGACGGACTACCTGTCCGAAGTCGTGGCGATCGAGCCATCGGCACCCGTCTCGATTAGCGTCATCGGTGGCGACTCGTTCGTCGAACTCGTGGCCGAGCCAGGGGTCGATGTGCGCGTCATCGGCTATCAGGGCGAGCAGTACCTGTGGTTCCAGTCCGATGGCACGGTGCTCGAGAACCGCAACGCGCCGAGTACATATGTCAACGAAGACCGCTTCGGTGGCGGCGACATCCCGGTGAACGCGTCGGTCGACGCCGAGCCCGACTGGGTCGAGGTCGGCAGCTCCGGCCGCTACGCCTGGCACGACCATCGTGCCCACTGGATGCAGCGCAGCCGGCCACTCGGTCAAGGCCCAGGCGATCAGATCCTCGAAGCCGTGATTCCGTTGACCGTCGATGGGGACGAGGTCGGTGTGACCGTGATCAGCACGTGGCAGCCAGCGCCATCGGCGGTGCCGGTATGGATCGGGTTCGCTCTCGGCGTCGCTGCTGCGGCGGGTGCGTGGGTATTGCATCGTCGTGCCGGCAACGTCCATCTGGTGACGGTGCCACTGGCCGCCGTTGCGGTGGTGGCAGGAGTGGCGCAGTTCCGTTCGTTGCCTGCCGAGACCGACCCGCGCCTGCTGTGGTGGGTGCTTCCGACAATCGCTGCGGCGTGTGCCCTCGGCGGTCTCATCGCCCACTGGCGCGGCGCACGGTTCGTGTCCGATGCCGCAACGTTGCTCGTCGGCGTCGAGTTGGCGATTTGGGGGTGGGCCAAGCGTGATGGATTCGGTGCTGCGTTGATCCCGACCGACGCGCCCGGATGGTTCGATCGGTTGGCGACCGCGATGGCGTTGATCGGCGGCGCGGGCCTGACCGCGGTGGCGGTGTGGTGGCTGTTTGCGCCGACGCTCAGCGGTTCCAGGGAGCGGACGGACTCGCCGCTCCCGGCCCGCCCGTGAGCACGTCGACACCGTCGTCGGTGACGAGCACGGTGTGCTCGAACTGCGCCGTGCGTTTACCGTCGGCGGTGACAGCCGTCCAGTCGTCGTTCCACAGCTTGTAGTTCACGGTGCCGAGGGTGATCATCGGCTCGATCGTGAACGTCATCCCGGGCCGCATGATCGTGGCCGCCCGCGAGTCGTAGTAGTGCAACACCTGGATGTCGGTGTGGAACTGTTCGCCGATGCCGTGGCCGACGAAGGCCCGTACGACGCCGTACCGGTAGGGCTTGACGTGGTCTTCGATGGCCCGGCCAATGTCGCTCAGCGGTCGGCCCGGCTTGACCGCCTCGATGCCTTTCCAGGTCGCTTCCTCGGTGACTCGGACGAGTTGTCGGCTCTCGGGGTCGACGTCGCCGACGAAGAACGTGGCGTTCGTGTCACCGTGCACACCTCGGTGGTAGCCGGTGACGTCGATGTTGCAGATGTCGCCGTCTTGCAGGGGTCGTGAATCAGGAATGCCGTGACAGATCACCTCATTCACCGAGGTGCAGCTGGCCTTTGGGTAGCCGTGGTAGTTGATCGTCGACGGGTAGGCGTCTCGTTCGATGAACCACTCGTGGACCTGGGCATCGATCGATTCGGTGGTCACCCCGGGGCGGACCAATTCGCCGGCCATGGCGAGCACCTCGGCGGCGATGGCTCCTGACGCGCGCATCTTCGCAATGGTCTCGGGGCTCTTGATCCGCGGCTCGTCGTAGGGCACGAACTCGCCGGTGTCGGCGTACGGGGGGCGGTTGATCTGCGCCGGTACGGAACGCATCGGCGTGACCTCGCCGGGGAGGACCCGACCTTCGCTCTTCTTGTGACACCGCTTGTACTTGCGTCCACTTCCGCACCAGCACGGGTCGTTCGCCTTGGGCAAGGCCGCTGGGGCCACGGTGGACGCAGGCAGGGACGTCATGGCTCCCACGATACGACGTGATCCGCCAATCTGTAACGCTGGTCTCAGAGACGAGCGTTACAAGACGCCTTGAGCGTCGGGGAGTGACCACAACAGCGCTTCGAGCAGCAGGCGCTCGTTGGGGTTGCGTTCGAGTGCTTCGATGGCCCGCCCGATGCGGGCGATCGCGCCGGCGCACCCGTTGACGTCTGTGGTGCCGCCGTTGGTGGCGGTGTCGCGGTACGTGCCGGCCATCGCCGCCAGTCCGGCGCGCAGCTCGTCGGTGCGGTGTCGCCGCAGTTCTCGGCGCTGCCGTTCGTCGATCGGCTTGCGACTCGCTGCTCGGCCGAGCTGCTCGGCCTCTTGTTCGAACGCCTGCAGTTCGATCGCATGACGAGTCGTCATCGGCGCCGCGGCATCGTCGATCATCTCGAGCAGCTCGCGGGCGCGACGCATGGCGATCGCGCCGGTCCCGTCGAGCTCGTGGGGGACGCCGGCGAATGCCTCGCGGCGAGCCGACAGCTCGGGGTCGGCGGCCAACACCCTGGCCCGGTCGAGATCGCCCAACGCCGCGCGTGCCGCCGCAGTGGCCGCGCCGGGCGCCACACCTTCGGCGACCAGCCGAGCGGCGACCACGTCGTCGGCGATCCCGACGAAGTGGATCTGGGCACAGCGCGATGCGATCGTCACCAGATCGTGCGGCACGAAGTCGGCAAGGACGATGAACACGGTCGACGGTGGGGGTTCCTCGATCGTCTTCAGCATCAGTGCCGCGCCCTCGGGTCGCAACAGGTGGAACTCGTCGAGGATCAGGACCTTACGGTCACCCTCTGCCGGGGCGAGCGCCGCCGTGTGCACGATGTCGCGCGCTTGGTCCGCCGAGATCGCTGCGCCGGTCCGTCGAACCTCGCGCACGTCAGGGTGTGTGCCAGACAACGCAAGCCTGGCGTCGCGTTGCGTCGGGTCGTCGCCATTGCTCAGCAGGCGAGCGGCGAACGCTCTCGCGGCTTCCAACTTGGTCGAGCCCGGCGGGCCGACGAACAGGTAGGCATGCACCGGGCCGCGTTCGGCCGCGCGCGTGAGTTGCTCGATGGCGGCCGACTGCCCGACGACGTTGTCCCAGATGCTCATGGAATGTGCTCGTCGAGTGCGGTGCGGATGACGTCGGCGACAGCATTGATCGACCCGATGGCTGGGACGATGACCCAGCGCTCGGGGTCTGCTGCGGCCATCGTTCGGTAGCCAGCCGTGACCCGCTCGTGAAACTGGTCGCCTGCTCGTTCGAATCGATCGAGCTCACGACGCCGCATCCGTTCAGCGATGATTTCGTCGGGAGTATCGAGGTATACGACGACATCGGGCCACAAACCGTCCGTCGCCCACTCGTTGATCCGTTGCACAGCGTCGATGTCGAGGCCGCGGCCATAACCCTGGTACGCCAACGTGCTGTACACCGAGCGGTCGCTGACCACCGATCGGCCCGCCTGCAGTGCAGGGCGGACGACCTCGGCGATGTGTTGGGCACGATCGGCTGCCGCGATCAACGCTTCGGCTCGGTCCGACAGATCGTCGACGGTCGTGTCGTGGAGGATCGTCCGTAGACGTGCACCGATGTCGGTACCCCCGGTCTCGCGCGTCAACACGGCACCTGTCGCGTCGGCGAGCCGTGCCGCCTGTGTCGACTTGCCACAACCCTCCGGACCTTCGAAGGCGATGTACGCCGGCATCAGCTGGTCGGTTCGGTGGAAGCCGCCGTCTTGTTCGCGGCGCGCTTGTTCGCCGCAGTCTTCTTGGCGGCGGGCTTCTTCGTGGCGCGCTTCTTGGCGGCGGACTTCTTGGTGCTCTTCTTCTTGGCCGACTTCTTGCGCTTGGTCGACCCGCCCTTGGCGGCAACGACGTCGCGACGAATGGCCAACAGCTCGTAGGCCCGCTCCGGAGTCATCTCTTCGAGGCGGTCGCCCTTGCCGAGTGATGCGTTGGTCTCGCCGTCGGTCACGTACACCCCGAACCGACCGTCCTTGGCGACGACCGCCTTCTCGCTCACCGGATCGGTGCCGAACTCGCGCAACGGTCCCTTGGCGGCCATGTTGCGTCCCCCGCGCTTGTAGACCTTCGGCTGACTGAAGATGTGTGCGGCCTGATCGAGCGTGATCGTCAGCAGTTGTTCCTCGCTGTCGATCGAGCGGTAGTCCTTCTCCTTCTGCACGTATGGCCCGTAGCGGCCGTTGTTCGCCAGGATCTCGACGCCATCGTTGGGGTCGTCGCCGAGGCTGCGCGGGAGCTGGAGGAGCTGTTCGGCCTCGTCCATCGTGATTCGTTCGAGGACCATCGTCTTGAACAAGCTCGACATCTTCGGTTTCTCCAACCCGGGAGGCGGGTTGTCGTGGTCACCCCACTGGACGTAGGGCCCATACCGACCGTTCTTGGCGTACACGGGGTAGCCGTCGAGTTCGCCGATGGGATCGTCGCTCTTCGGTGCAGCCAGCAACTCGACGGCCTTGCCGACGTCGAGCTCGTCGGGAGCGAGATCGTCGGGGACGCTGGCGGTGTCGTCGCCGCGCTTCACGTACGGGCCGTACTTGCCCGGTTTGACCACGATCGGCGCTCCCTGGTCGTCGACGCCGAGCGGGAACGTGTTGATCTCTGCGGCGTCGATCTCGTCGAGGTTCTCTTCGACGAGGCGCTTCAAGCCGAGCAGGGCGTCGTCGCCCACGCCGGCTTCGGCCGAGATCGGCCGACTCTCGCCATCGCCGGTGTCGCCGAAGTAGAAGCGTGTCAGCCACTGGTCTTTGGCGCGGTCGCCGCGGGCGATGGCGTCGAGGTCCTCGTCGATCGATGCGGTGAAGTCGTAGTCGACCAGCGCATCGAAGTGCTCTTCGAGCAGCCGTACGACCGCGAACGCGGTCCACGTCGGCACGAGGGCCTGGCCCTTCTTCCAGACGTACCCACGGTCCTGGATCGTCTGGATGATCGATGCCCAGGTCGATGGCCGACCGATACCGAGTTCTTCGAGGCGCTTGACCAGCGAGGCCTCGGTGTACCGCGCCGGCGGCGAGGTCGAGTGCCCGTTCGGTGTGATCTCGGCGATCGGTACCACTTGGCCTTCGGTCAGCGGTGGCAGCAGCGCCTCGTTGTCGGCGGCGTCGTCGCCACCCTCCTCTTTCGACACCACGTACACGGCGCGGTATCCAGGGAATGTGATCGTGGTGCCGGATGCGGCGAACTCGCAGTCGGTCAGCTCGCCGGTCGCTCGATCGGCGGAGTTGGCAGCCAATCGGACGCTCACGGTCACACCGGTGGCGTCGGCCATCTGCGAGGCCAGCGTGCGCTGCCAGATCAGCCGGTACAGCGCCAGATCTTGGCTGTTCAGCTCGGCACTGACCTGCTGTGGCGAGCGGAACGGGGTGGTCGGGCGGATCGCTTCGTGGGCTTCCTGCGCGTTCTTCACTTTCGACGAGTACTGCTTGGGTTGGTCGCGAAGGTGGTTCTGGCCGTACTCGGAGGCGACCGCGGCGCGCGTCGCTTGCATCGCTTCGTCGGACAGCACCACGTTGTCGGTACGCATGTAGGTGATGAACCCCCGCTCGTACAGGCCCTGTGCGATGCGCATCACTTGCGACGACGACAGCCGCAGTTTGCGACCGCCTTCCTGCTGGAGCGTCGACGTCATAAACGGTGCTTTGGGCGAGGAGCGATACGGCTTTTCCTCGACCGAGCGCACGGTGAAGTCGGCGCCGTCGAGGCCGTCGGCCAAGCTGCGCGCCTTGGCTTCGAGCAGGGCCACCACATTGGCGGCGGCGTTGCCGCGGTCGTCGAAGTCTTTGCCGGTGGCCACCTTGGTGCCGCCGACGGCGACGAGCCGGGCGTCGAAGGTCGGCGCGGTCGCGGTCGACAGATCGATGTCCCAATAGTCAGCGGACACGAAGGCGATGCGTTCGCGCTCTCGTTGCACCACCAGGCGCACCGACGGGCTCTGCACCCGCCCAGCTGACAGACCGCGGTTGACCCGCCGCCACAACACCGGGCTGACCTCGTAGCCGTAGAGACGGTCGAGAATGCGCCGCGTCTCGGCGGCGTCGACCAATCCGTAGTCGAGCCCGCGCGGATTGTTGACGGCGTGATCGATGGCCGACTTGGTGATCTCGTGAAACACCATCCGCTTCACGGGCACCTTGGGCTTGAGGTACTCCAGGAGGTGCCACGAGATCGCTTCGCCCTCGCGATCTTCATCCGTTGCGAGGTACAGCTCCGACGCTTCTTTGAGCGCCGATTTCAGCTCCTTGATCACCGACTTGCCGCGATCGGTCAGCTCGTAGGTCGGCTTGAATCCGTTGTCGACGTCGATGTTGAGGCCCTTGCTGGGCAGGTCGGCGACGTGACCGACCGAGGCGCGTACGTCGTAGTCGTTGCCGAGGAATTTCGACAGTGTCTTGGCCTTGGCGGGCGACTCGACGACGACGAGGGGCTTGGACATCGGTGCCTTTCGCTAGTGATCCCGACTGCGCTTGTCAAGCCGCAGTGTGCCGGATTCCTCGATCAAGACCACCCACCACTGGCGCCCGAGCCCGGACGCGGGCACTCAGGCCGGCGGTCGGTACTGGGCGCCGACGGCGCTTCGGCGTGTCCTACGAGTCGGTCGGATCGTTCACCACGCGTGCGGCACCCGCCACCCCGAGATCGACGAAAATGCTGTGCCAGTCGATGTATCGGGCGAACTGTGGCGCACCATCCCCTGCGACCACGAACGTTGTGCCGTTGATCACCACGGGCTCGTTCAGCACACCCCAATACTTCGGTTTGGGGCGCGCGGTCACCTGCCAGGCATACGCCGTGCTGCGACCGTTCGTGATCCGCTCACCGCCCGCATGGAGATCGCGGCGAAGACCGAACGTCGTCGGTTCGATGAAGAACGCTTCTTCGAGACCGACTCGTAGGTCTTCGACGATCGCCTCGGTGTGGTCGTTCCTGAGCTCGAGGTCGAAGTCGAGCTGCTGTTCAGGCTCGTCGGTCATCGGCTCATCTCCATCCCGTGTTGCTCAGGGGCTGTATCCCGCCGGCGTTGCGGTCGATTCGCCATGCGTCGACGGCGTCCTCTCCGTCGAAGTGCAGCCCAACCGCTGGTATCGGGATCGCCCCGAGACCGGAGAGCGTGATTCCTGGGTATGCCGCACTTGCTGGTTTGAATGACCACTGCAGTCTCGCTTGATGTCGCTCGTGGGTGATCAGGACCATGTCGGCGTTTGGATCGGTGTCTGCAGGGGTCACGCGTGTCGCCTCGGTGCGCTCCCCGCCTGCACCTGTCGACGTGTTCTCGGCGGTGATCACGGACGAGTAGACCGTGCCGTAGGTATGCACCGGCGTGGCAAACAGGATGCGGATCGCGTCGTCGGCGTTTTGCCACGAGACCCACGCATCGAACCAACGCTGTGCGCAGTGCCACCAGAACTCGATTCGCCGCGGGCTCGCCGGCTTGATGAGGGGCTCGTCGGGAGCGATGCCCCACGCCACCTCGACGGCGAAGAGCATCGTTTGGCGAATAATCTCATCGACGTCACCGCTGTAGTCGATCCAGTAGTCGGTGGTCGGGGGTTCCCAATCGGCAGACGGTGGGATGTCGGCGGGGCGATCGACTTGGCCGAACCAGGCGCCGCTGACGAACGGTCCAAGTCCACCAGCGTCAGTCACCGGCTGGCTAGCACCGGCGTATGAGCTCATGTTGGGCGCCGAGTTGAGCGCTACCGCGAACAGCTCCCCGAGTGGCGTCCCCGCTCCGAGTCCTTGGTGCAGCTGCTGCAGCGTGTCGCCGTGCTGCGGATTGTTGAAGAGGTCGTCCAGGGCGAGCATCGCATGCCCCTTCTCGAGGTGAAATGGCATGATCGGCATGTAGAACCCCCCAGGTTCATCTCGGCCTTGAGCAGTGTTCCAACCCGTCTGTTGCTGCCCGAGACGACCGTAGCGCCTCTGCGGTGCGCGTGCGAGCGGGCTGTCGTGACGATCGTCAACCGAGCAGCTCGACAACCGCCACTGGTTGAGGCAGACCCTTGAGGGCGTGGTCTCCAACATCGTGGCCGGTCCCGGGAATCTGCTCGTCGATGGCCGAGGCGGCATCGCTCAGAATCTGACCCGAGTCGGCAGCGTCACAGAGTCGCGCCGCTGTGACGACGGCGACACCGAACAGATCGCCCCCATCGTCGATCGGTCGACCGGTGGAGATTCCAACTCGTAGGAAGAAGGGTCGTTCGGCATGCTGATTGCGCGCCTCGAGGTCGCGACGTACGGCGCGGGCGCATGCGCACGCGTCTGCAGCTGTGTGAAACCAGGCGAAGAGGCCATCGCCGGTGTACTTGAACACGCGCCCCCGCCGCGCTTCGATGCGCAACTCGACCATCTCGTTCAGTTCGCGTACGAGTTCGACGTAGGCCGCGTCGCCGCCGCTCACCAGCATCGGTGTCGACGACACCATGTCCCACGCCACGACGGTGCGCTCGAAGTTGGCCTCGTGTTGTAGATGGTCGGGGAGCCGCTCGGAAAGTCGGAACAGCGGGCCGATCAGTTCGAGCGAGTCGAGTTCATCGGTTGTCTTCTGCACGAGTTCGGTCAGCGTCACCGCATCGACGTCGCGTGCACCCGCCTGGATAGCACTTCGATCGGCGGCGCATCGCGCCGCTTCCGCAATACACCCGGCCACCCGCAGGGTGAGTTCGGTGGCGGTGAGGAGGTCGACGGCTGGGTCGCGCTCGCCGAGCGTGGCCAGGCACAGAGCCCGGAGTCGCCCGACGCTGGCGCCGACGGGAAGGAGCAGCGTGACGCCGCGTTCTGCGACCTCGGTGAGTAGCATCAGTGCGGAGCGTGCTAGCTCGCGATCGCCTCGACGGAACGCCACCTCGGCATCGAGCGTGACCGAGATCGTCGTCAGTGCGTGGAGTGAGCCGTTCGCGGGACGGTAGCGATCGGCGTCGAAGCTCTCGATGAAGACATCGACGGGATCCATCAGTGTGTCGACCAGCACCTGAAACCTGGACGCTCCGCCAACACCGGTTCGGCGCCAGCGATCGAGCGCTGTGTCGACGGCAGCACGATCGAGGCGGACCGCTCCGACCATTGCGGCTTGCGGTGCGGCCAATCCGGCGCCGAATGGCGAAGCGGAGCGCTCGTGGAGCAGGAGTGCGTCCTCACACCGCTGTGCGCACTCATGGAGGTCTGCGCGCGACAGCGCAACGAGCGCCTTCGCCGCCGACCCCAGACTTCGTTCCGCCCAATGATGTGTGGCGCGGCCGACGTCGAGCGCACGGTCGGCCGCCGCATCGGCCTCGTCAAGCTGTCCCAGCAGGAGATGACTGAGCGAGAGACGGCCGTGGAGTGCGGACTCGATCCATCGGTTGCCGCTTTGCTGAGCCGCCTCGATGGCGGCATGCAGCGCATCGATCGCGTCGAGTGGTCGCAGCGCCGTGAAGTGGGCGATCGCACGGCCTGCGAACGCCCAAGATCGAAGCTCATCGTCATCGAGCTGTTCTGCGAGATTGACCGCGTGGCGCGAGGCCTCTTCCGCAGCTGCAAGGCGCCCCTGCGACGCAGCGATTTCGGACAGCAACTGCCAACACCTGGCACGGGTCTGGTCGGCGTCATCGACGTACGACAGGTACTCCTCGATTGGCAGATGAAGCTCCGCGTGAGGGCGTTCTCTTGTCCCAAGCGTCAGCTCGCTGCGCAAGCCGATGAGCAGCGCTTCGCCCCACAGCTCGTGATCGCCTCGAGCCCGCGCCATTTCTATCGATCGCGACGAGTAGTGCGCCGTCGATGCTGGATCGTGGTTGTGGAAGTCAGCCCGTGCCGCAAGCGTCGTCAGCTCGAGTAGATCCGGGCCGTTCTCGTCGTCAGTGTGCTCGGCGTCGAGGCGCTCGATCGCCAGCTTGGCGTAGCGTGCCGCAGTGCCCCACGCAGCGAGCTCGGCCGATCGGTTGGCGGCCAGCGCCGAATAGTGGATGACGTCTCCTGCGCGGACTCGTGGCCCGGCCCGTCGAAGATGGTGGGCGATCCGTAACTCGTCGGCCGTCTCGCTGCGCTTGGCGTCGTCGATGAGATGCGCGCCGATGCGCGCGTGGAGGGCTTGTCGACGTCTCCGGCCCATCGCTCTCGTTGCCACCTGGCGGACGAGTGTGTGCCGGAACTGGATCGTGTTGTCCGGCCGCTCGATGAGCACACCGGAGCCCTCGAGTTCGTCCATCAGAGTCTCGAACTCGTTGTCGCCGATGTCGACGACGCTTTGCAACAAGGTGGTCGGGTGGCGATCGCCGAGCAGTGCCGCAACCTCGATCACACGCCGAGCTTCGGCCGACAGGCTTGCGGTGGTGTCGTGCAGCGCACGGTCGAGATCGAAGTGCTCCGGCAGAATGTCGCCTACCGCCGTGACTTCGCCGTTGCGGACCACGAGGGCGTCGAGACGCTCGAGGGAACCGACCAGTGCTAAAACAAACAGTGGGTTGCCTTCGGTGATCTCCAACACGTCTGCCAGTAGTGCCCGCGACGGTCGGTTGTGAAGCTGGCGAGTCAGGATCGCGTTGACTGCAACCTCATCGAGCGACTCGACGTCGAGACGTCGGTAGCTGCGATCTCGCGCCAAGCGATCCACGAGACGGTCACTCGGCGCAGGGCTTCCGTCGGTGCGCTGGGCGAGCACGACGAGTAACGGGAGCGGCGCGCTGATTGTTTCCGCGCTAGCGGTTGTCCACGTATGCGCGAGAACGTCGAGCGTCGCTCGGTCAGCCCACTGCAGATCATCGAGGCGCAATACGACTGGCCGTCGTCGCGCCGATCGGATCAAGTGCTCAGAGAATTCAAGGAAAACTGCGGGCGTCTGATCGGGCGTGATGCCTGGTTCGCTACGAAAATTCGCGAGACGATCGACCATGCGGAGTGCGGCCGCCATCGGGAGGTACGGCACATCGGTGTCCTCTGCACACGCTGCGCTGAAAGACTCTCCACCGAGATCGACCCACTCGGCGACTACCTGATCGATGAGCGCTGACTTGCCGATTCCGGCTGGACCCATCGTGGTCACGATCCGCGGCTCGCCGCGACGGGCCTCGTCTGCCCACCTTCGGAGGCTTCTGAGTTCAGCCGAGCGATTGACGAACGCGGGATCAAGCTCCGAGGCGTTGTGTGCCCCGACGATTGACATGGCAAGAAGCTATCGGCACGGTCGGCGCCGTCGAAGGCTGATGTGAAACGCAGCTGCGCGCCGAACGGTTCACACCTGGATCGTACGGGGCGCAGTACCCGCCGAGTCGCCGACGTCCGCCGGCACGCAGCTGCGTTTCACATCAGCCTTCGACGGCGCCGACCGTGCCGATAGCTTCTTGCCATGTCAATCGTC
>JBCDFR010000049.1:0-27484 GCA_039177505.1 Actinomycetota bacterium | reverse complement strand
CCATCGGCGCCGAGTCCGAATGGCACGCTCATCGCCGGTTCGCCGGTGAGGTTGGCCGGGATGGTGTAGGTGTCGCAGAGGTACATCGACATCGGATCGGCCGTCTTATCACCGGCGCGAAACGCCACGCTCGGCGACGCCGGCGTGATCAAGGCGTCGACCTGCCCGTAGGCGGCGGCGAAGTCCTGAGCGATCCGACGGCGCACCTTGAGGGCGCGGCCGTAGTACGCGTCGTAGTACCCGGCCGACAAGGCATACGTGCCGAGCATGATGCGTCGTTTGACCTCGGCGCCGAAGCCCTCGGTGCGGGTGGCGATGTACATCGCGTTCGTGTCCGGCGCTGCAGTGCGCATGCCGAAGCGCACGCCGTCGTAGCGGGCGAGGTTGCTCGACGCTTCGGCAGGAGCGATCAGGTAGTAAGCGGTGAGGCCGTACCCGAAGGCGGGAACCGAGACATCGACGATCGTGGCACCGGCGTCGGCAAGTGCCGCGAACGCCTGATCGACACGCTCAGCCACATCGGCGTCAGCGCCCTCCGGCAGGTCGGTGATACGTCCGATGCGCATGCCGTCGACGCCGCGTGCCAACGCCGTCGTCAGGTCGAGCGGCCCCTGATCGATCGAGGTCGAGTCGCCGGGATCGTGGCCCGAGATCGCTTCGAGGACGAGCGCGGCGTCGGCAACATCGTGGGCAAACGGTCCGATCTGATCGAGACTCGAGGCGAACGCGACCAACCCCAGTCGGCTGACCGCGCCGTACGTCGGCTTGACGCCGACCACTCCGCACAACGCCGCCGGCTGGCGAATCGAACCACCGGTGTCAGAACCGAGCGCTACGGGCGCGAACCCTGCGGCGACCGATGCGGCCGAACCGCCGCTGGATCCGCCTGGCACGCGTGTCACGTCGAGTGGGTTGTTGGTTCGACCGAATGCCGAGTTCTCCGTGCTCGAGCCCATGGCGAACTCGTCGAGGTTGGTCTTGCCGATCACCACCGCGCCGGCATCGCTCAACCGTTCGACGATCGTCGCGTCGTACGGCGGGCGCCATCCCTCGAGGATCTTCGACGAGCACGTCGTGGGCACACCGCGGGTGCACATGTTGTCCTTGAGCGCAATCGGCACACCGGCCAGCGGACCGACGTCGATTCCCGCTGCGACAGCGGCGTCGACATCTGCCGCACGCGCCCGGGCCTCGTCACCGAGTACGAGGTTGAAAGCATGCACTTTGGACTCGTGCGCATCGATCGCGGCAAGGTGATCGTCAACGACCTGTGTTGCGCTGAGTTCCCCTGCGCGGACCCGCTCGGCGATGGTGGCAGCACGCTGGTCGAGCGTGGGCGGCGCGATGTCGCTCACGTCAGTCCTCCAACCCGATGATCGGCGGTACCTGGAAGCGACCGTCAGCGGCATCGGGCGCCGCGGCGAGCACCTCGTCGCGGTCGAGCGTCGGCGACGGCACGTCGTTGCGCATCACGTTGTCGATCGGTACCGGATGGGTCATCGGCTCGACATCGTCGAGGTCGAGCGCGTCGATGTCAGCAAAGTGGTCGAGCATCGCCCGCAGCTCACTCGTCGCCACCGCCAGCTCGTCGTCGCCCAGCGAGAGTCGAGCGAGGCGGGCAACCTTGACCACGTCGTCGGGGGTGATGCGATCGGACACGGCGGCCGAGGCTACCGCTGGCGTTCCGCGAGCCCAGGCTGAGATCCGCTGCGGTGCCGAAACGCCGAACGGCTGGACCGGCTGGAGGCACATCTGGATGACGTCGCCGCCGGCGACGTCGCACGCAATCCGGACGCAAATGCAAGTGAAGGAGCACACCGTGAAAACACGTCTCGATGTCGACTTCGCCGACGGCTCGACGTTGTCGTGGCGCGTCGTCAACGAGGGTGCCTCCACCGGCGACACGCTCGAACGTCACCTTCCGAGTTGTCGCTTCGCTGACGAGCTGCGCTGAGCGCCGTCAGGCGACGCGGCCGAGATGTACCAGCACCGCGGTCTCGGGATGCAGTGCCGGTGGCTGCAGTCCGTGCTGATCCAGCTGTCGCCCGGTCAACACCAACGGGTCGTCGGCCCCCCACCACGCCGGCTGGGAGAACGCGAGCCCCAGCACCTCGCCCGGGAGCTCCACATGGCGAACCGCATAGCGCGCGTCGGCGAGCAGACCCGGAATCAGCCATCGAGCGGGTATCTGCCGCTGGGAGGTGGTCAGCTGCGCGAACGACAACAACGCCTCGTTCCGATCGACGGAATACACCCCATGGGCCACTACCGACCGCTCGGTGTCGAACCGCACGACATCACCGGCGTGGATCAACGGGCGGAACCTGCGATACAGCGAGATCGCCTCGGCAATGCGCTCTTGCTCTCCTGGCGTTTGCGCACCGATATCGCACTCCACACCGAGGTGTCCGAACAGTGCAGTCGCCGTTCTGAACGACGTGCGTGCCGTGCGCTGCGTGGTGTGAGCGCGCGGGGCGCCGATGTGAGCACCGACGACCTCTGGCGGTAGCAGCATCGACAGACCTCGCTGGATCACCTGTCGCTCGAGCGGATCGATGCAGTCACTCGCCCACACCCGCTCTGCTCTCCGCAAGATCTCGAGATCGATTCGTCCCCCGCCGCCCGAACACGTCTCGAACTCGACGTCTGGATGCCGTTCCCGCAGCTCGTCGAGAAGTCGATACATCGCCAGTGTCTGTCGCCGAGTGCCGGGTGCACCGAAAGCTGCAGGGGCGACGTGCGGTCGGTTCATGTCCCACTTCACGTAGGCGATGTCGTGTTCGGCAAGGAGCGCATCGAGTTGACCGAGCACATAGGCGAAGGCGTCGTCTCGGCTGATGTCGAGCACCAGCTGATTGCGGCCGAGCACAGGCGCCCGTCGGTGATCAGCCAGCACCCAGTCGGGATGGGCGCGGTACAGCTCCGAATCGGTATTGACCATTTCGGGCTCGACCCAGATCCCAAACTCCATTCCGAGGCCCCGCACGTGATCGATCAACGGCGCGAGCCCGTCGGGGTAGACGTCGGCAGACACGACCCAGTCGCCCAGTCCGGCGGTGTCGTCGCGGCGGCCACCGAACCATCCGTCGTCGAGCACCAACCGTTCGACCCCCACGGCGGCCGCTGCATCCGCAAGTGCCCGGACAGCGACGGGATCGTGATCGAAGTACATCGCCTCCCAAGTGTTGGCCACGACCGGCCGCGGCGCGGTGCGCTGCGGACCTCGCCGCCGAACCGTGCGGTGGAAGCCCCAGCTAGCGGGCGTCAGCCCGTCGCCGTGCACGGCGATCACGTCAGGCGTGCGGTACGACTCGCCCGGTTCGAGCACCACTTCGCCCGGTTGCAGCAATTCGCCGAGCTGGAGGTAGCGCCGCCCATCGGCCAGCCGCTCGGCACGAATCGAGTGGTTGCCACTCCACGCGAGGTGGGCACCCCAGACATCGCCGCGCCACTCCCCGAATCCCTGGTAACCGGCAAAGAGCAACGGTGGATGTTCGTGCGACGTCCGACCTCGGCGGTTGTCGATCTGATGTATTCCTTCCACCCAGTCGACCCGCCGTGTCGCGAACTCGCGGGCCCATCGTCCGTCGAACAGCAACAGCTGATCGACGTGGTCGGGCAGCGGCAGTGTCACGGTGAGCGCGTCGAGGTGGTACCGGGTCGGCCCCTCGTTGCGCACCGATACCGACACGGTCAGCGCGTCGTCGAGCGAGACGGTGGTCACCAGCCGGAGCGCGCCCACCTCGTCGATGGAGTCGAAGCGCAACGAATGCTCGTTGCGCTCGACCCCCGCCACGGCGAACACCGGCGCGTGGTCGATGCCCGTCGGACGATGGCCGAGCAGTCCCGGGCGACCGAAGAACCCACCTCCCGCTTCGGGAACGATCGCCAGTGGAGGTTCGGCGTCGAGTCCGCCGGGGACCAGTGGTCGATCGAGCGCGCCGATCAGCGTCGCAGCATCGATGTCGCCCAATGGCGCGCCGAAATAGCGGATCGTCGGCGTCGTCAAGGTGTCGATGATGACGTCGAGGTGTGCTGCCGTCAGGCGATGCAGCGTGTTCACGGGACGAGACGGTAGGCACTCGAAGCGTTGTCGCCACTCATCGGCGCCGCGAGGTCTGCTTTTCCGAGCAGACTCTGTGATCGGATGCAGGAATCACCAGAGCCGGCTGTCCGGTTCCGTCCACTCACCGATGACGACTTCGAGATGCTCGTCGACTGGTTCGCCGACCCGGCGATCGCGCGCTGGTGGAACCAGCCTGCGGAGATCGATGCGGTGCGTGCTAAGTACCTCCCACGGATCGAGGGGCGAGAACCGACCGAGATGTGGGTACCGGAGGTCGACGCGGTCGCCGCTGGACTATTCCAGTGCTATCGACACGAGGACCACAACGAACACGATGCGGCGGTCGGGGTCCCCGACGCCGTCGGCATCGACTATCTCGTGAACGCCGACCACCGCGGCCGAGGCATCGGACGACAGATCATCGCAGCGTTTGCGCACCATGCGCTCGACCGGTACCCGGACACCACGGCCTGTGCGGCAACGCCGGCGCAAGGCAATCAGGCGTCATGGCGCGCCCTCGCGCACGCTGGTTTTGTGCGTGAGGGTGAGTGTCAGCCGCCTGACGAGCCGACGGCCTTCGTGTATGTGTTACGCCGTACCGCGGTCAGCAGCTGAACGAACGCAGCGGCGACCAGCACGCCGACCAACCCCAACAGCAGCCACGACAAGACGGCTACGCGCCCGCCGAGAGCACGTCACGCCAGGGCGCGTCGCCGGGTCCCGGCTCGGTCGTTTCGACGAAGTCGACGAGTAGTTCGACGAAGCGATCCGGGGTCTCGACGTGTGGAAAGTGCCCAACCTCGTCGAGGATCTCCAGTCGGCTGTGCTCGATCAGCTCGTGCGCCCGTTCGCCGTGTTCGGCAGGAATGATCGCATCGTTGGCACCCCACATGAGCATCGTTGGTACGCGGGCGGCAAGGTACAGCCGGTCGGTGGCATCGATGATCTGGCCGCCAGGCTCGATCACACCCCGCATCGTTCGTACGAACGCCTGCCGATTCGACGCACCGGCAAGTGAGCGATACGCCCGCCACATCTCGCTGAGCCACGGCCACCGAATGTCGCGCCGTGCCAGCAGGCGACCAACGTCGTCGACCCGCTCCACCAGTGGCATCGGAAACCCGATGGGCATGAGGTACTCGGCCCCCGGCATCGACAGCGTCCGCAAGAGCCAGCTGACCTCGCGCCCGAGGCCGCCGCTCCCAACGAGCACCAACCGGTTGACCAGGTGCGAGTATTGGTATGCGAGTTGCTGGGCAACACCGCCGCCGAAAGAGTGACCGACCACCGTCGCCGACGACACGTCGAGAACCGCCAGGAGATCGCGCAGGCCGCTCGCGTAGGCGCCCAGCGAATAGTCGCCGACCGGCTTCGCCGACTCGCCGTGTCCGAGCAGATCGGGGGCGATTACGTCGTAACGCAACGCGAGTTCGGGCAGCACCGCGTCCCACGTGCGCGAGCTTCCCGCCAGACCGTGAAGCAGCAGTACCGCTGGGCCGCTCCCGGCGCGGCGGAAGCCGACGCTGTGCCCGTGGATCGTCACTTCCTGCAGCGGCGATCGTCGTGTCCCGGTGGTCGTCACCAATCCAGTATCCAGCGATGGGGCCAGAACGGGACCGGGCGTTGGTCACATCGTCGACCCCCGACATCCACCGCCGTCACGGGTTTGGCCACCCGGGAACGCCTGTGTCGAGCTGGACGCCGGCGGAGTTCAAGAAGCCCGAGACCATCCGGTAAAAACCTGCGACGATCAGGAGTTCGACCAGCTCCGCGTCGCCCCAACGCTGCGCCAGCGCCGCCCAGGTATCGTCATGCACACAGTCGTCGGCGCACAGGTCGTCGGCGAGCGAGATGAGGGCTCGGTCGTCTGCTGACCACGTGTGATCGCTGCCCGCCTCACCGGCGTCGGATAAAGCAGCGATCTCCGCCTCGGTGAGACCTGCCTCCGCTCCGATGATCGTGTGCTGCCCGAACTCGTACTCGGCGCGCGCATTTGCCCCGACACGCAAAATGACGAGTTCACGTTCACGGGCGGGCAGCAGGCCGCGATTGAGGATCATCCCACCGAGCAGGTTGAACCGTTTCAGCAGCTTGGGATGGTGCCCGAGGACACCGAAGATGTTCAGCGGGCGCCCCTCGCGCGTCAAGGAACCCGCGAGCAGATCGGCGAGTTCGCCGTCGGCGTTCTCGACGTCGATCGGTTCGATGCGCGGTGCAGTCGGGCGCGGCTCATACGCAGTCATCGTCACACCGTTGCATTGGTGGCGGGTCGCCGTCGAGCGCGGATCGCCGCGACGACGTCTCTACGTGCGGTCTGACGTTGCGTCGTCGGCGTCGTCTGCAGCGTCGAGCCCATCGTCGCTACGGTCGGATGTCTCGGTATCGACGGCGGCGTCGCTGTGACCGCCGAGCTCGTCGCCAGTCTCGTCGCCGTCAACCTCGACGAAGTCGGCACGCGGCTCGGGCTCTGGAAGCGCGTGGCGCATCATCCAGATCAGCACGACGACGCCGACGACCACCACGGCAGCGGCCACCCATTGGTTCCAGCGCAGCCCGGCAATCTCGTCGGCCGGGTCGATGCGGAGACCTTCGATCCAGAATCGTCCGATGCCGTAGCCGATGAGATACATCACCATCAGCTGACCGGGGGCCGGGCGCCAACGTCGGTCGATCCAGATGAGGAGCAGCGCAAGTCCGAGCGTCCACAACGACTCGTAGAGGAACGTCGGTTGGAACGTCGTGCCGACCGCGTAACCCGGCTCGAGGTGTTCAGGATCGATCTCGAGCGCCCAGGGAAGGTCGGTCGGACGTCCGTACAGCTCTTGGTTGAAGTAGTTGCCCCAGCGCCCGATTGCCTGCGCGAGCGGAATGGCAGGCGCTGCCGCTGTTGCCGCGACAGCGATCGGGATCTCACGCCGACGCGACATCCACAATCCGACCGGGATGCCGAACAACAGCCCACCGGGGATGCCGAGGCCGCCTTCCCAGATCGCCGGAATGCTCTCGTAGTTGTCCTCGAACCGATCCCAGTCCGTAGCGACGTGGTAGAGCCGTGCGCCGATCACCCCCGCCAGCACGGCCCACACGGCGATAGCCGCCGCATCATCTCGTGTACCGACCTGTCGCTCCTCGAGGCGTTTGCCGAACAGCCACACGGCAGCGACAACGCCGAGCGCTATGCAGAGGCCGTACAGGTTGATGCTGAGGGGGCCGATGTCGATCGAATTGAACGCCGGGCTCGGGATACTGGCGATCATGAGGTGGCGACTTCCGGTGTCACCGCGGCGAGCACGGCGAGCATGCGCTCGACGATGGCCTCGCGGTCGTAGTCCTTCGTGGCGACATGGAAACTCCGCTCGAGCCACAAGTGTTCCACGGACCCGCCAAAACTGCCGGCAAGGTGCTCGCTGTCGCTCGGCGACACCACGTGGTCTTGGCGCGACGTGAGCAAGGTCAGCGGCATGGTCAGTTCGCCGAATCGGGCGGTCATCGGCGCCAGTCCGTCGTGCTGCAGGCTTAACAGCGGCCGCAGCGGGGTGCCCTCGTACGCGGTCTCGGTGGCATTTGGATCGGCGATGTCGCTCCCGACTCCCGGGGCGACGTCGATGCCCTCGTCGATCATCTCCTGGACCATCTCGAGCACGTCGGCACCCTGTGGCACCGTCGCCGGATTGATGCACACGAGCGCCGCCGTTTCCGGGTGTTGCAGTGCCATCCACAACGCGAGTGATCCGCCCATGCTCAAGCCGCTCACGACGACACGATCGACGCGCTCTGCGAGACGCTCGAACGCGGCATCGGCATCGGCGGACCAATCGGCCCACGTCGTGGTCAACATGTCGTCGACAACGGTGCCGTGACCGGCCAGACGCGGCAGTTCGACGTGGTGTCCGGCGCCGGACGCGGCCTCGGCGAGTGGGCGGACGGAGGAAGGGTTACCGGTGAACCCGTGAAGCGCAAGCAGCCCAGTCGTCGAGGAACCCTCGAACGACCACGCTTCAGCGCCCGGCATGATCGGAGCGGACATCGCCGCTGAGTGTACGCGTCGGTCCCTCCACCTTGACCGGCGGGTCGACCGCGAGATGGACTGTCGCCCGTGAGTGAAATCGCTGCCGATGCGCGCGGACGCTCGATCCGCGCCGTGCCACCTGCGGGCAGCGAGGACCGCCAGCACACCGAACACGGCCTGGAGCGCAAGCAACAGCTGCTCGACGCTGCTGCCGAGCTGTTCGCCGACCGGGGATACGGCGCGACGCGCATCGTCGACATCTGTGCCGCAGCGGGGGTCGCCAAAGGGCTGTTCTATTGGTACTTCCCGACGAAGTCGGACCTCTTCGTCGAACTCGTGCGAACGATGCGCCAGCGCCTGCGCCGTGCGCAGGGGATCGCCATGGCCCCCGCCGACGACGCGCCGACACGCATTGCCCAAGGTGCGGCCGAGAGCGTGCGATTCATGGCCGCGCACGCCGGCTATTTCGCTCTGCTCGACGTCGAACGAGCCGATCCCGAGATCGCACACGTGCTCGACGAGGGCGCCGGCGTCTACTTCAGCGATGTGCGCCGTCTCGTCGCTGAAGGGCAAGCCGCTGGAACGATCCCAGACGGCGAAACCGATCTGCTCACCGTGGGAGTGCTCGGTGCGGTGAGTTCGTTCTCGAACTCCTTTCGCAACGGACGGGTCGACCCGACGATCGACGTCGACGCGCTCGCTGATTTCGTCGCCGGCTGGGTGGCCCGGGCGCTGCGCTGACCCCGACCTGTTCCGACGGGCCAACAGTCAACCGTGCAGCGCGATCACCGGCGTGAACGCCGTAGCAAGCGCCGGGTCGACCGGCCGACTCGCTGGCGAACGCGCACGCGTCTTCGACGTCACCCCGGGCGTGGGCCAGCGACCGCCTGGTCGGAATCGTCGGAGCGCTGCGCGGCGACGGCATCGAGGAGCGGGCGCGCCACGGACGCATCATCGACGGCACTCCGTTGTCGTTGGGTCACGCGATCACCTCGCAGGTCCTCGCGTCGCTGGCCTGCATTGTGACTGTCGACCAGCGCACACTTCGCCTTGAGACGTACTCGACCAGCCGAGCGTGGTCGTACGCTGGTCGCGGTGGAGCATGCTCGGCGCAACGTGGAACGGGCCGCGCTGTGGGCCGTGGTGCCCGTGCTGGCGATCCTCCCGGTCTCGCTCGTCGCGCTCGCGTTGTGGTGGCTGCCGCTCACTTGGCTCACCGGTGTTGGTTACTGGTGGTTCGTGAGCGGATTCGTCATCGCCGGTCTCACCCTGTTCATCCGCCCATTTCAGATTTTTGTACTTACCCCGCTGCTCGGTGCCCGTCGCCCCACCGCGAGCGAGGCGGCCGTCATCGAACCGCTGTGGACCGAGATCGCGCAAGCCAATGATCTGCCGACCTCGCGCTTCGTGGTGCGCATTCTGCAGTCGGACGAACTGAACGCTTTCGCGTGCGGTGGACACCTCGTCGTCGTGACGACATTCGCCGTCGAGGAGCTGACCGATCGGCAACTGCGCGGTGTCCTCGCCCACGAGCTCAGCCACCACCTCGGCCTGCACACGGTGGCGATCACCTTTGGCCACTGGTTGTCGGTGCCGGTTGTCCTGTTGGCACGCATCGGGTTCTTTCTCGAGAACGTAGCCCACGCCGCGACCGGCAGCTTCGGCAAGCAGTCGTCTGCGATCGAGGCGATCGGAACGGTCGCCGCGGTCATCCTCGGCGGCGTGTCGTGGGCGTTCACCGCCGGTCTCCGGACGATGGACGGCGTCGCCAACATGGTGTCTCACGGTTCGGAGTTCGAGGCCGATCAGCGGGCCGTCCGCATGGGATTCGGTCGAGAACTGGCGAGTGCGCTGCGTCACGTGATCACCGTCGCCGGATCGGTCCGGCCAGTCGGGTGGCGGGCGCGGCTGGCGTCATCACATCCTCCAGCGCGCACACGAGTGGCCCGGATCGAAGCCCTCATGCGTCACCCCGCCCGTTGACGCGTCTCCAAGGCGTCAGCTGATGGCAATCGGCGCCAGCGTCGCCGCAACGACCGCGATGAGATCGTGAGGCGCCAAGGCGATCTCGACGCCGCGGCGCCCACCGGAGATGTGGACCACTGCCAGCGACTCGATCGAGGCGTCGACAACGGTCGGTAGTTCGCGGCGCTGAGCGATGGGGCTGATCCCGCCGGCGACGTACCCGGTGGCCCGTTCGGCGCGCCCGACGTCGGCCATCACCACCCGCTTTGCCGACAGTGCCACGGCCATCGCCTTCAGCGACAGCGTCGCTCCGACCGGCAACACCGCGACGGCGAACCGTCCGTCGGCATCAACAACGAGGGTCTTGAACACCTCCGACATCGTGAGGCCGAGTTCGACCACTGCCTCTCGCCCGAAGTCGGCGCCAGCGGAGTCGTAGGTCAACACCGAGTGCTCGACTCCGGCGCTCCGCAGCAGTTCGATCGCCGGCGTCATGAGGCGAGTGTGGCACGGGCTGGCAGACTCGCCGTCGTGCGCGTGACCGTCGAGCCATCCGTCGACCCGTCGACATACGGGTTCACCCACGACATTCGGGTGCGTTTCGTCGAGACCGATGCGATGGGCATCGTGCATCACAGCAATTACCTCGCCTACTTCGAGGAATCGCGTGTGGCCTACCTGCGCCACATCGGCCATCCATTCACGGCGTGGCGCGATGAGGGACTCGAGTCACCGGTGCTCGAGTCGTTCGTCCAGTATCGCCAACCGCTGCGGTTCGACGACGTGATTACCGTGCACGTCGCGCTCGCGGTTGCCGCCAGAGCTTCGTTCCAGATGGCCTACCTCGTCACCGTGGGTGAAACGGCACACGCCACCGGAGTCACAGTGCACGGGTGCACCACCACCGACGGCCGACCGACGCGGCTCCCCGGGTGGTTGCGCGAGATGGCGCCGTAGCCCAGCCTGAAGATGGCGCTTGACTCTCCCCCTGGGGGAGGGTCTTGGCTAGGGACCATGACTCGCCAAGCGGCCTCCGATGCCGACGACCCGCTGATGCCGATCGGCATGTTCTCGCGCGCATCGCTCGTCTCGGTGAAAGCACTGCGCAACTACCACGAGCAGGGCCTGTTGATCCCCTCCGAGATCGACGCCACCAGCGGGTATCGGTCGTATCGCGTATCGCAGCTGACCGACGCAACGATCATCAAACGTCTGCGTGACCTCGATGTCCCGCTGCGCGACGTGGCCGAGGTGGTGCGCGCTCGCGACCCGGAGATCACCGCCAAGGTGCTCACCGAGCACGAGGCGATCATGCGCCGCCGACTCGACGACGTGAGCCGCATCGTCCACGAGTTGCAGCAGGCAGTGGAATACCCGAGTCTGTCGACACCAGTGCACGTGCGCGATGAACCGGCGGTGCATGCACTGGCAGCATCGGGCGAGGTCGACGAGGCGGAGTACGCAACGTTCCTCGCTGATGCCTACGGCCGTTTGTGGCAGGCGTTGGCCACGACCGGCGCGACGATGGCCGGCCCGTCCGCTGCTCGGTACCCCGCCCATGTCGACACCGAACGCGAGCCGATCGAGGCGTACCTGCCGATCACCGAGGCTGTGCCGGTACCACAACCCGTGCTCGACACCGACGTGTATCTCACGCTGATCCCCGCCGCGCATTGTGCGGTGATGACCCATGTCGGTGGGTACGACACGATCGGCGACACGTACCGCCAGCTCGGCGCATGGGTCGCCCGTCACGCGACCACCATCGATCAACCCGTACGCGAGCACTACGTGGTGAGCGTCGACATGGCAACCGGTGCGCTGCTGCCATCCGAACAACTGCGTACCGAAATCTCGTGGCCGATCGAGCGATCGGATACGTCATCGTCAGCGGCAGCAGCCGCAGGAAGTGAGCACGAGTCATGACCCTCGGAATCGCCGCCGTCACCGTCGACTGCCGCAACGCACAGACGCTCGCCAAGTTCTGGTCGGCTGCGCTCGGCATGGAGATCGACCGCAACGGACCCCCGGTGAGTGAGTTCTTCGCCTCGATCGGCCGCGAGCATCCCGCGCCTGGCGCACAGCCGATGATGTTCATTCAGGTACCGGAGGACAAGACGCTGAAGAACCGAGTACACCTCGACCTCGAGGCGAGCGACCGCGAGTTGGAGGTCGCCCGGTTGATCGAGCTCGGCGCCACGCACGTCCACGACAAAGAGGAGTGGGGGTTGCGCTGGACCACGTTGGCCGACCCTGAGGGCAACGAGTTCTGCGTGGCCACGCACTGACGGCACCGTGGCCGGCTCGGGCGACCCTCCGGCTCGAACGGGCCGACCCGCAGATCGCTAGCGTCGCAGTCATGTCCGACACCGCGACACGTGTCCCGCTCGTCGACTATCTCGTGCTCGACGACGGAGACCCGTACCTCGTCGCCCACGAGTGCACCTCATGCGGCGCCCGTTTCTTCGATCGCCGCAACGCCTGCGCGTCCTGCTTCTCCACCGAGTTCCAGCCCGTGAAGATTCCGCGGGAAGGTGTCTTGACCACCTTCACGATCGTCGCCCATGCGGCGCCGGGTGTCGAAGTGCCGTTCATCGCCGGGGTCATCGACTGCGGTGGAACCAGTGTTCGCGGCAATCTCCGCAACGTGCCGGCCGACGATGACCACGTCCGCACGGGCATGGACGTGCGCCTCACCACCTATTCACTCGGCACCGACGACGACGGCGTGGAAGCCATCGGTTTCGGCTTCGAACCCGCCTAGCGGCAATCAACACCGCCGCCGAGGAAAGCGCCAGCGACGAGGCTGGCGTTTCGGCCGTCACAACCCAGCCACCACCGACCGGCCGCAAGGCCGAGACAATCATTACGGAGCGATCATGATCAACGACGACGACATCTGGATCCTCGGCATCAACATGACCAAGTTCGGCAAGCGGCCGGACCTCGACACGGTTGATCTCGCGGCCGAGGCGACGATGGCTGCGCTCGCCGACGGCGGCGTGACCATGGGTGACATGGATGTGCTCGCCGCCGGCAACCTGATGGGTCGCAGCGGCATCGGCCAGCAGCTGCAGAAACAGGTGGGCCAAACCGGGATCCCGGTGTTCAACGTGTCGAATGCGTGTGCCACCGGCGCAACGGCGCTGCGTACGGCGATCATGGCGATCAAGGCCGGCGAGGCTGACATGGGGCTGGCCGTCGGCGTCGAGAAGCTGGCCGGTGCCGGCCTGCTCGGTGGCGGCGGGGAAGCCAAGAGCGATGGCCATCACTGGGAGCCAAACGGCCGGTACGGCGCGGTGGCGACCACCGACGGGCGGATCGGTACCGACACGATGCCCGGCGTGTTCGCGCAGGTCGGGATGGAGTACGGCCACAAGTACGGCGGCGCCGACTTCGACCTGTTCGCCCGGATCTCTGAGAAGAACCATGCGCACTCGACGCTCAATCCGCTCGCTGCCTACAGCAAGCGGTTCACGCTCGACGAGATCAAAGACGACATCATGATCGCCTACCCGAACACGCGGCCGATGTGCTCGGCCAACTGTGACGGCGCCGCGGCGGCGGTGGTCATCAGCGGCGAAAAGCTCAAGTCGCTGTCGACCGAGCAGCAGCGGCGGGCGGTCAAGGTCAAGGCGTCGGTCCTCACGTCCGACCCGTGGCAGGAGGCGTGCCAGGTACTCCCCGACGTCAACACCTTGACCAAGAACGCGGCGACGACGGCCTACGAGACCGCCGGCGTCGGCCCCGAAGACCTCGACTTGGTCGAACTCCACGACTGCTTCGCCACCGCCGAGCTCGTGCACTACGACAACCTCGGTTTGTGCGGCGAAGGCAACGCCGTCGACTTCTTCGAATCGGGGGCGCCATGGCGCGATGGAGCGCTTCCCGTCAACGTGTCGGGAGGGCTGCAGTCGAAAGGGCACCCGATCTCGGCTACCGGTATCGCCAACATCTGGGAGATCTGCCATCATCTCCGCGACGAGGCCGGCGATCGTCAGATCGAGGGCGCCACGATGGGATTGGCCCACGTGATCGGACTCGGTTCGGCCTGCGGCGTGCACATCTTGGAGAAGTCCGCCGCCTGAGCGGTATCAAGCGCCTGAACGGCGCGTAGCGGTCGGAGCGCGGTGGGTCCGGTCGGCGGGGATACAGCCAGATCGCAGGTTGCATACAGGCTGGGTTGAGGATTCCGGTCCTACCGTCCGCGGTCGTGGTTGCTGCGTCGAGAGGCCGGCGACATCATGAGGACTGGATAGGTCGTACGACGACCTATAGTCGGGACGTGGAAAAAAGTTCGAAGCGGCTCGGTGATGTCGATACCTCGGTGATGGCCGTGTTGGCCGACGGCGATCGACACGGATACGCGATCCTTACCGAAGTTCGGGCACTGACCGATGGTTCGATACGCCTCGGCACTGGAACTCTGTACGGGGCGTTGGAACGCCTGCAGGACCACGGCTGGGTGGTCGCCGCAGCCCAAGAGGTCGTGGACGGGCGAACCCGGCGCTATTACCGATTGACGCACGCCGGCCGAACAGCGTTGACGACGGAGCTGCAACGGCGCGACGAAATGGTGGCGGCTGCTCGTCGCCGTCTGGCGGGGTCGACGTGAACGGTCCTCGGCGGCTTCGCTGGGCGATGCACGCGTTCCCTCGAAGGTTCCGCGCACAACGAGCACCCGAGATCGAAGAGACGTTCCGCGAATCGGCCCAGGCCGGTGATCCGGCCCCGTACGGGATCCGGGCGATCGGTGACGTCATCGTCGCTGGTTGGCAAGAACGGGCACGATCGCGACCGCCGTTGCGTGCGTATCTGAAGTACCGGTTCTACAACGAACGGCTCGATCCGCAGTGGCACCGATGGTTGCTCGATGACCTTGCTGGCTGGTTCGTCGTCCGATATGCGGCGCTGTTCGCCGGCTGCTTGGGGCTCACATTCACGGTCCTGTACGGCGTGCTCGGCGTGGCGTGGCAGGGGTCCCCTCTCCCTTACATGATCGGATGGTTCGCCGGCGGGCTGGTTGGGTCCATGTTCGTGCGGCGGCGCATCCTCAAGCGCAACGGCTTCGACCCCGACACCAAGCTGTGGAAGCCCCCTACCGCCGCCGCGCCGCCTGCCGCCGCCACGCAACGCCATCTCCGTCGAGCCGTGCCGACACTCCTCGGTGTCGCCGTCGCGCTGCTCGTGGTCGCTCCGTTCGCCGCGGTCACCTTGCTGATGCCTCAACACTCCATCCAATCGATGACCGTTGGAGGATTCTCGACCGGACGAGTGGTCGACCACACCGAAGCCATCGGGTGGGCGGCCATCGCTGCCGGTCTGATCATCACCACCGTGACCGTGGCGCTTCGTCGACGGATCGCACGCCGCGTGCTCGTCACAGCCTCATCGCACGACTCATCGCAGGTCGCGATCAGTCGCGGCGGGCTCGCCGCCTGGACAGCCCCTGTCCTGATCGTGGTGACCGGCATCACCACCAGCGCACTGCCGACCGCACCCCTCGTGGTACCCGCTGCCTTCCTCGCGGCTGCGTTCACCAGCCCCGCGCTCTTCTACCTCGCCCTCGCGGCGCGCCATCTCGAGCACCACAACGCCACCACCGTCGCGGTCACGATGTCGGCCCCAACCGAGCCGGCCACTGCCACGCCCGACTGAACCGCCCACCACGACACGATGGGCGGCCCCTCACCAAGAACAACCTCTCGCTCGGTCACGCGTGAACGGTGACTGGAGAAGTTGTCCCTGGCGAGGGGGAACTGGTGATCAGTCGACTGCGACGTAGCCAACGGCCTCGAATGTGTGCTGCTCTTCCTCGTCGCCGAAGCGATCCTCGGTGACCGACAGGTCGACAGCGCTTGTGGTGGACGAGTCGCCGAACGTGGTCGCGATTCCACCGTCGCGCCCACGCATACCCGCGGTCGATACCACCACGTCGGGCGCGGACGAGAACGCCTGGTCGTAGGTGTACTGGTACCCAGGAGCGTTGCCGAACCCGCGAACGATGGTCCCGCCGCGGCCAGCTTCGATATTCACGTCGCCGACGGCGTGCCGTCCGCTCTCGAACACGAGGTAGCCAACCTCTTCGTCGACCCGACCGACATCGGGGTCCTCGCCGACGTGCTTGCCCACGTACAGCGTCGATGCATCGGCTGGAATGCGAGGACCGACGCCACGCGACCAGAACGCGCTAAATCCCGAGTCGTTCTCCGTCATCACCTGACCGACCACCACCGGATCGGTGTACGACTGCCCGTATGAGCGTTGTTCGCCAACCCAGTTGTTGCGACCGTCGGTGACGGTGCTGTCGAATCGCACGGCCTCGAATTTCGCGCCGTCCAGATTCCACACGCCCTCTTCGACCACGACATAGCTCACCTCGGCTGATTCCGCCGGACCACCCCCGAGGGCTTGGAGGCGAACATCGAAGCTGTCCGAGGTGACATTGCTCACTCGAACCGCAACCGGTGCAGATCCCGGGGCACGGTTCGGTGTTGCGACCACGACGGGGGACGTGTACTCACTGCTCAACTCGACCGTGGTGACATCGGATGTCGCATTCACCTCGCCCGACTCGATCACTTGCGCAGTGATCGAGATGTCGTCCACGTACAACGTGGACTCCTGAGTCTTTGGCAGCGTGGCGGCACCGGTGCCCACTGCGGCCAACGAGGTGGCCTCGGGACTGAAGAACTGTCTCTCACCGAGCGACTCTCCACCGAATGTCGCCGCGACCGTCTTGGTCTCGAAGTCGACATCCAGCACCACCTCGTACCACTCGCCTGGAACGGACCACTGGCAGTTGGTCCGGTTGGCGCCCAGACACCACCCGCTGTCTCCATACCTCGACACCTGGGTTATGAACTCGAAATTTCCATCGTCATCTTGGCCGTACACGTACAGCGCACCCCATTGCATGATGTCGAGATCACCACCCTCGAGCGACACGTTGGTCGTGACTCGGACGTCGGGCTGGATCGCCGAGTCGTGGTGGTACAGCTGATAGATCGACGGTTGCCAGTCGGCGTCGGGACTCGCAACGATGCTGACCGCTTGTTCTCCGGACAGCACAAACTGCTCCTGCACTTCGATCGGCCCCATCGTGCCACCGGGAGCAAACGAGAAGGGCTTGTTGACGAACCAACCGCCGACACCGTCGACGTCGTCTTCGTCGTCGAACCCGAACGACCCAACCTCGAACTCAGGCGACTCGAAGTCGGTCGAGTACGGCACCCCCGCTCGAATCGGATCAGCAGCTACCGACGCCGACACCAATGCCGTAGCCCCGACGGCCAGCCCTGCGGCCAGCGCGCACCAACGAAATGAGACACCCATCCAAATCCCCTTTGCTTTGCCCGATCCGCAGACCAGGCGACTTGTACCCAGCTGACACCTTAAGTCAACGCACACGCCGGCGCCGCCTCGAGCTTCGACCGGCAGATCGACGGCCGCCGGCAGACGTTGGCGCTTTGCACGCCATGATTGAACGCCGACACGGCTGACGACGGCGCGGAGCGCCGTGAGTAAGCCCGCGGTTGCCGCCTGCGTCGACGGCTACGATCCGGCCGCATGGCGCTCGCGTCGCTCCACGGCGCTCAACGCCAACCCGCGAGCCCGTCGACCGGTGACCGACCGCCGCGCCGCGGACTGATTCTCGCCACGCTGAGCGCCTGCATGGTGATGGTCGCCATCGACACGAGCGCCGTGAACGTGGCGCTCGACGACATGCAAGCCGAGCTCAACATGTCGATCGGCGAGCTCGCATGGGTGATCAATGCCTACACCCTCACATGGGCATGCCTGACGCCAGTTGGGGGACGCATCGGCGACCTGCGCGGTCGTCGTGGCGGCCTCCTCGGCGGTGCGACCGTATTCGTCGCCGCCTCGATCGCCAGCGGCATGGCACCGAACGCAGCAATGGTGATCGCCGCACGGACAGTGCAGGGAGCGGGCGCCGCGTTCATGTTCCCCGCCAACCTCGCGCTCGTCTCGGCGACGTTTCCCGATCGCGAGCGACCACGAGCCATCGCAACCCTGATCACGGTGGTCGGCGGTGGCCAGGCCGCCGGCCCGCTGATCGGAGGCGCACTGGTCGAGACGCTCGGATGGCGTGCGCTGTTCTTCATCAACCTCCCTATCGGCGCTGTGGCGATCTTCTACGGCCTGCGCCTCGTCCCGCGGTCGCGCGCGGACTCCGAAGATCGATCGATCGACTGGATCGGCGCGGCGCTGATCACGAGCGGACTCGTCGGCCTCGTGGTCGCCATCGATCAGTCGGATGGATGGCCGATCGCCGCAACGCTCGCCGTCGCCGGTGCTGGGGTGGTGCTGCTCGCGGTCTTTGTGATCGTCGAGTACCGGGTGAATCGACCCTTGATCGGTCCAGAACTCCTCACCAACCGCAATGTGCAAGCGTTGAACCTCGCGGGCATCGCGATGTTCTTCACATTCCTACCCACGTTGATGTACGGCGCACTGCTGGTGCAGAACATCTTCGGCTACTCCGCAGTCGAGGCCGGCGCGGCGCTGGTGCCGTTCGTGCTACCGATCGCGCTCATCGCTCGTCCTGCCGCCGCGTTGGCCGAGCGGTGGGACACCGCCAAAGTGATGAGCCTGGGCTATGTGTGCATCGTCGTCGGCCTCGGCGCATTCGCGCTCCTCCTCTCCGAAGACATGTCGATCGTCGCAGTGCTCGTCCCGCTCAGCATCGCCGGTCTGGGATTCGGTACCTGCATTGCGTTGATCTCTTCGACCGTGGTCGGTTCGGTGTCTCCCGACGACGCCGGGACCGCGTCCGGCGCCAACTTCGCGATCCGTCTGATCGGCGGCACGATCGGCGTCGCCATCGTCACCAACGTGTTCGATGGTCGCGGAGGCGGCACCGACGTCGAGCCAACCGTCTTCGTCGACGCAGTGCGCCCGGCGTTCGTGCTGCTCGCCATCGTCGCCGCCGTGGGCCTCGCGATCAACGTCGGATTCGTGCGAGACGATCGTCGACTCGCCCCCTGACGCGTTGCTGCCGGCGGAACCGATGGCGGCGCGCCCCGTACCTCCGCGCGGTTTACGAACCGCCCCTCTGCTGGCGCCGTTGCGATCGACTGAGGCCGAACGCCGGGCGATACGCATCGTGGGCCGGCCCATACTTGTCGTCCAAGAACGTCGAATATTGCTCCGCCACGTCGGGGTACTGCCACCAACGCCATCGGAGGTACTCTGCGGCCTTGACCACACCGAGTACGGCGTGATCGATCTCGTCGACGCTGAACCGATCGCCAATCGGGAGGTGGAACAGGTGGGCGAGATGGCGAGCCGAGCGGTCGCGCTCGGCGGTCGTCAGGTCATATCGAGCCTGAGGGTGGACCGGCTGGCGAAGCGGGGAACAGGCGCCGACAGCAACGGTGGCGCCAGGAGCAAACGCGTCGTCAAACCCCCGGTGACGCCGGCTGACTACGTTGGCTGGTTCATCGACGGGTTCGAGGGTGTGCTCGACGGGGCCGCTACCGGAGAACTCAGCCCCCCCCCCGAACGGGGGAGCCGTAAATGCCGAGTGCTCAAAACATCGCCGCGCCAACGCTGCTGCGTCTGCCGAGAAAAACCCCCCGCTAACCGAGGCTAGCGGTGGATCAATACCGCTTTCGTTCGTGTGCGACCTCGATCCACAGGAACGGACAGCACGACGCCTCTCGCTCGGCGAGATCTCGAGCTGCCGCGCCACAGTCGGCAGAGAACACAAGCCGCACCCCTTCAGCGATGGGGTCGACCGATCGCGCAGCCTGCGCGAGGTCGGTCCACTCTCGCAATCGACCTCCGACCTCGGTCTGCCCGAGTGTGCACACCACGGGGTCCCGGCGAGATGCCATCCCAGGACGATACGACCCGATCCATCGAGGACGCTGGTCGCTTTCGAAGCCGACGCCATCGGCAACGCCTACATCGCCTGTGTCAGACCACCGTCGACAACGAAGATCTCACCACTCGTGTAGCGGTTGCGGATCAACGCAAGCACCGCCTCGGCGCAATCTTCGGGTGTCGCCGAGCGGCCGATCGGTGCCATCGCCGCCACCGCGGCATGCATTGCATCCCAGTCCTCAGTCCACGGGGTCGCCACCAAACCAGGTGCCACGGCGTTGACCCGGATCGGCCCGTAGGACTTGGCGAGCAGCTGCGTCATCTGGTTCAGCGCGGCCTTGCTCATCGAGTAAGCCATCGAAGACCCGACCGGCCGGACGCCCGCGATCGAGGTGATGTTGACGATCGCCGGATCGTCAGACTTGCGCAAGTGGGGAATCGCCCGCTTGGTCAACCACCACGTGCCGAACACGTTGACCTCGAAGGTCTTGCGGAACACTTCGTCGGTCAAGCCATCGAGATCCTTGTGGTCGATCGAAGTCGTCCAGCCCGCGTTGTTGATCAGATAGTCGAGTTGCCCGTATCGCTCGATCGTCTGATCGATCAGGGCGTGTCCTTCGTCTTGCTTGCTGATGTCCGCGCGAATGTAGGTGGATTCACCTGGCAAGGCGGCCGACACGGCCTCTCCGGCTTCAACAGACGACGACGAGTTGACCACCACCGTCGCACCGAGCTGCGATAGCCGTCGAGCCGTCTCCTCCCCGATTCCGCTCGACGATCCGGTGACGATGGCGACGCGTTCGCTGAATTCAGCCATGAGTGGAACGTAGCGCGGCGTCCGTCGTCAACCGGGTGGTGGAACCACAACGACCGGGCGATCGCTGTGATGCACGACATGATGGCTCGTGCTCCCGAGTTCTGCCTCGCGGTGCGCCGCGCGCGTTCCGACGACGATCAGTGACGCATCTCGATCGCGGGCCGCATGGAGCAACACGTCGGGCGGGCTGCCGTAGATGACGTCGACGTCCCAGTGCAGACCTGCGATCTGGTCGAGATGGGAGCACCACCGCCGCTGAGCATGGTCGGCAACTTCCTCCTGCCGTCCCTCCGACGACACGTGCTCTCCGTCGATCACGGTCATCAGCCCGAGCGCGTGCACGGCCCGTAGCCGCGCGCCGAGCCCTGCTGCGAGTTCCGCGGCGACGATGAGCGCGTGGCGCGACGTGTCGGTGCCGTCGACCCCGACCACCACGGCGCCGTCGCCCAGACCTGCTGTGCTCACAGGCATCACCGTACTCAGCTCGATCGCGGGCAGTGCGGTGACGTTCGACCCTTGTATGCGTATTGAGTTGCGATGACGATCGGGACATGACCACCACCGACTCGACCACGCGCGACCTCTCCGACGCAGAGTGCTGGGAGCTGCTCGCGAACACCGCTGTGGGTCGGCTTGCGGTCGACATCGCTGGCCAACCCGATATCTTCCCGATCAACTTCGTCGTCGACGGATCGGGCATCGTGTTTCGCAGCGCTGCGGGAACCAAGCTTGCCGGCGCGGTCCTGAACCGGTTCGTGGCATTCGAGATCGACGGCTACCTCCCGGATGAGCGCGTCGCCTGGAGCGTCGTGTTGAAGGGCACCGCTCGCCAGATCGAAAAGATGCAGGAGCGGTTCGACGCCGAAGACCTACCGCTGTTCCCCTGGCTCAAGGGCGAGAAACCCAACTTCGTGCGGATCGACCCCACCTCGCTCACCGGACGCCGCTACCACATCGTCGACGACGTCGAGCCCGATTCGTCGCTCGGCGCCCCGTAGCGGCGATCAGACGACCGCGCCGGTCATGGAAGAACAGCTCCGCTTCCTCTTCGTAGACGTCGAGCGCCAACGAACCGATCCGGCCCGACTGCAGCTTTCGTCGAAGCCGGCTCGGTCGTAGTCCTTGGCGCTGAACACGCCGATCGTCGCCGTGGCAACCCCGATTAGTCGTTGTGCGGCACGATCACCACAGGGCACCTCGTGCCTTCGAGGATCGCCGTACTCACCGAACCGAGCAACTCCGCTGCGATCACCCCGTGCCCTCGCCCGCCGACGACGACCAGCGAGGCCGTTGTGGAGGCGTCGACCAGCGCCCGCCGAGGCGCCTCGACGACGACGTCGCGGACGATCCGTTGGCCGGGGTCGATGTGATTCAGTGCAGCGTCGAGCTCGTCGCGACGCTCCGCGATGGCGTCGCCGTACCGCTCGTGCAACACGTCGACCTCCGCCCAAGGGGCCAGCTCCACCGACGCAATCGTGCGCACCGTGGTGGTCGGCCCGGCGAAGTCGACCGCCCATCGCACCGCCGCCGCGGCGTTGTCGCTGCCGTCGAATCCGACCACGATCGAGCCGTCCCCCTGAGAGACATCGTTGGGCACCACCACGACCGGTACATCTGCATGGGTTGCGCAGTACCGACTGATCGAACCGAGCCGCTGACGAAGCTCGCCGCCGCCAGTTCGCCCAAGCACAAGAGCGTCGGCATCGTCGGCTGCGGCCTCGATCAACGCGTGTCCGATCACCCCCTGACGCGTGGCGGGCGTGATTTCGACAGACGAGTCAACGGCCGCAATCGCCTGGTCGACCTCGTAGCCGGCCGTCGCCTCGAGACCCAGTTCGTCAACGCCGAATCCCCGCTTGGCGGTGAACACCGCTAGCGGTGGCGGCACATGCCACACGCCGAGTGCGGTAAGCGTCACGTCGCCGCGCTCTTCGGCGACAGCCGCCGCCCACGCCAACGCCGTCCGCGACGACTCCGACCCGTCGATACCAACGATCCATCTGCGCGTCATCCCGGCGAAGTATGGCAGCCGGACGCCGTCACCATCTGAGCGTCACTGGCGTCGACGCGCTTGGCGCTCGAGGCGGTGGACAGCGAAGATGAAGGCGTCATGGACCGGGACGAGCTCGGCGGCGCACTACTCACTGCATCACCTGACGGGCTACTCCTCGTCGATGATGCCGGCACGGTCGTGGTCGCCAACCCAGCGGCAGCGGCGATCTTCGGCCGGCCGGTCGACGACCTCGAAGGCCTGGCCGTCGACGAGCTGGTCCCGAGCGAGCATCGAGGCCACCATGCTGACTTTCGTGATCGTTACAGCCAGACAGCCCGGCGCCGACCGATGGGCACGGGACTCCAGCTGTTCGCCCAGCACGCCGACGGAACGCTGTTTCCCGTGGAGATCAGCCTGAGCCCCGTCGACATCGATGGTGTCCGCCATGTCGTCGCAGCGGTACGCGATGTCACCGTACGCCAGGAGGTCCAGGCGCAGTTGGCGCTACTCACCGAACGTGAGCGGATCGCCCGCGATCTCCACGACATGGTGATCCAGCGACTATTCGCTGCGGGGATGTCGTTGCAAGCCGTCCTCGGCGACGCCCATCCGCCCCACGTGTCGTCGCGTATCGCCGGCACGATCACCGAACTCGACGACACCATCCGCGAGTTGCGCGCTGCGGTGTTCCAGCTCACCGACCCTGCGGCGACCAGCGACGTCACCGCAACGATCGCCGAACTCGTGCGTGATCGCACAGCAACGATGGGACACCCGGTCGACCTGTCGATCGACGGCGACTTCGACGACCTTCCGGACTACCTCGCCGAGCAACTCGTGGCCACGACAAGCGAGGGCCTGTCGAACGTCGCTCGACATGCCCAGGCGACGGCGACCACAGTCGAGCTGCGACGGAACGCAGACGTCCTCACGCTGCGTATCGCCGACGACGGCATCGGGGTGCCGGAACGGCCCAAGCGCAACGGCGGACTCTCCAACATGATGTGGCGCGCTGCCGAGCTCGGGGGCAGTTGCACGGTCACCGCGAACCTCCCATCGGGCACCGTGTTGTCGTGGACCGTGCCAATCTGAGGTCGGTTCAGCGATCCTGGCGTTGACGTTCGTCGAGCTTGGCCGCGAGCGCAGCAGCTTCGGTGCGCCGGGCCATTCCGAGTTTCGCCAGCAGATTCGACACGTAGTTCTTGACCGTCTTTTCGGCGAGGTACATCTCCCGGGCGATCTGGCGGTTGGTGCAGCCCTCGCCGATCAGCTCGAAGATGCGCGTCTCTTGCGGGGTCAGATCCTCCAGTCGGCCCTCATCGCTGTCGCGCAGTCGCCGCACGGCCAGCCGGACCTCGGCGTCGTCGAGGTACCGCCGTCCGGCGGCGACGCCCCGGATGGCATCGACCAACTCGGCGCTGCGGATCTGCTTCAGCACGAACGCCGACGCACCGGCCAGCCCGGCATCGACCAAGGCGCGGTCGTTGTCGAATGACGTGAGGATCAGGCAGTGCACGGCGGGGTGGTCGTCGCGGATCTGTCGACACACATCGATTCCACTTCCGTCGCCAAGGCGAACGTCGAGCACTGCGACGTCGGGTTGGCACTCTGAGACGACCGCCAAGGCATCCTCGGCGGAGCCCGCCTCGCCGACCACCGTCAGATCGTCTTCGGCTTCGAGCGCGGCGGCGATGCCTCTCCGCACGACCTCATGGTCATCGAGCAGAAAGACGCGGATCATCTGAACATTGTCGTCGCGGACGGCCGCCATTGTCGAACGACGGCCGGCGTATGACACGCGGCGGCAGCTTCGTTATCGACCGCTGTCGACGTCGGGGACGACGACGAGCGGCTGCCCGAGGTGATGGAGCAACCACGTCGACACAGATCCGAGCAGGGCGGCGCCGACCGACCCGTGCCCTCTGGCGCCAACGACGAGCAGGTCGGCGCGTGCGCCAGCGTCGCTGAGCGCTCGACGCGGCGTTCCGCGGACGAACGACTGCTCGATCACTACCTGTCGACGGCGAGCGTGGTCGGTCATCTTGCTGACCAGGTGCTCGAACCGATCCCGGGACAGATCGGCGGCCTCGGGGAAGAAGAAACTGTCTGCGCCGACGGCGAGCGGAGTGGTGTCCCACACCCATACGACCTCCACTGCCGTTCCTGGACTGGCGAAGTCGATCGCCCACCTGAGCGCGGCCATTGCGTTCGGTGACCCGTCACAGCCCACCACCACGCGCTGCGTCTGTCGACCGACCACACCGTCGACTGGGATCACTGCGGTCGGGATCGTGGCGTGGGTCGCGCACTGCGTGCTCGTCGACCCGAGGAGCAGTCGACCGAACCCCCCGAGCCCGCGGCTACCCACCACGAGCAGTGCGGCATCAGCGGCGGTTTCGAGCAGGGCCCGAGTCGGTGCGCCGTGCACGGCGCGCCCGGCGACGGGAACCGACGCCGCCGGGCACACTTCCCCCACGAGTGACTCGAGGTCACGGCGCACAGCGTTCGCGATCGATCGCTCGTCGATGGGTGCGACGACAGGCGAACCAAAGGATGCAGCGGCCACCGTGTTCCAGGCCGCGACGACGTCGATGTGTGTGGCCCGGCCCTCGGCGTGGGCGACGGCCCAATCAACGGCGTGCCGGGCACCCGCCGAGCCATCGGTGCCGACCACCCAGCGCCGAGGACCCGAAGGCGGTGCATCAGCGGTGGCGATTCCTTCGACCGACATCACCATGGGCCAGTCCCCCGACCGCCTGGCGCCGTCCCGTGCGCCAAGCACGTTGCCCGATCCCGGGCGATTGCCTCGACCATGAGCCGATGAAACGTCGCCCGATGCCACAGCCGGTAGGGCCAAAGGTCACCGCAACGCGGCGATGACCGGCGCGAGACCGTCGAGCTCGCGCACGACCAGGTCACCGATGCCCCACCGGGTGCGCACACGCTCGATCTTGGTGACGATCTCCTCGACGGTGCCGACCAGCAGGTACGGGATCGCCTCGGCGTCGTCGCGAGCGAGGCCCTCGACCCGTTCGAGCAACGGCTCGAGCACGGCATCGGAGTCGTCGGTGACCGCTACCACCTGGACAAGTGCGTTGAGGCGTGGCGCCACCGCACGTTCGGCGGCCGCGGTGCGGATCTGGTCGACCTGGGCGTCGAGATGCTCGGTCCGCCAGTCGACGGTGTGTGAGTGCCCGTCGGCGAGTGTGCGACCGAGACCCTGGAGCCCGATGATGTCGGCGTGGCGAGCCGCGTGTTCCAGCAATGCACGGCCGTTACCACCGACCAGGATCGGCAGCTGACGCTGAGCGGCCGGCGCGATACTCGCGCCCGTGATCGAGTAGTGGTCGCCGTGGAAGTCGACGTCGTCACCGGCGAGCAGCGGCGCGATGATTTCCACCGCTTCGGCAACCCGGGCCTTGCGTTCGGCTGCCGACCGTCGCTCGATTCCGGTCGCGGCGAACTCCTGGGGTGTGTGTCCCGCGCCGAGCCCGAGCTCGATCCGGCCGCCCGAGAGTCGATCGAGCGTGGCGACGTCCCATGCCAGCTGAACGGGGTTGCGCATCTCGTTGTTGAGCACCATGGTGCCCAGGCGGATCGTGTCGGTGTTCGCCGCCGCGACGGCCAGCATCGGCAGCGGTGCCAGCGTGGATCCCACATGGTCGGGCACGACCGCCGCGTCGAAACCGAGTTCCTCGGCGCGTCGCACCTCACTCACGAGTGACTCGGGCTGCTCGCCGCGCATCTGATAGATGAAGCGGGTTCGATCGGGGTTCCACACCGACATGTAGGGCGAGCCTACGACCGGCGACCGGCCCGGACGTCCTCAGTCGGAGCGAGGGATCAGCAACTGCTCGTCGACATGCTGTCCGTCCGCGGGCGTGTCCTCGTCGAGAGCTCGTCGTTGGTGGAAGGTTCGTCGATCACCCTCGTGAGCTCGGCGCCCACGAGCACGATCTGGGCGAGGTAGTAGAGCCACAACAGCACGAGGAAGACCGAGCCGGCTGCGCCGACAACGGACGACGAGGCGTAGCGCCGTAGGTAGGCGCCGATCGCCACTGTGCCCACCGCCACGAGGAGCGCAGTGACCGCGCCGCCGACGAGAGCCGCTCGCCAGCGCACCGGTGCGTCGGGCAGATACCGCAACAGCAGTGTGAGCACACCGACACCGAGGGCCCAGGACGCGGCGAACCCGAACAACTCGCTGAGCGAGTCGACCACGGGAGCATCGGGTGCAAGCCGAGAGATAAACGCAGTGACGGCGTTGAGCGCGAACGACACCACGATCGCGGCGCCCGCTCCGAGTACGACCGCGAACGACGCCAGGCGCCGAACGAGCGAGTGCCGGATGCCGGCACGGACGGGCACATCCCAAATCGAATTGAAGGCGTCCTGCAGTGCGATCACCAAGAGCGACGCAGCGAAGATCAGCGACAGCGCACTGATCAACCCGAGGCCGGTGATGGTGCCCGACGCCGAGAGCGCTTCGGAGAACGATTGGCCGACCTCGTTGGCGTCTTGCTCGCTGGCGCCGAGGAAGCTCGTGAGACGCTCGGCGAGGTACTCCTGCACGTCGGCTTCGGAGAAGAACAAGCCCGCGAATGCCAAGCTGAGCGTCAGCACCGGGACGATGGAGAACAGTCCGTAGTACGCGATCGCCGCGCCCAACCGAATGGTCCGGTGGCGACGCCAGTTGTCGTAGGTCGCCACGCCGAGCGCGATGACACCGCGCACCGGGCGAGGGAGTCGCCGCCGCAACCGGGCGACCTGGTCGATCATCGCTGG
>JBCDFR010000048.1:0-27916 GCA_039177505.1 Actinomycetota bacterium | reverse complement strand
CTCGCCGGCACGCTGGACATTCCCGCATCGCAGAAGGCGGCCCGTTTCGTCGCCTGGTGCGATGCCTTCAATCTCCCGATTGTCACCCTGGTCGACACGCCAGGCTTCTACCCCGGCAAGGACCTCGAATGGCGCGGGATGATCCGTCACGGCGCACAGCTCGTCTATGCCTACGCCCGCGCCAGCGTCCCCCGCCTGTGCGTGATCGTGCGCAAGAGCTACGGCGGGGCCTACATCGTGATGGACTCCAAGACCATGGGCAACGACCTGTGCCTGGCGTGGCCGTGGGCCGAGCTGGCGGTGATGGGCGCCGGGCAAGCCGCAGCGGTCCTGATGCGCCGCGCCACCGACGACGAGCGAGCCGAATTCGAAGCCGACTACGCCGAGCGGCTGCTCAATCCATACGTGGCGGCCGCCCGTGGGTACGTCGATGCGGTGATCGACCCCGCCGACACGCGCCGCACGCTGTGCTCGGCGCTCGACGCGCTGGGCGACAAGCGCGAGCTGCTCCCTGGACGGATCCACGGCAACGAACCACTCTGACCGGTCGGATTCGTCCGTCTGATCTGCTGGTCCGCATCCGTCGGCAGGGCATCGCAGGGTGTCCGCGCAGTATCGTGACCGCTCGGTCGGGAGATCCCCGGCCACCGAGTTCGAGCCACGAGAGGAAGCCACGTGCCCGAAACGATCACCATCACCGACGACCGCACCGGCAAGACCGTCACCGTCCCGATCGAGGGCGGCGTGTTCCCGTCGTCGGCGTTGCGCGAACTCGACCCCAATTTGTATTGCTACGACCCGGCATACCTGTCGACGGCGTCGTGCCAGTCGGCAATCACATACCTCGACGGCGGTGCCGGCATCCTCCGCTACCGCGGCTACCCCATCGAGCAACTCGCCGAGCAGTCGACCTATCTCGAGGTTGCCTACCTGCTGTTACACGGCGAGCTGCCCACCGCAGACGAACTCGAGCAGTGGGTCTTCGACGTCACTCATCACACGTTCATCCACGAAAATATGCGCAAGCGGTTCGCCGAGGGATTCCACTACGACGCACACCCGATGGGCATGTTCGTGTCAGCGCTCGCTGCCCTCGGCACGTTCTACGACGACTCCAAGGAGATCGACGACCCCGAGGCCCGCCGTTACCAGACGTTGCGCCTCATCGCCAAGGCACCGACCATCGCTGCGATGTGCCACCGATACTCGGTCGGGCTGCCGTTCATCCTCCCCGACAACAACCGGTCGTATCCCGCGAACTTCTTGAACATGATGTGGAAGATCGGCGACTACGAGGTCGATCCGATCCTCGAGCGAGCGATGGACGTGTTGTTCATTCTCCACGCCGACCACGAGCAGAACTGCGGTACGACCGCGATGCGGGTGATCGGTTCGAGCCATGCCGACCCGTACTCATCGGCGGCAGGTGCGGCCTCTGCGCTCTATGGCCCGTTGCACGGCGGCGCCAACGAAGCTGTGGTGCGGATGCTCACCGAGATCGGCTCGGTCGACCAGGTGCCTGCGTTCATCGAGTCGGTGAAGGCGGGCGAGGGCCGACTGATGGGCTTCGGCCACCGGGTGTACAAGAACTACGACCCGCGGGCGAAGATCATCAAGGCGACCGCCGATGACGTGTTCAAGGTGACCGGCAAGAACCCGCTGCTCGACATCGCCCTTGCGCTCGAAGAGGTGGCGCTCGAAGACAACTATTTCATCGACCGCAGTCTGTACCCGAACGTCGACTTCTATTCGGGGCTGATCTACCAGGCGATGGGTTTCCCAGTCGACATGTTCACCGTGTTGTTCGGCATCCCACGGATGTCGGGCTGGCTCGCTCACTGGGAAGAGTCGTTGAACGACTCGGCGCAGAAGATCTCCCGCCCGCGGCAGTGGTACGCCGGCCCCGACGAGCGCGACTACGTCGCCATCGCCGATCGCTGACGCGCACACCGGACGAGAGACTGCGACCGTCAGGCTGGGGCGACACCCGGCGCTGATCAGAAGTCGTCGATGGCGGCGTTGAGCGTGGCGCTCGGACGCATCGCCGGCTCGGCCTTGGCCGGGTCGGGCCGGTAGTACCCACCGAGGTCGACCGGCTCGCCCTGGACACCAATGAGTTCGGCGACAATCGCCTCCTCGTTCTCGGCGAGCGCCGTCGCGAGCGGAGCGAAGCGCTCGGCCAACGCAATGTCGTCGGTCTGCGCAGCGAGCGCCTCTGCCCAGTACAGCGCCAGGTAGAAGTGGCTCCCCCGGTTGTCGAGGCCGCCCAGACGCCGCGTCGGTGACTTGCGCTCGGTGAGGAGCTTGCCGGTCGCGGCATCGAGCGTCTCGCCGAGGATGCGCGCACTGTCGTTCCCGCTCTGGCGACCGAGCGTCTCGAAGGCCACTGCGAGTGCGAGGAACTCGCCGAGGCTGTCCCAGCGGAGGTAGTTCTCCTTCACCAGCTGCTGCACGTGCTTTGGCGCCGAACCGCCGGCGCCCGTCTCGAACAATCCTCCGCCAGCGAGGAGCGGCACGACCGAGAGCATCTTCGCGCTGGTGCCGAGCTCAAGGATCGGGAACAAGTCGGTGAGGTAGTCGCGCAGCACGTTGCCCGTGACCGAGATCGTGTCCTCACCGTTGCGGGCGCGCTCGATCGAGTACGTCGCCGCTTCCGTCGGCGCCATGACCTCGATCGTGAAGCCATCGGTGTCGTGGTCGCCGAGGTACTGGTCGACCTTCGCGATCAGTTGGGCATCGTGTGCCCGGTTGCGATCGAGCCAGAACACCGCCGGTGCACCCGTCAGGGCGGCTCGCTCGACCGCCAGGCGCACCCAGTCGCGGATCGGCTCGTCTTTGGTCTGGCTGCATCGGAAGATGTCGCCGGGCTCGACGGGCTGACTCATCAGGACCGAGCCATCGGTGGTGTCGACCACCTCGACCGACCCGGGTGCGTCGATCTCGAAGGTCTTGTCGTGGCTCCCGTACTCCTCGGCTTTCTGGGCCATCAATCCCACGTTGGGCACGGTGCCCATCGTCGACGGATCGAGCGCGCCGTGCGCTTGATGGTCGTCGATCACCGCTTGATACACGCCAGCGTAACTGTGGTCGGGGATGACCGCCTTCGTGTCCTGTTGCTCACCGTCCTTGTTCCACATCTGGCCAGACGTGCGGATCATCGCGGGCATCGAGGCGTCGATGATCACGTCGCTCGGTACATGCAAGTTGGTGATGCCACGATCGGAGTCGACCATCGCCAAGTCGGGCCCGGCGGCGAACGCTTTGTCGATGGCGGCGGTGACCTCGAGGCGCTGGCCGTCGGGGAGCGAGTCGATCGCTTCGAGCACATCGCCGAGTCCGTTGTTCGGATCGGCACCCGCTGCGGCGAGCACGCTGCCGTAGCTCTTGAACACGTCGGCGAAGAACACGGTGACGGCGTGCCCGAAGATGATCGGGTCGGAGACCTTCATCATCGTCGCTTTCAGGTGGAGCGAGAACAGCACTCCCTGCGACTTGGCGTCGGCGATCTGCTCGGCCAGAAAGGCGCGCAGGGCAGCGACGTTCATCACCGAGCTGTCGACAACTTCGCCAGCGAGCACCGGTACCGACTCGCGCAGCGTGGTGACGGCGCCGTCGCCGGCGACATGACGGATCGCCAGGGTGGTCGCGTCGGGGACGGTGACCGACTGCTCACTCGACGCGAAGTCATCGCTGTCCATGGTGGCCACGTGGGTCTTCGAATCGGCGGGCCACTCCCCCATCGAGTGCGGGTTAGCCTTGGCGTAGTCCTTGACCGACTTCGGCGCCCGTCGATCGGAGTTCCCCTGGCGGAGGACCGGGTTCACTGCAGAACCGAGCACCTTGCCGTAACGATCGCGGATGTCACGCTCGGCGTCGTTCTGTGGGTCGTCGGGATAGTCCGGTACATCGAAGCCCTGCGCCTGCAACTCCTCGATCGCCCCGGCGAGCTGTGGGATCGACGCGCTGATGTTGGGCAACTTGATGATGTTCGCCGCAGGCGTCAGCGCGAGCTCACCGAGCTCGGCGAGATCATCGCTCCCGACGCCAGCAGCGCGCTGCTCATCGGTCAGGCGTTCGGCGAACGCTGCCAGGATCCGTCCCGACAGCGAGAGGTCGCGGGTGTCGACATCGACACCCGCCGCTCCGGCAAAGGCACGGATGATCGGGAGAAACGAGTACGTAGCGAGCGCGGGCGCCTCGTCGGTGTGGGTGTAGATGATCGTCATGCGAGGGCTGAACGTAGCGGCGATCCTGGGCGCCGACCACCGCCGGACGCGCGATGCGGCCCAACAGGTCCGCTCTGTGCATCGCGATCTACGCTCGGACCCAATGAACTTCGACTGGACGCCTGAACAGGACAACCTGCGCGCACACGCCCGCAAGGTCGCCGCCGATGCAGTCGAGCGCTACGGCCGCCACAACGATTCGTGGATCAACGGGTTCTCCAAGGACTTTGCCAAGGAGATGGCCGCGCTGGGCTGGATTGGGATGACGTGGCCCACCGAACACGGTGGCGGCGGTCGTCCACCGATCGACCGCTTGATCGTCGGCGAAGAGTTGATCGCGGCCGGTGCGCCGATCGCGGCGATGTGGTTCGCCGACCGGCAGATGGGCCCGACCCTGATCAACTTCGGCACCCCCGACCAACAGCAGGAGTTTCTGCCAGGAATCCTGTCGGGCGACACCACGTGGTGCATTGGGATGTCAGAACCCGACTCGGGGTCCGATCTGGCATCGCTCACCACCAGTGCCGAGCGCGACGGCGACGACTTCATCATCAACGGCCAGAAGATCTGGACCAGCTTCGGCGAGTCGGCGGACTACTGCTACCTGATCTGCCGTACCGACAGCTCGGGGCCGCCACACAAGGGCATCAGCGAGGTGATCGTGCCGATGGACTCGCCGGGCATCGAGGTCCGCCCGATCACCGACATGACCACCAACCGACACTTCTGCGAGGTCTGGTTCAGCGATGTGCGCGTGCCGGTGGCCAACCTCGTGGGCGTCGAGGGCAATGCGTTCAAGCAGACGATGCGCCAGCTCGAACACGAACGCGGTGGGATTGATCGACTGGTATCGAATCGGGCGCTGTTCGAGCTCGCCGCAAAGCGAGCCGACACCGGCGATGCACGCGTCCGCCAGGAGATGGCTGCGATCGAGATCGAGTACCGCCTCGGCCGGATCCTGGTCGCCCGAGAAGTGCTCGGCCAGGCCCCTTCCGGATTCTCTGCCGCCACGAAGTGCTTCTGCACCGAACATGAAACCCGTGTCGCCGAATTCGTCGCAGCAACCCTCGGTGCCGAGGCGACGTTGTGGACCGACCTCACCAAGGGCCTGGCATACGCTCCGGGCTACACAATCATGGGTGGCACGTCGAACATCATGCGCAACATCCTCGGCGAACGCGTCCTCGGCCTGCCGCGCGAGCCGCGCTGACACCAGCAGTCTGCTCGGCTCTTCCTGCCGGCTCGTCTATTCCTGTAGGTCGGCTGAGGCCACGATGTTCACCGGCACGACGCGGGAACCATCGCTGACCGCAGATGCGGTGGCCAGCCCGATGGTCAGCGCTGATGCATCGAGCGACTGCACGGCGCCGGTGAGCACCACGTCGTCACCGCCATTGAAGCTGCCCAGCGGGATCAGCTCGCCGGCACCGGTCGTGACCCATGCTTCGTAGAACGATCCGTCCGAGCGTCGTTCGAGCAGTGCCGCGTCGTACTCGAAGCGGAGATCGTCGATCGTGTCGATCACGGTCACCTCGCCATCGGCACCCTCGACGAGACCTGTGGGCTGCAATTCGACCGTGCGTTGGTCGCCGGCGTCGTTGCCTCCGAGCACGCTGAGCACGATGGTGCCGACCAGCAAGAACAACAACGTGCCCAACGCACCAACGAGCGCCGCGCGAAGCCAAGGACGCTCGGTATCACTTGCTGCGATATCGTCGCGTGCGAGCGGCGCAACGAAGGACTCGGCGAGGACTGCTGCGACCACATCGTCGGCAAGCCCTGTCGGCAGCGGTGGCCACTCGGCTTCGGGGCCGACGAGATCGGCCACCGCGTCGTCGCTCAGCTGATCGATCGAGACCGGCGCCGCCTGGAGGCCCTCATGCGCGGCGACGCGCAGGGTGAGCTGTGCCAGCCATGGGCGGAACGCACGGCCAGGCTCGGCTGCTTCGGCGTTGCGCCACGCCTGAACGAAGACGTGCCGGGTAAGCACGTCAGCTCGACCCGGCTGGACTCGATCTGCTCCGGCAACGGCCGTCGCAAGCGCATGAACGAACCGCCCCTGACGTTGCACGAGCCCAGCGACCGCGTCGGCGTCACCGCGTCGGATGGCGCGCAACAACTCGGCGTCGGCCTCCACCACCGCTGGCGGGCGAAACTCATGCATCGGCGAGGGAGGCTACGGCCATCCCCCGAAGCCGCTACGGCTCCAGCGCATTCACTAAGGTCCTCGCCCGTGCGGACACCAACTCGATCTCTCCTCATCACCGCGATCGCCGGTGCGCTGATCCTCGCTGCATGCGGCAGCGACGACGACAGCAGCGACGACACGACCGCAACCACCGACGCGCCATCCACCACCGATGCTCCGTCGGACGACACCACGGCGACGACCGACACCACGGCGACGACCGACGCCGATGAGATGTCCGAAGGCGATGACACGGCCGACAGCGACGATACGGCCGACGGCGACGGCAATAGCTCGTCCGGCGACTTCACGCCTGGAGACATCGAGTTCCGTGCAGTGAACCAGCTCGACCGTCCCGTCGACCTCTACGTGCGCACAACGGGCCTCGTCGAGGCATCGCTCGTGCAGTCCGGACTGCAGCCCGGTGAGGTCAGTGATCTGTACGCGCCACCAACCGAGGGTGTGTTCCTCGTGACCGAGGAAGGCGCTACCGACCCCACGTGCGTCGTCGATTGCACCGACTTCATCGGCGAGTTCGGCACGGCCTTCCAAGAAGACAACGGCCCGACCCGAACCGTCGTCCTGTATGAAGACGAATTCACAGAGGAATCGAGGGGTCTCGAACTCTGGGAAGATCCGACGGCCGACGCCCCCGACGCCAGCAACGCCTTGCCCGCAGCCGACGACAGCGGGGCACTGCTCGTCACGGTGGCGGTCGCTGTCACCGACAACGACTTCGGAATGCGTCTCGGCTACGACGGCGTGGCCGGTTGTCAGGACAACACCGAAATGTCGAACGTGCTCATCGGCGGCAACCAGACGCCAGCGTTCCTCTTCGAGAGCTCTGTCGACGTGGTGTTCTACGAGAACCAGGACAGCGAGTGCGCAGAGGCGACGGTCGGGGGACCATTCCCCGTCGAGGGCGCCAACGGCTCCCGCACGCTGCTGATCCTGTCCGGCACCCCCGGCGACCTCGACGCGATCGTGCTGCCCTTCGTCGACAGTGACTCGGGCGAAGGAACCGCTGGCAGCGACTCGGGTGGCGACGCAGACTCTGACACTGACGCCGGTGGTGCTACAGGTGTCGACGACCTCGTCGTCGAGTTCGTCGCGGAACTCGAGAACAACCTCGGACTCACCGGCGACGACGCGCAATGCGTGTCGGAAGCCTTCGTTGGCGGGCTCGGCGAAGACGAGCTCCGCGACTCCGACACCGGATCGCTCCGCAACCTCGACGACGTCCCGGTGGAGTCGCAGGATCTGTATGCCGACGCCCTGTTCGAAGCGATCATGTTCTGCGACATCGACCCGTCGGCCGTTGGCGGTTGATCCCCGCCCTGCCAACTTGAGCTTGCCGAGGTGAGTCAGGTCTACGACTGCATCGTGGTCGGGACCGGGGGCGTTGGTGCAGCAACACTGTTCCACCTGGCCCGCCGGGGTGCCCGAGCGATCGGCGTCGACCGCTTCGCACCCGGACACGACCGCGGCAGCAGTCACGGTGAGACTCGGCTGTTCCGACTCGCCTACTTCGAACACGAGGGCTACGTCCCACTGCTACAGCGCGCTCGCGAACTCTGGCTGGAGCTCGGCGAACAGGTCGGCACCACCCTCTACCACGAGTTGGGGATTCTCGAAGTTGGCGATCGTGACGGTCCAGTGGTCGGTGGCGTCTTGGAGAGCGCATCCCGCCACGATCTCTTGGTTGAAGAACTGTCACCGTCGATGGTCGAGCGTCGATGGCCGGGTTTCACGATACCCGCTGGCCAGAGCGCGGTCTTCGAGCCGACGGCGGGCTACTTGTCGGTAGAAGCGTGCGTCGAGGCACACGCCCAGCTGGCGCGTGCGCACGGCGCCGTGCTCGACATCGGTAGCGAAGCAACCACATGGTCGACCGACGGCGACGATGTTCTCGTGTCCACCTCACGCCGCGAGTACCGGGCACGACGCGCGGTGATCACGGCCGGCGCGTGGGCTCCGCAACTGCTCGGAACGGTCGCGTTCCCCCTCGACGTTCGCCGGCAATCGACCTTCTGGTTCGCTGCCGACGACAGATATGGCGCAGCCTCGGGGATGCCGGCGTTCTTCTTCGAAGACACTGATGGACCGCCAGGACATGGCCACTACGGCGTACCTGCCCTCGATCGCCGCGGCGTGAAGGTCGCCCGCCACCACGGAGGCCGCCCAGTGGACGACCCGTCGGCGCTCGACAGAACACTCGACCCGGCCGAACTGGCTGACGCCACGGGCTTTCTCGCACGGTGCCTGCCTGGCGTCGGCGGCGAGATGACACATCACGCCGTGTGCATGTATACGAACAGTCCCGACGGGCACTTTGTCGTCGATCGCCACTCGCATGCGCCGCAAGTGCAGTTTGCTGCCGGCCTGTCCGGGCATGGCTTCAAGTTTGCGTCGGTGCTCGGCGAAGTCCTGGCCGACCTCGCACTCGAGGGCGGCACCGATCACCCAATCGAGTTTCTGGGCGCGCAGCGGTTCGCGAACATCGGCCGCTGAAGCCGGCGGTCGGCCCTGAGCAGCCACGTTCCGAAGAACGGCCTCGCCGGTCGCGGCTATGGCGTGTTGTCGGCAAGGGAGTACGCCACCTCGTGGCGCGGCTCGTAGAGCTGCACTGCGTCGGCACCGGGCACGGACAGCATGGTGACAAGACCCCACCCCTGGTCGACGATGTCACCGTCGAACTGCGCGCCCTTCTCCTCGAGCTCTTCACGAGTGGCCGCGACATCATCACACATGAACGACAACTCGACGTGCCGATGCGTCTGCCAGACCTGTCCGCCATGTTCCGCCCTGGTCGGGTGCACCCCGAGCTCGCTGGGGCCGGTGCCAAAGATCAGCCAGCCGGTCTCGGATCCGTCTGACACGTCGGCATCGTTGACGAACGGGAAGTCGAGAACATCACGCAAGAACGACCGAGTTGCGTCGACATCGTCTGAGTGGATGAGTGCGTGCATCGCCACGATCATGTGACCAGGCTCGCACAGCTGCCACGATCGGCGGGCCGGCGCAATGGGCCGTGGCCGGCAGCAGGGCGGTGATCAGCGAGTGATCGGAATCCGCGACTCGGTGTCGATCTCTCCGCGGCCGTCGGCCACGTCACCCTCGACCTCGACGGTGGCCGCACTCGACTCCTCGGCGAGTGTCACGTCGAATGACTCACCGTCCTGGCTGTCATCGATCACATCCCAGCCGTCGGCGAGATCGAAGGAGTCGACCGATACGGAGAACTCCTCGAGGAGGACGATCACATCGCCTGCAATTGTCGGCTCGATGTAGGTGCCCGCACCGAGGTCGAACCTCGAGTCGACGTCCACCTCAAGCAGCGCGCCGGACTCTACGTCGGCGTCGACCTCGATGGTCGCTGTCGCCGAGGTGAGATCGAGGTCGACATCGCCGCCGTCTTCGGAACGAGACGACTCACTCCAGCCATCTGCGAGGTCGAGGCCGGCGATCGACACGGTGTCGCCGTCGACGGCCAGATCGACAGTTCCACCGACGCCGACCGGGACGGTGAACACGGTGCCGCTACCCCCTGGGTTCGCGGATGAGGTGGTGTCGCTCGCGGATGAGGTGGTGTCGCTCGCGGATGAGGTGGTGTCGCTTGCGGATGAGGTGGTGTCGCTCGTGCCAGCGTCGTCGCTGGCACATGCGGTCGCCAACGTCACACCGGCGACCAGCAAGAGTGGGAGTCGGATCGTATGCAAGACCCCCAGCGTATGAGATCCGCGCAGTGCGACCGCACGTTGCTCGCAGCGGTGGAGGGCCGATGGTGAGGCAGGGGTCATCGCAGCGAGTGGCCAGCGAGTGCGACGACCTGGCCCGTTCACTTGTAATTCCGCCAGTGCGCGCGGGTGTGAGGTCGACGAACATGGCGCCGTCTCGAAACTCTCCGGCAATCTTGCCGGCAACAACCACCGCTAGCAGCGTTCTGCCGGTACCGCCCGGGCCGGTCAACGCGATAATGCGCTGCGCTGGATCCAAGACGAGATCCCGGAGTTGGGCCACTTCCAAGTCGCGTCCAACCAACGGAGGCCAAAGATCCGGCAACGCCGCTGCCCGCACGCTCTCGGTTCTCGACGGCGGGAATCCGTCGGGGGGCCAGTACCGGACTCAAAGAACGCATCGCCTTCGGCATTCAATTCCGGCCCAAGATATTCGAGCAGCGCTCGACGCACAACCGCATGGTGATTGTCGATGAGCACGGCGTACGCCTCGTCGCCGAGCCGACTCAGGAGTTGGGTCGACCCTTTGACATAGAGAAGAACAGCGTGACCGCAGGGACTCTGCTCGCGCAACATCGATCTTGCACCTGTCGTGATCTCCGCAACGAGTGGGCACGACGGGATTCGAACCCGGGACCTCTACCGTGTCATGGTAGCGCTCTAACCAACTGAGCTACGCGCCCTCGGACCGACGACTCGGTCACTTGGAACGGCGATGCTAGCGCCGACTCGACCGGTCGCCACGAGTCGTCGGCGGCCACGACCGTGGAGTGGTGTGTGCCGCCGGTCCCCTGCGGTCGTCTATTCCGAGCGGACGCGAACCGCCACGTCGTTGGCCAACAACCGGCCCCGACGCGTCAACTGCAACTTCGACTCAGCCGCCCGCACCACGAGGCCGGCATCGATCAGTTCATCAAGATCCGACACGGAGAACGCCGCAGTCTCGACACCTTCTCTGGTACGCAATGCAAGCTGGCGACCCTCGACGGCGCGCGTCGCAAGGTCGAGCTGCTCGTCGGCTGCCATGACCGACTCGCCACGACCGACGAGGTCGATGTAGCGGTCGGGAGTGCGTACGTTCCACCATCGTCGACCGGCCGCGTGCGAGTGCGCAGCGCACCCGAAGCCGCGGTAGTCGGCCTGCGACCAGTACAACCGGTTGTGCCGCGACTCGTGCCCCTCGCGCGCCCAGTTGGAGACCTCGTAGTTGGCGAGACCGGCAGACTCGAAGCGGTCGTCGGCGAGCTCGTACTTGTCGGCTTGGTCATCGTCGTCGGGGTGACGCTCCGGCGAGTCGGCAAGCGGTGTGCCCGACTCCACCGTGAGCCCGTACGCCGAGACGTGCGGCGGATCGAGATCCAAGGCGGCGTCGAGCGTCTGCGCCCAGTCGTCGACCGTCTCACCGACCGATCCATAGATCAGGTCGAGATTGAACGATGGCATCCCGGCCGAACGCAACGCGGCGATGGCCGCTGCGACGTTGTCGGGATCATGTGTGCGCCCCAATGCAGCCAAGACGTGTGACGACATCGATTGCACACCGAGACTGATCCGGTTGACCCCGGCCCTCCGATACGTGGCGAACAGGCCGACATCGACGTCATCGGGATTGCACTCCACCGTGACCTCGGCGTCGGTGGCACGTGGAATGGCGGCGATCACATCGGCGAGCGCCCCGGGCTCGACCTGCGTGGGTGTTCCGCCGCCGACGAACACCGTCGTCGCTGTCGGCAAACCGTCGGCGACGGCCCGCTCGATCTCCGTGCGGAGTGCGGCGAGATAGGTCTCGGCTAGATGGTGTCGATCAGTCCAGGTCGCGAACGCGCAGTAGTCGCACTTGGCCGCACAGAACGGGATGTGGACATAGACCCCGAACTCACTCACCGAGCCGTCCGATCGTCCCGCTCGGCCGCCGCTACAGCGGCGTGAACAGCAGATCGAGCGCTTCGAGTCGAGCGCCGACCTGATCGACAGGGACGTCGAGCATCGCGGCGATGGCCCGCGTGTCGTCTCCACGCACCGTGAGCACACGACCGTTGAAGTCTTGGCGTTGCACCTGGATCAGCCGGAGGTACCGGGCGAGCATCTCGAACGGCGCTCCGCTGAGCTGGACCAGCTTGGCCAGGTCGATGGCCAGCTTCTTCTGCAGACTGCCGAGGCACGCCGTCTCGGCGCCAGTCTGCTCGCGCGGTAACAGCTGCTCCACGGGAACGGAATAGAACTGCGCCAGGCGGTCGAGCCGCGGCACCGACAGCGCCCGCTCGCCGCGCTCGTAAGCACCGAGCACGGACGCTTTGAACTCCTGGTCGGAGCGCGCTTCGACATCCTGCAACGACATCCGCTTCTGCTTGCGGATCACCCGCAGACGATCGCCCACCTGCAAGCTGTAGTCCGTCGGTGCATCTTCGTCGATTGTCATCTTCCGCCTCCCCCGGCTATTTCACTGCTCGTCACTGATCGTGCGTCGCTTCCACCGATCTTTCCGCTGATCGACGGACCGCCAGAAACGCCGAACGAACACTATCTGCGTTCGCAGGGCAGGTTCAATCCACTCAGCGTGAGATCGCCACGCAGCGTGCTGCTACGGCCACGGCGGCCGTCTCGGTCCGCAGAATCGTTGCTCCGAGGTCGACCCGCTCCCCGGCACCAGCGACTTCCCGTGCGCTCCAGCCGCCCTCCGGGCCGATCGCAACGCATCGGTCGCCCCCAGTGAGCGCTCGTCCGCCGGGTTCGGCGATCAGCGGACCAGCACTGTCTGCCGCACTGGTTGCGAGGTAGTCGATGGCGGTTGTTGGGCCAGCGACGTCGAGGCGCCACGTGCGTCGACTCTGACGCAGCGCCTCGTCGGCGATCCGCTGCACGCGAGCGAGATGGCGTTCGATCCGCTCTGCGGGCCAGCGCACCACCGAGTGATCGGCCTCGAGCAACACCAACCTGCCTGTGCCGAGTTCGGTCACCTTCTGCACCATCCAATCCAAACGGTCCCCCTTGGGGATCGCCGTGGCGATCTCGACCGGTGCAATCGGAGGGTCGTACTGCTGCTCGCCCGTCGGCTGCAGTTCGGTCGACCCCCTCTCGCCGAATACCACCTCGGTCTCGATCCAATTGCCAGCACCATCGGTCGCCGTGACCGCCGCGCCCGAGCGCAGGCGAAGCACGCGACGCAGGTGGTGCGCGTCGTCCTCACGCAGCAGTATCGCCCGGTCGCCGAGCGCACCCGGGTCGACGAGGACGTGCGCCGCCGCCGACCGCAGCCGCTCGAACGTCACGTGAACGCGGACTTGATGCGCGAAAAGAGGCCCTCTTTGGGGTTGCCCACCGTTTCCCCTCGGCCCTCGGCGAATTCGGTGAGCAGCTCCACCTCGCGATCGCTGAGATCATCCGGCACGGCAATCGACACGATCGCGCGCAGGTCACCGCGCCCTCTGCCACGCAGCCGAGGTACACCTCGTGCGCGCAGAACGAACTCGCGACCGGGTTGCGTGCCCGGCGGCACGACGAGCTGTTCGGCCCCGTCGAGGGTCTCCAACTCGAGTGAAGTCCCCAGCGCGGCTTGAGCGATCGAAATCGGCACCTCACAGACGAGATCGAGCTCGTCACGCACGAAACGCGGGTGCCGAGCTACTCGCAGATGTACGTAGAGGTCGCCCGGCTTGCCGCCGCGCGGGCCAACGGCGCCCCGTTGCCCGAGCCGCAGTGTCGAACCGGAATCGACGCCAGCGGGAACATCGACCTGGTAGGTCTTGTCGGCGGTGACCCGACCCTCGCCGCGGCAGTGACTGCACGGGGTCGCAATGATCTCACCCAGGCCGTTGCAGCGCGGACACGGACTCGCGGTGACCATCTGACCCAACAGGCTCTGGCGCACGCGTTGCACCTGCCCGCTGCCCCCACAGTCAGTGCAGGTGACCGGGCTGGTCCCCGACTCAGCACCCGAACCGGCACACACCTCGCAGGTCACCGGCAGCTTCAAGTCGACGTCGATCTGGTCGCCGAACACCGCCTGCTCGAACGACAGGTCGACCGTGACCTCGAGATCTTGTCCGCGTGGCGGTCCGGACGGGCCGCGCTGGCCGCCGAATGGATTGCCCCCGCCGAACGGGCCGCCTCCACCGCCGCCTCCACCGCCGAAGAACGTCTCGAAGATGTCACCGAGGCCGCCACCGAACAAATCCTCAGCCGTCGGCCCACGGCCAGCGCCACCAACACCGGCCTCACCGAAGCGGTCGTAGCGGGCGCGCTGATCGTCGTCGGACAGCACCTGATACGCAAGCGCGACCTGCTTGAACTGCTCGGCTGCATCGGCATCGTCTGGGTTAGCATCGGGGTGCAGCTCGCGCGCCTTTTGGCGGTACGCCCGTTTGATCTCCTCGGCGCTCGCTGTGCGCGACACGCCGAGGACGTCGTAATAGTCAGCCATCGATCATCCGTCCTCGATCCGGTGACCGAGCTCTTCGCTGACGACGTCGACCGTCGCCAGTGCCTGTGGGTAGTCCATGCGCGTGGGGCCCAGCACACCAACCGACCCGAGGTGCTCGCCATCGACCACCACCGGAGCGACAACAACGGCACACGACGCAAGCCGCTCGACGCCGTGCTCACCGCCGATCGCCACCGACATACCGCGCTCGATCAGATCACCCACCAGAGTGACCACGACGAACTGCTGCTCGAGGGTGGCCAGCACATCGCGCACCACGTCGACGGCGTCGAACGCGCCGGCCACGCTGGCAACGCCGCCGGTGAACACCTGATCGGCCGCCCCGATACTGACCAGCGCAGCAAGCGTGCGTGTGCAGATGGCGTCGACCGCCGAGTCGCCGGTCGCCGTGACCTGGCTGATGGCACCGATCACGGAGCCTTCGAGGGCGGCGGTGAGATGCACACTGGCCGCGGAGAGCTTGAGATCGTCTTCGCCGTCGACCAGCGCAAGCTGGGTGTTCTCGACCGATCCATTGACGAACACCACAACGACCGTGGCCAACACGTCCGAGAGCGACACGAGATCGATCCGCCGAATGGCGACCGCCTCAGCGCGTGGCCCGACCACCACTGCGGCATTTTTGGTCAGCGCGGCGAGCAAGTTCGAGGTTTCGTTGAGCATCTCTTCGAGGCGACCATGCGCGGCAGCAAAGAAGTCGCCGACCTGGCGGGCCGAGGCCCGGTCGAGTCGACCCGGCGAGGCGAGATGGTCGACAAAGTACCGATAGCCCTTGTCGGTAGGGACGCGTCCGGCCGAGGTGTGCGGTTGGACCAGGTATCCGTCTTGTTCGAGCTGCGACATCTCGTTGCGCACGGTCGCCGACGACACGCCAATTGCGGGAATGTCGGCGATGTGGCTCGACCCGACCGGCTGCGCGGTCGAGATGTACTCCTGGACCACGGCGGTCAGGATCGCGGTCTTGCGGTCGTCGAGCATTTGGCACTCAATCCTACCGAGCGCCAGCCTTCAAGAGCCTGAGGCGCCGTAGCGCCTCCTCACGCTCAGCTTTGTGGTCGAGCATCGGCTCGATCGGGTCTGCCACCCACCCGGCGACGTAGTCGCCGTTCGGGTCGTAGCGCTCCTGCTGGGTCATGGGATTGAACACACGGAAGTACGGCGCGGCGTCGGTTCCCGTACCGGCCGCCCATTGCCACCCGTGATTGTTCGAGGCGAGATCACCATCGACCAGGTGGGCCATGAAGTGAGCCGCACCCCACTGCCAAGGGAGGTGCAGGTCCTTCACGAGAAAGCTGGCGACGATCATCCGGACCCGGTTGTGCATCCAGCCGGTGGCTGCGAGCTGGCGCATCCCGGCATCGACGATGCCGAAGCCGGTCGTGCCCGTGGCCCATCGCTCGAACCGTCGGCGCGCGTCGGCATCGCGGTCGACGAGCATCGCATCCATCGAGCCGTTGAGGTTCTGCCATGCCGTCTGTGGCTGTTCGAAGAGCACGTCGGCATAGAAGTCACGCCACGCGAGCTCACTGGAGAACACCGTGTGCGCTGCGGACCCCGCCCCCGATGAGTCGAGGTCGGCCAACAGCTGACGGGGATGGATCGTCCCCCACCGCAACGCCGGCGACAGTTGGCTGGTACCCGCGACCGACGGCGTGTCCCGATCGTCGGCGTAACGGCCGAGCCCGTCGCTGAGAAAGGCCGCCCATCGATCATGAGCGCTGCCTTCCCCGGCGGGCGGCAATTCGCAGCCAGGATCAGGCCGGTCGAAGAGCGCTTCGCTCGGCTCCGGGGAAGTTCCCCAGCGAAGGTCGCACGGCGCGTCGAGCGGAGCACCCCAACCGGTGGCGCGCCAGCGCTTGGAGAACGGTGTGAACACCGCGTACGGCGTGCCATTGTCCTTGCGCACCCCGCCAGGCGTCACCGCATACGGGCTGCCGACGCCGCGGAGGGCACGCTCGTGTGCGGCGAGTGCTGTTCCGACTGCGCCGTCGCGACGGCGTCCGTACGGCCCGTAGTCGCGGGTCACGTATACCGCCGCCGCACCGACCTCCTGGGCGAGCTGCGGCACCATCTCGACGGGATCCCCGTGACGGATGAGCAGCCGCCCACCTTGCTCGCCGATCGCTGCGTCGAGGGCCGTGAGGCAGTCGTGCAGGAACGCTCGCCGTGGTGCGCCCGCACGCTCAAACGCCGGGTCGACCACGAACAACGGGACGACGACGTCGTGCTCTGCCACTGCTGCGCACAACGCCGGGTGGTCGGCAAGCCGCAGATCGCGCCGAAACCACATGACCGCCGTCGACTCTTGCGCCATGCCGAGGTTGTAGTCCACCAACCGGGACGCCCCCGACTCCACCCCGAAATACCGGGGATTCCGTGCGCAAAACGCACATCACCACAACAATTTCGGAGGAACGGCTCCTGCTCGACCGAAATACCGGGGAATCCGTGCGCAATACGCACAGAACGGCGACAATTTCGGGTGTTGGTGGCGCTACAGCTTGGTGACGGTGTCGCCGGGGCGGACCTCGCCGGGCTCGACCACAATCGCGTTGATGCCACGTAGGCGGAGGTCCTTGCGCGAGTTCACCCACCGAGCGGCGTCTTGGCCAAACCGTTGGGCGAACTTGGCACAGCCGTTGTGCGGCTTGGCGGTGACCTCGATGACGGCGCCGCCCACCTGCAACCGGGTACCTGTGGGCAGGTTCTCGGTCGACAGATCGATGTCGACGATGAGCTGGTCGCCGGCCAATGGCCACCGGGTGCGATCGTCGGTGACGGCTGCCAGCGGACGTGCGCCCATGATGTTGAGTTCGGCTTCCGGGTGGGCCGAGCCGTCGTCAGTCTCGCGGCTGCCCCGTTCGATGTAGTTGTCCCCAACGAGTCCGGTGCCGGGCCGCAGCTCGCCAACTTCGAGAACGTTGCGTTCGCCAACCTCGGGTCGCGCCACGACGAGCTCGACCGTGCCGATCGACGATGGAGCTGCCTCGATCGTGTCGATGTGCTCGTCGAGTTGATTGCGGGTTGCGTGCATGGCCCCAGCATGGCCGCCGATGCGTCCATGCGAGAACCAGGTTGCCCAGCCGACGGCGGCAAGGGTGATCACGCTGCCGTAGGCCAATGCCCACTCGGCGCTCACCGTGTCGGCGATCACTCCGGTGATCGGACCCCCGATCGGCGTCGACCCGAGGAACGCAACCGCTTGGAGCGCCATCAGTCGGCTGCGCATGTCGCTTGGTGCTTCCTGCTGCGTGATCGCATTGGCGCCGGCGATGAACCCGGCGCCGCCGATGCCCATCGGGATCGCCCATACGAACGCCATCCACACGTTGGGCGCCCAGGCCAACCCGAATCCGGACAGCGCCAAAATGACGGCACTGTTCATCATCCACCGGTGTGTCACGTGCTGAAACCGCGCCGTCAGCAGGGAGCCGACCAACGACCCGACCGACATCACCGCGAGCACAAAGCCGAACGCGTCGTCACTGCCCCACTTGCGGTCGGCCAGTTTGGGGAGCACCACCTGCTGGTTGAACGCGAAGGTGGAGATGATCACCAAGGTGACGAACACGACGACCATGTCGTTGCGCCCGCTAATCCAGCCGAGCGCCTCGCGGACCGGCTTGCCGCTTTTGGGTCGTCGCGGCATATGGAACATCTCGGCCGGTCGGATCATCACCAGCGACACGATGATCGCCGAGAACGTGACGCCGTTGAACATGAAGCACCAGCCGGTACCGACCAGCGCGACAAGCGCCGCAGCGAGTGCCGGCCCGAAGATGCGCGAGCCGGTCATCACGGCGGTGTTCAGCGATGTGGCGTTAGGAATGTCGGGTGTATCGACGAGCTCTGTCACCAACGCTCGCCGCGCAGGGTTGTCGAAGGCGTTGGCTACACCGAGCACGAGCGAGAGCACGTACACGATCCCGAGGTTGACGACGCCCGACAGGTCGAGCACACCGAGCAGCAGCGCCTGGGCGGCGAGTCCGCTCTGGGTGAGGATGGCCATCTTGCGGCGATCGACGCCGTCGGCAACGGCCCCGGCCCAGGCCCCGAGCAGCAGCATCGGCAGGAACTGCAAGGCGATCGTGACACCCACCGCGGTGGCCTCGCCCGTGATGCGATACACCAGCAACGACATGGCCGTGAGCTGGAGCCAGGTGCCGACGTTGGAGATCGCCACCCCGGTGAAGAACAGGCGAGCGTTGCGGTAGCGCAGCGAACGGAACATCGCCGACCGGGCGATGCGGCCCGCCGGCGGGGTCTGGGTCGGCGTGGCGAGTGGTGTCGCCGGCCGGCCCTCCTCAGACGTGGCGTCGCTCGTCGGCTCGTCGGACGTGGTGCTCACGACGCGAGAACCCGTCTAGCGCACTTCACTCGTCGAGCTTGAGGGCGTTGATGAACACGTCGCCAGGCACTTCCACACGCCCGATCGACTTCATCTTCTTCTTGCCCTCTTTCTGCTTCTCAAGGAGCTTGCGCTTGCGGGTGATGTCTCCGCCGTAGCACTTGGCGAGCACGTCCTTGCGCTTCGCCTTGACGGTCTCGCGGGAGATGATCTTGCCGCCGATGGCTGCCTGGATCGGCACGTCGAACATCTGCCTCGGAATCAGCTCTTTCAGCTTCTCGCACATCCGCCGGCCGTACTCGTAGGCGCTGTCTCGGTGCACGATCGTCGAGAACGCATCAGCGGGGATCCCATTGAGCAGCAGGTCGACCTTCACCAAGTTCGACGGGCGATAGCCGGCGAGTTCGTAGTCGAGACTGGCGTAGCCCTTGGTGCGTGACTTCATCTGGTCGAAGAAATCGACGACGACCTCGGCCAGGGGGAGCTCGTACACGAGCTCGACACGCTCGGGCGAGAGGTACTCCATCTTCTTCATCTCGCCACGCCGGCTCTGGCACAACTCCATCAGCGGGCCGGTGAACTCGGTGGGCGTGATGATCGAGACTCGGAAGAATGGCTCTTCGACCGAGTCGAGCCGTTGAATCTCGGGCATGTCGGCGGGATTGTCGACGACCTCGGTCGTTCCGTCCGTACGCGTGACCCGGTATTCGACGCTTGGCGCCGTGGCGATGAGCGCCAGGCCGAACTCGCGCTCAAGCCGCTCCTTCACGATCTCCATGTGCAAGAGACCGAGGAAGCCGCACCGGAACCCGAACCCGAGTGCGCCCGACGACTCGGGCGTGTAGGTGATCGACGCGTCGTTGAGCTTGAGCTTCTCCAGCGACTCGCGCAACGTTTCGAAGTCGTCACCGTCGATCGGGAACAGCCCCGAGAACACCATCGGCTTGGGGTCGCGGTAGCCAGGCAGCGCGTCGGGTGCGCCGTCGGAAGCCGTCGTGACCGTTTCGCCGGATCGAGCATCACCGACGTCTTTGATCCCAGCGATGAGGTATCCGACCTCGCCCGGTCCGAGTTCGTCGATGGGCGTCGGCTCGGGACTGCGAACACCGATTTCGATCGCCTCGTGATTGGCGCCGGCCTGCATAAACGTGAGCTTGGAACCTGAGCGAAGGCGGCCGTTCACCACGCGGATCGACGAGACGACGCCGCGGTACTGGTCGAACTGTGAGTCGAAGATGAGGCCCTGCAGCGGCGCATCGAGTTCACCAACCGGAGGTGGGATCCGTTCGGCGACCGCGTCGAGCAGGTCGGGCACACCTTCGCCCGTCTTGGCCGACATGTGGATGATCTCGTCGGCTGGAATGCCGAGCACCGTCTCGATCTCGGCGGCGTAGCGCTCGGGCTCGGCGGCGGGGAGGTCGATCTTGTTCAAGGCGGCCACGATCTCGAGATCATGTTCGAGCGCGAGGTAGCAGTTGGCCAAGGTTTGCGCCTCGATGCCCTGCGCCGCGTCGACCACCAACACCACGCCCTCGCAGGCGGCCAGCGAGCGGCTGACTTCGTAACCGAAGTCGACGTGGCCGGGGGTGTCGATCAAATGAAAGATGTTGCCCTTCCACTCGACGCGGACGTTCTGTGCCTTGATGGTGATCCCCCGCTCACGTTCGAGATCCATCGAGTCGAGGAACTGGCTGCGCATGTCGCGCGCCTCGACGGCGCCAGTGATCTCTAGGATCCTGTCGCTCAGGGTCGACTTCCCATGGTCGATGTGGGCGATGATCGAGAAGTTGCGAATGCGGCCGGGGTCGACCGGGGGGTGCGCCATGACGCCTCCACGCTACCGGCCGACGTTGGGCGCTTCCGGGCCCGCCGGTAGCATCAACCAGCCGTTCCGGAGATGTCGTTTGTCCGGACAACTCGACGTACGCAGAAGGTTTGACCCCGTGGCCAACATCAAGAGCCAGAAGAAGCGCAACATCACCAACGCCAAGCGCAACGAGCGCAACAAGGCGGTCAAGGCTGAGCTGAAGACCCGCCAGAAGGCGGCTGTCGACTCGATCGGCACCGATGCCAATGCAGAAGACGTGCGCCTGGCCATCAAGCGCATCGACATGGCGGCGTCGAAGGGTGTCATTCACAAGAACACGGCGGCCCGCAAGAAGGCCCGTCTGATGAAGCAGGTCAACGCCGGGTCCTGACCCGGATCACGACCGCCATCTGCCGGGCGTGACGACCGCTCGGCGTTATCGCCGCAGCCGCGAGAGACGAGCGACGAGCACCTCCATCACCACTCCGTCGGGCAGTTCCCGCGCCCCGCGCAAATCGAGGTCGGCCTCGGCGAGCAATCCAACGGCACGACGCACGGCGTCGCCACCAAGCCGACGCGAGTTCTGCAAGGCCTTCTTGGCTGGATAGGCCGACTTGATGCCGGTCAGCGCCATCACGTCCTGCTCTGAACGGGCATCTGCCCCGTCGAGTGCCGCGAGGGTGCCGTAGTGGTTGTGGAGGATCGACATCACCTGCAGCGGGTGGCGTCCGCCAGCGTGCATCATTCTCCCCAGTAGTTCGAGCGCATCGGTCGTTCGCCCGGCGTCGATGGCATCGGTGAAGTCCCATGGCGGAACACCGCCAGCGTCACCGAGGTACGGCTCGATGTCGGCGGTGTCGAGCGTTCGGCCGTCACCGTACGCGGCACGCAGTGTGGCCAGAATGCCGTCGAGACGACCGGCATCCTCTCCGAGCCACTCCCCCAGCTGCGCCTGCGCCCCACCTCGGATCTTGAGACCTGACTCCTTGATCCGGTCCGCGATCCACGACGATCGCTCCTTGGCGCGAGTCGGCGGCGAGACGTTGGTGACAGCACCTGCGGCTTTGGCGCCATCGGTGATCTTCTTCGCCATACGCCCACCACCTCCGGCGAGCACGAGGTGGGTCGTGTCGAGCGGGTCGTCGAGGTAGGCAACCAAACCAGCGGCATCGTCGGCGGTGAACCGGCCGATCCCGCGTGCAACCACCACCCGCATGTCGGTGAGAAACGGCGGAGTTTGTGCCGCATCGACCACGGATCGCAGCTCGTACTCCTCGTCGTCGAACTCGTCGACCATCATCGAACGGTCGCCGTCGCCCACCAGCTCGTCGACGAGATCGTGCACGGCGGTGCGCAACAACCCTTCGTCGTCACCGGTCACCAGGTGGATCGCCATAACCGTGCCGATTCTCCAGCCCGCACCACCACAACGTCAAACCACGCGCGCCGGTCGCGGCAGTTGGCGGTGCGTCATCGCTTCCGTTGTAGACGATCAGCCCTCGTCGAGAACGTCGACTCACCTCGTGTCGACGTGGCGCCGAAACAGCAACACCGCAACGACGCACACGGTCAGCGTCCACCCGACCCACGGCCACGGGTCGGGCGGCTCGATGCGGACCGCCAGACGCGACACGGCGTCGACCCACGCCGTTCCGGCCGTGATCGGGGCCATCACCAACGGCGCAAGCGGCGGCACGGCACCTGCAAGCAGTCCCGCCGGCAGGCCGACCAGCATCACCGCTCCGGCAACGGGACCAGCGAGCAGGTTGGCCGGCACGCTGACCAACGGCAGCCGGCCGAACACGAGCACGGCGGGAATCGCCACGCCAGCTTGGGCCGCCATCGTGATGGCCAGCGACCCGGACCACCAGGCCGGTCCTCGAAATAGACACTGGAGCGGGCGGGTCAGCGCGCACACGCCAAGCGTGGCGCCGACCGACAACCAGAAACCGATCGACCACGCCAAGAGCGGGTCGACGAGCAACAGCGCGATCACTGCCCAAGCCAAGAGACGCACCGACGACTTCTCCCCGCCCAGCGTGAACGCCAGCGCCGAGAACCCCGCCATCACCCCGGCGCGCAGAATTGACGGCTCGAACCTGGTGAGCGCGACGAACCACGCAATCAACAACAACGTGACGACGAGGCGCACCCACGGCGAGAGTCGGCACAACAGCACGCCCGCCGCCAACAAGACGAAGGCCACGTTCTGTCCGGACACCGCGGTGAGATGTGACAAACCTGTCGCCCGAAAGCGGTCGATCATCGCTCGTGGCTGATCGCGATCGTCGCCGATGACCAGCCCGCGATAGAGCGCGTCGAGCGGCGTGGGTATCACCGCTGACGCGTCGACGATGAGATCACGCACGCGATTGGTGGAACGGGCAAGCGCCGCAGCCGCGTGCGCGTCGCCCGACCACTCGAGAGCGAATTCACCGACCACGTGCTGCCAAGCCACGCGACGTGCGCGATCCGACTCCAGCGCGACTCGCTCGCCGGCAACGACGACCCGCTCGCCGGCCTGCCATCCATCGATGCGCGTCCGCTGGGAGAAGGCTCGTGCCCACACCTCGAATCGTTCAGCGTCGACCTCGATCACGACCCGAGTCGACGCGCCGAACGGTTGCGGATCGTCGACCACCCGCACCAGGCCGGCGAATGGGCCCAGCGTGTCTGGCCGCAACCCCGCCCAGGCCCGATCGCTGCGCTCGGCCGCGACCGGAATGAGCAACGCGGCGACCAGGACCACTCGAGGCTGGCGGCAGACGAGAAGCGTGCCGATCGCCAGCACCGCGAGGGCGACGGCACCACTCAGCGACCGAGTCGCCACCGCAACAGCGACCACAACAGCCAGACCGACCGCCACGCCGTCACCAACGGCTGTGCCGGTATGCACGTCGGGGATGGTGAGGAGTGCATACGCTGGTCGACGAGTGTTGGCACCGACTTCTTTGGAACCGCCCGTCACTGAAGGCCCCCGCTGGTTCCGCACGCGCATCCGCCGATTCGGCCCGCTCGCCGGGCTCCTCGTGCCGGCGGTCGTCGGAGCCATCGCCTGGGCGGCGTTGCGCGTTTCCGACGCCGGCTGGAGCGGCGCAGTCGGTCTGATCGCAGGTGTGTGCGCAGCGCCTGCGTTGCTCGCCGTTGGCGCACCGTTCGGCAACAACGATCTCTACCCGATCGCCGTCGCTTCATCGGCGGTGTTGTGGCTGCTCGTTGGGTGGCTGGCGACCCGACGAGCGACGCGGAACCCGATGGCGACGTGGCTCGATTACTGGAGGCACTTCGGCTGGCTGTGCGGCGGCATCTGGCTCGGTGCATGTGTGGCCCTCGGTGTTTCTGCGTTGGTCGTCGCCGACCCATTGCTGTAGCTGCTCGTCGCCGCTCGACGATCACAGCGACACCAGATCGGCAATCGCCGCAAGACGTGCCGGACCGATGCCCGGCACGCGTTCGAGGTCGCTGAGTGAGGCGTAGGGCCCGTGCCGCTCGCGATCGTCGATGATCGCCGCCGCGATCGTCGGCCCGACCCCGGGCAAGTTCTCGAGGCCGGCGGCGTCGGCCGTATTCACGTCGACGAGCACAGCGGCCGAATCGCCGTCGCCGGAGTCGGGCCCATCGGTGGCGGCGGGTTCGACTGGCACAGGTACGTCCTGGCCCACGTGTGGGACAAAAATCCGAACACCGTCGGGCACCACAGCGGCGAGGTTCACTCTGTCGACGTCGGCGGTGCCCGTCACCCCGCCTGCCGCGTCGAGGGCGTCGGCGACACGCGCGCCTGCGTCGAGACGGTAGAGCCCCGGCCTGACCACCGCTCCGGCGACATGCACGGCGACCTCGACCGGCGCGGTCGTTGTTGCCACGACGACACTCGACGATGGCGCCCCGGCCGTCCTCGGTGCCGTTGCCGTCGGCAACGACGCCTCGATCGGAGGAGCTGGCTCGCGCATCAGCCACCATCCGACCGTGATCGCGACGAGCAGCACGACCACAGTCGTCGCGACGCGCGCCCGCCCGTAGTAGTCGAGCAGTCCGCTCAGCTCGATACCGGATGAGGGGCGCCAGACCGGTCGGTCCGATCGGGTGTCATTGTCCAGGGCAGCGACGAGATCATCGTCACCGGGGTCGTCTTCGTCGAGGTCAGACACGACCTCACACTCCTCGGTTGCGCGCCCGCTGAGCGGGCTCGGTTCACCCGGGAGGAGTCGGTGCGTCCGAGGCTACCGGCGGGCGTGACGACGCGGCCCGCCAGAACGCCCAATAGCTGGGATACACGATGTCCTCGGTGACCCACCCCGAGCGCACCAGTTCGTCGTGCAACCGGGGCAGCTTGGTCCATGGCACACCCATGTCGGCGTGATGTGCGAGATGCCAACCGGTGTTGTACGGCACGAACCAAAAGCGGGCGATCCACGTCTGACGGATGACGTGGGTGGTCATCCGCCGATCCTTCGACCGGACCATCCCACCGTGCTCGGCGATCGCCCGCAGCCGGTTGGACACCCGCCACAGTGTGATCCATGACGCGACCCAGATGACGTACGCCAATGGACGCATGAACACGATCGACACGCCGAGGATCACGACCTGGACGGCGATGATCTGGCGGGCCTCGATACTTCCACTGCGTGCGGCCCGGAACAGTCCCTTGATCACCTTCGCTCCGCTGACGCCGGTGATGTCACGACGCAGCTTGCGATGCCACGAGTCGCGAGCGATCGGATACCCGGCGTACAACGCAAGGTCGGGCTCTTCGGGACCGAGCTCGTCGCGATGGTGCGCGAAGTGCGAGCGGCGATACGCCATGGTCGGAATCAGCGTGGGATAGCCGAGCATCCACCGACCGACGAAGTCGTTCACCGCCCGGTTCGAGAACAGCAAACGGTGCGCCGCCTCGTGGGCGAGGATGCTCAAGCACACGTGCCCACGTGCGAGCAGCACGAACCCGGCGAGGTACGACCACCACGTGTTGATGGCCGCAGCGGCAATCATCACGCCGAACGACCAACCCCAGGTCGCCACCACCGCGATCACGTTGCGCATGTTCGGAATGGATCGCAGGTCGCCTCGCCAGCTGGCGGTCGGCATCCCTCGGGCGTTGAGCCGATCGGTGGGCAACACATCCGGGAGCGCGGACGGCTCGGGAACCATCGATCCCGTTCGGGTGATCGGTGTTGCCGTGGTCATAGGCGTCGTGCCCCTCGTCCCCCTCAGTACAACCGGGCGGTCAACTTCCGACGGTACTCGGCGGTGCGCGGATCGTCAGAGCCCATCAGTTCGAGGAGGTCGACATACTCCTGACGGGCTTGGTCGTCATCTTTCACACGGTCGAGCAACGCTGCGAGTTTGTGATCGAAATCGTCGGCGGGGGCATCGCCGAGACGGGCCTTGGCAGCGACATGGCGGGTGCGTTCGGACTCGGGAATACGTTCAAGCAGTTGCAGCGCCTCGTCGTTGTCACCGCGGGCGACGAGGATCTCGGACAACTTGACTATGGCGTCTTCATTCGACGGTTCCATCGACAGCGCCAGCCGCAAACTGCTTTCGTCGCCGGCCTCGATGAGCTCACCAACAGCTTCTTGCTCCTGACTCGGCAGCAGCTGATCGACGAACTGCTGAACGGCGTTCTCCGGGTATGAACCCATGAAACCGTCGACGACAGCACCGTCCTTCAGCGCATACACCGCTGGAATCGACTGCACCTTGAATGCCTGGCTGACGCCGGGGTTGGCATCGACGTCGATCTTGGCCAACACGACCTTGCCGCCAGTTGCGCCGATCACCTTCTCGAGAATCGGGCCGAGTGTCTTGCAGGGACCGCACCACTCGGCCCACAGGTCGACGACGACCGGGACTTCCTTGGACTTCTCGAGCACCTCGGTCTCGAAGGTTGCGTCGGTGACGTCGATCACGGTCATACCAACAACGCTACCGCCGGTCGTTGTCGCGGCCGGAGGTCGCTACTCTCGGCCACAGATGGACGCTGCAACAACAGAGCCCGTGCCCGGTATCGATATCGAACGCGTCACCGACTGGCTGACGAGCAACATCGATGGCGCGACGGGACCGTTCGAGTTCGACGTCATCGCTGGCGGACACTCCAATCTGACCTTCGGCGTCACCGGAACCGATGGGCGCCGCCTCGTGCTTCGCCGACCGCCGCTCGGGCATGTACTGGCCAGCGCACACGACATGGGTCGCGAGCATCGGGTCATCAGCGGCCTGGCCGGCACGGGTGTCCCCGTACCGGACGCACTCGGCTTCTGCGACGACGTCGAGGTCAACGGCGCACCGTTCTACGTGATGGGCTTCGTCGACGGCCACGTGCTGCGAGACCCAACTGCGTCTGCCGCGCTACTCGACGAAGCGGCCCGGGCCAACACCAGCCGTTCGCTCGTCGACACGATGGCGGCGATCCATGCAGTCGACCTCGATGCCGCCGGACTCACCGACCTCGGGCGCCACGAGGGCTACATCGCCCGACAGCTGAAGCGCTGGTATGGCCAATGGAACGCCGGCAAGACCCGCGAGTTGGCCGCCGTCGATCGGGTCCACGACGCACTCGCCGCCCACGTGCCCGAGCAGGATCCGGCAACGATCGTCCATGGCGACTACCGCCTCGACAACTGCATGGTCAGCGATACCGGCGACGTCGTTGCCGTCCTCGACTGGGAGATCTGCACACTCGGCGACCCGCTGGCCGACGTCGGTCTGCTGCAGGTGTACTGGACGGGCCCCGGTGATGCCGATTCGGCGTGGACGGGCGCGGCGACCACGCCGACCGGTTTCTGGGATCGCTGGCAACTCGCCGAGCGCTACGCAGAGGTCTCCGGTCGCGACCTCTCGCAACTCGGCTACTACGTCGCGTTCGCCTACTGGAAGCTGGCGTGCATCCTCGAAGGCGTCTACTCGCGCTACGTCGGAGGCGCACTCGGCGAACGCGATCCCGTCGAACTCGAACCGTTCAAGCTGCAGGTCGACTCCGCCGCGGCCGCAGCCGAGACCCACCTGGAAGCGCTGTGATCAACGACCCGGCCGTCGATTGGTTGATCGACGAGCCCATGCTCCACGAGCCGGTGTTGGTCGTCATGCTCACCGGCTGGATCGATGCCGCAGGCGCAGCGGCCGCAGCGGCCGAGGCGGTATCGGACGCGTGCAACGCCGCCCCG
>JBCDFR010000047.1:0-28205 GCA_039177505.1 Actinomycetota bacterium | reverse complement strand
GCGGCGGTGTACACCGCACGCGCCAACCTGTCGCCCCTGCTCATCGAGGGTGAACCATCGAGCACCAGCGATCAACCCGGTGGACAACTGATGCTGACCACCGACGTCGAGAACTTTCCCGGCTTCCCCGACGGCGTCATGGGGCCGGAGTTGATGCAGTCCATGCGGGCCCAGGCCGAACGATTCGGTACCGAGATCCTCACCGAAAAAGTCACCAAGGTCGACTTCTCACAACGCCCGTTCAAGGTGTGGGTCCGCGACGACGAATACCATGCCGATGCGATCATCGTCAGCACCGGTGCCCAGTCGTTGATGCTCGGCCTGGAGGCTGAACAGCGCCTGATCGGACACGGCCTGTCGACGTGCGCAACCTGCGACGGCTTCTTCTTCCGCGGCCAGCACATCGCCGTGGTCGGTGGCGGCGACTCGGCGGTCGAAGAGGCCACCTTCCTGACCAAGTTCGCCGATCGGGTCACCATCGTGCACCGTCGAGACGAGTTGCGGGCGTCGAAGATCATGCAACAGCGGGCCTTCGACAACCCGAAGATCGACTTCGCCTGGAACAGCCAGGTCACGGCGATCCACGGCGAGGACAAGGTCGAGGGAGTGACCCTGCTCGACGTGAACACCAATGAGGAGCGAGAACTGCCCGTCACCGGCTTGTTCATCGCCATTGGGCATCGGCCCAACACCGACTTGTTCGTCGATCAATTGGAGATGGAAGCCGACAGCGGCTACCTGATCACCCAGCCGGACTCGGCGTACACCAACGTCGACGGCGTCTTTGCCTGCGGCGACGTGCAGGATCACACGTACAGACAGGCCATCACTGCGGCGGGGTCCGGTTGTATGGCGGCGATCGACGCCGAACGCTGGCTCGAAGCCAATCACTGACGCTCGATCCCACCCCGGCTCGGCCGGGAATGGGACGGCCGCTCTGTGGGTTATTAGCGCTACACCGTTTTGACGACTCCGCGCTGGTTCCCAGCGCGCAGCGCCGGCACGGTTCGACAACGTGTGAAAGGATCACCCCCATGGCCACCGGTATCACCAACCTCTCCACCGCCACCTTCGACGAGACGGTCAAGGCGTCCGACAAGCCCGTCGTCGTCGACTTCTGGGCCGAATGGTGCGGACCGTGTAAGCAGATCGCCCCGGTACTCGAAGAGATCGCCGGCGAGCACGGTGAGCAGATCGCGATCACCAAGTTGAACGTCGACGACAATCCCGATATCGCCATGAAGTACAACGTCATGAGCATTCCGACGCTGCTCGTGTTCGACGGCGGCGAGGTGTCCAAGCGGCTCGTCGGCGCGAAGAGCAAGGGCGCGCTGATGCAGGAGCTCGACGAATTCCTGGCGACTTCCCACTGACAATCGGCCTGCGTGGCGAGGCGGTTCGCGACCTCCAACGCCGTCTCGCCCGCGCCGGTTTCGCCACGCCTGACAACGAGCCGGGCATGTATTGCTCGGCGACGTCGGAGGCCGTCGCGCAGTTCCAGACGAGCCGGGGCCTGCACGCCAGTGGATCATGCGACGAGCTGACGTGGCGCGCCCTCGTCGAGGCCGGCTGGTCGCTCGGCGACCGTCTTTTGGTGCTCGCCGCGCCGCACCAACGAGGCGACGATGTCGTCGATCTTCAGAATCGGCTCAATCGGCTCGGGTTCGACTGCGGGCGTCCCGACGGCATCCTCGGTGCTGCCACCACACGGGCCGTCGAAGACTTCCAGCGTCAGGCAGGCCTCAACCCTGACGGCATCTGCGGACCACAGACCGTCCAGACACTCGACGTCGTGGGACGCCAAAGCGGCACCGGGCCTGGCGTCGCCCTGGTGCGCGAAGCGGAATCGATGCGCGACCATCGCTCGCTCCATGCGCTGCGCATCGTCGTCGGCCAGTTCGGCGGACTCAGCGCCATTACTCGCGCTCTCACCCGACAGCTACGCGAGCGCGGCGCAACCGTGATCTCCACCGACGAGTACGAAGCAACGGCCCACGCGGCCGCGGCCAACCGGTTCGGCGCGTCCGTGTATCTCGGTTTTGAGCCACGAGCGGATATCAGTTCGAATGTCTCCTACTTTGCCGTACCAACGTTCGAATCGGTCGGTGGCCGGGCGCTTGCGACACACCTCGTCGCACAACTGGGGCCAGCGATGCAACGAGAGATGCGGCTGCGCGGCATGCGGCTGCCCGTACTTCGTGAAACTCGCATGCCCGCGGTGCTCTGTGAACTCGGCCCCGTCCGCGACGTGGTCGATTCGACCGAGCGCATCGTCAGTGCCTCGTTTCGGGCGATCGACCGGTGGTCGATCGCCCCGAATCAGTCACTCGAATAGGTCAATTCCACAGCACACAGGGCTTCAGAGGGAAGTCGGTGTTATCCACAGGTATCCCCACAGCCTGTGATGATCGGTCCACCACACGTTGAAGCCTCGGCACACTCACCGTCGAGCGGACGGTCAGGGTGTGGTGTCCGCGTTGCCACTGGTCATCGCACGATAGATGCGCTCGAGGTCTTCGAGGTCTGCAAAGTCAATCGTGATCCGTCCGTGCCGTGCCTTCATTTGCACATTGACACGCGTATCGAGATGTTCAGCGAGCAGCTGCTCCAGCTCGAGCAGCCCTGGCGGTCGAAGTTGTGTCGTCGGCGCCAGGCCGGCGCCATCGAGGTCGACCCCGGATCCACCTTCATCGCTCGGCGTCTCCGTTGGCGGCGGCGACTCGTCGGCGTCATCAGCAGCGTCGTCACCGCGCACCGCACGCTCCATCGCCCGCACAGACCACCCCTCGCTCACACCGGCGCGTGCCAGCTGCTCTTGCAAACTACGGTCGGGTGTGCCGAGTAGCGCCCGGGCATGACCTGCAGACAGCTGACCGTCGGCCAACAGATGCTGCACGCCTGGTGGCAAACCCAGAAGGCGGATCGTATTGCTGATCGCAGAACGGCTCTTGCCGATACGTGTCGACAACTGCTCGTGGGTGAGTTCGAAGTCGTCGAGTAGTTGTTGGTACGCGGCGGCCTCCTCCAACGGTGTCAGATCTTGACGGTGCAGATTCTCGACGAGCGCGTGCTCCACACGTTCAAGAGAGTCCGCCGAGCGAATGATCGCGGGGACCGTCGTCAGCCCCGCCCGTCGAGCTGCTCTCCATCGGCGCTCACCGGCAATCAGTTCGTAGCCCTGTTCAGCACGCTGCACGAGAATCGGCTGCAGTACGCCAACCTCGGCGATCGATGCCGCGAGTTCCACCAGTGACTGCTCATCGAAGTGCGCCCGAGGTTGATCGGGATTGGGGACGACCTCGTCAATAGCAATGTCGTCGAGCACAGCGACGATCTGCTCATCACCGTCGGCATCAGCGGACCGATCGGCGGCAGGAATAATCGAACTCAGACCCTTGCCGAGTCCGCTGGCACGTGCCATCAGGTTCCTCCATGATCGTCGGTCGACGGAGCGGCGATCGGTGCTGTCGTAGGATCGGACGACGCTGCATTGGGAGGCGCCGCGTTCTTCGACGATGTGGTCTCGTGCACTTCACGGGCGGCATCGCGATACGCAATCGCCCCTCGCGAACGGGGATCGAACGTCGTAATCGGTTGTCCGAACGACGGCGCCTCGGAGATCCGCACACTGCGCGGGATGATCGCCCGCAGCACCTTGTCGCCGAAGTGTTCACGGACTTCATTCACGACCTGCGTCGACAGATTGGTACGGGCGTCGTACATCACACACAAGATCGTCGACAACTCGAGTTCGGGATTCAGATTCCGCTTCACCAGATCAACATTGCGCAACAGTTGCCCGAGCCCTTCAAGGGCGTAGTACTCACACTGAATCGGAACGAGCACCTCGTCGGCCGCGGCGAGACCGTTCACGGTCAAGAGGCCCAACGACGGTGGACAATCGATCAGCACATAGTCATATGTGTCGTGGACCGCAGCGATTGCTCGCTTGAGGCGCTGCTCGCGACTGAACGCGGGCACCAATTCGATCTCCGCGCCAGCGAGATCTAGCGATGCTGGTGCCACGAACAGGCCCTTGACATCGGTCGGCTCGACGACGTTCTCGAGGGGTTCCTCGTGCATAAGGACGTGGTACATCGAGTGTTCGAGCGCGCGATTCTCGATACCCAATCCGGTCGACGCGTTGCCCTGCGGATCGAGATCGATGATGACGGTGCGCTGGCCGAGGTCAGCGAGCGCCGCGCCAAGGTTGACCGCAGAGGTGGTTTTTCCGACGCCACCCTTCTGGTTGGCAATCGCGATAATGCGGGGGGACACAGTCCTCGTTTCATTCGTGCTCGAGAGCTGAAGCAACGACACTCTGCCTGAACCTGCTGTTCCAATCAAGGACCCCTCCTGATTCGGCACTCCGGTGTTTCACGTGAAACAGACGGACGCGAGCGACAGCCGGCGGCCGTCATGTTTCACGTGAAACGGCCGGATCCGGCTCACTCGACCCGTTGAAACACCGACACGCCGCGAATCCCCAGCTCACGGCGTCGAACCCCGGGGTGCGTAAGCTCGATCGAGGTCCATCGATCTCCGTTCGGCGGATCGCTGACGACGACGAGACCATCGATGTGTACTGCGCAGGTCGCCACCCCCAAGACCCATTCCGGGGGGCCAAACCCGCGAGCGACCGCCGCAGAAAAACGGGCGGCGGCGGCCCCGCCCACAAATTCTTCCGCCTCCGCGGCGACCACTGACACTCGATCACTCCATCCGAGACGCCTGACCATCTGCTCCAGAAAGTCGGTACGTTTGCGACGCCGATCGAGGAGTGTCACATCGAGGTCCGGCCGATCGGACGCGATCACCAGCCCGGGAAGGCCCGCTCCGGACCCGAGATCGAGCACCGCACCTTGGACGTCGGCAAGCGCGACGACGAACCGTCTTGCGTGATCGATGACATCCGCGTTCGGCGCTCCGCCGATCATCCCGCGACGGCGGGCGGCGTCGAGTACGTCGTCGAGCGGATGGGCAGCCATTGAGTCATGCGTTCACACGAACGCACACACGTCGATCAGGCGACGTCGACGACAATTCGTCGCTGCGGATCTTCGCCCTCAGACCTGCTCTGGACTCCGTCTTCATCATTCAGGACGTCGTGAATCACTTTGCGGTCTGCGGACGTCATCGGCTCGAGCGAGCGGGCAACTCCACTTGATCGAACTTGCTCAGCAACGTCACGAGCGAAGCGTGCGAGTGCCTGCTCGCGGCGAGCGCGGTAACCGGCGACATCGATACGAAGCCGAGTGTCGTGATCGCCGAGACGGCGCTGGGAGGCCACGCGGGCGAGGTCCTGGACCGCGTTGAGCGTCCGACCGCCTGGGCCCACGAGCAGCCCAAGTTCAGCGCCACTGACGGCGACATCGAGCTCGGTGCCATCGATCTGCAACGTCGACGTTGCGTCGACTCCGAATGCCTCGGTCAACCCATCGACAAAACGAATGGCGGCTGCGCCGACTTCATCAGGGGAGACGGCCGGTCGGTCGTCTGCGGGTGACTGCTGGTCGTTGCTCATCGCTGCTGCTTTCGGTTCGGTGCTGGCAGCCGATTGGCGCTTCTCGCCACCCTGCTTGCCCTTCTGCTGTTTCGTGGTCTGCTTCTTGGGTTGTTCGCCCGCGGACTGCCGACGTTTCGACTGTTGCGCCGATTGCCGAGATGTCGAGTCCTGAGCCTTCGACCGTTTGTCTGCGTCCTGTTTGCCGTTTCGGCCCCGGTCGTTGCGGCGACGCCGGCGTTCCTGCTTCGGACGAACCGGTGTCGGCCGGACGCGCGCCCGAAGCCGCGCGGTGCCACGTGTCCGGCCGAATAGCCCCTGCTTCGGCTCCTCAAGTATTTCGAACTCGGCGTCATCGACGCCGACACCCAGTTGGTCGAGGGCCTGTTCACGGGCCTCGTCGAGGGACTTTGCTGTCGTCTCCACCCATTCCATCGCATTCCGCTTTCTTTGGTCGCTGCGACCGGCATATCGGTCGTCGTTGTCGCCGCCGAGCTCCGCTCAGCTTCGGCGTCGCTTGCTCGACGACTTCGGTCGTGAGCCGCGCTTCTTGTCCTGTGCCTGCTTGCGCGTCGGGGTCGGTCGACCCTTGGAACCGTTCGACGCCGTCGGCTTGTTCTTCGGCTGGGTCACTCGCTTGCTCGTCGTCGGTCGTTTCACCGATGACTTGCCGGCGCTCGACCCATTCGACGACTCGCTGTCGATACCACGAGCGGCGGCGAGGTCCCGTTTGGCTTGAGCGAACAGACCACCGCCTTCACCGTTCTTCTTCGCGTGTTCGCGCGCTTCCTCGCCAGCCCGCTGCGCTTGTCGACCAAGCGACTCATCGTGACCGTAGAACCGTCGTGTGATGTAGGCCTGTTGCCCGATACGCATCAGTGTTTGGAAGATGTAGTAGATGACGAGCGCCGCCAGGAAGAAGACCTGGAACACCGCGAATACCACCGGCAGGTACTGCATCAGCTTCTGCTGTGCAGGCGACATCGTCGGGCTGACCGAAGCCCGAGCGGCCACCATGCGCTGCTGAACGAAGTACAGGCCACCGAGCAAGACGACGAGCAGAACGTAGATGATGCCCTGCCCAAAACCGTCAGCCACGGCCTCCAACGCCGAGCGCGACAGGTCGAGACCCAGCGAGATCATGTCGCGTTCGCCGAACAGCGACAGGTAGAGGTCGGAGTCGGTGGACAGATAACGCGGGATAAACCCGGGATCAGCGGCTTCGGCTTCGTTGCCAAAGGCCAGCCAGACGCGCTCTGCGACTGGTGCAGCCGCACCGCGCGGGGTATAGATCAGGCCGCGCAGGATGCGGAACATGATGTAGAACACCGGTGCTTGAGCGAGCAGCGGCAGACATGAAGAGAGCGGATTGACCTTGTGCTCCTGATAGAGCTTCATCATCTCTTCGTTGAGCTTCTGGCGATCGCTTCGGTACTCGTTCTGCAGCTTGCGCATCTCGGGCGCCAACTTCTGCATCTCGAGCATGCCCTTGGTGCTCTTCAGGGTGAGCGGGGTGGTAATCGCCATGATCACGGCGGCGATCAGTGCGATCGCGACGATGTAGCTGTTGGTCAGCCCGTAGAACCACGACAACAATGCGGCGGGAATTTCAAACAACATCAGCGATCACCACAGGGCAGCGGGACAGGGTCGAATCCGGACGGACCGAGGGGTCGGCAGCGACTCAGCCGGCGCACGGTCAACCACGTCGCCCGCCATGTGCCGTGGACGACGAACGCCTCATGAGCGTATGCAGAGCAAGAGGGATAAAATCGACACGGCGAGGGGCGACCCTCCGCAGCCCGCTGATACCACTCGATCGCGGCGATCATCCACCGTCTGCCCCACGTCGGGGCGGCAGCTGACCCGGCGTGGCCTCCGCGGACGGGAGTCCGGCGAGGAGCTGGTCGACCTCGTGACGCAATTGTTCGAACGAACGTTCCACACTTCGGCGCGGCAACGACGACGTGTTCGCAGACCGAGCCGGATTGATGGTGCCGAACACATACTCGCCGGGAGGCATGTCGCGCGCGCTGAGTAGGGCGCGCAGCCGTCGTCGTAGCCGGTTGCGGGCGACAGCAGTTCCCGTCGTGCGAGGAATTGCAAACCCCACGCACGGCGGCATCACCAACGGATCGGGAAGGAACGAACACCACAACGTTTCGGCACGTAACCGTACCCCGTGCCGCCGAACTCGAACGAACGCCTCGCGGTCACGGAGCGAGTGGATCAAGCCGACAGACGCTGACGTCCCTTGGCGCGGCGCGACCGGACGACCGCGCGTCCACCGCGGGTCTGCATCCGGGCGCGAAACCCGTGCTTCCTCGACCGACGTCGATTGTTGGGTTGATACGTGCGCTTCATCGGAACTCCGAACTAAAACCGGGAACCTGGAAAGGCTACGGCGCGATTCGGACCCATCCCAACCGTCTCGACGAGTTTGCCGGGGACATCACCGAACCACGACGCGGCCGTTGCTGTGGACGGCGCTGCTATTCATCCCCGCTCCGGGTTCACCAGTGCGCCACGAGCGACGCGAACAACACCGATGTAAGTTACCCACAGGTGGACCGCAACGAAATTTGTGGTGTCTGAGCAGGCAAGACACCCCAGTTTTCGGAGCATGACAGAACTGGTAGGTTCGGTCGATCGCCCGTTCCACCATTGCTGTCCCCATCATGTGGACAACGGTGTGGACGACGCATCGCCTTATCAACGAGCCAGACACGCATCACCGTCCGTCACACGCCCCGTCCGAGAAGAGATCCCATCGAGATGACCGACGCCGACGATGTCTGGACACAAGTAACGGTGTCGTTGCGGTCACAACTTGCCGAGTCGGTCTGGTTCTCCACGTTTCAGGACGTCGTACCGCTGAACATCGACGACAACTGCCTTCGTCTACAAGCACCGAGCGCGTACGTGCGTGATCGGATCCTCACTCGATTTCTGCCGCTGGTCACCGAAGCCCTTCACGAAGCGAGCCTCGGGCATCTTGCGGTCGACATCGATGTCGATGCCAACGGTGCCGCTCCTGAGATGTCGCTGGCCGATGCAATCGTCACCGACACCGCCATCGACCTGCGCGCCACCGACATCGGCTCGATCGACTCGACGACACCACCACGAGCCAGCGACACCGCCATCGACAGCCAACCTGACGACAGTGGAGCTCGCAGTCTTCTCGACGAAGCCGGACTCAACCCGCGCTACACCTTTGAGACATTCGTCAAGGGGGCCTCCAACCAATTCGCGCTGGCGGCTGCACTGCGCGTTGCGGAGACCCCGGCACGCAGTTACAACCCGCTGTTCATCTATGGATCGGCCGGGCTCGGCAAGACACACCTGCTCCACGCGATCGGTCACTACGTCCACTCGAACTACCAGCATCACGAAGTTCGCTACGTGTCGACCGAGACGTTCATGAACGAGTACGTCGACGCCATCCGCCAAAACACCACCAATTCACTCCGCCGCCGTTATCGCGACATCGACGTGCTCCTCATCGACGACATCCAGTTCATCGCTGGAAAAGAGGGCCTGCAAGAAGAGTTCTTCCACACCTTCAACTCGTTGCACGGCGCGAACAAACAGATCGTCATCTCCTCAGACCGCATGCCAGATGCGATTCCGACACTCGAAGAACGCCTGCGCGGTCGCTTCAAGTGGGGTCTGATCACCGACATTCAGCCGCCTGATCTGGAGACCCGCTTGGCGATCCTGCGCAACAAGGCCGAACGGGACCGCGTCAGCGTTCCCGACGACACACTCGAGTTCATCGCCACCAACATCGCGACCAACATCCGCGAGTTGGAAGGTGCACTGATCCGCGTCACCGCCTTCGCCAGTCTCAACCAGGTACCGATCACGACCGACCTGGCGCAGAGCCAATTGGCCGATCTGCTCAAAGAGAACAAGCCGAAGGTGCGCACCGACGAGGAGCTGCTCGCCGAGATCGCTGACATCTTGAAGTTCCCCGTGGAGGATCTGAAAGGACGCAGCCGGCAACGACCACTCGTTACCGCGCGACAGATCGCGATGTACGTGTTCCGCGAGATGACCGACCTGAGTTATCCAGCGATCGCCCGGCTCTTCGGCGGCCGCGATCACACCACCGTGATCCACGCCAACGAGAAAATCCAACACTTGATGAGCGAACGCAAGCAGATCTACGACCAGGTGACCGATCTGTTGCAGCAGCTCAAGTGACCATGGACCGAACGAGCACGGGGATGGGGACGACCAGGGGATGGCCGGCGGACAACTGCCTGCGCGCGGTGGACCAGCATTCGCTATCCACCGAACCACATTGCTGTCAGTCGCGACTTGGGGACGAAGCCGTATCCCGTGTGGGCAACGTCTTGGCCTCTACCCTGGGCAAACAGGCGCTCGTCCCCAATCCACAGCACCTACTACTGCCCCTGTCTGTTGAGACATCCCTGCATGAGGAAAGGTTCCGACTGTGAAGTTTCGTTGTGAACGAGACGTACTTGCTGATGCCGTTACATCAGCAGGTCGTGCGGCCACCAATCGCACGGGCACATTGCCGGTGCTTGCCGGTGTGCGGATGGAGGTCTCCGGCGACGAGCTCGTGGTCATCGGCACCGACCTGGAATTGACGATTCGACTCACGGTCGATGTCGGTGGTGAACGCGACGGTGCTGTGGTCGTGCCAGCGCGCTTGGTTGCCGACATCATCAGGGCGTTACCGGCCGGCGCCGCGGAGGTCGAACTCGGTGATGAGGAGTTGGCGATCAGTGCCGGACGTTCTCAGTTCTCAGTGCGACCGTTGGCACTGGACGACTATCCCGCGCAGGTCGAGCCGTCGACCGACGCGGTGACACTGTCGGCCGATGTCATGAGCGACGCGTTGCGTCAGGTCGTCCGTGCTGCATCGTCCGACGATGCTCGGGCGGTGTTGACCGGGGTGTTGCTCGCCGCCGAAGAGGACGGATTGCGCATGGTCGCAACCGATTCCTACCGCCTCGCCGTTCGTGATTTGCCGGAGTCCTCGGTGCTTGGCTCCGGGCAACGGGTGCTGATTCCGGCTCGGGCACTCGCCGAGTTGCAGCGGGTACTCGATGGTGACGACGAGTTGACTGTTCGGCTCGGTGAGCGAGAGGTCGTGTTCGAGGCTGGCTCGACGCGCCTGACAACACGGTTGATCGAGGGTGACTTCCCGAACTATCGGAACCTGCTGCCGTCGTCGCATCCCAACGTCTTGACCGTCGACAAGGGTGGCATGCTCGAGGCGATCCGCCGGGTGAAGATCTTGGCCCAGGACTCCACTCCGGTGCGGTTGACCGTCGGTGGTGACACCGTACAGCTCACCGCGATCACCCAAGATGTCGGCAACGCGGCCGAGGAGATCGATGCCAGCTACGACGGCACCGAGATGACCGTGGCGTTCAATCCTGATTACCTCTCGGCGGGCATCGATGCCATCGACAGTGAAGAGATCACCCTGTCGACGATGGATCCGATGAAACCCGCCGTGATCCGCGGCGCCGGCGTCGAGGACTATCTATACCTGTTGATGCCCGTGCGCGTGCCCTGATCTCGTCGTGGACGCCGAGCGGTGATCGTCGAACACCTTGAGCTGATCGACATCCGGAACTACGAGGCGGCGACATTCGAACTCCGACCCGGGACCACGGTCGTGCTCGGCGACAACGGCCACGGTAAGACCAACCTGGCCGAGGCCCTTGCGTATCTTGCGACCCTGTCGAGCTTCCGCGGTGTGCCGAACGACGCGCTCGTGCGACTCGGAGCCGACCGCGGCGTCATTCGGGCAACGATCCGCGACGACGACGGCCGGCAGTCACTGATCGAGGCGGAACTGACCGTCGGCGGTCGCAATCGGGTGCAGGTCAACCGGCAACGCCTGCCGCGGGTTCGTGATCTGCTCGGCACGATGCGGGTGACTGTTTTTTCACCTGATGATCTGGTGATTGTCAAGGGCGGCCCGGCTGACCGGCGTCGGTTCTTGGACGACACGTTGGTCGCGCTGGCAGTGAAATACGACGCGATCCGACTGGAGGTCGATCGAGTCGTCAAACAACGCAACACGGTCTTGAAGAGCGCAAAGAGTTCGTCGTCGAGCCACGGTGATCTAAGCATCACGCTCGACGTGTGGGACGCCAAGCTGACCGAAGTCGGTGGGCGCCTTGCACACGCCAGAGCGACGCTGGTCGATCGACTCGGCCCGATGGTCCAACAGGCCTATCGCGATCTTGCTGGCACGCCGACCGATATCGAGCTGGGTTACATCGCTCCGTGGCGTGACGTAGGTTTGGACGCCGCGCTCGCCGATGCCCGTGACAACGACATCCGCCGCGGTGTCACCAGTGTCGGACCACATCGCGACGACCTCACCGTTGTGATCGATCGGATGCCGTCCCGGACGCACGCATCGCAAGGTGAGCAGCGGACCCTGTCGCTGTCGTTGCGGCTGGCGGCGCATCGTTTGGTCACCGAGCGCACCGACTCCGCACCGGTGCTCGTGCTCGACGATGTGTTGTCCGAACTCGATCGAGGGCGCGCGGGGGCGTTGCTCGATCATCTGCCAGCCGGTCAGGTGGTCATCACGTCGGCCACCGACGTGCCCGGCCGGGTCGACCACACGGTGCGCATCGTCGACGGCCAGCTGGCGTGATGTTCACGGTTGGCGGTTCGTGTCAGTTTGAGGCTGGCGCCGAAGATGCGTGCCGGCGGCCTCGGATATGGTGACGACAATGGAGCCGATTCCTCTCACCCAGTCACTCGACTCGGTGATGCGCTCCTTACGCGGTACCAGCCGTACCCAGATCGGCGGGGTGTTTGGCCGCTGGGACGACGCTGTCGGTGAGGCGATTGCGGCGCACGTCCGTCCGGTTCGACTCGACGGCTCGGTGCTGGTGGTCGAGGCATCCGACCCGTCGTGGGCGACACAGGTGAAGTTCCTGACGGCCACAATCATCGAACGATTGCATGTCGTTGCCGGCGTCGAATTGGAGCGCGTCGACGTGCGTGTGGCACGACCTCGCTGAGCTCCCTACACACCTCTGTCGGCGGCTCTGAGAGGCCGTGGGCGTCACTCTGGTGGGGTCCCGCGCTTGGTAGACTGGAGGCCACTTCGCGAGGCCCTGCTGCGTCCGTACCTGGACCCGGTCGCTCGCCCCAACAACCAGTTTCGCAGAACCCCTTCTGTGGAACGCCAGACAAGAGGTACTGCGTGTCCAACGCCGCCGCCAACCCATCAAAAACGGCCTCGAGCAAGAAGTACGACGCCAAGGACATCCAGGTCCTCGAGGGGCTCGATCCGGTTCGCAAGCGACCGGGCATGTACATCGGCTCCACCGGTCTACAGGGATTGCACCACCTCATCTGGGAAGTTGTCGACAACTCCGTCGACGAAGCAATGGCCGGTCACTGCACACGCATTTCCGTGACCCTGCTCGCCGATGGTGGTTGTCGCGTCGAAGACAATGGTCGCGGTATCCCGGTCGACCCGTATCCCTCGGGGGAACACAAGGGCAAGAGCGCGGCCGAGGTCGTGCTTACAGTGCTGCATGCCGGTGGCAAATTCGGCGGGGAGGGATACAAAGTCTCCGGCGGTCTGCACGGTGTTGGTGTCTCGGTCGTGAATGCCCTGTCGGAGCGTCTCGAGGTCGAGATCGATCGTGGCGGGAACCGGTATCGCCAGGAGTACGCCAAAGGTGGACTCCCGCAGGGCAAGATGAACAAGATCGGCGAGACGCCAGGCCGCGGGCGAACGACGGGTACGTCGATCGCCTTCTGGCCCGACCCGACGATCTTCACCGTGGAAGGTGTCGAGTTTGTGGCGCGTACCGTCACCGAGCGCCTCCAGACGATGGCCTTTCTCAACAAAGGCCTCGAGATCATCTTCAACGACGAGCGACCCGAGCGCGAGCAGAAGACCACGTTCCAGTACAAGGGTGGCATCGTTGACTTCGTCAAGCATCTCAACGCGACCAAGGAGCCCTTGTTCTCCAAGGTTTGTCAGTTCGAGGACGAAGACGAAGGCGACGGCCAGGTCCTCGACATCGCCATGCAGTGGAACACCGGCTATCACGAGGGCATCCACGGGTACGCCAACGGCATCTCCACGATCGAGGGTGGGATGCACGTCGAAGGTTTCAAAACGGCGCTGACGTCCGTGGCCAACAAGTACGCCCGAGGCAAGAATCTGCTGAAGGAGAAGGACCCGAACCTCACCGGTGAAGACATCCGCGAAGGCATCACTGCGATCGTCTCGGTGAAGTTGCGCGAGCCACAGTTCGAGGGCCAGACCAAGGCCAAGCTCGGCAACGTGCCGATGCGCTCGTTCGTGCAGAAGGCGACCAACGAGCGACTTGCCGAGTGGCTCGAAGAGAATCCGACCGAGGCCAACAAACTGGTGAAGAAGGCGCTCGCCGCTGCGCAGGCGCGAGTGGCGGCCAAGAACGCGCGCAACGCGATTCGTCGCAAGACCGCGTTGTCGGGTGCGGGCATGCCCGACAAGTTGAAGGACTGCTCGTCACGCAACGCCGACGAGTCCGAGTTGTTCATCGTCGAGGGCGACTCCGCTGGCGGCACCGCTGTCGACGCCCGCGATCCGCGCACGCAGGCGATCTTGCCGATCCGCGGCAAGATCTTGAACGTCGAGCGGGCACGCATCGACAAGATGCTCAAGAACAACGAGATCCAGGCGCTGATCACTGCGATCGGTGCCGGTGTCGGCGACGAGTTCGACGTCGAAAAGGCCCGCTACCACAAGGTGATCGCACTGGCCGACGCCGACGTCGATGGCAGCCACATCCGCACGCTGTTGCTCACTTTCTTCTTCCGGCAGATGCGCGAAATGGTCGAGGCTGGCTACGTGTACATCGCGCAGCCGCCGCTGTATTCCACCGAGGTCGGCAAAGAGAAGGTGTATCTCAAAGACGATCTCGCCAAAGCGCAGTTCCTCGAGGATCGGCCGAATCACAAGAAGCAATTCCAACGCCTCAAGGGTCTCGGCGAGATGGACTGGGAAGAGCTGCGGGCCACGACGATGAATCCCGCTACGCGCACGCTGCTCCAGGTGTCGGTCGAAGAGGCCGCCCTCGCCGACGAGATCACCTCGGTGTTGATGGGCGACGACGTCGGCAGTCGCCGGGAGTTCATCACCGCGAATGCCCGTGACGTCCGCAACCTCGACTTCTGACCGGTCAGCGCGTCGCCGCCTGCGCGGTGAAGCGCTCGGCGGTGTGAAAGCCTTCCGCGACGGCACACACCGCGTCTGCTCACCGGAGGAGACGATCGAGCGCTACCGACCGGCCATGGAGCACTTCGGCATCACCCGGCTCGCCGATGTCACCGGATTGGATCGGCTGCCGATCTCCACGATCATCGCTGTCCGGCCCAACGCGCGAACCCTCGCCAGCGGCTCGGGAAAAGGCACGTCGAAATCGGCGGCGACCGCATCGGCGCTGATGGAGGCATTGGAGATCGCTCATGCCGAACAGGCACGGCCCGACGTGGTGTTCGATACACATCGCGCGCTGTCCGATCGGGCGGAGATCATCGACGTCGAAGATCTGGTGCTGGCCGCGGACTCACTGTTTTCCGTGAATCGACCCGAACGGTGGGTTGCTGGGTGGGACATCGTTGCAGGGTGCGAGGTCTATGTGCCGCAGTCTGCGGTTGATTTCTCGATTGGGCGCGATGGGATGAGCGGCAGCTCGTTCAACGCGGACAGCAACGGTTTGGCCTCGGGGAACACTCTCGGCGAGGCGGTACTCGCCGGTCTGTACGAGGTGATCGAACGTGACGCCACGACGTGTTGGCGATATGCGTCGACGGGTACCGGGTATGCACCCCCGCGCGTGGATCTGTCGTCGATCACCCCGCCATCGGTACGTGAGCTGATCCAGGCGCTCGAACGTTGTCGTTTCGAATTGCACCTGTTCGATCTCACGCTGGACACGGCGGTGCCGACGTACGGCGCCCTGATCGTCCCGAATGACGGCGCGCCATCGTCAGCGATGAACGGGTATGGCACGCATCTCGACCCGGCCGTGGCGATGTCGAGGGCGATCACCGAGGCGGTACAGGCTCGTGCGGTTTATGTGGCAGGTACTCGAGATGACGTCTTCGATCACCGTCGTGAGCTGATCAAGGTTCCTCCGCGTCCGGTACATGTGGCGCCGGTCGATCTTGTCGATGCCGGCGAGCGAGTCGATCGGTCCACCAGTGATCTCGGGCGCGATCTCGAGATAGTGCTCGACAACCTGAGGGAAGTAGGACTTGACCGTGTGGTGGTTGTTGACCTGCGCGAGCCGACGTATCAGGTCCCTGTGGTGCGAGTCATCGTGCCGGGATTGGAAGGTGCTTTCAGCGAACACCGCCCCCCCGGTCGCCGTGGTTGGCGGTTTACTCAGTTGGGGCGGGTTGCGTCGTCTCTGGCGAACGCACCGATCGGCCGGTGATCGATGGTGGATCAATCAGTGCTGACCGGCGGCCCGACCGTCGTCTTCGCCGGACCGACGATCGACGCGGCGGCGATCCAGAACATCGTTCCCGATGCGATCGTGCGCCCGCCGGCTGCGCAGGCAGACATCGTGAACCTCGTGGACCGGGATCATCCAGCGGTCATCGCCTTGATCGACGGGGTCTTCGACCGACGGCTGAGTGTCTGGTACAAGGAGTTGTTGTACGCGCTCAGCTGCGGCGTCCATGTGTACGGAGCGAGCAGTATGGGGGCGCTCCGGGCGGCGGAGACCCACCGGTTCGGGACGGTGGGCGTGGGACAGATCTTCGAGTGGTACACCACCGGAATCATCGATGGCGATGACGAAGTCGCCCTCATCCACGGCGACGCCGACGATGACTATCGGGCGCTATCGATTCCGCTCGTCAACGTGCGTGCGACCCTGCTCGCTGCAGAGGCAGACGGGGAGGTCACCGATGCCGAGAGCACGGCGATCCTGAGTGTCGCCAAGCGTCTGCACTACATGGACCGTAACGTCGCCACCGTTCTACGTGAGGCAGCGGCGATCGGCAGCTCCGAGCGTGTGCTCGAGTTGATCGACGGCCGGCTCCGCACCGGGCTTGTCGACCAGAAGCGCGCTGACGCGGTGGAATTACTTCAGACTGTGGCTGCACTGCCGTCCGACCTCGCGCCTCATTTGCCGAACTTCGAGTTTGAGGCCTCGCCATTCTTCGTTGCACTGCGCGAGCGCGATCGCACGAGCGACCTCGGTGGGCGCGCAGTGAGCTTTGCCGAGCTCGGATACCACCTCGCGCTTTACATGCCCGACTTCGAGCGCTTCAACCGGTCCGCACTCGACCGCCTTGCGTTGGTGCGTCTAGCCGCCGAGTTCGGGATCGCTGTCGACGAAACGGCTGTGGCCGCAGAAGTTGAGCGACATCGCCGCCGCCACGACCTCCTCGATGACGCAGCCCTCGACGCGTGGTGTCAGGCCAACGACCTGACCGACCAGGACTTTCGGTCACTGATGCACGACGAGGCGGTCGTTCGGCGACTGCGACACTTCGCGGTCAGCGCGAGCGGGCTGCGCGGTACATCGCGGTCGCTCGGCGACGTGCTCCGACTGCGCGGCGAGTACTCGGCGTGGATGACGGAAACCGCCGCTACTCACGACCGCGCCGGTGATCTCTACGAGCTCCTTGCGCGTGACGACACCCCGCTCGTGGAGCTGCTTGCTGAGCACGCCCGAGCGCAAGGATGGACCGTCGACACCGACGCTACTGAGTGGATACGCGAGTCGGGATTCCCCGACGCAGAGGTGCTGCGGGTTGAGTTGTTGCGTGCCCGCGCCGCTCGGCGGGCGGAGTAGCTCACTAGATCTTGATGCAACCAAACAACAACCTTGTCGGCGCGCTGGCGCTGCTGAACATCTCTCGTAGCGCCGGGTGTTCGATGTCGTCGAGCGTCAGCTCGCCGAGCAACTCGCGCAGTTCGTGCTCGTCGAGGCGGAGCTCGGCTGGGGGCACTCCCTTGGCCTCGCTCAGCGCGCGCACCCGCGCGAGGTCGGGGTGGTCGGCGAGGTGCGACACCCCGTGGTCGGCGAACACCGTGGCGCGCTCGGCGGTGGATTCGGCCGCGAGCAAGTTGTCAGCGAAGCCAGGACTGGCACGCTCCGCCGCGGCGAGTTCCTCGATGAATGTAGGCATGCACTGCAAATTAGTTGCTGTACCGCAGCGATGTGGATCGTCCCGCGTGCAGGCACTTCAACCGGTCCGCACTCGACCGCGCCGCACGGCGGGCGGACTAACTCAGATGTTGAACGAGATCAGAAATCGACAACGAGGACGTTGTAGTTCTGCGCGCTGGCGCTGCTGAACATCTCCCGTAGTGCAGGGTGTTCGATGTCGTCGAGCGTCAGCTCGCCGAGCAACTCGCGCAGTTCGTCGTCGTCGAGGCGGAGCTCGGCGGTGGATTCGGCCGCGAGTAAGCTGTCGGCGAATCCAGGATCGGCACGCGCCGCTGCGGCGAGTTCTTCAAGCAGTGAAGCCATGCGCTGCACCTTAGAGGCTGCGTGCAGCGGTGTGGAGCGTCCCGCGCTGGGGCACTTCGAACACGTAGAATGGATGCATTGCTCCGCACCATCGACGACGGTCGGTCTCGGCGCCGTTGGGCAGACCAGCCCCTAACCATCACCCCGGCGCAACGACCACGTGACGGAGCCCTCGATCGAGGAAAGACGAGATGACTGACACCGACGACACCACCCCTCCCGACGATCCGATCCAGCCGATCTCGTTGCACGACGAGATGGAGAACTCGTTCCTCGACTACGCGATGTCGGTCATCATGTCGCGGGCGTTGCCGGACGTGCGCGATGGACTCAAGCCGGTTCACCGGCGGATCATTTGGGACATGGAAGAGCAGGGCTTTCGCCCTGACCGGGGCCACGTCAAGTGCGCCCGCGTGTCGGGCGACACGATGGCTCGTTTCCACCCGCACGGCGACTCGGCGATTTACGATGCGCTCGTACGTATGGCGCAGCCGTTTTCGCTGCGCCACCCATTGATCGACTTCCACGGCAACTACGGAAGCCCGGACTTCGGCCCGGCAGCCTCGCGATACACCGAGTGCCGGCTCGATCCGTTGGCGATGCAGCTACTCGCCGACATCGACGAAGACACCGTCGACATGGTGCCGAACTACGACGGCACCACCGAGGAGCCGGTGGTGCTGCCGGCTCGTTTCCCGAACCTCCTCGTCAACGGCAGTCAGGGCATCGCCGTCGGCATGGCGACGAACATCCCGCCGCACAACCTCGGCGAGGTGATCGACGCAGTCGTCCACCTGATCGCCAATCCCGACGCCAGCCCCGACGAGTTGATGGAGCACGTCAAGGGGCCGGACTTCCCGACCGGGGCGAGCATCCTCGGCCGGTCCGGCATCATCGACGCCTACCGCACCGGCCGCGGCTCGGTGAAGATGCGGGCCCGAGCGTCGATCGAAGAGGGCAAGAACGGTCGCATGGAGATCGTCGTCACCGAGCTGCCGTATCAAACGAGCTGCTCGGCGATTGCTTCCCGCATCCAAGACCTCGTCGATGCCGGTGATCTCGACGGCATCGCCGACGTTAACGACGCGTCGTCGGGGGGCGACACCAACCTGATCATCACGCTCAAGCGTGACGCCAACGCGAACGTGGTGATGAACAACCTGTTCAAACTCACCCAGCTGCAATCGACGTTCTCGATCAATATGGTCGCACTGGTCGACGGTGTGCCGCGCCAGGTCAACCTCCGTGACGCACTGGTGGCGTACGTCGCCCACCAGGTCGAGGTCATCACCCGCCGCTCGCAGTTCCGGCTCGACAAGGCGCGCCGTCGCGAACACATCCTCGAAGGTCGCATCAAGGCGCTCAACGTTATCGATGAGGTGATTGCGCTCATTCGTTCGAGCGAAGACGCCACCGCCGCCCGCGAAGGGTTGATGGCGGCGCCGTTCGAGTTCACCGAGGTGCAGGCCAACGACATCCTCGACATGCAGCTTCGCCAGCTCACTCGGCTGTCGCGCATCGACCTCGAATCCGAGCTCGAAGACGTACAGGCGAGCATCGTCGATCTCCAGGACATCCTCGACAACCCCGACCGACTCAACTCGGTGATCGTCGAGGAGATCACAGCGATCAAGGAAGAGTTCGCGACGCCGCGCATCTGCCAGATCACCTACGACGACGGCGAGATGTCGATCGAGGATCTGGTCGACGATAAAGAGCTCGTGATCGTGATGACCGAGGCGCAATACGTCAAGGCGGTCCCGGCGGGGTCGTTCAAGACGCAGGGCCGGGGCGGTCGCGGCGTGTCGGGTGGCAAGCTGAAGGTCGACGACATCGTCCGCCACGTGATCTTCACGACCGCGCACGCTCACCTGTTGTTTTTCTCCAACCGAGGCAAGGTGTATCGCCTTCGGGCACTCGATATCCCCGAGCGCGAGCGCACCGCCAAGGGCATGCCGATCGTCAACCTGTTGCCCTTGCAGCCCGACGAGCACATTCAGGCGATCATCGACACCCGTGACTTCGCCGGTGAGCGGTATCTGTTCTTCGCCACCAAGAACGGCACGGTCAAGAAGACGGCGTTCGACGCCTACGACTCCAGTCGTCGCGATGGCCTGATCGCTATCAACCTGCGCGACGACGACGAACTCGTTCGAGTGATCGAAACCGGCGGAGACGACGACATCTTCATGGTCAGCCGCAACGGCATGACCATCAGGTTCCACGAGAACGACGTGCGGGCGATGGGCCGCACCGCCGGCGGCGTCCGCGGCATGAAGCTGAAGTCCGGCGACGACCGCGTGGTGTCGGTCGACGTTGCTCGCAACGACACCGCGATCTTGATCGTGACCGAAGGTGGGTTCGGCAAGCGGACCCAACTCGACAAGTTCAACACGCAGGGCCGCGGCGGCCAGGGTGTGCGCGGCATCAAGCTCACCGGCAAGAAGGGCACGGTGGTTGCCGCGTTCATGGTCGGGCTGGATGACGAGATCGTCGCCGTGTCGACCAACGGCATCACCATCCGCCTCGGTGTGCGTGACATTTCCTCACAGGGTCGTGATGCAACTGGTGTGCGGGTGATGAACATCGACGACGGCGACGCTGTCGGCTCGGTCGCGCCGATTCTGGCAACCGACACCTGACGATGTCCGCAGTCGTTGGCCGCGATCGCGGCCAGGCGGCGGCAACGATGTTGACTGCGGTGGCAGTGCTCACCGCGGTCATCGTGCTGGCCGCCGCTCGACTTGGCGGGTCGGTGGTCGACCGCACGCGAGCCCAGACCGCAGCGGATGCCGTCGCGTTGGCCGGGGTGACACACGGTCGAGCAATGGCCGAGCGCATCGCTGCCGAACACGATGCAGTCATCGTTACGTGGCGAGCGAATGGGCCGCCCGCCGCGATCGAGGTGGTCGTTGACGTGCGCTACGACGGCCAACGCGCCTCAGCGCGGGCGACGAACCGTGTCGGTGCGACGGGATCTTCGCCGGCACCGTGACTGCGCCTTGACATAGAGCGTGCGTACACTGTCGCGGGTGAGCAAGACCGAGCGCGCTCTTGATGAGCTCGACACCGAGTCGGTTGACGACGCGCTCGATGACGATGCTCGCAAGAACGTCGTCGGTTCCGATGATCTGAGCGACGAGTTGGTGATCGTCGAAAACGGCCATGATCCGTCCGGCGATCTGGTCGATCTGCTCGTCGACACCCCCCCTCATGTTGACGATGTCGATGACGCCGACGAGATCGAGCGGGAGGCAGTCGATGTCGAGACCGAAGTGGTCGACGTTGTCGACACTGAGGACGTCGCCGAGATCGGTGACGTTGAGGCTCGTGAGGGTGTCGACGAACCGGTGTCCGACGACATTCTCGAAGAGTTGCGTACAGCTGACATCGATGGCCCCACCGTCGAAGTGGCGCCCCAAGACGACACCACGGCGAGTCGCCGTCGACCGAAGCGAGCGCTCGACTTCGATCCGGCGCCGATGCCGATCCCGACGAGTCCGCCGCGCATTCTCGGCCGCAAGCCTCGTGTGCGCCGGGTCACCCGCGTCGTGCGCCATGTCGACCCGTGGAGCGTCTTCAAGATTGCTGCCGTCGCCAACCTCGTGCTCTACGTCATACTGCTGACCGCCGGTGTGTTGTTGTGGAACGTGGCCAATGCCACCGGCACGGTCGACAACGTCGAGCGCTTCTTCGAATCGTTCGGCTGGGACAGCTTCGAGTTCAACGGCGGCGAGATCTATCACTCGGCGTGGATCGGTGGACTGTTCCTGGTGATCGGATTGACTGGGCTCGCCGTACTCGCCGCAACGCTGTTCAACCTGATCACCGACCTGGTGGGTGGAATGCGCTTTACCGTGCTCGAAGAAGAGGTCGTCGAGACCCGCACGTCGCCGATGCGGCGGTTCGTCGTCCGTCGCCCCGAGCCGGTTGTCCCCGCAGTGGTGCACGACGACGAGTCGGGGCCGTTGATTCGCGAAGCCGTTGTCGATGACGAGAGCAAAGGTCTGCCGTTCTGACGCCACAGCGCCGAGCGAACGCTGTCGGTTCTCGCTCTGTCGTTCTGGTCACCAGTCCCGGTAGCCTCCCATGCTCGCTGGGGCTATAGCTCAGTCGGTTAGAGCGCATCCCTGATAAGGATGAGGTCCCTGGTTCGATTCCAGGTAGCCCCACCAGCAAAACTCCTGGTAGATAACTGTTTTTGAGCGGTCCAGCAGGGGTTCTTTGTACCTGGCGTGTCCACCGTGTCCACTCAGGCGCCGATCGGTGTCATGATGGGCGGCTTGCCGATGCTTCCGGAGGGGATGACGCAGCTGCCATCGGGCAAGATCCGTGGCGTGTCTCGGTTAATGGGCGAAGGTTTAGCGGCACCGAGGACGACGTCGGATCGGCGCGAGTGGCACGGTAGCGGGCGTCGCTGGCCGGCGGAGGGACGAGTGCCGCGCCGATCGTCGCCGAGCTGTTGTCCGCCTAACGAGCTGATCTCGACGTGTCGTCGTCAACTGCCACGGGGATGGACTTGGCGACGTCGAAGCTGCCCAAAGCGCTCCTGGCGCGTCGGATCCACAGCGTGACCCCGGCTGTCGCTGATGCGGTGTGGCCCCAGATGGACAACGACGGCGTGTCCCGTCATCCGCAGGCGAAGGCGAAGAACGTGTTGTCGAAGGCGTGGCAGATGGCGATGCGTCTCGATTGGGTGCCGTCGAACCCGTGGACTGTCGCCCGACCGAAACCGCCGGGATGACGTTGACCTCGAGAGAGGCACGGTTGCGATTCTGCGCAACGTGACGCGCGCCGGCGAGGTGCGTCAGACGAAGACGGGTGCGCGCGGGCAGCGCGTCATCCCGCTGGATCTACCGACGCAAGCCCTGGTGCGAAAGCACGAACGCCGACTGGGCATCGATTGGCTGTTTTGCGGACGCCGCCGGCGCCCCATCCGGTCGCGTACAAACTCGACAAGGCTTGTGACTACAACGTCAATGGTTGGTGGGAAATTTGGGGAGACCGAAGCTCGTGGTCGGGATGGCGGTTGCATGTGGGTAGGTACAGCGAGAATACGGCGTTCAAATCGCGGACGTGGCGCATCGAGGAGATATGCTTGGACGGGACGTACGACTACAGGACTCGCGGTCAGTCCCAGTCGTACATAGGCGGGCTCACCTACTACGCCGAGGTGTTCGGTGTTGCGAGGAGAGTCTTCCGCAGTGTCGATGGGCATTCGTGTCACCGGGCCTAGCTCTAGCGGCGAGTGGCTTGTGTCTTGCGGTGCTTGTTGGATGCAGTGCACAGCGTTCCGACTCGTCTACCAACCCCGCCGTTGAGCAGAGTCCTTCGTCCGATGGCCCGCTTCTGTTGAGCTCGCTGGGCCGTGCCCCGTGGAGTGGTGGAAGTAAGTCTGTGACTCTTGGTTCCTGTTGTCGATCTTAGGCGGCTGGGAGTTCGGGGTTGTCGGAGGTGGTCACCCCCAGGTGTTGGTCGATGAGGGCCATTGATTCTTCGCTCAGGTAGCGGCGTTCGGCGACGGCCCACTCATCGTGCTGCTCCAGCAACACGGCGCCGACGAGGCGGATCACCGAAGCGTCGTCGGGGAAGATGCCGACCACGTTCGAGCGGCGCTTGATCTCTTTGTTGATCCGCTCCAACGGGTTCGTGGAGGAAATCTTGCGCCAGTGCGCCCGCGGGAACGACGCATACGCGGTCACGTCGCTCTCGGTTCCGGCGAGGATCTCGGCGGCTTTCGGGAACCGGTCCTCGAGCATGCCAACGACGGTGTGGAGCTGGGCTCGGGTGGCGTTCGCGTCGGGTTGGGCGTGGATGGTGCGCACGGTCGCAGCGACCATGTCCTTGTGCGCATGGTTCACCGTGGCCGAGATGTTGCGAGCGAGGTGGACCTTGCAGCGCTGCCACGACGCTCCGGCGAACACCCGGGCGATCGCTGCCTTCAGTCCGGCATGAGCGTCGGAGATCACCAGACGCACCCCATCGAGGCCGCGCTCGCGCAGGCTGCGCAAGAACGCAGTCCAGAACACTTCGTCTTCGGAGTCGCCGACATCGACGCCGAGCACCTCACGGTTACCGTCGATGGTGACGGCGGTGGCGACAACGACCGCCCTTGACACGATGCGATGGTTGTTGCGGGCCTTGACATACGTGGCGTCCAAGTACACATACGGCATCGCCTGGTGGCCCAACGGTCGGGTGCGGAACACGGCGACTTCGTCGTCGATGCCCTTGCAGATCCGCGACACGGTCGACTTCGAGACCCCTGACTCACACCCCAGCGCTCTGACGAGGTCGTCGACCTTTCGGGTCGAAGTTCCGGTGATGTAGGCGGTCATGATCACCGCCCACAACGCCTGATCGACCCGGCGGCGTGGTTCCAACAGGCTCGGGAAGAACGACCCGACACGGACCTTCGGGATGCGCAGCTCGATGTCACCTGCCGGCGTCGATAAGACGCGCTGGCGGGCGCCGTTTCGTTGGTTGGTTCGGGTGTCGGCGCGTTCGTGGAGCTCGGCTCCGATCGTGGCGGTCAGTTCAGCATCGATCAGCTGTTGCATCCCGCGCTCGAGGAGCTGCCGGAACAGATCCTTGCTGTCGCCGTCGCCGAGCTGCGCGACGAGGTCGTCGAAGCGGGCATCATCATGGTGGGTCATCGCGTGGTTCTCTTTCTCAGTGAGTCACTTGGTCGTTTCTCACCAAGAGTCACGCGATGGCCCACCTCACCGGGTGGACCCCTCCACTACTTCCACCACCTCACGGGACACCAACGCTCGCTGAACGTTCGAAAGATAAATACAGGTTGCTGAAAGGTTGCGGCCGGTTAGCTGTGGGTCGTGAAGAAATCGATCGTTGCGCTGATGACTGCTGTTCTGCTCGGGGTTCCTGTGGCTGCTGGAACCGCGGCAGCTGAGGAGATGACCCCACGTAACGAAGGAGAGGTGTCGGCTCAGACCAACTACCCGCTCACAGGCGCAACTATCGAAGGCCTCTCCACCGCCTGGGGCTCAGGCGAGCTGGGTATCACTGACAACACCGGCTCGTTGACCACACGCATTCAAGCCGTTTCCAACCCCATCATTGTTGTGCCGGGGGGTGTGGCTCGGTTGGAGCTGGAGATCGGGACCTTGGACTTCGTGGTGGAGCCTGACGGCACGATCACGGCGACGGAGACGGACGGCAAGGTCAGGGTTTGTGAGCAAGTGTTGGGAGGTGTCCTTTGCAGAGATAAGTGGGTCGTTGACAGCATTACTGGTGAGTTCGATCGCGAAGCCGACGTGATCGTTCTTGAGGTCCGCTCTGCTGGCAGCGCGGAGGCACAGTTGGTCTTCCAGCGGTAAGAGGCCGCACGGCTGGGCCCGTCGTGCGAGACACCCTCGGTCGGATACGCGTCCTGAGTCGTGGAGCCCGGGCATGTCGACTCTTAAGATCGACCAACACCTGGACACGAGCCGAAACTGGATCAGGTCGTGAACATGGATCGATCATCTGCCGAGGTACACCATGTGTGGTCTCCGAGCTGCGCAAGCCGCACGGTGGCCATGTGCGCCTACGCCGCGTAGACGGTGGATCCGGCCGGTGTCGCCAAGAACTGCTTCGGACAATTCTCGGCTACGTTCGGCATGAACAAGATGTCTTCGATCAGATCGTCACGGAAGCGGCTCTACGTCGCTGTCGCAGCAGGTGCGATCATCTTTGTTGTCGTACCGCTCGTCTTCGTTATAAACGGCCAGCGCCTCGCTCAGTCCGAGTCCGACTCGGTCAGCGATCGTTTGAGCACCGTCGCTGTAGATCCGGGGGCGCTCGGAGCAGCTGCCTACCGCGACTCCGGTTCTGGGCTATCTGAGCTCGCTGACCAACTGGGCGTCTCCGAAACCCGGCTATCTCTCAGCCAGACGAACAATCTTGAGTGGTGCGTGAAGGTTGATACGAGCCGATGGAGCTGGTCGTCATCGGTCACATTCGTAGTCGACAACAGCACCGGTAGCGCACGGGAACAGCCGTGCCTGTGAGTCCGAGCCGATTGCGACCCGTCGAGCCCCCGCTGTCTCCGCCCCTTGTGGCGGGAGACCGCGGGTCTCTTTCGCGTTTCTGGGCGGATCAGTCAGTCCACGTCGGCGTTTGCGTCAACCGTGTCGTCGACGTTGAGCCCGCGCACGATGAGGGAGAGGACGCCCGTCGCTATCTGATGGACGTAGACGCACCCGTAGCGCGGTTGGTATCGTCGAGCGGGGCGAGGGGTAAGTCGGTCACGTTCTGCTCAGACAGCTTGCCGTTGAGTTCTGATGTGGTATCGGCGGCGACTGCTCCAGCTGGAATCGCGGTAACGGATCCGACTGCGAGTGCCACCAGGGCGACCCGAACTGGCCTACTCACCGCAGATGTGTTTCTGAAACTCTTGAGCATCGCGTCATCCAAGTGTCGGTTACCTGAACGCTGCCTCCGAAGAAGCTGAACGTTCGCCAACGGGATCAGAATGCAGCGACATTCGATTCCAGGAAGCCCCACCAGCAGCACCGCTGCCGGCCGAGCGCGTCTCGTAGGTTTGGACCGTGGCCGACGACATCGAGCTGTTGCGGGCGTACTACGAGCGTGAAGCCGAGCTCGGACAACGCGGTGCGCTCTCGGATCGACGTGTTGAGATCCGTGGCAGGTTCATCGCCATGCTCATGGCCGAAGACCGCACGTCGGTGCTCGACGTGGGCGCTGGTCCAGCGCAGGACGGAGCGGGATTCGATGCAGCTGATGTTGGCTACCTTGCGATCGATCTGGCTCACGAGAACGGTCGCCGCGCACTCGCCAGCGGGTTCGATTTCGTGCAAGCGAGCGCGCCAGCGCTGCCGTTGCAGGCCGACTCGTTCGAGGCGGGATGGTCGATGAGCACGTTGATGCATCTCGACGACATCACCGCTAGTGCCGCAATTGCCGAAATCACCCGGGCACTCGCTCCTGGCTCACCGTGTCTCCTGGCTCAATGGGGACACGAGCGTGAGGAGCGTGTGGTGAGCGACTACCAGTCGATCGGACGGTCACGGCCGTTTCATCTACGGTCTTTCGATCACAAACGAGCGCTCGTCCAGTCCTACGGCGAGATCGAGTCCGAAGAGTGCTGGACAGCCGCTTCGGCCGACTGGGACTACCACGTGTTCTGGCTCAGGATGGATGACGCATGACGGGGCGGCTGTCGAGGTCGCGGTGAACCGAGGTGATGGGAGTCTGGTCGAGCCGACGTCGTCCGTGCTCGTGTCCGCGCAGGTCAGATAGGAGGTGACATGTTCCCGATACGCCGGGTGGGGCCGCTGGGTCCTCGACTCCTGAGGGTGATCACATCACGACGCAGGGCGTCACTACGTTGGACGTCATGAAGAAGATCTTCGGAGTGACGACCTCGGCGATGCTCGCGGTGACCCTGCTCGCCGCGTGCGGTGACGACAACGGCGACAGTAGCGATACCACCGCCGCGTCCGACACGACCAGCTCTCCGAACACCACCAGCTCGCCGAACACGACCAGCTCTCCGAACACGACGGCGGCGCCGACTCTCGCGATCACCACGTTCGAGGTGTCGGATCCGTCGAGTTGCGACGGCGATCAAGCGCTCGCTCCGGCCGAGTGGGAGACCACCGGCGCCGAAGGCGTCTCGTTCGCCGTCGACGGCGAGTCCGTGCCCGCCGACGCCGGAAACCCGGCCAGTGGCAGTGGAAACATCCCGATTCCGTGCGACGGAGCGTCGCACGAGGTGACGATCACGGCCGGTGGATCTGGCGGCGACACCACGTCCGACAGCAAGACGGTCACCGCGCCGTCATCCTGAGCTGGTCACCGCCGCTAGCCACTAGCGTCGGCTAGCGATGAAGATCGTCCGTCGTGCCCTCGCTGCACTGACGTTTGCCGCGATACTCGGATCGGCGTTGCGCGTGCGCGGTACCGGAGGTACGCCACCACAACACGGCGGGTGGCGTCCGCTCGATCTGCCCGACGATCGATGACCACCGTGGCCGTGGTCGGGAGCGGCGTCGTCGGTCGGCGTGTCCGCCAACGACTGCCGCTCGTCCTGTCCGATCTCCGGATCGTCGATGTTGATCCGCGGCTGAGCGAACGTGGCTTCGACGAGAGCGACATCGTCGTGCTCGCCACACCAGCACCACACGCCGCGCTTGCCGAGCAGCTGGTCGATCGGGGGATCCACGTGGTGTCGG
>JBCDFR010000046.1:0-28334 GCA_039177505.1 Actinomycetota bacterium | reverse complement strand
CGCCGACTACGTAGACATCTACCATCACCGCCCGCACAGCGGGCTGAACTACCGGACCCCCGCCGAGGTCGCTGCGACCTGGCGGAACATCAACAACCCAGCGACCTGAAAACGTCAACCATAACGGGGTCCACGTCAGACCGCGACGGTCTGCGGCTGACATCTGTTCGAGCCGGCCCGGGTCGGCGAGGACGTCTTGGAGCATGAGCGTGTTGACGTATACGAGCGCCGCTTGCAGGATTCGCAGGCACAGCATGGAGAGCTCTCGCTCGTCTTGGCGATTGGACGTGAGTTGCCCGCGGTTGCCGTGGAAGACGATGTCATTACCGCTGTTCCAAGACTCGACGACGTTGAGCCCCGAGTTGGTGTCCCGCTGTAGCTGGCGATCTCGGAGGTAGCGGCACAAGAAGATCGTGCGTTGCGCTCGTCCTACCTCGAGCATCGCTTCGTAGGTCGGGTGCATCGACGCCGACCGCATGAACCGGCGCAGGATGGCTTCGGTCGATGCAGAGCGCGTGCGGATCGCGGTCGCGTACTTGATCATCTGGTCGTACTGCTCACCGATCACGCTCCAGCGGATCGCTCGGGCGTTCATTGCCGGCACCAAGTTCGGGTACCGCTTCTTCGATCCGGTGTCGGCCGGATACAAGCGCACGTGGTTGATCCGTTTGATCCGAGGCAGCAGATCGAAGCCCAAGAGACGGGTAATGCCGAACCCGATCTCGGATTGGCCGTGGGAGTCGACGTAGTTGCCCTCGACGACCATGTCGGTGCCGTGGCGCATCGTGCCCTCGATCATGGCCGCCACCTCCGAAGCGGAGCACGAGATGAGCTGGGAGTGGATGGCCATCGAGTGCTGCTCTACGTGCCAGTAGATGAGCACACCTCGGCCGCGGTAGCGGGCGTGCCACTCGGTGAAGATGTTCTGATCAACCGCACCGATGTGGGTGGAGTCCGATGCCACCACCGATGAGCCCTCCCCCCACAACTCGCTGCGTCGGGCTGTGAAGGTGGCATTGGCGATCTCGATCGCGAGGCGTTGAGCGACAGTGGGGTTGAGGTAGCGGCGCCGGACATAGCGCAGGTCATCCTCGCTGTGGCCGTGTTCGCCGCCACCGACACCCGCGATGCCGGTGTTCGTGCCGTAGGCGTAGATCGTCAACAACAACCGCTCCGCCAGCACATCGGTGGCGAGGTCGCCACGGCCGAGCGTTGCGGTGACCTGATCGAGGCAGCCCGAGCGCAGCACAGCCTCTTTGAGGATGTCGATCATCTGGACCTTGCCCCACCGTGCGACGACTTCGTCCTTCAGGCGCCGCAGGTTCCCAGGTTCCGGAACCCTCGCGAGCGGTGAGAGCTGGATCGCGCCGCGCTTGCCTCGGTCGGCGATGTCGACCCAGTCGAGTCGCGGGAGCTCTCGATCGAGTGCGTCGAGTTCGAACTCCAGCTCGGCACGCAGGTCGCCGATGAACTCGCTCGGATCCGGTGGTTGGCGTAGTGCGCTGTAGTGCTCGGTGCGGTGTTCGGCGAAGTCGGCGGGGAGGTCGTCGTCGGGGTTGCGCCACTTGTCGGCGCCGACGACCCAGATCTCCTTGCATCGCAGCTGATCGCGCAGCGCTTGGAACATACAGATCTCATACGCCGGGCGCTTCGTGCGTTTCCGGCCATCGACATCGACGAACACCGACAGCCGCCAGTCGCCCTTGAGGCCCCTGTGCACTGGGATGGTCTCGTCGACGGGGAAGTATCGGGTGCCGGCGCCGGCATGGCGCTTCACGAGGTCGAGCGCGTCGAGGACTGGACGGTGAGCGGTGTTGTTGCTGCGGAACTCCAACACGTCCAACAACTCGATCAGGCCGCGCCGGTAGTGGTTCGTGTACGACGCTTTCAACGTCGCTCGAACGGTGCGGTCGTACTCGGGGCCCTTCGTGCGGTACTCGTGCACCAACTCCTGCAGCGTCTTCTCACCACCGGCCACAGCCGGATACACGACCGCGCGGACAGCGTCGTCAGGATGCTCGATTGCGGCCTCAGCGATCGAGAACAAGATGTTCTCCTTGCCACCCACCTTCTTGAACGCGTTCGTCAGTTCCTTCGTCACCTTGCGACCTGCTCGTGCTCCGATCCGGTGCACCGTCGCGATCAGCAGATCGACCAGCGCGTCGATGAGCTGACTCTCGCGCACCACCAACGTCGTCGCCAGCAGCGACCAACGCAGCTCATCGCGATGGCGCCGAAGATGTGATGGCGACTCGACAGCCGCACGAGCGCGCCAAGACTCGATCATCGACGGCGCCAGACCATCTAGTAGTCCGGCAGGCAGGTCAACGTGGCGCACGGCGTTGAGCTTGTCGATCTCGACGAGCATCGAGTTAAGACTCACCTCACCGGGCTCAGCCAACAGCATCGACCACCCGGACTCCACCTCGTCGTCACCGTCCGATTCGGCAACCAGGTCGTCGAGCAAGGCGCACACGTCAGCAGGAAGGCGCGCAGCGACCTGCGACGTCGCTACGACCTCGCCTCGATGCAGCGCCGAGCGCACCAGGCGCTCGAGGCGCCCACCGGCTGGCGGCTCGATTCGTTCCCGACGGAACCACGCCAACAGCTCGTCACGCACCACGGCCGAAGATCGCTCACGCTGAGTCACCCTCTCGACCAGCGTCTCGACGCCGCGCTCAGCATCGTCGACCGAGCACTCTGAGAACCCGAAGTGATTACGAATCTCGGCTCGATGGAACCGCACAGCACGACTCGACCAGTCGAAACCCTCCAGCAGCGCTGGGGCGACACCGACCTGCCGCGCGACGTAGTCGACGACCTCGTTACTCAACTCGGACGAATCGGCGATGAACCGTCCTGTGCGGCCGTAGGCCTTGAGCTGCAGAGCGAACGCCAACCGGCCCACGCCTTGCTTCCGCGCGGCCAACGCCGGCTCGTCGTCGACGAGAGTCCAGTCGGCGACCAGTTCATCAAGATCAACACGCATCCGCCGATCCTCGCGGACACCCGCCCGGACCCCACCGGCGTCACTTTTCCTCTGGTGACACGTTCGTTACCAGCACCCCAAGTGTGATGGATCGCTGCGGCGAAACTCATGGCCCATCTTCACCTCCCGACTCTCCTTGCTGAGCCGGGCCAGCGCAGTGCGCTCATCAGCATCGAGTGCATTGGATACCTCGTCACGTTCGGGCTGTTGCACCCACGTGGCGAGCGAACCGTCGGAGATGCCAAGCGACGTCGCGACCTCAGCTCGAGGCCGGTCCGACGATCCGAACAACTCGACCACCGATCGGGCCAGGCACACCTCGCCCGTACCTCTCCGCCCAACACCCCGATCTGTGCCCGACCGCTCCGAAGGCGCGTGGAGAGCGGCGGCCCAAACGCCGTCGGGGCGGGCAAGGACCGCAGAATGGTCCTCCGCCCGCCCCAGTGGTGTCGGTCGACGTTGATCATCGACGCCTCGTGGGTACCCGCTGGCTCGGAGCAGCCAGTCAGCCCTTTGCTCCCGAAGCTATCCCAGCCCGGATGAAGCCGGTCGGGATAGCTTCGGGATGGCGGGGCCTACACCGTAGGAGTCAACGTGAGACCTGGCGACTTAATCTCCCTCGGATCAGACTCCGGATCCGGATCGGTTTCGGCGAGCAGCACGACCCACAGAGTACTCCCGAAGCGTGCAATTTCGCCTGTGAACGAAATCCCATTGAGTTCGGCAGTCATCGGGCCACCGGAGGGGTTGGTGAGGTCGACTGTGATCGGAATATCGTGGAAACCCGTACTGATCACTCCCGTGCCGTCGAAGAGGATGTGACCCCCGGTCACGATTTGCCGCTGACCGATGACAGTTATTTCGCCATTAGGAGCGATCTCGTAGTCAACTAAGTTCTGCAGGACGAGTTCAGCGTGGTGATCGTTCGAGTCGGTCGTCATGTCGAGGTGCACCAGGCCGGTGTTTGGATCGCGGTAGCCAGTGATTTCGGTGATCGGGGAGAAGTCTCCCCCGAACTCCCGGGCGGTTCCAACGTTGCCGTCGAACGATGTTGCCGTCACGGTGTTGTCGGCGTTGATGATGAAGTCGAGCTCGGTGAGTCCAACGGAGTCGACACCTTGTTCGCCAGCGTCGTGAGACGCTCCCAACGTGTCGGTGCTCAGTGAGTAGCCGTCGGGGCCTTTGTCGAGTGCGCCTGTGCCCGTCGTGGCCTTTTTGTTGTTGATCTTTGAGCTGTCGATGACGAGTACGAGGCCTCCGGCTGGTGCACGCTGCGTTGCGGCGGCATGCTGTTCCGCAGCTGCTACCGCTGTGGCCGGTGCGGAACCGGCCAAGCCGGTGCCCACGACGGCAGCGGCAACGAGACCGACCCGGCCGATTCGCTGAATGCGATTATTAATATTGTTGCTGTCGTTAGTTGCAGTCACTCTTGGTCCTTTCGGGACTTTATATTGTCGGCAGCCGACCCTTTGTGGGTTCGGATGAATCAGCTATGTGCATCCTTATTAATGCCAATATCACATATACGCAACATCCATTAAATCCAAAATGTTGACAAAAATCGAGGGAATAGGACACTAGAAGGCTCGAATGCCGTCGGATTATTTCCAGAGTGGCGCGTATTGGTTTGCGCTCTCAGCAGCGGCGCCAAAGCCGTGACCCGGCCCGAGGCGGTTCATTCGAGGCCGCCAACCACACCACTCGGATGTTTCTCGACGGAGAAGAGCCGGCCACGCGCGTTGGCGGGTTCGGCCCATTCGCCGCTGTGGCTCCATCGCTGCCGGGCGAGAGCGCGGGTCAGCAACGATGTGCCGGCCATCGGCGCATCTTCCCGCTTCGACCCACCGCCGCTCGTTACACTCAGCACGACAACTGAAACGCCGAACACCTCGATCGGGAGAGTCCGCCTCGGCGGGCGCCGAAGGAGCAACCTCCCCGGAATCTCTCAGGCCACCGGACCGTTCGAGGCGGCACGCTGGAAAGTGGTGCGCAGCGCCCGCCCACGGGGAAAGCCGATCGAGCCCATCGACGGTCAAACTCTCAGGCACCGATGACAGCGGGGGACGAACCGCCTCGGAGGCACCGTGCCCGACAACTCGTCCACCCCCCCGCTCGACCGCTCATTCGACGATCTACTCGAACGCGGCGAGTTCGCCCGTCGACACATCGGGACCACCGATGCCGACCTGGCGACGATGTGCGCCGCTCTCGGCGTGGCGGACACCGAGGCACTGATCGCCGACGCATTGCCCGCCGCAATTCGCAGTGAGACGCCTGATCCGTTCCATCCTCCGGCGACCGAGTCCGATGCACTCGCCGCCCTGCGGTCGATGGCCGATCAGAATCGGATCGTCACCAGCATGATCGGACAGGGCTATGCGAACACGATCACGCCGCCGGTGATCCAGCGAAACGTGCTGGAAGATCCAGCGTGGTACACCGCATACACCCCGTACCAGCCGGAGATCAGTCAGGGTCGTCTGGAAGCATTGCTCAACTTTCAGACCATGGTGTCCGAATTGACCGGTCTGGAAGTCGCCAATGCATCGCTCCTCGACGAGGCCACCGCTGCCGCCGAGGCGATGACGATGGCCCGACGCCTGTCGAAGTCGAAGAGCGACCGGTTCGTTGTCGACGCCGATACCCACCCCCAAACCTTGGCGGTGCTGCGGACGCGTGCGGAACCCGTCGACGTCGAGCTCGTCGTCGTCGATGTTGCTGCGGACCCCGGTGTTCTCGACGAGGATCTCTTTGGCGCGCTGTTCAGCTATCCGACCTCAACCGGAGGGATCATCGATTGGCGAGCCGCGATCGAGAAGGTGCACGATCGTCGCGGCATCGCTGTCGTCGCGACCGATCCCCTGGCCTGCACCGTTCTGACGTCGCCTGGCGACCTCGGTGCGGACATCGCGATTGGTTCTGCGCAACGGTTCGGTGTTCCGCTGGGCTACGGCGGCCCGCACGCCGCGTTCCTGGCCGCCCACGATCGCGCCGCACGTGCTATCCCTGGGCGTCTGGTCGGCGTGAGCACCGATACCGCCGGCCGACCTGCGTTGCGTCTTGCACTACAAACGCGTGAGCAGCACATCCGCCGCGAGAGGGCGACGTCGAATATCTGCACCGCTCAGGTGCTGTTGGCCAACATCGCCGGTTTCTACGCCTCGTGGCATGGTCGCGAAGGCCTGCAACGCATCGCTGCACGTGTGCATCGGCTGACCGCTGCGCTGGCATCTTCGCTGTCTGCGGCCGGTCACCAGCTCCGTCACGACGCCTGGTTCGACACGATCGCTCTCGACGTCAGCGACGCCGATGCAGCCGTTACCGCTGCCTTGGCGGTCGGGATCAACATCCGCCGCGTCGACGCGGCCACGGTTGCGATCACCGTCGACGAGACGACCACGGTCGACATCGCGTCGGCCCTCGCAGCAGCGCTCGGTGGATCGCCGATCGTCAGCGCTGACGCCGATGCGAGCGTCCCATCGGTCCCTGAACAGTTCCGGCGCAACGACGAGTTCATGTCGCACGCCGTGTTCGAACGGTACCGAACCGAACACGAGATGCTGCGCTATTTGCGGGCGTTGAGCGACAAGGATTTGGCGCTCGATCGGACGATGATTCCGCTGGGGTCGTGCACGATGAAGCTGAACGCCACCGCAGAGATGATCCCGATCACGTGGCCCGAGTTTGCGTCCATCCATCCCTACGCGCCGCGCAATCAGGCGGCTGGTTACCAACAAATGATCGCCGACGTCGAGGCGCGCCTCGCCGAGCTCACGGGATACGCAGCCGTGAGCCTCCAACCGAACGCAGGCAGCCAAGGCGAATTCGCCGGGCTGTTAGCGATTCGCGGCTACCACCGGTCTCGCGGCGACCACCAGCGAACCGTGTGCCTCATTCCGTCGAGCGCGCATGGGACGAACGCGGCGAGTGCGGTGATGGCCGGGATGGAAGTTGTGGTCGTCGCGTGCGACGACCAGGGCAATGTCGACCTGGATGCGGTGGAGGACGCGATCGACGACGCCGGTGATCGCTTAGCGGCGATCATGATCACGTATCCGTCGACTCATGGCGTGTATGAGACCGAGGTGGTCGATCTCTGCGAGATGATCCACGCCGCGGGAGGGCAGGTCTACGTCGACGGCGCCAACCTCAACGCGCTCGTGGGACACTCGCGTCCCGCCGATTTCGGTGCCGACGTCAGCCACCTCAACCTGCACAAGACGTTTTGCATCCCCCATGGTGGTGGCGGTCCTGGCGTGGGTCCGGTCGGCGTGCGCGCCCACCTCGCCGCGTTCCTTCCGGGCAACCCCGCCGATCCCGATACAAGTGCGGTCGGTCCGGTGTCCGCTGCGCCATACGGGTCCGCGGGGATTTTGCCGATCTCTTGGATGTACGTCGAGATGATGGGAAGCGAAGCGCTGCGCACGGCCACAACCGCCGCCATCGTCGCCGCCAACTACATCGCGATGCGCCTCGATCCGGTGTTTCCGGTGCTCTACCGCGGCGAGAACGGTCGGATCGCACACGAGTGCATCATCGATCTGCGCGACATCACCAAGCGCACCGGAGTGTCGGTCGACGACGTGGCCAAGCGCCTCATGGACTATGGATTCCACGCTCCAACGATGAGCTTTCCCGTTGCGGGAACACTGATGATCGAGCCGACCGAGAGCGAGAGCCTCGCCGAGATCGACCGCTTCTGTACAGCGATGATCGCCATCGGCGATGAGATCGAACAGGTAGCAGAAGGTGTGTGGCCGATCGAGGAGAGCCCGCTCCGACTCGCTCCGCACACCATCGAGGAACTGACCGGCCCGTGGGACCGGCCGTATTCCCGCGAGCTCGGCGCGAACCCGGCAGGGTCGGTACGAGGTGGCGCATATTTTGCGCCGGTGTCGCGCATCGACGGCGCCTACGGCGATCGCAATCTTGTGTGTTCGTGTGAGCCATTGGAGTCGTACGCGCTCAGTGGCGTGCGTCAGTAGATGTGGCGAGCCACGGCGGCGCGCATCGCCGTCACACGCTGATGTGATCGATCGGGATCTCGGCCGAGAGTTCGTCGAAGCGCACGTTCAGCCAGCGTCCCCTGCCGGCGTCGTACACCCCGCTTCGGAGCGTGGTTCGATACCAGTCGACGATCGCAGCGAGATGCTTCGGGTCGAACCGCGCCGAACGCATCCGTACAGCGTGCGCGCCCGGCGCGGCCAGAGTGCTGATGTCTGCGTCGACATCGCCCGGGTGCACCTCGACAATTCCTTGCGGCTCGAAACCCGCTGCGCGGAACGCTTCTCGGGGAGCATCGTTGCCGAGTACAAAGTGCGCCACATAGGTGACTGCCCCGTCGGCGCCCGACGACGCCGACAGGTCGTGTAGCAGTGCCAGCCGCGTCAATAGCCCCGCGACGCGTCGCCCGCGCGCGTGTGGATGAACGAGGAGACCGCCGATCTCGGTGGTTCTCGTGTGGAGCGTGGGTTCGACGACGTCATCGCTGACCACCACGGTCCCGATGAGTTCGCCCGTTGGCGAAGCGGCGCGGGCAACGAGCAAACGGTGAGCGTTGGCCGCACGCATCAGTTCGGGCACGCGCCGCCCGAACAGCATCCCTTCGTTGAACGTGTCGACGAACCGCTTGATCGCCGCCATGTCCGATGGGGCCGCAATGCCGACGTGCACCGTCGAAAGGCCGGCCGTCTCTGTCATGCGCAGACCTTCTCACATGACGCCTGGCGGTGAGGTGCAAGAAGACACGCCGCCGGGCGAAACTCAGTGCGCGAAGATCGCACCCGGCGGTACGTCACGTGTCGTCGACTCGAGGGGAGATTGACAGCGATGGCGCATCTGCGGTCCAGCAACAATCCACTGGGGGTGCCGCTCGGTTGGGCGGCGGGAACAGCGATCAACGGCATCGACGACTTGCGTGCCGAAGCCCGATACGCAGCGACCGCCGGGTTCGATGCGCTGTGGGTGTCGCAGATCTTCGGCGTCGATCCCGTCGTGGCGCTCGCTGCGGTGGCAGCCGACGTCGAACCACTTGCCGAAGTTGGGACCTCGGTCGTGCCGATCTACGGACGGCATCCGCTGGTTCTTGCCGCAATGGCGCGCACAGCGCAGTCTGCGCTCGACGGACGCTTCACGCTGGGCGTCGGCCCGTCGCATGCGATGGTCGTCGAGGGATTCTTCGGTGAGTCGTATGCGCGTCCGTTCACCCACACCGCAGAGTTCATCGAGGCGTTGGTACCGTTGTTGCGAGGCGAGCCGTGTGATGTCGACGGCGACGAAGTCACCGCCAAGGGTTGGTTGACGGTGGAGAGTGAGCCGGTCCCGGTGCTGCTGGCGGCGCTGGGCCCTCGGATGCTCGACCTCGCTGGTCGGCGGTGTGCCGGCACGTCGCTTGGCCCCGGCATGTCGCCACAGGTGATCGCCGAGCACGTTGCGCCCCGGATCAGGACCGCTGCCGCGGCGGCCGGCCGCTCGGCGCCGCGTATCAAGGCCCTCGTGTCCGTCGCCCTGACCGACGATCCAGCTGGACTTGTGGCCGAGCAACGCGAGTCGAGCAGGCTGTACGCGGGCCTGCCGGCGTATCGCCGGGTGCTCGACCTCGCCGGGTTGGACTCGCCGGCGGACGTGGTGATCGCCGGGACGATGGACGACATCGCGGCGGGAATGGCTAGTTACGTCGAGGCCGGTGCGACAGAACTGCGCGTCGGTGTCGTGCCGTCTGTTGCCGATGCCACGAAGACCGCGCTGGCGGACTGGATCCAGCAATGAGTGGCGCTGTCGAGGATGATCGAGGACCCGTCCGTGCTCGACGCCATCACCACGACCCGCATATGAGCGGCAAGTAGGGTCGTTCGATGGCCGACGATCCGCTTTCTGACATGTTCAACGTGTTCGCGGCGCCGCTGGCGGGCACGATCAGATCGGTCGAGCAGTTCCGGACCGGGGTCGACGAGTTCCTCCGCGGTGTCGAGAACTTCAATCGCACGATGGAGAACCTCAACGACACGGCTGAGCGAATCAACGTGTTGCTCGCCGAGGTCGAGGAGCCACTACGGGCGGCGATCCCCCAGGTGACCAGGACGGTGAAGACCGCCGACGAGGTGATGCAGGTGGTGTCAGGGCCGGCGATCGCGGTCGCCCCTGGGCTGAATCAGCTCGCCGATGCGCTGAACAACCCCGCGATCAACCAGCTCCCCAACCAGCTCGCCCAGTTCTCCGACGTTTTGAACGAGCTGACCAAACGGCTCGGTCCGCTGAGCCAGATCGCCGGCAACGCTGGTGGCCTCTTCGGGGGCCTGCGCCTCCCCGGTGTGCCGGCGCGCGCAGAGCCGGCTCAGCCCGATCATGGCGATGACGACGGCGGCGACGAACGCGACGACGGCGCCGATCCCGCCATCGAAGTGCGCCGGGCCGCGTCGACCGCGCGGAAGCGTGCGGCGACGAAGAAGAAATCAGCGACGAAGAAGAAGCCGGCCGCCAAGAAGAAGCCGGCCGCCAAGAAGAAGTCGAACGTCGACGACTCGTAGCCGACCGGCTCGACGACCGAGCTCGAACAGCCGACCTACTCAACGAAGGGCCATGACACACATGATCGTCGACGGGATCCTCCACCCGATCGATCAGCCCTGGGGCGTGTCGATCGGCGACATCACCATCCGGGCCACGGGCGACCGCTACATCCTCTGACCTCGACCACTGGTCGAGGCGAACGGTCCGCCGTTCCCTTCAGCGGGCGACGAACGGAGTCGGCACGACCGTGCCCGCCATCATCCGACCACGCACCTCGACCTGCACCGCAGCGCCCTCGTCGACCACGGGTTCGACGAACCCGAGTGCAATACCGTGTCCGAGCACCGGTGAATAGTTCCCGCTGGTGACCGCACCGACCCGGCGGTCGTCGTGCCAGATGTCGCCTGCTCTGGGCGGGCGGCGCCCCTCCGTGCTGATGCCCACCAGGCGACGCGCGGGGCCGCGCTCACGTTCGGCGAGCAACGGGTCACGTCCGATGAACGCCGGCTTGTCCCATCCGACGACCCAGCCGAGGCCGGCTTGCAGCGGTGTGATGCCGGGGCCCAGTTCGTGACCGTGCAGCGGCAGTGCGGCCTCCAGCCGCAGCGTGTCGCGCGCACCGAGGCCAGCCGGTGTCGCTCCGGCATCGGCCAACGCCGTCCACAACGTTGCCGCCGACTCGACCGGCACGGCGATTTCCACGCCGCGCTCTCCGGTGTACCCCGTTCCGGCAACGGTGCATGGTGTGCCCGCAGCATCCACCACGCCCACCCGAAAGCGGCGGACGTCGGCCATGCCGGGCAGCACGGAATCGGCGATCTCGATCGCCGACGGTCCCTGCACTGCAATGACGGCGCGATCGGCGGTGGTGTCGACGCCACCGACTGCAGCCACCACGTTGGCAGTGTTCGATGCGTTCGGCATCACGTCGAATCGCTCGCCGTCGCCTGGATGCCACCACACGATGATGTCGTCGACGACAGACGCGTCGTCGACGTCGAGGAGATGGGTGTACTGGGCGCGGCCCGCCTCGATCTTGCCGAGGTCGTTCGACAGCGTGCGCTGTAGACGGTCGAACGCTCCGGCCCCCTCGACGCGCACGGTGCCGAGATGCGAGACGTCGAAAATCGCCGCCGCCTCGCGGCAGGCCATGTGCTCGGCGATCGTCCCCGACGGGTACGCCATTGGCATCTCCCACCCGCCGAACTCGGCCATCGTTGCGCCGAGGGCGCTGTGCTGGGCGGCGAGCGGCGAGGCCTTCATCGGCGGGCGTCGATCAACCGCTGGCGCGCCGCTCATCGAGTTCGACCACGTCGATGTCAGCGTCGACGTCATCGTTCGACTCCGGCGCGAGATCGGCTTCGAGCTCCTCTTTCACGCCATCCATCGACAACACGTTGAGCACGCGCTGGCCGCGCTTGATCACGTCGATCAACTCGTCGTCCTCGTACAGCATCACAGATCCGCCGTCGATCACCAGGTGGGCGGAGGCGATGTCGGCGGTGACGTGTTCGCGCATGTACTCGAACACCTTGCGCACTTGTTCGAGCTTGATGCCGGCGTCCAGCAGCTTCTTGATCGTCTTCAGCTCGAGCAGATCGCTGTAGCTGTAGCGCCGACGACTACCGCTCCCGGTGGCATCGCTGAGCGACGGCCGGATGAGATCGGTACGCGCCCAGTAGTCGAGCTGCCGGTACGAGATCCCCACCACCTTCGCAGTCTGCGTGCCCGAGAATCCATCGTCAACTGGGCTCTTCGGCTGCGCGCCGTTGTTGTTTTCGCTCACTGTGTTGCTCCTCGTCGCTCCCAACATCGACCCGATTGCCCTGGAGGGACGAACGGCTGACAGCGCCGTAACTACAGTGATGTCAGGCCATCGACTCTAGGGGAACCGCGCGGCACGGTCAACGCTGCCATCGATCGCCGTCGGGTCAGACCGGCACGGGGTAGACCCCGCCCGCACAGATCGCATACACGGTGACCTGCGCGTTGCCCGCGCCGTCGAGCGCCTGCGCGGCGCCTGCGCCACTCACGCAACGAGTTGTCGGGGATGGACCGACGAATCGTGAGGCCATTGTTGTCGACCAGCGAGACACAAACGCCGGTGACCCGCTTGCCAAACAGGACGGCGACCTCGCTGCTCCAGGTGGCCATGTTCGGAGCGGAGGGCGAGCTGGCCGATCGTGGCGTGTTCCTGGCCGAAACCGGCCGCCGCGGCAACTGCCACCACGACCACCTTCGTGGTCTGCGTGCTGGATTGTCGAACGCCGATGTGCAACCACGATGCGCGTCACCTTCAGCGAGGAGTGCCGCCGCCATCTTGGACAACATCGACCTACTTCCGGGGCTGCAGATGTCGATGGTCGAAGACCCGGACGGACACTGGGTCGAGTTCATCGATCCCGCCGACTGACCTCGAGGCCCCGCCGCTCCATCGAGACGCGGCGATGCAGCCCTACTCGAAGTCTTCGGGGCTGACGTTCTCGATGAAGTCCTTGAACTCGTCGATGATCTCCTCGGTGGCCTCTTCGGGTTCGTCGGGAGGCTCTTGTCCGAGGTCGTCGATGAGTTCTTCTGATGCGAACAGCGGTGCAGCGCAGCGCACTGCCAGAGCTATCGCATCGGATGGCCGACTGGAGATGACCTTGTCCCCGTCAGCCGTGCTCAGGTGGAGTTCTGCATAAAACGTGCGATCGCGCATCTCGGTGACGACGACCCGATTCAGGCGTGCGTTGAGCTCGCCGAGCACGGTGAGAAACAGATCGTGGGTCAGCGGGCGCGGTGGTTCGAGCCCTTCGAGGGCGTAGTGGATGGCCGACGCTTCGGGGCTGCCGATGTAGATCGGCAGGAGTCGGTGCCGACCTTCCTGCTCGCGTAGCAGCACCATTGGGGTGTTCGCCGGGACTTCGACCCGGACACCGACCAGTTCGACGGGGACCACACGTGGATCGTACCGCCCGCCCGGCGCGCTGTCCCCTCGGCGCTTCGACGCGGTCTCGCGGCCGCCATGATGGCGCCCAGACGACTCAGCGTGAGCGGTGCGGTGCAAGTGCGGAGCGCATCATCGCCGCCCGCAGTTGACCGCCGAGGTCTTCCAAGGTGGCCATCCGCTCCATGGCGGTGGTTCGCGCTTCGGGGTTGCGCTGTCGCATCAGTGGTTGGATCAGCTGCTCGATCAGGCCCGCCTCGCGGTCGGCGGCCACCCGCCATCCGCGCAAGTGACGCGTGTCGACGCCGATGTCGAGAAAACGCTTGCAAATGATGGCGATCTCGACCGCCTCTTCTCCGAACACTGAATTGCCGGTCCCCTCCATCGGCAGGAGGCCGTAGCGATCGAGCTCAGCGAACTCGGTGGCGCTGATCCCGGCCATCGCACATAGCTCGTCGGCGGTGAGCAGCACCCCGGGCAGCACAGCCGGCGGTGGATCTGGCGGCGGGTTGCGCTGCTCGTCTGCCGTCGCCGGCGGGCGTTGCTCTGCATGCGCTGGTGGGCGTGGTTGAGCGCGCGCTGCAGACGGGTCGTCGTCGGCGTCGCTCGCCGCGGGCGAGGTCGGCGGCGGCGCAGGCCGCGACGGTGCAGGTGTCGCCGCGGTCGGGCCGTCGGTGCGCACAAAGAGGGCCTCAGCGCCGGTTGGTGCAACCTCGTTCGCAATCGACGGGGTCTCGTCGAGATCACCGACGTTTTTGATCCCACGCGGCCGCGGCTGTTCGCCGGTCGGGTCGATCTCACCCGAGTCGAGACGATCCTTGATTACCCGTAGGGGCAGATAATTCTCCCTTTGCTCGCGCAGGATGCACCGCAGCAACTCCACATCGTCGTCGTAGAACTTGCGGTATCCCGACGCCGTCCGCTCGGGGTCGATCAGCCCTTGGCTCTCGAGGAATCTGATCTTGGAGATCGTGACGTCCGGGAACTCCTCCAGCAGCATCGCCAAGACCTCGCCAATCGACAAGTGCGCCGCGCCGACGTTGTGATCAGCCATCGTTCCGTTCGAAGAACACCAATCGGAACTTGCCGATCTGCAGTTCGTCGCCGTGGCGCAGCAACAGCTTGTCGATGCGTTCTTGGTTGACATACGTGCCGTTGAGCGAACCTGCGTCGCTGACGACGTAGCCGTCGGGCGTGCGTTCGACCTCGGCATGACGACGAGACACCGTGATGTCGTCGAGGCTGATCTCGCTGTCGGGATGTCGACCGAGCCGGGTGATCGTCTCGTCGAGGCTGAAGCGGGCTCCGGCCTGTGCTCCGGCCCGCACAATCAATACGCCGACCTCAGCTGGCAGTTGCCCGACCGGCACGATCACATCGTCGTCCGGTCCCGGTGCGTCCTGCAACGGGTCGACGGCGGTCAGCGTGATCGTGCGGTCGTCGAGCGAATCGAGCGCCGAGCCACAACTCGAGCAGAAGCTGCTCCCGGGCGGGTTGCGATGCCCGCACTGATTGCAGAAGACGTAGCTCGTCATTCGTCACCCTCGGTCAGCGCGCGGTAGCCATCGGCATCGAGCAACGCACTGAACTCATCGGGTGCACTCATTTCGATGGTGCAGATCCAACCCTCGCCGTAAGGATCGGAGTTGAGCAGCTCCGGGCGATCTTCCAGCTGATCGTTCACCGCCGCGATCGTGCCCGATACCGGCGCGTAGATGTCGCTGACGGACTTGGTGCTCTCCACTTCGCTGAACGAATCTCCGGCCGCAACCGCCGTGCCTGCGTCGGGAATCTCGACGAACACCACGTCGCCAAGTGAGTCCTGGGCGTACTCGGTGATACCAACCGACACGGTGGAGCTATCGCCGTCCCGGCGAATCCATTCGTGATCGGACGAATAGCGCAGCTCGGACGGCACGTTCATGCCCGCCACCGTACCGGTCGCGAGCATGGGTGCGGAACTGTCAGGAGGAGCCCGAACGAATCGCCTGTTGCACCTTCGGGATGTACGCCGCGGCGGTCCAGTAGCTGAGAGCGAGTCCGGGGATCCCGAGGAGCCAGGCAGCGATCGTGAACAGGTCAGCACCAGCGATATCGCTGTTGCCCATGAGGAATCCAGGCACGGCGAACATCAGAAGGAACGTTGCCGTCTTGCCCGCGAAGGTGACATCGAAGCGAGGCATGTCGAACAGCACCGTCGCGACGACCATCATGGCGCCGACCCCCACCTCGCGGACCAAAATGGCGGCTGCGAACCACACCGGAATCGAGCCATCGACGATGATGGCGGTGAGCGCCACGATGAACAGCAATCGATCCACTGTCGGATCGAACACCTTGCCGAATTCGCTGACCTGCCCAAGCCGCCGGGCGAGGAATCCGTCGATCCAATCCGTTGCCCCGAGTGCACCGAGCATCCATGCCGCTGCGGCGCGGTTCTCCTGATCGAACAACAGCCACAAGAACATCGGCAGACACAACAGTCGGGCGAGCGTGAACGCATTGGGGATCGTCCAGATGCCGGACCACATGCTCGGAGCCGGTGGCTCGGCAGTCGCTGGCTCAGGCGAGTGCATTGCGCACAGCGTATGGTGCCAGGCCATGAGCGCGGCGCAGCCCACGGTGTTCACCCGAATCATCAGCGGCGAGGTTCCCGGCACGTTCGTATGGCGCGACGAGCGCGCCGTCGCATTCATGTCGATCAATCCGATCACCGCGGGACACACGTTGGTGGTTCCGGTCGAGGAAGTCGACCATTGGGTAGACGCCGATCCTGCGCTGATGGCGCACTTGTTCGAGGTCACGCGCTGGATCGGCACTGCGCAGGAGCGTGCGTTTCCGTGCGAACGCGTTGGGGTGATCATCGCCGGCTACGAGGTACCTCACACCCATATCCATGTGTTCCCTACAGACTCGATGGCGGACTACAGCTTCGCCAACGCGGCAGCACACGTCGAGCGCAACGATCTCGATGCGTGGGCTGGAGCGATCCGCTCCGAACTCAACGCACTCGGCGCGCCGGGCGTCGTCTGACCGCTCAGCTGTTCTCGATCGAGCCCGGCTCGATCAGTTCGGCCCGGTTGTTGCGCACGTTGTTCACCTCGGTCGACACCGGGTGCATCGTTAACGACCGATCGCCGTCGAGGTCGAACAGGTCGAGGAGTCGATCGGGATCGCGTTGCTCGGGATCGAGCCACCGCGCCCAGTCGTCGGGGGCCAACAGCACCGGCATCCGATCGTGCACCGGTGCCATCGTGTCGTTGGCTGCCGTCGTCACGACCGTCACGCTGTGCAGCCAGCGCTCCTGTGGGTCGTCGGGGTCTCTCCAGGCGGTCCATAGTCCGGCCACCGCGAGCAGTTCGTCGTCAGCGCGATGGACGAACATCGGCTGCTTGCGCGGATTGCCCTTGGCGTCGAGCGGGCCATCTGGCGTGCCGGCACGCCATTCGTAGAACCCATCCATCGCAATGATGCAGCGCTTCTTGGCGAACAGTCCCTTGAACGCTGGCTTGTCAGCGAGCGTCTCGCTCCGGGCGTTGATCATTCGTGATGCGATCTTCTTGTCTTTGGCCCAGCTCGGGATCAGCCCCCAATGAAACGCCTCGACGCGCCGTTCCCCGGCGGGCCGCTCGACGACGGCCAACACGTCTTGGGTCGGAGCGACGTTGTAGTTCTCCCCCAAGCCGTCGGCCGCAGGCGTGGCGCCGAAGTAGGCGGCGATCCGTTCGGGATCAGCGGTGGCGACGAATCGACCACACATCAGGCGAACACGTCGCGCAACGACGCAGCGATCGCATGGTGTGCGTCTGGCGCCAACCGATACCAGATCCACCGACCGCGTCGCTCGGTGGTGACGACGCCGGCAGTGGCCAGCACCTTCAGGTGATGGGAGACTGTCGGCTGAGAACGATCGATCGGTCCGACGAAGTCGCACGCACAGACCTCACCGTCCGGAGCGGTGGCGATCATCGACAGGATCTGCAAGCGGACAGGATCGGCGAGCGCGGTCAAGGTCTCTGCCACTCGTGCGGCGACGGTGTGGTCGATCGGGACCCCTGGGGCACAACACTCGGCGGTCGTCGTCGAGGCATCGTGATCGATCGGCCCGGTGCCCTCATACATATTGATCGCCATCAATAAGAAGTCTAGTGTTCGCTGCGTTCATGACCACGACAGGTGACCCTTCTCCCCCGTCCGATGTCCCGTTGCACGCCTCGTCCGAAAACGCTGCGAACGACTCGGCACCGATCGAACTCAGCCACCCGGTCGTACCGATGTATGCGCGGCTCACCGCCGAGGCCGTAGGCAGCGCATTCTTGATCGTGGCCGTTATCGGCTCTGGGATCATGGCCGAGACGCTGTCGCCCAACGACGTCGGTCTGCAGCTGCTCGAGAACGCAGCGGCCACCGCCGGCGCGCTGATCGGCTTGATCATCATGTTCGCCAGCGTGTCCGGGGCCCACTTCAATCCCGCCGTGACGCTCGTCGATCGACTCATGGGTGACATGACCACGAGCGAAGCCGCGTGGTACGTCGTGGCGCAGCTGGCTGGCGGTTTCGTCGGTGTGATGGCCGCCAACATCATGTTCTGGGACGAGACCGGTGGCGGCGTGATCACGATTTCCGAAAAGCAACGCGACGGTGGTCCGCAGTACGTGTCGGAGATCATCGCCACGATCGGACTGTTGCTGGTGATCCACGGTGCGGTGCGCTACGGCAAAGCGTACGTCGTCGCCGTCGCTGTCGGAGTATGGATCGGCGGCGCCTACTTCTTCACATCGTCGACGAGCTTCGCCAACCCGATGGTGTCGGTGAACCGGATGTTCTCTGACACCTTCGCTGGGATCGCCCCAGCCTCGGCGCCGGCGTTCATCGCGATGCAGCTCATTGGCGCACTGCTCGCGTTCGGCCTGATCCGCGTGTTGTTCAGTGCCGACACTCCCCCTTCCAACGATTCTTGAACGGAGCCTAGATGGCCACCCCCGAAGTCCTGTTCGTCTGCGTCCACAACGCGGGCCGCTCCCAAATGGCCGCCGGATTTCTCACCCATCACGGAGGCGATGGCGTCGTGGTCCGTTCTGCGGGCACACAGCCTGCCGACGACGTCAACCCCGCAGTGGTCGAGGCGATGTCGGAGGTCGGTGTGGACCTCCGTGCAATGCAGGCCACGCCAAAAAGGCTCGAGGATGCCGCAGTCGAGGCATCCGACGTCGTGATCACGATGGGTTGCGGCGACGAGTGTCCCTTCTACCCGGGCACTCGTTATCTCGATTGGCCGCTCGCCGATCCGGCGGGTCAAGGCGTGGAGTTCGTCAGACCCATCCGCGACGAGATCGAACAGAAGGTGCTCGATCTGATGGCCGAACTCGGCGTCGGGCGCGTCAGCACCTGACGGCGAGTGCCGCTCAGGGGCCGATCGTTGCCGGATCTGGGCCGGCGCCGTACTTGTTCGCGCCTTCGTCGCCGGCGATCGCGAAGAGCACGATCAAGATGATGCCGCCGACCAAGGGAATCAGTGTGAGGAGCAACAACCATCCGGTCTTGTTGGTGTCGTGGAGCCGGCGAATACCAACCGCAATCGACGGGACGATCATCGCGAACCCGTAGACCACGTACAGCACGAAGAACACCGACGCCACGCCACTGAGCAGGAACAGCACCGTCGCGATGATGATATTGGCCAAGAAGAACCACCAGTACTCGGCGCGTCCAGATCGACCGTCGAACTTGGCGTACCGCTGCAGCACCACGAGCTTCCAGGCTTCGACGACTGGCATGTTGATCTCCTCTCCCGGCGACGCAACCCCTGCATGCGACCGGCAGCAGGACGGTACCGAACCGGTCTGGGCCGAACGCGGATGGCGTTACTTGGATTCGACGGTGACGCCTAGGGTAACCGCTGACGCATCGAGACCGACTGGTTCGGCGTCGATCCCGAAGACCCAGCGGAGAAAGCCGGTCGACGCCTGATTGATCGCAGGCCAGACGGTCTGCACCGGTGCGTTGGGTGGTTCGCAGCCATCGGTCGCCAACCGGCGTAGTCCGTCGTCGACGAAGTCGCCGATGCCGGCTTGCTCGGCGAGGTCGATCAGGGTTGCGTCGCCGCCGATCGCACACAGGTCGCTGAAGGCGTTGTGCCCGGCATCCTCGATGATCCACAACCACGAAGGGCTCGGGGCCGCTTCGTAGGCCGCCGCCGTGGTCTCGATCGGATCCACCGAGATGTCGAGCGCACCGGCCATGAAGAGAGACGGCACGTCCGGAGTCAGTCCCCCGAGGCCGGAGGCGTAGCTGACGTAGCCCGCGATCCCCGGATCGGAGGCGACCTCCGAGATGGTACGGCCGCCGGCGGAGTGCCCGGCCAAGGCGACCAGCGACGTGTCGAGCACGCCTGCGAGCGGATCGTTGGCGGGCAGCGCTTCGAGGAACGAGCGCATCTGCCGTATGTCGCTGGCCGAGTCGCGTTGGCCCTCGGTGGCGCCGATCAGCCCGTTCGCCAAATTGCGTGAGGGATGGTCGGTCGAAGCAACGACCATGCCCCACGACGCGAGGTGTCGAGCGAGATCGCTCGACTGCGTGCGAAACGACGCCGCTCCGTGGCTGAACAACACCACCGGGTACGGACCATCAGCCCCCGGTGTGGCGTCGCGAGCCGCCAATGTCTCGAAACGAGCATTCACGTCGGGAGGCACGAGATCCGCGATCGCCGTTGGGAGATAGTCGCGGACGTCGTAGCCGTCGGTTGTTCCTGCGGCTTGGCCAGTGGCCGGATACCAGATTTCGATCTCGCCGGTTGCGCCGTCGGCCACAAGCGCCGGGTCGGTGCGAGTGGTCACACCGACCTCGAACGGACCGGCGGCGGCAAGTTCGGCGGCTGTCACCGCTGCTGCGGCAGGGTCGGTCGTTGCCGGCGCGCTTGTGTCGACCGGCTCGGTCGTCGGCGACGCCGTTACTTCGGTCGTGGTCACCGCTGCGATGGTCTCGGTGACCGCGGTGATCGGCGCCGCTGTGGTCGCCGACGCTGCCGTCGTCGCTGAGGCGTTGTCGTCGTCGCCGTCGGTCCCGCACGCAGCGAGCACGAGCAGGGCGGTGACGGCGACGGCGACGGTGCGGCGCATCGGCGCAGCGTAGAAGTGGCGGCCCCGTCGCGACGAAGCCGGCCCGCTGAGCCGACGCGCTCTCGATGAGCCCGCTACAACCGAGGCGCTCGATGTTGTGCTGCGACCGATGGCGGCTGTCGTTCATGAGATGCCTGGTGACGCAACGACTCGCCTCCGCAAGAGCCCAAACACTGCCAAGCGTGACCGACTCTCGCCGCCCGGCGCGCTTCAGCGGCCCATGAACGTGGTGTGAACGGCGAAGACGCCACCGGCGTGTGGTCTGAGCAGGTGCTTCGCTCACCCCGCCGGCCAGCTGATTACGTCTACCCCGGGCCGACCGTGGGGGTTAGCGGGCTTCGTTGGCTTTGGCGCCTATCGCGCCCGACACCATTACTCCGCCGACGATGGCGGCCAGTTCGCCGTCGGTAAGTCCGTCATGGGAGACGCCGGCATCGTCGAGCACGCGGCGATGCGCGACAGTGATCTGTTGGCGCAGCGCAGCATCATCGTTGAGACGCTCGGAGAGTTGATCTGCTTGTGACACCATGCCCGTCGACGATACTGCGCCCGCCACCACTCACGACGGCAGGCACCCTGGCGAACGATAGGGCCCCGTCGGCCCTTTCGCCGACCGCAGGTTCTGCGCGTTCGGTCAGCGGACGGCGGCGCGACGGCCCGTCCCGGCGTAGCTGCTGAGGTCGGCCAGGAACCCGAGGACGACGATGAACCATCCGAACCCGTTGATCCCCTCCTGCCAGTTGTCCATCAGGACAAAGGTCAACGCGGTGTACGGCAACAAGAGGAACCCGATGAAGCCCTCCCAGAACGAGTCGAACGCCCGGTCGTTGTAGTCGGTGAACATCTCGAGCAAGACGATCGCCAGCCGAGGAAACGCCCCGCCGACCAGCAACACCAGGCATCCGCACATCGCCACAGCCTGCCACGCTGCCGCTCGCCGTGGCGCTACCGATCAGCGTTCAACACTTGAACACCCAAGCGCAGCCAGAATCAGCCCCTCGCCGAAACCCGACGGTTGCCGGCAGCAATGTCGCGGTGTCAGCGAACAACGACCTTCCGGGCAAAGTAGTCACGACCGCAGCCGTCGTATGCGCCGCTGTTGCGTGGTACGAATAGCGCACCGGGCGGGTTGCTGCCCGACTCCCTCGAACCCGCTACCGCGACCGGCACCGGCACCGGACACCCGATGCCGTCCGGTGCCGGTGCGCCGCGTCGAGGGTTCGATTGAGAAACGGACGACGACCTGACGAGAAACGTTGTGAGCGTGCGCGGTCGAGACCGGGAACAACCGTGAAACGCTGCGCGAATCAGTCGATGAGCAGGTGCACTCGTGCTCGCCGCCTGCGGCACCGACGGCAACGACGCCGACGACAACGAGACCGCGACCAGCGCGGCCGCAGCCGAAGACGAGATGTCTGAAGACGAGATGTCCGATGACGAGATGTCCGATGACGAGCCGACGACGTTCACGTTGGAGATCGCCAACGTCAGCGACGGGTTCACCGCCCGACAGGCCGAGGTGTTCGCCGTACCGGTCGGCGCCACCGAGCCCGGTCCGGCAACACCGGGGTCGGGATACGAATGGCAATTCACCGCGGCGCCCGGCGAGCGGCTCTCGTTCGCAACCATGTTCGTCCAGTCGAACGACTGGTTCTTCGCCCCCGGCGCCGAGGGGATCGCGCTCTTCGACGACGCGGGCAACCCGATCACCGGTGATGTCACCGACCAGGTCACGTTGTGGGATTCGGGGACCGAGATCGACCAGGAGCCTGGCACCGGCAGCGATCAGGCACCGCGCCAGCCCGGACCCGACACCGGCGCCGCCGACCCCGACACTGCAGTACGCCTGGTTGACGACCGTGATCCCGCCGCCTACGTAAGTGTGTCACTCGCTCACGACGGCGAGGCATTCACCTTGTCGATCGACACGTCAGCGAAACGGCGTCGGTGCCCACTCCCCTGGCCCCTGGGGTCGGCGTGGTCCACAGCGGCGGAGAGCCGATCTTCTCCGCCGCTGCACCCGATCGTGGCGAGGGCCTCGAAGCGCTCGCCGAAGACGGCGAGGCATCGGTTCTCGCCGATTCGCTCACAGCCGCGAGTGGCGTCATCTCTCCACTCGCTCCCGGCGTGGTGATCGCCAGCGCCCAGATCCCGGCGTTCTTCACCGAAGGTGAAGCCGATCGCGGCGAGGGTCTCGAGGCGCTCGCCGAAGACGGCAACCCGGCAGCGCTTGCCGCAGCGAGCGGTGGCACGGCGTTCAACACCCCCGATGGGGCCAGTGAGCCGGGCCCGCTCCTCCCAGGCGATTCCTACATCGTCGAGTTCACGTCGGCACCGGGCCACTACCTCGACTTCGCGACAATGCTCGTGCAGACGAACGACTGGTTCTTCGGCCCGCAGGCGTCAGGGATCGCGTTGTTCGACGAGGAGGGTGCGCCGATCAGCGGCGACATCACCGACCAGGTCGTCCTGTGGGACGCCGGCACCGAAGTCGACCAGACACCCGGTGTCGGCCCGACCAAGCGCCGCGTCAGAGCGGCCCTGACACCGGCGATGTCGACCCCGACGACACCGTTCGCATCGTCGAGGACCTTTCGGCTGCGGGCTCGATTGTCGTGACGATCACACCCACGAGCTGACCGCTACGGACACATCGACCTCTGCTCCCCGGAACACCAGCGGTGCCGCAGACCGACGGTCTGCGGCACCGTCGCGTTTGCGTTCGTGCGCTGTGGTCCCGGGCCTACTCCGCCGACACGGCACGGGAAAGGCCGGTCACCTCCTCGGCGAGTTGGCGCCACACCTCGCGGTCGACGCCGTCGTGGATGAGGTGTGCATTGCGTTCGAAGTCGGCGGGCGGCAGGGTGCCGATCCAACTGCGCAGCAGTGCGGTCCGATGCTCCGCTGTGATGTTGGCGATCATCCATGGCAACAGTCGTGGTGCCAGCCACGCCGGAGTCTCGGCATGGACTTTGGTGAGGATCGCCACCTGCTGGGCGGCGTCGAGGCGGCGCAATACTTCGGCTGCGAGATGCTCGTCCTCCCAGCGGATGTGTTCGATTAGTTCCGGCATCAACGCGTCGAGCCCATCGCGGATTCGACCGAGCGCATGTTCGACGTCATGGTCCGGATCGGCGAATCGCAGCTCGATAGCCGCCGTCTGGATGTCGTAGATCGCCGTCAGCTCGTCATGGTGCTGGGCGGTGAGTCCTGCAGGCACGTCGATCCCCGCATCTCGGAGCATCGGGAAAACGATCCCGTCCTCGCCTTTGGAGTGCGCAACTATCACATCCATGAAGAACGCCGAGTCGTCGGCGAAGTTGCCGACCGCCGACCGGTCGCTGGCCAACAGCCGGTGCGCACGATCGCGGAGTTCCCCGATGCCGGTCTCGATCGCTTCGTGAATATCGAACCAGCTCTGCATCGGACCATCGACCCAACTCATGATGCGAACGCTACGGCGACCGGGCGGCGCCCGATACTGCCGTTCGTCCTCTCTTCGTCGACATCGTCTCGATGGGCCGCCGTAGGATCGGCCGGCGATGAGGTGGCACCGAGCACTCGTCACCGGGGCCTCGGCTGGGATCGGGGCCGAGGTGTGTCGGGCGTTCGCCGAACGCGGCACGGCCGTGGTGCTGGTCGGCCGCGATCACGTTCGGTTGCGAGCCGTGGCCGAGCCGCTGAAGGTCGCAACAGAGCTCGTCGTTGCCGATCTTGCGACACCGCACGGCCGGCAACAAGTGTCGGAGCGACTGGGCTCGCAGAACGCCCCCATCGACGTGCTCATCAACAATGCGGCGATCGGCGCCTCGGGGTGGTGGGACGAGATCGAACCGTCGCGCAATGTCGAGATGATCGAGACGAACGTGGTCGCTGTGCAAGAGCTACTCGACGCGTTCCTCGGTGCCACATTCGCCCGCCCTGAGCAAGCGGCGGCACTCGTCAACGTGGCGTCAGGCGCCGCCGTGATGCCTCGCCCGCGCCAGGCGGTGTATGCGGCAACCAAGGCGTACATGCTCAGCTTGTCGGAGTCGCTGCACGATCAGTGTGCGGTGCGCGGCGTCCACGTGTCGTGCGTGCTTCCAGGCTTCACTCGCACTGAGTTCCACCAGCTCGCTGGGTACAGAGCCGACGACTTTCCGCCCGGCGAGGTCCAGTTCGAGCCGTCCGATGTGGCCGCGGCGATCCTCGAAGCTGCGGACCGGAACACGGCTGTGGTGAAAATGGTCCGATGATCGAGATCCGCACGTTTCGACTGCGCGCTGGAGTCGACCCGGAGCGCTTTTCAACGTTGGTGACGAGCGTCCAGACCGGCGTCTACTACCAGCAGCCGGGTTTCGTCCGCCAAACGATCGGCCGCTCGGGCGACACCTGGCTGATCCTCACCTCGTGGGCGTCGCCCGAAGCAGCGGAGCGCGATTTGCCGGTCCCGCCCACCAAGTCCGTGGCGTCTGACGTCGAAGCCTTGCACGCGTCGATCGAAGCCGGCTCGGAACGCCTCGAGCGGTACGTCGGACTCGACTAGGCGCACTGCTCGTCACTGCTGGACCAACATCAGCGGGTTCCCCTCGGGATCGGCGATCGCCGCCAGCGTTGGTCCACCAGGAACGTCGAACGGGTCGCCGTGAACGGCCCCGCCGAGCGTTTCGACTCTTCGCCGTGCCGACTCGAGATCGCGTACCTGTACGTAGATCACGAAGCGACTGGTATCGCCAGGTTGAATGTGCCCAGCCGGGCCCGGCTCGGGTCCGCCCAACCCGGGTGGGACGTTCATGATCACCCCATTGTCGATGTCCCAGTTGAAGATCGCAGAGTAGAACGCTCGCTGTCGCTCAGGATCGACCGCCTCGATGGCCCAGTGCACCACGGGGCGGGCCCAGTCGGTGACCGAGTCATCTTGGGGACCTGATGCCATCGATGCATCTTCCCATGCCACGCCCCCGCCGCTTGGTGCACCCGCCGGCCCGGCCGGCGCCCGGTCAGTTGTCACCTTGGGTGCACGATCTCAGGATCTACCCACACCTAACATTCGTTCATGCGCGCAATCAATCTGACATCCACCAAGCGGGCGATCGCCGCTGTTGCCGTTGTCACCCTCGTCACCGCGGCGTGCGGTGACGACAACGACAGCAGCGACACCACATCGGCCGGGAGCGATACCACCACGCCGAGCAGTGGCTCGACGATCGGTGGGACTGTCGAATGCGACACGTCATCGCTCGCCGCCGGCCTCGACGTCTCCGACTCCCAGATCGTCAACTTCGACTGCACCGAGGGTTGGGCTGGAGTGACCTATACCGACTCGAGCGGCGAGGGCCAGGCGGCGATCCTCGAAGCCGAGGGGCAATTCTGGATTGAGCAGGGTGATTCGATCTGTGAGAGCGACCCGCCCGTGGTTCCATCCGAGCTCAGCGCCTACTGCCCGAGCTGACCTCACTGCGGTGGCCCGGCTAAAGCTTCACCGCGCCGCGGGTGCGGTCGCCGGGACTGCGGGCGATCGGAGTTCAGGGAGCAGCAGCACACCGCCGACAAGGAAAAACGCAGCGCCGACGAGTGTTCCGGCCGTGGCCAGCGCGTCGGACAACGTGTGTCCACCGCTGACGATGACCGCTCCAACCGCTGAGACACCGAATGCAATCGAGCCCCCAAGGTTTGCTGCGGCCACCCACCACGCAATGACGCTCGGCTGCCAGCGCCATGCGCCGTTACACACTTCGGTCCAGGCAAGCCACGACGCAACGAGGAAGCACACCGAGCCGACCGCATCGGGCGCCCACACCAGTCGCTCCAGGCGCGAGCCATCGACCCGGTCCCACATTGCGAACCAAGTACTGCGATTGAACAGCAGTGTTCCAGCGAGCTGAATCACCGCCGCCCACCAATCGATGCGACCAACCTCCGACACCGCTCGCAGGCCGGAGCGGCGCAGGCTGGGCATGGTCGGATCGATGCCGACCGACTGGGTTTGAACGAATTGACAGGTCGCCGCCGTCGTAAAGAAGATCGAACCCACGAAATAGGTCACGCCTTGTCCCGCTGTTCCGCAGACGTCCACGTACGTCGGCATCGAGGCGACGAGGAAACAGCTCGCGCCGACGGCGAACAACACGCCGATCCACCACCCGACCTCGTTCGGCGCCCACCACCATCGATTGACAACGGCGACGGGCTTCTTGCGATGGTCGCGTGACCGCCACGTGACCACGGCGCCGTCGGGGCGCCGCCAGCGCATCAATGTGACAAACGGTCCTGGACCCCGTTGCTCGATGACCTCCCAATCAGCTGGCACCTCCATGTATGGGTGCTCATGGCCGCTCACCGTGTCGACGCTAGGGACTGAGAGATTGAGCCATCGACCGCAGACCCAAATCGGGCCACCGGATTTGATCGAACGTGTGTTCGGCGCGAGGCTGCCCGCATGGCACTCGACGGAACCGACCACTCACAACCGATTCAACTGGCGCAGTCGCTGGCGATGTCGGGAGACCTCACCGACTCGACACGAATGGATCTCATCGACATGCTCCACGAGCTCGCCGCCCGCCGGCGGGTCGCCCCTTGGCCTGGGAACGGCGCCCCGCAGTCACACGACCTGACGTGAGCGGTCGGGCGATCGTCCCCGCCGGTCAGCGTGCAGCGTGCCGCTGTTGCATCTGGCGCGCCAGCCGGTTGGCGACGATGGCGCTCGCAGCCAACGCGAGCCCACAGCCGAGCCACAGTGCGCCGTACCCCACCGCATCGACGGTCAGCCCGGCAAGCGCGGGGCCGCTGGCGGCGCCGATGTACACACCGGTCTGGGTGGCGCCGGTCGCTGCCCCCGGCGCACTTGGGTTGTTGCGCAGCACTGAAAGGTTCAGCAGGCCGGGCCACGACCAACCGAACGCGCCCGCCGTGAGAAACGCCACCAGCGATCCGGCGGCAGCCGCTCCGAGCAAGCCCACGAGCGAGTACATCACCAACAGCCGGGCGCCCAGGTCCGGTTCGCTGCGCACCGGCGATGATCTGCCTGCCACGCCGACCCGAGGGGGCGCAACAACAACGACGAGGGCGAGCAGCGCGCCGCCGACGAAGCCCCACCGCCACCCCATCGTCAACGCCACTGTCGGTACGGCGACACCGCCGAGGAGCGCTCCACCGGGCACGCCTGATTGTTTCGCAGCCATCGCCAGCCCGAGTCGTCGCGCTGGGACGACGGTAGCCAACAAGAGGTTGGCGGCCGGCTGTCCGAGTCCGTTCGCAACGCCGGCCAGCGCAAGCAGCACTGTGAGTGTCCAGGCGTTGTCGACGAGCGCTGCGATGAGCACCACGGTGATCGCGGACGATGTCAGTGCGAGACGGAGCGCGGCTTGTGGTCCGATGCCGTCGGCGCGACGCCCGAGCCACCGTGATCCAACTGCGGCCGCAGCGAAGCTGGCTGCGATCGCGATCCCGATTTCGGTCGCGCTCAGTCCCGAATCCGACTAACTCGCCGAAGATACGGGGTAGGTGAGAGTGATGTGGCCGCCGTTGTCGTACCAGTTGTTTGCCTGTAGTTCTTCGCTGATTAGTGAGTCGTCGAGCAGGGTGGCGGTCGGTGCAGCAGCGAGTGATCCGCCGCCTCCTCCGCTTGTGCCTCGCTCGCCGCCTGCGCCGCCGCCGTAGCCGCCTTGGGGACTGTCAGATTCGCGGTGTAACTGGTCTGGCCTGAAACGCTGAGCGGCTCGCTCGGCGGGAAGGACAGACAACTATGACGAATGATGATGTGGCGGTGGCGACACCGCCGGATGACACGGGCGAGGAGCGGCCGGAT
>JBCDFR010000045.1:0-31464 GCA_039177505.1 Actinomycetota bacterium | reverse complement strand
TCGTCGCCACCACACGGCAACGATGCTGTCCAACGACCCGCGCCTACATCAACCGACGGACCTCCGAGGGCAAAACCGAACGCGAAGCCATCCGCTGCCTCAAGCGCTACATCGCACGGCGAGTCTGGCGACTCCTCGAGCACCCCGAACTCGCCCTTGACAACACATAGAAGCATCGGGTGAGAACCCCAGGTGCCGATCACGAACGTCTCGCTCGGTGTTGTGCGGCGAGCGATACCGAGCGGGGCGGACGTCAGCTGCTCAAGACCTTGGTCAGCTTGATGTCCTCGTCTCGGTAGCCGAGTCGACGGTAGAAGTGCAGTGCTCGACCGTTGGCGGCGCCCGTGGTCAGCGTGATACACCGACGGCCATCGAGAGTCGCCTGGTGTTCGGCCGCTGCCACCAAGTCGGTGCCGACCCCTCGGCCTTCAGCTTCGTGGGCGACGACGAGTTCGCCGATGTAGGCATCGAGTTCTCCGGCGAAGTGGGTGATGGTCGACAGCGAGACGAACCCGATCACCTGCTCGTTGTCATCGATGGCGACCAAGGCGACCCCGTCGAAGTCAGAGGATGAGGAGTCGTCGATCCACGACCGGACCGCTTGCGCAACGTCTGAGGTCTTGCGCCACGGCGCTACGCCTTCGGTGAGGCGATCGGCCAGGTCTCGGACCTGGGGCCGGTCCGTCGATTGGATCTTCCGGATCTCGGTGCCCATGCCGAGAGCTTCGCAGCGCAGAACGGATTGATAGATGGCCAACTTCGAGCGCGAGGACCCCGACCTACGTCGCGCAATTCAGATCGATTCGCCGAGCGCACCGGTGCCGCAATGTAGCGGGGTCGGGCTGTCGCGGCGGCCGTCGCTATGCGCTAGCGATGCCGACAAGATAGACGTATGATTAGGCGCATGCCTCGCGTTCAGGTGTACCTGCCCAACGATCTCCACGAACAGCTCAAGCAGCGAGGCCTTCCCGCGTCCGAGCTGTTGCAGATCGCGCTCCGCGCCGAACTCGAACGACAGGACGCGCTCGATGAGACCGAGCGCTATCTCTCCGAACTGACCGACGAAATCGGTGGGCCGAACCAGCGTCAACGCAACCACGCCGACGTCATCGCGCGACGGATCCGCGACCGGTCGCTCGACCGCGTGAGCTAGCGAGTGCTCGTCCTCGACAGCGGCGGCGTCTCCAGACTCTCGGCGCGAACGAAGACTGCGGCGGCGCTCATCCGATCACTTGTCGACCAACAGCTGTGGCCACCGGTCGTGCCGACGATGGTGCTCGTCGAATCGCTGCAAGGACATGCCGGACGCGACGCCAACCCGAATCGATTCCTCAAGACCTGCATCGTCAACTCCGAGGTCAGCGAGACAACCGCACGACGAGCGGCACAGCTCCGCCGCCTCGCTCATGCCGGTTCCGCAGTGGACGCGCTCCTCGTCGCACTCGCCGAACCAGGCGGGACTGTCATCACCAGCGACCGAGCCGACCTCGAGGCGCTCGCCGCCCACGCCGACCGTGTCGCCGTCGAAGTCATCTGACCAACGAGTGATACATCGCGCGTCAGCGAACGCAAGGGTGCCGTAGTGGACTGGGGTCGGATCAGGGTGGCGCCGATATGCATGGATCGTTGGCGGATCGGGGGTGAGCGGGTCCCCCGTCAGCTCGGCGGATCGACGCATTGGGAGCTCGATCAATGAAACCGTTCGTTGCTCAAGTCGAGGAGGACTGCCTGGATGTGTGTTGCGATGCCGTCGACGGGGCTGCGGTCGACGAGTTGGTCGGCTTCGTGTTGTGCGCTTGGGTGCCCTTCGTTGACTGCCAGCCCGAGACCGGCCCCACCCAGCATGTCAGCGTCATTGGCGCTGTCGCCGAATGCCACTACCTTGCCGGGATCCACACCTAACTCTTCACAGATCAACGCGAGCCCCGTCGCCTTCGAGCAGCCCGTTGGCGTGACGTCAACGGTGGTCGGAGATGACGCCTGCACGGCGACGGTGTTGGCGCCGAACTCTGCAGCGATGAGCTCGGCAAGCTCGTCGGCGCCGAGTTCTGCGCTGCGCAGCGACAAGTTGTTGACTGCGAAGCTGTCCAGGTCGTTCTCGTCGATCGTGATCCACGTTCCGAGCGCGTGTGGTCGCGTTTGCTCGAAGTGACGGTCGCCGGCCAGCGCGTCCCGTGCGGATACCGCGAATCCGATCGATTCGTTAACGCTGCGCACCCACGAGATGATCTGCTTGACGACTGCAGAGCTGACGACGTGCTCGTCCAATACGTTGCGATGGCGGTCGATGACCAACGACCCGTTGCAACAAACCGCGTACTCACACCATGGCACCAGCCCTAGCGTCGTCGCCGGGCGCCGGGCCGTCGCAGGCACAATCGCGATGCCGTTCGACAGAACCGCATCGAGTGTTGCCGCGGTCAATGCTGACACCTCGCCGTGATCGCTCAGCAGCGTGCCGTCGAGGTCACAGGCCAGCAGCTCCCACACCTGCCCAACCGTATAGCAGGGCTGAGCGCGAAGTCCCAGCTCAGCAAGGGTGGCGACAGCGGTCCTGCCTCTGGTGACACGGTCGTTGTCAACACCCCTCGTCGGCTCAGTCAAGGTCCGACTCGGGCGGCGACATAGGTTCGAGTTGCCTGCACGCGCCGCCCGACAGGAGAGGTCCATTGGATACCGAGCTACCGCGCCCAGAGATCATGTTCAGGGCCGATACAGGTTGCTCAAAGGATGCGGCCGGTTGAATGTCGGCCGTGAAAAAGCCAATCGCTGCGTTGACGACTGCTGTTCTGCTCGGGGTTCCTGTTGCTGCTGGAACCGCTGCCGCCGAGGAGATGACTGCACGGTATGAAGGGGCGGGCTCAGCGCAGACAGCGCTCGAGCACCGCATCGCCAACGCCACCACCAACGGCGACGGCGGGGGCGGGTACGGAGGCGGTAAGCCGCGTCCGTACCCGCCGGGGGCCGATCCGTTTGTCTTGACGAGCTTGAGTTGACTGCTCCCCGCCCTAGAGCGGGTTCCCACCCACCGACGAGGAAGTCCGGCGCCACCTGCCCGACCTCGCCGAACGACTCGTGTTGCGTGTGTGGGACGGTGACGACGTGATCCCCGAAACCGGGGAGATGGGCATGTCGATCTCGCCCGGTGAGATCGCCTGGATCGTCAACGCCGACGACGCACCCGCGATGCGGTGGCCGATCGAACGGACCAACTCGTGGCTCTCGAACTACGGCCAATTCCGCCGCAACACCGACCGAACCACCGAGCTTCGCCTCGCCCAACTCCCCCTCGCGATCGCGCTCATCATCACCATCAAACTGATCGACTGGCGCAACCGCTACAGCCCTACCGGCTGAGCCTCTAAGCTCTCGGAGTGACCGCGAGGCTTGCCCACGGTGAGACGGTCGTCGGTGGTCGGAGCGCCACCGACGATTCCCGGGGCTGCCGGCAGGGGTCGTGCGTTCCATGATCCGGGACACCTTCGACGTGCTGCTCGTCGGACGTGGTGTTGCTGCGAGCGCGACCGCGATGCGGATCATGCAGTTCGCCACCGAGCCACTGTCGATCGTCGCCGTGGAACGATTCCCGCAACGGCGCAACGGTGGTCTTGCCTACGGCGCGCCTGGCACTGCCTGGCACGACGTGTTCAACATCCAGGCCGGTCGGATGTCGATCTTCCGTGAGGACGTCGATGACTTCTTGCGGTGGGCCAACGATGAAGCCGATCGCCGGTATTGGCATCCCGACTGGAAGGGTAGGACGTTCGCGGTGTCCGACGCGGCGCCGCGGTGCATCTACGCCGACTACATCACGGATCGCCTGCACCAAGCCCTGGCCGAGGCGCCCGAGGGGACGACCTACCAGGAGAGTGTCGGCGAAGTCATCGACGTCGAGCCTAGAACGAACGGCGGCCATCAGGCCGTTCGCATCCGCGTTCACGATGGCACCGGTGAGATGATCGAGCGCATCGTTCAGGCGCGCCACGTGGTTGTGGCGACCGGGAACGAGTTTGGCCGCCTCGCGTTCACCGAAGCCTGCTACGACCATCCTGCGTTCGTCCGTCTGCAGTATTCGGCCGATGGCTACACGCGTATGCGACAGGTGGGTGAGGACGACACAGTCGTGATCATCGGTTCGGCACTTAGCGGTTTCGATGCTGCGGTGACGCTGGGAGGATCTCATCTGCGATGCGCTCGAGGCGATCGAAAAGCGGAACGGGGTGATGAGCCACCGCCTGTGGGATCGAACCGGTCCGGTCTGAGCACGACTTGAACCACGGTTCTCCCACCTGAGGCTGAGGTCACACGAACTGTGTTCGTGCGGGAGGACCGACGTGAACCCCACCGAGCCAGGGGATCGGCAAGGTCGGTATCCGGCACGTCGCGTACGCCGTGCCGAGCGATAGCGCGCGCCGGGGCGTATGTCCGCGGAAACGCGCGTCGGCGGTGCCGAGTCGACCCGATCGACAACCGGCACGGCCGATCGCTCCGGGCCGCCCATATCGCTACCGCCTCGCTCTACGCGCATTTCCGAGTGGGTCGAACCGAGCTAGACGTGCCGTACTGCGTGGGTCGAGGATTGATGCCTCGTCGTGATTATCGAGTAGGTCGAGAGCAAGTCTCGTGAGAAGCGGTGTGCAGTTCGGGACTCGACTTTCCCGCGTTCCTTGAACAGCTCTCCATGACAGGGGTCCGTTGTGCGTTGCGGATCACGGACTGTGATCGCTGAGCGAGCGTGTCGATCGAGTGTCGCCGACTACTCCCCGAGCAGTACTGGTGAAGCCTCCCGCTGACGGATTCCCGGTCGGGCGTCTTGCACGACGATGAGTCCAACAGTCGTGGACCGCGCTTCGGCGCCGTCAATCGCAAGGAGAACCCAATGAAGAAGATCACCGGCCCAGCCCTGTTGGCGGTCGTACTGCTCGTCGCCGCCTGCGGCAGCGACGACACAGAGACAGTCGACAGCACCGCAGCCGTCGAGGAAACAACGCCCGACGAGACCCCAGAGGACACGACAGCCGAGGAGACCAGCGACACCGCCCCAGAGGACGCAGCAGAGAAGGCGGTCGATCTTGGCGCTGACCCGGCGCCGTCAGGGATCGATCAACAAGGGACTGCGGGCGAAGGCATGCTCGTCATGAACCAGCTCGAGCCGAGCACCCAAGAGCAGATCGCCGAGTTTCAGCAACCTGGGCCGGACGGGCCGATCTATATGGTCAACCTGCTCGAGTTCAAAGAGTTCGCCGAGTACGAAGACGGCAGAGAGACCGACCTGACCGGACGCGAGGCCTACGCGCTCTACGGAGAGGGCCAACGCGACGTGCTCGCGATGTTCGGCGCCGAGGTCATCTTCGAGGGCGACGTCACGTTCTTGTCGATTGGTCAGGTCGACGAGCTGTGGGACGAGGTCGCCATCGTGCGCTACCCGAGCCGGGCAACGCTGCTGGAGATGTCGGCCTCGCCAGAGTTCATCGCCAACTCCGTGCACCGCACCGCGGGCCTCGCCGGTCAGCTCAACATCGAGACCATCGCACCGTGATCAGGAGCCAAACGTCAGCATCGTATTGACCCCAGCAGACAAAGAACGGGGTGGAGGCTTCTGCCTCCACCCGGCTCTTTCGGATGGTGGCCATGGCTTCGTCGTTCAATGCTTCGGTTCGGTCGCCGAGGAAGGCGCTGCGCTGGATAGGAAAGCGCGCCTATTGCCACCTACGGGCCAACGCGCATTTCCGCGCTGTTCGCGGAGCGCCGTCGTGCCGTACTGGTCGGGTTCGCGGCAGATACGAGCCTGCGCGTTATCGGGTGGGGCCGAGTCAGGCGCGAGATTCCGGCGCGGCTAGCTCGGGAGGGTGCGGCGCATCCCGAAGCGGTACTCCGATGGCGTGCAAGTGACGACGAGACATCGCCGCGGTCACCAGGCACGGATCGTGCTGAGCTCGATGCTGCCGGCCTCGTGAATCGGGTCAGGTGAGGAGGAGTGAGGCGACTTCGGTGAGGTCGTCAACGGTGTGGGTGGGCTCGATCGCCCCCGGCCAGGTTCGATCGCGGCGTATCCATGCTGTGTCGAGTCCCAACGTGGCTGCGGCTTCGATGTCGTGAAGAGGCGAATCCCCAACCATGACTGCCTGCTCAAGACTTCCCTCGGCCTGCTCGGCGGCGAGGTCGAAGAGTCGTCGATCCGGTTTGGCGACCCCGTGGTCACCCGAGACGATGACTGCGTCGACCCGATGACGGAGGCCCAAGCGGTCGATCTTTGCGTGCTGCTGCCTGCTGGAGCTGTTGGAGACGATCGCCAGACGCCGCCCAGCCGCGCGGAGCGATGTCAGGCACTCTTCGGCTCCGCGCACTGGCTCGGTGAGTTCGACGACGCGCCGTCGGCACTCAGCAACGAGCTCGTTGGGGTCGGCGTCAAGGCCGACCCGACTCTTGATGCTCGCGAACACCTCTCCCCGCGGGGTTCGCCTCGAGTGGGCCGAAGCTGCCGTTCAAGCTGCAGCAGGCGCTGTTCACGGGTTTGATCCGGATGATCACCGGTGATCTCACCAAGTACGGGCTCCCGAAGCCCGACCACAAGATCCTCGAGTCGCACCCCATCATGAACACGCAGATCCTGCACTACCTGGGCCACGGCGACTGCATCGCCAAACCCGACGTGCAACGCCTCGACGGTGACGACGTGGTGTTCGTCGACGGCTCTCGCGAGCGCGTCGACCTCATCTTGCAGGCGACGGGTTATCACCACGCCTGCCCGTTCCTCGACGACGACGTACTCAACGAAACCGACGGACGGCCGGATCTGTACCTCGGTATGTTCTCCCGCTCGCATCCTTCGTTTGCGGTGCTCGGGTTCATCGAGTTCGCATCCGCCGCATACGACAACTTCGACACGATGGCCGAGCTGATCGTGGCTGATGCCACGGCCGACCAGCACGGGCGGTTGAAGGCCGACTTCGATCGACTCAAGCGGACCCACCGGCCCGACCTCACCGGCGGGCGCAGCTACATCAAGTCCGAACGTCACGCCAACTACGTCGAAGTCGAGGCGTATCTCGACGAGCTCGCCGATGTGAAAGAGCAACTCGACCTGCGACCGACTGGTGTGCGATGAGCTCGTTGGCGCTGATCACCGGCGCGGCATCGGGTATCGGTGCCGAGGTCGCGCGACGCCTCGCCGGCCGGGGATACACGGTCGTCTGCGTCGACCGCAACGTCGATCTCGCCGAACACGCCGCGATCGCTACCGGGTCGGATGCGATTGCCGTGGCCTGTGACCTCTCCGATACCGCCGACGTGTCATCGCTGTGCGATCGGATCCGTGGGGAGTGGGCCGTCTCTCTCGATGTACTGGTGTGTAATGCCGGGATCATCGCCCCGACCGACGTCGCCGACCTGACCGATGTCGTGATCGATCGCCATCTCGACATCATGTTGCGCTCACCGATGGCCATGATCGCGGCGGCTGTCCCCGCAATGGTGCGACGGAACACAGGCCACATCCTGGCCACCGTGTCGATGGGCGGCGTCGTCGCCATGCCCGGCTCGTCGGCCTACTCAGCCGCGAAAGCAGGACTGCGCGCCTTCTTGACGTCGCTCCATGCCGAGCTCGCCGAGACCGACGTGAAGGTGTCGGGCGTGTACCCGAATGCCGTCGACACACCGATGTTGCGACAAGAAGCCGCCGACGGCGGCAGTGCCCTCAACTTCGTCGGCGCCGTCCTCACGGTCGACGATGTCGCCGATGCCTATGAGCGGGCACTCGACCGTGGTCGCCTCGAGTACTACGTGCCGTACTCCGACTCGATCGGCGGCCGACTTCTCGCCGCCAAACCCGCGCTGATCCCGGCGCTCGTACCGGCGCTCAATCGGATCGGTGAACGCGGGCGCGACAGGTACATGGCCAGCCCGATACCGCCGGGTAGCTCGCGCACGCAAACTCCGGATCTCCGGATTTAGTGACGATCAGCGAGATGGAGCAGGAGACCGCGTAGGCCGGGATCGGCACGATCGATCGCTGCATCCCACGAGAACCAATCGATCTCCTGACTCTCACCTTCGGGTGGGTCGGGATCACGATCATCCCCGCCAAGCAGGTATCGCAGGTCGAGATGGGTGTGCCCGCGCCCGCCCTCGTGGACATCGACGTGCAGCAGCTCGGGAACACCCGATCGGTCGAGCGCGCCGATGAACTCCAGATCGAGCCCGGTCTCCTCATCGCACTCACGTAATGCCCCATCCCACGGGGTCTCGCCCGGCTCGAGGTGACCGCCGGGTTGCAGCCACAACCCGAGCCGTTTGTGGCGCAACAACAGCACCCCGCGGGCGCTGACGACGATTCCCGACCCGGTCACGTGCACCGGCCCCGCTTCGTATGAGAATGGGTCGACGAGTTCGTCGTAAGCTGTTATGAAATTGACGATCGACTGCTCTTCTCGAGCATCGACCGCCCGCCGTCCGGCCACATCGGCCCGAACACGACGGCGAATGACATCCACCTCGGCCACGCCAACGGTGTAGCAGGGGCCAGAATGACATGCCTGACGTTTCTCCACGATTCCCGCTTGAGTTCGCCAGACCCGTGGCCGATACCCACCTGCAGGACGCGACCAGCGGGCGGGAATCCATGGGCAACGACATCAATCCGGCATCTCGAATCTTGATCGCGGTTGCCGATCCCGACGTGCGCCGCCACGGAGTGGCCGCTCTGCGCAGCGCAGGATTCTGCGTCAGCGCACCGACCGACGGCGAAGCTGCGGTACTCCTGGCCGAATCGTTCTCCCCCGACGTGTTGATCGTCGACGCCAGCGTCCGCACCCCGAGCGGTCGACCGCTCTACGAGGAATTGCGCGAGTCCACCGAGCACTACCTGTTGTGCATCACCGACGACCGCAACGACCACTCCCGTGCGGCGCTGCTGCATGCCGGCGCCGACGATGCGGTCTCGCTCCCGGTCTCGGCCGACGAGCTCACTGCACGTTGCAGCGCGATGCTGCGCCGACCACGTCAGATGCAGACGTGCGCTGATGGCAACGGCACCACCGCCACCCTCTCACTCGGCCCACTCACGATCGATCTCGGTCGCCGCGAAGTCTGCGTCGACGACAACGAAGTGCCGACGACGCGCATCGAGTTCTCGCTGCTCGAGCAACTGTGTCGCCGCCCGACCGAGGTGTGCACCCGCGAAGACCTGCTCGACGCGGTGTGGGGCCCACAGTGGGCCGGCGACCACCACGTCGTCGACGTCCACCTGTCGAACCTGCGCCGCAAGCTCGACAACGCTGCGCCTGGCGTGAAGGTGATCCACACCGTGCGCGGTGTCGGGTTCCGGGTGGCCAACGACATCACCGACTCACTCGACCTGTCGCCGGTGTTCGGCCTCGCCACAGCCTGACCGTTACCGGTCGGCCCCACTCGACAGTCAGTCGTAGCGCGCCAGCAGCCACCACCGCCGGTGCTCGGCGGCGACGAGCACCGCCTGCCCATCGTCGGCGACGATCTGCAGGCGGGCCAACCGTCGATGACGCTCCGGCTCCCACCAACGCTCTTCGATCGGCCACGGCCCAGCCCACTCGACGATCGACCGACAACCAACACGTCGCCACCCACCGGCCTCGTCGCCGGTGAGTTCCCACCAGCACGCCGGCGCCGCCGACATCGCTCCGCGCCCGTCGACCACCACCATGCGCCCGCCTTCGTCGAGCACGTCGATCGGCAACGGCTCGACCAACACCGTGCCCGGAGACGGAGCGGGCAGCCCACCGGGCCACGGCCCCTGCGGCCCGCTGCCGGTGCCCGCCGAAGACACCGCTCGGGCGCGCTGATCGAGATCGACCGTCACCGCCGGCACCCACCGGTACCGATCGGCGGGGAGCCGACCGCCATTCCACACCGGGACAGTCACCGCATGCTCAGACGTCAGTGTGCTCAGCCGAGCGATGGCTCGACCGGCTCGGCGATCGGCTTCGGATGAACCGCCCCACAAGCCCAGCTGTAGCCCCTCGTCGGCGCGGCGGTCGACGGGCGCCAGACGGAGCGCAGACACCCCACCGGTGAGCGCCTGATCACTGCCGCGGGGCAACGAGATCCATGCATCGAGTTGCCAGCGAACGCGCTCGACGACCGCTGCGGCGTTGAGCCCCTCCGATCGATACCACGAGCGCTCCGAGCGCTCACCGTGTTCGCTCTCGAGATCGACGACCAACCGGGTACACACTTGGCCGATGGCTGCCAGCGCGGCGGCCATCTCGTCGGCCAGTTGTTTAGCGACGAACACCACCGGGTCGGAGCGCTCGACGGGCGTGTCGAAGATGTGCTCGACCCGACGGTCGGGATCGGGGTCGACGGTGGAAGAAGGCCGAGGGTCGGCACCGCTGGCGAGCGTATGAGCATGGACGCCAGTCGGTCCGAACCGACCGAGTACGTCGACTGGATCGAGTACTGCCAGGTCGCCGAGTCGTCGTATTCCGAGCCTGGTGAACAGTTCGACGAGGTCGGCATCGACCTCGTCGAGCGAGTGCAACCAACCGATCGGCAGCGGCGCACAGAACGTGGCCGATCCTCCCGCGTCGACCACGACCGGGGTCTGACGTGTGATGGCCAAGCGGGCAGCGATTCCCGAGGCGAACCGGCCATCGGCGACCCCTACACCGACTCGGACCGGCGTGCGCATGCTGTCGATGGCCAACTCAGCGATGCGGTCGACGAGCACGGCCTCTCCACCGAGGTAACGAGACGGACCGCGAGTGGCCACGCTGAGCCACCCTGGCTCGATCACGTCGAGGCGGGGCGACAGGTCGGCGATGGCCCGCAGCGCCGGCTCGAACACGCGCGCATCGCGCTCGGGATCGTGATCGATCAGCTCGAGTTGCGGGCAGCGTTGCTGGGCTGCTCGCCGTCGTTGCCCGACCAGCACCCCCTGCTCTGCCGCTGCAGGGGTACGCGCCACCACACGATTGGCGGCGAGCACCGCTGCGGGATGGTCGGGATCACAGCCTGCAGCGACGGTCGGCCAGTCGGCACACCACAACGTCGCCAACCGTGATGGCAACGCCTCACTCATACGCGACTCATGACGCGCCAGGCCCGGAGATGGCCACGCGCTGACGCCGCTGCCCGCCATGGCGTCGACCACCGATGGAGATCTCGACCGAGCACGAACGCAGATGCCCGGCGCCGGCGCTGATGCCCGACCACTGCGGGGCCGCACTGCGCAGCACGACGTCGACCGCACATCCCGCCGGAGGCTCACCGAGAACGACGAGCACCGCTCCTCGTCGACGAACACGATCGATGAGACGACGGAACACACCTGGACGCAGGCCGTCGGGCAACGTGGTGAGCACCACGTCGAATCCGTCGACGGCTGCAGCGGCGAGTTCGGCCCAACCCGTTGCCGGCCCTTCGACCGCCACCACGCGCTCGAGCGCCACCCCACACTCGCTCAGCGCATCGAGCCCGATGGTCGGCGTCTGCAGCAGGCACACCCAGGCGCCCTCGGCGACCGCTGGAGCGATCAGCTGCGCCGCTGTGGTGGTCGCCAACGGCCCGGCGGTGGCCATGCTGTGCCCGCGCACGATGTGCTGTCTCGACAGCACATCCGCCAGAACCGCTGGGGCCGGGAACGTGCGTTCACCGGCAAGCGCGACCGGTGCTACACGAGCACGGAGTTGTTCGAGGACCGCGGGGCTGGCAGCCATCGCGACACCCTATCCGCAAATCGAACATACGTTCCCATCGCGTTGGGGGTGGTCGTTGTGCTGGTGGGTTACCCCTGCTTGGCCTTCCAGCGCTCGCGACCGGCACGGCTGCGTTCGAGCAGGTGTGCCGGAACGAGCTGGGCGGCAGCCGACTGGGCACTGTCGCCGCCACCGGCGGCATCACCTACCGGAGCAGCCGGTTCGTCCGGTTGGAGGTCTTCGAACGATGGTGGTTCGACCCCTGGACGCCAGTATTGATACAGATCACGCACCACATCGGCGAGACCGTCGGCATCGAATCCCTTGTTGAGATCGACGGTGATCATGTTGGCGTAGATGTGCAACGCATCGACCGCCCCGGTGGCGAACATCCGTCGCGCCAACTCGTCAGATGGCGTGTTCCCGACGGCTTCGTCGGCAGAGCGGAACCGCTCGTGCCCCTGGCCCGACAGTGTGCGATTGAGCTCGAAGCGCACGACACCCGGGGTCGTGCTCGGCTTCTCTTGAACGGCAACGGGTTGACCCATGACGACGAGCACGCTACTCCGAGCGGTTGCGCCGAGCGATATCTCGCTCACGGTTCACTAGACGAGCACGTCGCCCAACACCGCAGGGAACTCGGCGGGGGTCACCGCCATGACCGTCGCTCCGAGCTGCCGGAGTGCTTCGGCATTGTGGGCGTCGTGCGCCGGAGTGCCCTCGTCGCTCAGGGCCAACAGGACGACAAGCTCGACACCCGACGCCATCAATGCCCGAGCCCTGCTGAGTAACAACGCCTCGTCGCCACCTTCGAACAGATCGGAGACGAGGAACAGCACGCAACGTTGTGGCGCCTCGATCAACCGTTGGCAGTACCCCAACGCGGCGGCGATGTCGGTGCCGCCGCCGAGCTGCACGCCGAACAGCACCTCGACGGGATCGTGGAGGTACGTGGTGAGATCGGTGATGGCCGTGTCGAAGGCAACCAGATGAGTCCGCAACGCCGGCAGCTGTGCGAGCACGCCGGCGAACAACGAGGCGTACACCACGCTGTCGGCCATCGAGCCGGACTGGTCGACGGCGATCACCACGTCGCGGGCGATCCCCCTACGGCGACGGGCATACCCCACCAGACGTTCGGGGACGATGGTCCGTTGCTCGGGGAGCCAATGCCGCAGGTTGGCGGCAATGGTCCGGTCCCAGTCGACGTCACCCGGACGCGGCCGACGAGTACGCGCCGAGCGGGCCAACGCGCCGCGCACCGCAGCCCGTGTCGGCTCCGCGAGCTCGCGCTCCACCGCGGCCAACACATCGGCGATCACCCGTTGCGCCGTCGCCCGGGTCTCGTCGGGCAGCGATCGATTGAGCTCGACAAGCAGCGTCACCAGGTGGAGATCTGGTTCCACCGACGACAACAGCTCGGGCTCGAGCAACAGCTCGCGCAGATCCAGACGGTCGATGGCATCGCGCTGCAACACCTGCACCACCGGTGTCGAGAAGTATCGCCGAATGTCGCCGAGCCACCGGACCACACCGGGGCGAGAGCGCCCCAGGCCGCCTCGGCGAGCGGCGCTGCGGGTCCCCTCCTGCCGGTCGTACAGCACCCCGAGCGCACTGTCGATACCGATGTCGTCACCGTCGAGCCGCGCACCCGCGACATCACCATCGGGCACCATGTTTCCGGCATCGTCACCTGCCGCATCACTCACCGATGCGTCGGGCGATGCACCGAGCACGAGTCGCCATCGACGAACTCGTTCGCGTTCGGAGACACGCTCGCGGAGATCGCTCATCGCACCTCCTCCACCGGCAACCCGAGCATCTGCCGGACCGTGACCAACACCGCATCGACCCGTTCTGGGTCGGCGTCGATCACCGACGCCGGCGCTTCGACGTCGGCGATCGCCAAGCTCATCAACCGTCGGCGCTCGGCCGGCTCGAAGCCGCCGAACGTTCGGCGGAGCAGCGGCACGATGTCGTCGAACGCCGCTCCCGACAGCGACGCGATCCATCGGTCGACCACCTCTCGTAGGTCGCGATCATGAATCAGGACCGTGCCGGAGCCAGCGAGGAATCCCTCGACGAACGCGGCGCCGTCGGACACCGGCGTACCCGGCGAAAGCGCACGCGACAGTCGCCGCTCGACGCGACCCGCGTCCCACCGCCCGCTGTCGTGCAGCAACCGCGTCGCTCTGCCGTGAACCAACCCGCTGCGACCCTGTTCGGCGAGCTGTTCGAGCGCGTCGGGCAGCGCTCGTTCACGCATGGGGTGAGCCAGCATGGCAAGCGCCGACTGCAGCGCCGTCAACCGCTCGATTATCGCCCGAGCGGCGTCGTCGTCGAGCCCGCGGCACGCGTCGGGAAGCGCCACGATCACGCGTCGGACGAGATCGTCGAACACTCCGCGCATCGCCTCGCGATCGGTGTCGCGGACGTCGCCATAACGCAGAGCGGTCGCCAGCGGGACGAGCACGTCGAGGAGCTCGGCCACGTCCGGGTCTCGTGCCGCACGCACATCGATGGCCCGCAACGCTGCGCCGACGGCTGCGGGCAGGTCGGCGAGCAACGCTCGGTCGAGTACGGCCACCGCCTCGACCAACGACCGCGCGGCTGCGGCCCGCGCCACGAGCGCAGCACCGGCCGCCTCGGTCACCGTCGTACCGAACGCCGATCGTTCGATCAGTCGAATCGAGAACTCCGGCTGCCAGGCGATGCTCCAGGTCTCGCGGAAGGTGCCCGAGGAGCCTCGACCGTCTTCCAGTCGGCCCCATGGCACATCGAGCGCGAGCAACTGATGGAGCAGATGCGAACGACGACGACCCGACGGCGAGCGCAGGTCGAGCTCGACCGAGCGAGCCGCAGCCTCCATCTTCAACCGTGTGGCCCGACGGCGGCGTTCCAGATCGCGGGCCAGCGGCGCCTGTGGCGCGTCGTCGGGAACGCGCCCGACCCGTTCACCGAGCACGAGCCGACGGCGAACCTCGTCGAGACGATCGACGCCGCCCACGAACACCGCGCCCGCCGCATCGAGCACTTCCGAGAGCCCAGGCCGAGGTCGGCCGCGCAGCGCCGCCAGACCGTCGGCGAGCCGCGTGCCGGCGATCACCTCGTCGGGCGACGCAGCGAGGTCGGCCGCTCGCAACCGTTGCGCGAGCTCGATGAAGAAGCGGCCGACACCGTCGGCGCCCGGATGGGTGTAGACGTGCTGGTACCAGCCCGGACTCTGCACCCCGGCGGCGTAGCCGGTGGACGAGGCCAGCCGCTCGTCCGACCACGGCACCCAGGCCACGGCCACCTTGGCCTTCGGCCGACCGCGCAGGAGCGCCTGATCGGCGCTGTCGGTCGTGATCGTCACGTCGAGCGCGGGTACGTGCCACGCACCGGCGATGACCGCCGCAGTCGAATACCCCTCGCGCCGGGCGCGCCGGATCTCGCGGCGCATGTGTGCTTCGCGCATCGCCTCGCGTGGCGGCGGTTCCCAATCGGCGCGCACCGCCACCATCGCCTCGGCGACCGCACCAAAGGCAGGACGACCATCACCTCGATGCTCGATCACGTCTTCCCACCACCGCTCGGGATCGGGGTCACCGGCGGCGGTGGCCAACTCGGCCAGCGGATCTCGTTGCAGCGGTTCATCCTCTGGCGCGAGCGCCAACGTGGTGGACAACGGCAGATCGACGGGCCAGACGGGAACGTCGTGCTCGTGCGCCCACCGAGCGGCCTGCCACTCGCTGCTGTAGGTGGCGAGCGGAGCGAAGGCGGCGCGCGACGGTTCGTCGGCGAGGTACCCGAGCAGCGCCACCGGCGGCTCCAACTCAGGGTGACCTGCCCACCGCAGTGCCGCGGCGGTGTCGGCGGGGAGCTCGATCAACACCACGTCGGGACACAGCTCATCGAGCGCCGACCGCACCGATCGCGCCGATCCCGGCCCGTGATGCCGAATACCGAGCAACTCGACGGTTGTGCCGCTGCGCTCAGCCACGTCGACAATCAGTCGAGCGCACGACAGGCCTCGTAGAACTCGCCCCAGTCGGCGCGGTCGCGCACAACGGTCTCGAGATACTCACGCCATGCCAGCGCGTCGTGTGTCGGGTCGGCGACCACCGCGCCGACGATGCCCCCGGCGAGATCAGCGGGTCGCAACACGCCGTCGCCGAAGTGCGCCGCAAGGGTCAGACCGCTGGTGACTACCGAGATCACCTCGGCGGTCGACAATGTGCCCGTCGGCGTCTTCAGTGCCACCCGCTCGTCGAGCGTGGCGCCTCCACGAAGTTCGCGAAACACGGTGACGACGCGACGGATCTCATCGCTGGCCGAGGCCACCTCGGGAAGCGCCAACGCCGAACCGAGCTCGGCGACCCGGCGCTGCACGATGTCGATCTCCTCGTCGATCGTCGCCGGCAACGGCAACACGACGGTGTTGAATCGGCGACGCAGCGCGCTCGAGATCTCGTTGACGCCACGGTCCCGATCGTTGGCCGTGGCCACCACGTTGAACCCGGGGACGGCGGCGACCTCGGTGTCGAGCTCGGCGATCGGCAGCACCTTTTCGGACAGCACCGTCACGAGCGCGTCCTGCACCTCTGGGGGCATACGCGTCAGTTCTTCGACGCGCACGATCGCACCACGCCGCATCCCGCGCATGACCGGGCCGGCAACGAGCGCCTCCTCGGACGGACCCGCCGCCAGCAGCTGGGCGTAGTTCCAGCCATATCGCAGGGTCTCCTCCGTGGTCCCGGCCGTGCCCTGGACGAGCAGCGTGGAGTCGCCGCTGATCGCCGCAGCGAGGTGTTCGCTCACCCATGTCTTCGCGGTGCCCGGCACACCGAGGAGCAACAGCGCCCGATCGGTGGCCAGCGTCGCTACCGCGACTTCGATGAGGCGTTGCCGGCCGACGTACTTGGGGGTGATGACCGTGCCGTCGTCGAGTGTGCCGCCGAGGAGGTACTGCACGACCGCCCACGGAGACCGCAGCCAGCCGGGCGGACGCGGCCGATCGTCGAGGCGGCCCAATGTGTCGAGTTCGGACGCGTACTGGTGCTCGGCGTGCGGACGCAGTACATCGGAGCCAGTCATCGATCCCGAACCTACCGAGCCGGTGTCACCGCCGTGGTCGGCCCCAACTCGTCGAGCATCGACGCACGGGTCGCCGCCAGATCGGCCAGTGCTGTCGCCAACGACACAGCGGGGTCGAGCGGGTCGAGGCGGCTGAGCGCATCGACGAGGTGGCGCAAGCCGTCGACATCGGGGGTCAGCCGGGCGACGAGGTTGACGAGCACCGTGCGGTGGCTCGCAGCAAGCTGCCCCGAGCGGAGCCCGGCGAGCAGGTTGCCGGTGACGGTTGCGAGCTCGTGCTCGCGCCAGCGCTCGAGCGCGTCCGGGATGGGCAACGACGGCAGCGCCAGCGGCGTTGATCCCGGTGTGATTCGTTCGAGGCGCGCGCCGAGCGCATCGCCGAGTTCGTCGTCGACGTCGACGAGCCATCGAGCCAGTGGACCGGCCGCAACGTCGACGAGTGCCAACCGAGCCATGTCGCGCTGGTGGCGCAGCAACAACGCAGGAACCAGCACGGGATCGATGCGCCACCCGCCTGCAATCACCGCAGCCAGCCACTCGTCCTCGAGCACCGGCCACACCGCAACGACGTGGCGCCAGCGGTCGGTCGCCGCAGACGGACACGCTGGGCGATGGTCGGGAGGTGGCGGCACGAACGGGGCCCCGGGTGCCCCCGGACGAGCCCCGGCCCGACGCGCCGCCGTCACCGCTGCCGCCTGAGCCAGCAGACGTGCCGCCGGTCGCGCGCGTTGGGTGTCGTCGACGAGCTCGTCGATCACCGTTGTACCCGCGGGCGGATCGCGACGGTCGGTGCCGAGCAACGCGACCGTGACCAGTGTCTCCCAGCGGCCGCCGAGGTCGCCGTCGTGCGGGGGAATCGCCGAGTCGGTCATCAGACGACGAAGGACGCATCGGCGCGGCGGCCGAGGTCGTGTGATCGGTGTGCCAGGTGGACCGCGAGCGGGATCACTCCTTCTGGCGTCCACTCGGCGGCGATGTCGACGGGCGCACCGCCGCTGACCGCGATCAGTGAGGTCCAGGGACCCACACCTCGCCCCGCTGTCGGCGGCACGTTCAGCGCCACGCTGCCGTCGCTGTCGGTGAGCATGCGACGGGTGCGGTCCTGGGCAACGGTCGCACGCAGCAGCATCGGCACCCGGTCGAGCCACGGTTGCGAAGCCAGGAGTGCACCGACACCGGCGACTGCGTCGGCGACGCTCCCGAAGACCGGTCGCGGGCCAGGCGCCTCTTCATTGCCCGCGCCCGGCAGATCATCGGCGCCGTCGTGTCGTCGACCGACCAGCGCACGGAGTGCGCCACCTGGATACCGATGGAGATCGACGTGCACCGTGTCGCCGACCTCGAAGGTGTGCTCAAGGCTCTGTTGGTACGCGGCAAACGACAGGATGAGTGCCCATCGCTGCGACTCCGTTCCGTACAGCCAATACCGACGAACCTCGAGACGGTCCTCGCGGGCGTCGCTGCGCCCGGCGACGAACCAGTGGTCGGTCTCGGGGACGCCGGCGAGCACGTCGGCCGTTCGGACCTGCCAGCCGATCGTGGTCGCCACGGCATCGGCCAGCGGGCCCGGCAACTCCCGCAGCCGCTGGCCCGCCTGCGCCAGCAGGTGCAGGACTCCGAGTTCCTCGAGCATCTGCGGTTGCCAGTCGGCGTCGATCCCCACACGGCCGGCGAGTCGTCTGACGCGGTTGGCGAGGCTCCCGGCGCGGCCGTCGACCAGGCGGGCGGCGAGCTGATCCCATGTCGCATAGTCGGCGAGCGATGGATCGGCGAGGCCGGTGCGCAGTCGGTCTTCCAGCCAGCGATCGAGCTCGATGAGCGCTCCGGACATCGACTCGACGCGCTCGTTGCGGGCACGGTCCCACTCGTCACGCGGCGGGAGGTCGGGCGGCGACGCATCGTTGGGGTCGCCGGTCGCGTCGTCGGAGCCTTCGCCCGAGCCTTGGTCGCCGGTCGGGGCGTCGTCGACGCTCGGTTGCGCGTCGGCCTGTCGCCGGTCGAGCCAGGTGCGGGTTCGGCGTGATGGAGCGCCCGTCGCGATCTGCCCGCGGGCGAACAGCAGCAACAGCGCCAGTGCGTGCTTGCACGGCAGCCGTCGGCTCGGACACGTGCACCGGGTGACGACATCGATATGGTCGACCACGGTCTCGTAGGGCTCTCGACCGCTGCCCTGCACCGTGCCCCACACCCCGCGCTCGTCGGCCCCGGTCGAGCGCCAGCGGGTCGGTGTCGCCAGCTGGCGGGCGGCACTCATCATCGAGGCCGACGGCGCCAACGACTCGACCTGTTCCTCCGACCACGGCAGCGGGTCGTCTCCCGGGCGCCCGGGAGAGTCGTCGGAGCGGCCCATGAGCCGAGCGTACCGAGCGGGTGCGCGGCTGCCGGAAGGTCGCACCGCGGCGCGGTACCGTGCGTCGCAGTGCGCGTCATGACGTGGAATCTGTGGTGGCGGTTCGGCGAGTACGAGCGCCGCGCGCCGGCGATCGCAGCGGTGCTGCAGGCCGAGGCACCGGACATCCTCTGCGTGCAAGAGGTGTGGTCCGACGCATCGCACGACCAGGCTGATGACCTGGCCACGATCCTGGACGGCAACGTGGCCCGGACGACGCCGGTGATGTTCGACGGCTTCTCGTTCGGCAATGCCATCGCCTCGCGCTGGCCGATCGAGGTCCTCACCGAGGAACGGCTACCGAACGCCGACGGGCAACCAGGTCATCGACGACTCCTCGTGGCAGCGGTGGCAACGCCGTGGGGTCGGTGGCCGGTCGCCGTCACCCATCTCGATCATCGGTTCGATGCGTCGGCGACTCGACGACAACAGGTCGAGCGAGTGCTCGAAGTCATCGATGCACATCGCGGCAACGGCGATGTCGATCTCCCGATGATTCTCGGCGGCGACCTCAACGCGGTCCCCGACAGCGACGAGATCCGAACGCTCACCGGTCGGCGGGCCGGCGTTCCGGGCATCGTGATGAGCGACGTGTGGGAACAGGTGGGTCAGGGCGCGGGGCACACGTGGCGTCGCGACAACCCGCACGTGGCAATCAGTGCATGGCCCGATCGGCGCATCGACTACCTGGGCGTGTCGTGGCCGCGTCCGAAACCGGTCGGCAATCCCGTCCGTGCGTGGCTGGCGGCGACGTCACCGGTCGAGATCGACGGGACGCCGATCTGGCCGAGCGACCATGCGGCGGTCGTCGCCGAATTGACGACCTCTCAAGCACCGGTCATCAACGACTGAGCGCGACCGGTGTTGCGCTGTCGGCGGCGCGCTTGGCGTGATAACTCGAGCGCGTCAGTGGACTGGCCTCGACGTGAGGCAACCCGAACCCTTCACCGATCTGCTTCCACCGCTCGAACTCGGGCGGTTCGGCGTATCGAGCGATCGGCAGGTGAGTGGTCGTCGGGCGGAGATACTGCCCGATGGTGACGATGTCGACTCCGAGGTCGGCGAGGTCGGCCAACAATCCGACGATCTCGTCGTCGGTCTCTCCGAGTCCGACCATGAACCCGGTCTTGGTGGTCAGCCCAGCCGCCTTGGCTCGGGCGAGTACACCGAGCGATCGCGCGTACCCCGCCGACGGCCGGACCGCCCGCTGCAGTCGGGCAACGGTTTCGACGTTGTGGTTGAGCACGTCGGGGCGAACTCCGAACAACAGATCGAGTGCGGCCTCGTCGCCTTTGGCATCGGAGATCAACGTCTCGACTCGGGTCGCCGGCCGTCGCAATCGGATCGATTCGACGCATGCCGCCACGTGGGCCATTCCGCCGTCGACGAGGTCGTCGCGAGCCACCATGGTGAGCACGGCGTGATCGAGGTCCATCCGCTCGATCGCTGCAGCCACCCGATCGGGTTCGTCAGCGGCGGGGGCCATCGGCTTGCGTGTGTCGACCAGGCAGAATCCGCAGGCCCGGGTGCATCGTTCGCCGAGCACCATGAACGTGGCGGTGCCGTCGCTCCAGCACTCGGACAGATTCGGACACCCGGCGTCTTCGCACACGGTGACCAGATCGAGGTCGCGGATGGTTCGTTTGAGTTCGAGCACCTCGGGGCCGTGCTGCACACGCGGTCGTAACCACTCGGGCTTGCGCGCCGAGATCGACAGGCCCGCGGTGACGCCTGCCTCGTTGAGCCGGCGCGCCGCTCGATCGCCAGCGGGTCGTACCGTCTCACCGGGACCGGCACCTCGCGAGAACGCCGCCAAATCGGTATCGCCGACGGCGTGGCGCCAGGCGACGTCTTGGCGTTCGATCCGGCCCGCCGCGAATCGCTCGCCTGCGATGCGGGCCACGACGTCGGCAACACGCTCCAGCGTGACCTCGACACCCTCTTCGGCCAGCGAAGTGACGGGATACTCAGCGATGCCGCACGGCACGATGTGCTGGCGGAGGTACGCCATGTCCGGATCGACATTGAGGGCGAATCCGTGCATCGTGCGACCGCGCTTGAGCCGGACGCCGATGGCGCCGATCTTGCGCATCCGGTCGGTTCCGGCGTCGAGCCACACCCCGGCGTACCCCGAGAATCGCCCAGCTCCAGGCACGCCGAGTTCGGTCAACGCGTCGATCAGGATCTGCTCGACGGTGGCGACGTGCTCGGCGGCACCGAGGTGATTGGCGACGTTGACGATCGGGTAGCCGACGAGTTGGCCTGGACCGTGATAGGTGACGTCGCCGCCGCGGGACACCGGCACCAACTCGGCACCGACTGCGGCGGGCTCGCAGCGCAGGTTGTTGGCGAGGTCCGCACGGGGGCCGTGGGTGAACACGTGCGGATGCTCGACCAGCAACAGGTGCTGACCCGATCCGTGTTCGAACAACGCCTGTTGGACGGCCAGCGATTCGCGGTAATGGACGCGTCCGAGCCAGCGAACCCGCAGCGGCTCAGTGGACGCGTCCGCTGTCACAGCTCGGTGGTCCAGTCCTTGGTCTCGAGGATCTCCTTGACGCGCTGCAGGAAGTTCGCGGCGTACGCCCCGTCGAAGGCGCGGTGATCCCAACTCATTGCCAGGTTGCCGACCGGATGGATGGCGATCGCCTCGCCGCCGTCGGTCGTGGTGGTGACCACGGGCTTACGCACGATGGCGTCGGTCGAGATGATCCCGACCTGCGGCTGGTTAATAATCGGCATCGTCAACACCGACCCTGCCGAGCCGTTGTTGGAAATCGTGAAGGTGCCACCGGAGATCTCGTCGGGGGCGAGCTTGCGATTGCGGGCGCGATCAGCGAGATCGTGGATTTCGGTGGCGATCGCCGCCAGCCGCTTGTTCTGCGCGTCGCGCACCACCGGAGCCAGGAGTCCCTCGTAGTCGAGATCGACGGCGATGCCGAGGTCGATGTAGTCGTGCACGATCAGGTCACGTTCGCCGACGCTCGCGTTGAGATGAGGAAACTCGTCGAGTCCGTCGATGATCGCCCGCGAGATGAACGGGAGGTACGTGAGGCTGAACCCGTGGTCGGCCTTCCACTCCGCCTTTGCCGCATTGCGCACGACATCGACGTTGGCGAAGTCGACCTCGACGACGCTGAACGCGTGAGGGCTGGTCGCCTTACTCGAGACCATGTGCGCACCGGTCAGCTGGCGGATCTTCGACAACGGGATCAGCGTGTCGCGGTCACCGCTCGGCGAAGCGGGTGCGGGCGCTGGAGCGGCGGGAGCTGGTGCCGGAACTGGCGCCCTCGTGGAGGCAGCCGCTGGCGCCGACGGTGTCGCGCCGGTGGCATCGATGTGATCGAGCACGTCGTCACGAGTGATACGTCCGCCTGGCCCAGTTCCGGCGATGGCGTCGGGGTTCAGCCCGTGCTCGTTGACCAGACGGCGTACTACCGGCGACAACAAGCGGTTGTCCCCGGCCTGCGCGGCTGCCGGCGCAGGTGCAGCTGCCGGCGCTGGTGCAGCAGCGGGCGCTGGTGCAGGCGTTGGCTGAGCGGCCGGAGGCGGCGCGGCAGCTGGCGCCGGAGCGGCGACCGGTGCGCGCTCGGGCGCTGGTGCAGGGGGCGCCTCGGCCGCTGGGGCAGAATCGGCAGCCGGAGCCGCATCACCGTCACCGACCACGGCGATCACGGTGCCGACTTCGATCGTGTCGCCCTCCTCGGCGCGGATCTCAGTGACCACACCGGCAACCGGCGATGGCACCTCGGTGTCGACTTTGTCGGTCGACACCTCGAACAACGGCTCGTCGGCGGCAACCGTGTCGCCGACGTTCTTGAACCACTGGGTGATCGTGCCCTCGGTGACGGTTTCACCGAGTTGAGGAAGGGTCACGTCTGCCATGTCGTTGTCTTTCTGTTCGTGTGTCCGACGTCGTTGAAGCTGGTTCAGCCGTTGAAGTTGCGGCCGGTGAGCGTGAGCACGGTCTCACCGAACAGCTCGGTGAGACTCGGATGCGGCTGGATGAACTCCGCGATCTCGTCGACGGAGGCCTCCCAGTTGACGGCGAGATATCCGCCGCTCAGCTGCTCGGTGACCCACGGCCCGACCATGTGCACACCGAGCACCTGGCCGGCGCTGCCATCGGGCATCTTCTTGGCGATGATCTTGGCCAATCCCTCGGTCTCGCCAAGGATCTGCGCTCGGCTGTTGAACTTGAACGGGTGTTTGGCCACGACCACGTCGTGGCCGGCGGCCTTGGCCTCGGCTTCGCCTGGTCCGGCCCACGCGACCTCGGGGTGGCAGTAGATCGCCCACGGCACGCGTTCGTAGGCGATGGGCAGTGGCGATTCGCCGAGGATGTCTTTGATGACGAGGATCGCCTCGGCATACCCGACGTGAGCCAACTGAGGCGTGTCGACCAGGTCGCCGACCGCGTACACGCCTGCCTCGCCGGTGCGGCAGTACTCGTCGACGACGACGAACCCGCGCTCGTCGACGACGACGCCGGTGCCCTCCAAGCCGAGCTTGTCGGCGAACGGGCGACGACCCACCGACACCACAACTGCGTCGACGTCGAGTTGCTCGGTCGGCCCGTCCTTCGGCCCGAACTCGACGGTCGTGCCGCCGCTGTCGCTCGGTGTATGGCCGGTGACCATCACGCCGGTCTTGATCGCGATCTTCTTCTTCTTGAACGACCGCTCGACGACCTTGGCCACATCGGCATCGAGGCCGGGCAGGATCTTGGGGAGGCCTTCGAGGATCGTGACCTCCGCTCCGAGGTCGGCGAAGGTCGATGCGAACTCGCACCCAATCGCGCCGCCGCCGATCACGGCGACCCGGCCGGGGACATAGTCGAGTTCGAGCACCTCGTCGCTCGTCATGACAGGGCCACCGCGCTCGAAACCCGGAATCAACCGAGGGACCGAACCCGAGGCGAGCATGATCGCATCGGCGGTGATGGTCGCGCTCGATCCGTCGGCCATCGCCACGGTCACCGAACGTCCGGCGCCGAGGCTGCCGACGCCGTTGAACACCTCGACCTTGCGGCCCTTGCACATCGCACCGATGCCGCTGACGAGACCGTTGACGATGCCGTTCTTGCGTTCTTGGGTGCGGGCAAAGTCGACCTTGGCGTCGCCGGAGTCGATGCCGAAGTCGCTGGAGTGGTCGACGTGCCGTTTGACCGCGGCGGTCTCGAGGAACGCTTTGGCAGGGATGCAGCCACGATTGAGACAAGTGCCGCCCAGGGCATCCATCTCGACCAGCGCCATCTTCAGGCCGGCAGAGGCGCCGTACAGCGCCGCTGAGTAGCCGCCGGGACCACCGCCGATCACCACCACGTCGAAGTGCTCACTCACGACGGCCACGGTAGCGCTCGTTTCCGACATCGGGTCACGGCCTCACTCGCTCTGATGCCGCCGTTCAGGCACCGAGCGACCACGACCGCTGCTCGTCACCGCGCCGGGCGACGAGGAGGCGGCCACTGGTGTCGACCGCGCTGAGGTCGAAGGCGATGGTGCAGCGCTCCGCGTCGATCGTGAACTCGGTGCATCGACCCGCTGCGGGGGCGGCGATCGGAGCCAGGGTGCGATCGCCGGTGACGAGACGGAACGTGTCGAGTCCATCAGCGTCGTCGACGCCGCCCACCTCGACGTCGACCTCGAGAACGTCTCCCTCCACAGTGGTGCCGAGCACGACGATCCGAGCGTCGCCCACTTCGACGACCTCACCGACTTGCGCGGCATCGACCTCGTTGTCGCCGCTCGACAGCTGCAGCAACAGCACGCCGCCGGCCAACAGGATCGCCATCGCCGTCACGACCGACAGCAACAGCAGCGTGCGCGTCTTCACAGTGGAGTTCTACCGGACCGTGGGCTCCGACCGCGCGGCGCTGCCCACGATCGTCGTCACACTCGTCTCGTGAAAGGCCACGAACGAGCGACGAAACGTCTCCGAAACGCTGCCGGCACCACGATCAGGCGGATTCGGCCGTCGTTACCGTCGCCGACATGACCCCCACCCCCCGCCGTGTTCGAGTCGCTGCCGCACTCGGTGGCCTTGCGTTGGTCGTCGCTGCCTGTTCGAGCGGCGACGACGAGTCGTCCTCCACCCCAGCCACCGAGCCGGTCGCCGCCGACACCGCAGCAGAGCCAGCGACCGACGACGCAGCCGCAAGCGCTGACGGCGCCGCGCCGCAGGCCCTGCAGTTCGACGCCTCGTTGATCGGCGGCGGCGACATCGACCTCGCCGGCAACTTCGACGGTAAGCCGACGCTGTTGTGGTTCTGGGCGCCATGGTGCAGCGTGTGCAATCGAGAGGCATCCAACGTGCAGTCAGCGGCTGCGCAGTACGGCGACCAGATTGACTTCTTCGGCGTCGCCTGGTCGGGCAGCGACGACCAGTTCGCGGGCTTCGTCGACGACCACGGCCTCACGTTCCCACAGATCAGCGACGATCCGGGTCTCGTCTACGAGCGATTCGGCGTCGCCTTCCAACCAGCGATGGTCGTGATCCAGCCGGACGGCACGCTCGAACGACTCTCGGGTTCACTCGACGACGCGGCCATCGAGTCGGTGTTGGCCGCGGCATAGGCCACAGAACGATGCACCACAGGCGATGAGCCCTAACATGACTCCCATGGCCCGCCTCGCCCAGCGCAGCGTCCGGCAGATCGGCGCGTTGGCACTGACCGCTGGATTGGCGGCGGCCGCATGCTCGAGCGGGTCGACGGACTCGAACACCGCCGACTCGGCCGCAGCGCCGACCGCCACCGAGGCGCCTGCCGCAACAGATGCGCCAATACAAGCACCAGCCTCATCCGACGCTCCGGCCGAGACCGAGGCGACCCAGGCGACCGAGGCTCCGTCAGAGACCGCGGCACCCGCGCCGACCGAAGCCCCCGCTGCGCCAGCACCGCAAGCGCTGCAGTTCTCGGCACCGTTGGTCGGGGGCGGAACGATCGACCCGGCCGCCGACTTCAGCGGCAAACCAACGGTGATGTGGTTCTGGGCGCCATTTTGAAGCATTTGTAACCGTGAAGCCCCCTCGGTCGAGGAGGCAGCCCAACAATTCGGCGACGAGGTCGACTTCGTCGGCGTCGCGTGGTCCGGCAGCGAAGGCCAGTTCCAGGACTTCGTCGAAAACCACGGCTTAACGTTCCCGCAGATCAACGACGAACGCGGCGACATCTACGCACGATTCGGCATCGCCTATCAGCCGGCGCTGGTGATCGTGTCGCCCGACGGCTCGACCGAAACAGTCGCTGGTGCCGTCGACGAGTCGCTGCTCAACCAGATCATCAGCGAAGCCGCCTGACACACAACGTCGCACGCCCCTTCCGGGTTCTTCTACCCTCCGGCGTATGCGCATTGCGATCACCGGCTCGAGCGGACTGATCGGGTCCGCGCTCATCCCCCGACTCACCGCCGACGGTCACCAGGTCGTGCGCGTTGTCCGCTCCGCTCCAACGGGTGACCAGATCGGGTGGTCGCCGAAAGAGCGGACCATCGACCCACAGGCATTCGACGGGATCGATGCGGTCGTTCACCTCGCAGGCGCCGGGATCGGCGACCGGCGCTGGACCGACGACTACAAACGCGAACTCCTCGAGAGCCGAACGCATGGAACAGCACTCGTCGCCGAAGCGATCGCCTCGGCATCCGATGGTCCCAGCGTGCTGCTCTCTGGCTCCGCCATCGGCATCTACGGCGCACGCGGCGACGAAGAACTGACCGAAGGCTCCGAGCTCGGCGATGGATTCCTCGCTGACATTTGCCAGAAATGGGAAGCAGCCACCGGTGTCGCCGAAGCAGCGGGCGCACGTGTCGCCCACCTCCGTACGGGCATCGTGCTCTCGGCCGATGGCGGGGCGTTGAAGAAGCAGCTGCCGATCTTCAAGCTCGGTCTCGGTGGCAGGATGGGGAGTGGCAACCAGTGGCTCAGCTGGATATCGATCGACGACGAAGTCGAAGCGATCGTGCACTTGCTGACAGCCGACATCGAAGGGCCGGTCAACCTCACGGCGCCGCAACCGGTGACCAACGCCGCATTCACCAAGGCGCTCGGTGCCGCGCTCAACCGACCGACCTTCCTCCCCATTCCAAAGTTCGGGCCGCGTGCGATTCTTGGGCGCGAAGCGGCGGAGAACTTGCTGTTCACTGGCCAGCGAGTGCTCCCCGCAGTGCTCGACGACGCCGACGGGTTCGAGTTCCAGCACCACGATCTGGCGACCGCGCTCAGCGCGCTACTCGACCGGTGACCGTCGCCGTCGTCGGCGCAGGCCTCGCCGGCCTCGCGTGCGCCGCCGAACTCGAGCGCAGCGGTATCGACACCACCGTCTATGAGGCGAGCGACAGAGTCGGCGGGCGCGTCCGATCGGATCGCGTCGATGATTTCATCGTCGACCGCGGCTTCCAAGTCGCCTTGCTCGCATATCCGGAGCTGCACCGCGGGTTCGACCTCGACGCACTGGACTTCCAGCCGTTCGATCCTGGTGCCCTCGTGTGGCGAGACGGACGGGGAGCCATCGTCGCCGACCCGTTCCGCGAGCCGCGCACCGTCCTGTCGACGGTCACCGCGCCGATCGGGTCGCTGTTCGACAAGGCCCGTATCGCACAACTGCGACATCGACTCCGCAGCGTGCATCCGTCACTGCTGCTCGCCGGCGAGGATCGCCCGACGCGTGAAGCGCTCGCTGCGGCCGGTTTCAGCGCCACCATCATCGATCGCTTCTTCACTCCTCTCGTCGGCGGAATCCAACTCGACCCGGAACTCGGCGAGAGCCGGCGCATGTTCGATGTGATCTTCCGCATGCTCGCCGATGGCGACTCCGCAGTCCCGGCGAACGGAATGCAGGCGATCCCCGATCAGCTGGCTGCGCGCCTGCCCGACGGGTCGATCATGCTCGACAGCCCGGTGGAACGTGTCGCGTGCGACTCGATCGCCGTGCGCGCTGGCTCAACTATCGCCGCCGACGCGGTGGTGGTCGCCACAGAGGGACCCGTGGCCGCACGGCTCCTCGACCTCGCCCCCGTCGAGTCGAAGTCGGTCGGCTCGGTGACGTTTCGCGCCGAGGCGCCACCGATCGACGAGCGCTTGGTCGTGCTCGATGGAACCGGCCGCGGTCCAGTGCTCAACGTGGCCGTCATGAGCAACGTGGCATCGACATACGCCCCCTATGGGTCCCACGAGATCGTCGCTGCGGCGCCGGGCCACACCGGGCCGGAACTCGTCGACGATGTGCGTCGACAGCTACGCGCCTGGTGGGGACCGACCGTCGACCACTGGGAGGTGCTCGCGACCCACCGCATCCACCACGGGCAACCGGGGCAGCGGCCACCATTCGACCCGAAGCGTCGAGTTGTTCTCGACACAGGTGTGTTCGTCTGCGGCGATCATCGCGACACGGCATCGATCCAAGGCGCGCTCTATTCCGGTCGGCGGTGCGCCGAATCGGTAATCGCCAAGCTCGATGCGCAAGACTGAGGCCGTGGTGGACGAACAAGTCGATGCTCCCGACGATGAACGCGTGGAACGAGCTGTCCGCTTCGTGGCAGCATCGCCACAGGCGATCTTCGACCTGCTCGCCGACCCACGGCAACACGTGCACCTCGATGGATCTGGTTCGGTCCGCGGGGTAGCCGAGGCCCCTGAACGCCTCGAGCTGGGGTCGACGTTCCAGATGTCGATGCGTCTCGGTGTTCCGTATCGGATCACCAGCACCGTCGTCGAGTTCGACGAGCCAGCGCAGATCGGATGGCGTCACGTAGGCGGGCACATCTGGCGCTATCGGCTCCGTGCCGTGGAGGGTGGCACCGAGGTCACCGAGGAGTTCGATTGGCGTCCCTCGCGAGCACCGTTGATGTTGCGGCTCATTCAGGCGCCCAGACGAAACGCCTCCGCGCTCGAAGCGACGCTCGATCAGCTTGCTGCGTACTTCGCCGACAACGGCGACAAGGCCGACACCGACTGAAGATCCGGCGAACTGCTTCGCAGCCACAACTGTTGTTGCCGCTATCGTTTCCTCCATGACCACTCGTTGGCTCGACGACCGCGAAATGCGCGCCTGGCGGGCGTTCATCGAGTCGACCGGCGACCTGACACGCGCCCTCGAGGCCGATCTCGCCGACTACGGGATGACCGTGGGCGACTATCAGGTGCTCGTCTACCTCTCCGAGACCGACGGACATGCGATGCGCATGCGCGACCTCGCCGACGTCCTCCAACTCAGCCCGAGCGGGCTCACCCGACGACTCGATGGCCTCGTCGCCAATGGCTGGGTCGAACGACAACCCTCCGAAGACGACCGACGAGTCATGCGCGCCGTACTGACTGAGAAGGGCTTGTGCGCCCTCGAAGATGCCGCTCCAGTGCACGTCGAGAGCGTGCGCCAGCACATGTTCGACCACCTCGATGCCGAGCAGGTCGATGCGATGGCGTCGATCTTCACCTCGCTGTGCCGTGGCTTCGGGCGCGAGCCGACGAGTCGCGAGTCGTGACCGCGCCATCGCCCGAACTCCCCCGCGGCTTTCGTGCCCACGTCGCCAACGTCGGCGTGAAGGACACCACCGACGACCTGGCGATCGTCGATGCCGAGCGCCCCGTCGCAGCTGCGGCAGTGTTCACCCGCAGCCGGTTCTCCGGCCCAAGCGTCGACCTCAGCCGACACCACGTCGCTTCATCGAGCGCACAAGCGGTCGTGATCGTGTCGAAGAACGCCAACGTGGCCAATGGCGACGTTGGGCGTCGCGATGCCGAAGAGTTGTGCGCGCTGACCGCGGCAGCTGTGGGTTGCGAGCCCAGCGACGTCCTCGTCGCATCGACGGGCGTAATCGGGCGGCGCTATCCGATCGATCGATTGCGCCACGGCATCGGCGACGCGACGGACTTCAGCGCCGATCCCACCGATGTCGCCCGGGCGATGATGACCACCGACACCGTGGCCAAGGTCGAGCACGCCGCCGTCGCCGGGAGCGACGCTGTGGTGGTCGGGATGGCCAAAGGCGTCGGCATGATCGAGCCGGACATGGCGACCCACATCTCGCTGATTCTGACCGACGCCGAGGTGGCTCCAGACGAACTCGACACCGTCTTTCGACGGGTCGTCGGCCGCACGTTCAACTGCGTGAGTATCGATACCGACACGTCGACCAGCGACACTTCGATGGTGTTGGCGAACGGAGCGGCAGGTCCCGTCGACGGTGCAGCATTTGAGCAAGCGCTCGACGATGTGATGCGGGCGCTGACCAAAGCAATCGCACGCGACGGCGAAGGCGCCAACTCGCTGATCGAGGTGCACGTCGACCGAGCGCGCGACGTCGACCAGGCGCGCCGCGTCGGCAAGGCGATCGTCAACTCACCACTGGTCCGCACCGCGGTACACGGCGGCGACCCCAATTGGGGTCGGGTCGCCATGGCCATCGGCAAGTGCAGCGACGACACCGACATCGATCAACACCGGGTGGTCATCCGCTTCGGCACCGATGAGGTGTACCCGCGACTCCTCGACGACGACGCACTCGCTGCCTTGTCAGACTACATGCGCGGCCCAGAGGTACTCATCCACGTGTCACTCGACACCGGCGGGTCCAACGCCACCGTATGGGGCTGCGACCTCAGCGACACCTACGTTCGCTTCAACGCCGACTACACGACTTGATGGTCGGCGGACTCGGATTGCCCATGTTTCCGACGTACATGGGCTCGGTTCTACCCCACCCAAACGTCCGTTTGGCGCAGCTCAGGGGTGTCGACGTGGACTACTTCGGCGGCATCCGGATGCCGCCGTCGACGCGGATCGTCTCGCCGTTCATGTAGCTGTTCGTGACACATTCGACGACCATCGAGGCCAGCTCGTGCTGGTGGCCGAGGCGCTTGGGGAACAGCACGCCCTTCTGCAGGTTGTCCTTGAACGCGTCGCTTGCGTCGCCCTCGCCGTAGATCGGCGTATCGATCAATCCCGGTGCGACCGTATTGACGCGCACGCCCACGGCGGACAGGTCGCGGGCGATCGGCAGGGTCATCCCGACCACGCCGCCCTTCGATGCCGAATAGCTGGCCTGGCCGATCTGGCCATCGAAGGCCGCCACCGACGCGATGTTGACGACCGCGCCGCGCTCACCATGTTCGAGCGGCTCGGTCGTGCTCATCGCCGTCGCGGCGACACGAATGCAATCGAAACTGCCGATCAGGTTGATCGCGATGACCTTCTTGAACGCGTCAAGGTTGGCCGCCGACTCGAGCGTGCCGTCCTTGCCGATCGTGCGTTGCGCCCACCCGATTCCTGCGGAGTTCACGAGCACCCGCAACGGACCCATCGACTTGGCCATTTCGACGGCGTTCACG
>JBCDFR010000044.1:0-32482 GCA_039177505.1 Actinomycetota bacterium | reverse complement strand
TCGCGGAGGGTGCCGTCGAGGGAGTTGCTCTGCACCCAACCCTCCGACGAGGTCAGCTCGGCTTCGTACTCGACACCGAACGGCGGGCCGATGTCGCGTGGCATCTCGCCGACGGCAAACGAGCCAGGCAACGTTTCGAGGCGCGCCTCGCAGAGCCCCATAAACGTGTAGTGCTCACCGGCCACAGCCCGAAAACTGATGTCGCCGGGGCCCTCGTAGTCGCCCGTCCAGCCGGCTCTCCCCACGTCCCTCGGGCAGGTGAAGTCGAACATCCATCCGAGCTCCGCGTGTTCAGCCGAGGAACCAAGGTTGATCCACTCACCGTCCGTCACCGTCACCGTCGTGGACGTGCGTGGGAATCCGACGAATTCACCGTCGTGGCGTATGAGGAGCTCTTTCGCGAAGTCGGTGAGGACAAGGTCGACGACAGCGGTGCCGGGGCCGCCGGACGACTCCGCGACGCCGACCGGTTCGGCAACGGCGGTCGCCGCCGGCATGAACGCGGCAGCAGCCACGAGGGCCGCGAAACGGGAGACTTTGGCGATCATCGACGCTCACTGTCACCCATCGGAGGTGTGCGCCACCCGAATCGACGCTAAACAGAACCTGATCTCCGCCCACGACGACTCGAGGGCGCATTCGTGGCACTCAATTCACGCGATGAATGCCGGCTCCAACACTGGCGAGACGACCGACGAGATCGTCGTACCCGCGGTCGATGTGATGCACACCGCCGATCGACGTCTCACCTTCGGCGGCCAAGCCCGCAACGACCATCGCCGCTCCGGCGCGAATGTCGTGCGCACGCACCGGCGCGCCCGAGAGTCGCGGCACACCACGGACCACCGCATGGTGCCCGCTCGTACGCACATCCGCTCCCAGCCGTTGCAACTCTTCGACGTAGCGGAATCGTCCCGGATACAGATTCTCGGTGACGATGCCGACGCCATCGGCGACCGCGAGCATCGTGATGATCAGCGGCTTGTAGTCAGTGGCGATCCCGGGATACGGCAGCGTGGCGACATCGATCGACCGCAGCCGTTCGGGCGAGTCGACGCGCAACTCGTCGTCGGCGACCTCGATCCCCAGTCCCATCTCCCGGAAGCGGTCGAGCACGGTCACCATATGGTCAGGCCGAGCGCCGCGCACCACGATCGAACCACCGCTGACCGCAGCGGCGGCCAGGTAGGTGGCGGTCTGGATCCGATCGGGCACCGTGTGATGCGACACCGCACGCAACTCGTGACGCTCGACGCCCTCGACGGTCAGCGTCGGCGAGCCGATCCCGTCGATGTGCGCCCCCATCGCAACAAGGAACTCACAGAGGTCGATCACCTCGGGCTCGCGAGCCACATTGTCGATGCGCGTCCGGCCATCGGCGAGTACCGCCGCGGTCACCAAATTCTCCGTCGCGCCGACGCTCGGAAAGTCGAAGGTGATATCGGCGCCGCGCAGCCGATCGGCGAACGCCTCGAGATAGCCGTGACTGAACTTGATCGTCGCGCCCATCGCTTCGAGCCCGGCGACGTGCATGTCGATCGGGCGGGCACCAAAATCGTCGCCGCCCGGCATCGACAGTCGCACATGACCGCACCGCGTCAGCAGCGGACCGAGCACGTTGATCGATGCCCGGATTCGTTCGACCAACTCGTACGGAGCGACCGGGGTCAGATCGCCGTTGTCGGTGGCGAACATGCGGTCGCCAGTCGGTCGTTCGATGCGCACGCCGATCGCCTCGAGCAACTCGCCCATGATCGCCACATCGGCAATGTCGGGCACGTTGGTCAACTCGAATCGGCCGTCGGTCAAGAGCGTGGCCGCCATCAGCTTGAGTACCGAGTTCTTTGCTCCGGGGACATCGACCACCCCATCGAGCGGAGCGCCGCCGCGCACAACGATCGCCTCACCGGCGAGGTCGGTGCTGTCCAGTCCGTTCGCCATCTCCCCAGTATGCTCCCGCCGTGGAGCGAGCTGGGCGCATGCTCACCAAGCGCTGGCCCGCCGACCCGTCGCTCCTCGAGCCTCGTTCGGGGATCCTGCTCGAGACGGAGGTCACGGACCCACCGTCCACCACTGCGACCTCGGCCGCCAGCGACGACGAGCGGTCCCCGGCCGAACCGTCGACACGTTTCGAGCAAGTCGAGGGCCCGTTCGCCCACTACTCGCGCACGGTCACCACCGAGGGCGACGAGTACGTCGAGCGCACCCGCTATCGGCTCGACATCCCGTGGTTCGGATGGCTGTTCGGACCGGCCGTCCGCGCCGTGCTCGCCCGCCGCATCTCGCCGACGAGCTGGTGGACACCGCCCGACCGACTCGACCCACAGCAGGTGCTGGTGCTCGGGCTCCTCGCCGCCGCGTCGATGAGCGCGGCGTTCGTCAACACACTGTTCACCCAGACCGTTGCGTTCGCCGCGGACGAGTTCGACGTCGGCGACACCGGCATCGGTATCGGCGGCGCCGTCGTCCGCGCCGGCATCCTCGTCGCCCTGCCGGCCGCAGTGCTCGCCGATCGCATCGGGCGCCGACGGGTGATCGTTGCGGTTGCCTGGCTCGGCCCCTTGTTGTCGGTGCTCGGCGCGCTCGCGCCGACCTACTCGATACTCGTGGCGACCCAAACAGTCGCCCGACCAATGGGCATTGCGTTGGCCTTCCTGATCGGTGTGGTCGCGGCAGAGGAGATGCCTCGCAGCAGTCGGGCGTACGCCGTGAGCATTCTGGCGATGGCGTCGGGTCTCGGAGCGGGGATCGCCGTACTGTCGCTACGGCTCGCGGACACCGGCGACGGCGGCTGGCGACTCGTCTATCTCCTCGGTGCGATCTGGCTGGTGATCGCCCTCGATCTCACCAGACGACTGCCCGAGACCCGCCGGTTCGAAGCCGCCGACATCACCCGGACCACTCGGCCGCCGCGCCTCAACCGCTCTCGACTGCTCCTTCTCGCCGCTGTGGCCTTCGCCGGAAACATCTTCGTTGCGCCGGTCAGCTTCTTCCAGAACCGATACCTCAGCGACGTCCACGACTTCTCTGGCGGAATGATTGGCATCTTCTCGATCGCCGTCGGTACTCCGGCCGGGATCGGCCTGATCATCGGCGGGCGGATGGCCGACCGAACCGGCCGCAAAGTGCTGATCGCGGTGACACTCCCCCTGTCGACGATCGCCTTGGTTGGGGCGTACTCGGTCGGCGGCCCCCCGCTGTGGCTGTTGTCGCTCATCGGCGGAATACTGGCGAGCGCCGCGTACCCCGCGCTCGCCGTCTACCGCAACGAGTTGTTCCCCACCGGCAATCGGGGCCGCGCCAGTGGCCTGCTGACCGCTGCGGCGCTGATCGGTGGGATCTTCGGGCTCGTTGCGACCGGACTGCTCCTCGACGCCTCGTGGGGCTTCGGCTCGGTCATGGCCCTGATGGGCATCGGACAGCTCGTCGTGACCGCGCTGGTGCTCCTCGGCTACCCCGAGACCGCCCACGTCGAACTCGAATCGCTCAACCCCGAAGACCAGCAACTCGAGGACGCGTCCGTCGGCGACGAGCGCAGCGCGGACCGGCCCATCGACGATCCGCCCAGTGATCAGCCGAGCCCGCCGACGAACCGATCGACCTGATCGGCGATGAGCTCGTCGGCGCCACGTACGTCGTGGCGTCCACCCTCGACCCATACGTGCTCGACGGGACCGCTCATCGTCGGCGTCCACTGTGCGAACTCGTCGGGTGTGCCGAACGGATCGCGGGTGCCTGAGATGAACAGGCACGGCACATCGACCGACGGGAAGTGCTCGACCCGCAGCGAGTCGGGCTTGCCTGGCGGATGGAGCGGATACGAGATCAACACGAGGCCGGCGAGTCGAGCGACTGGACCGCCGTCATCGACATCGGCGGCGATCATCGACGCCATCCGTCCGCCCATCGAGCGTCCACCGAGCACGACGGGTCCACGGCGCCGCGCAACGGTCGTGAGATCGTCGCGCATCGATGCCATCAGCTTCGGCGCTCGATCCGGTGCCCGGCGGCCCTCGCGTCGGTACGGAAAGTCGAATCGGTCGACGTGGGCGCGCCGGCCGAGGCGATGCTCGATCGCCAGCAAACTGGAGTGTTCGCTATCGGAACCCGCCCCCGGATAGAGCAGCACGGAGGCGATCGTCATCGAATGCGCTCCTTCAGCGATTGGCGGTGAGGACGCGGCGAGCTTCGGCGAGATCGCTCATTGCCTTGGCAGCATCGAACTCGTCGCCACCATGGTCGGGGTGGACGTCGCGCATCCGCTGACGGTAACGAGCGGTGATCTCCTTGCCGCTCGGATCGTCGGCCTGCACGTCGAACCCGAGGAGCTCGAGCGCCCATGCCCGAGGGTCGGCAAGCGCTTCGAGTGCCAGCGTGTTCGATCCGGCGAGGTGGGCGATCAGACCTGGCCCGATCGGTCCGCGCCAGCGCGCCGCCTTCTGCATGACCGGGGCGAGCGCTCTGCGATGCTCAGGTGCCAAGCGTTCGACGGCGTAGATCGCACCGAGCACTTGGGCCAGGTTGGTACCCACCGTGTCGAAGTCGAACGAGATGTCGTCGCCGTCACCGAGCAAACGGTGTCGGCTGACCGCAAGACCGTGCCGATCGACCTGGAATCGATGCCGCAGGCGTGGCTGCACGATACGTGCACCGCGTTCGACCTCGGTGATCAGCCGGTGGACGTCGGCGATGAGATCGTCATCGATCCCGTCGAGGTGAGCAGCGATGACCGAACCGAGCAACAGTCCACCGAATCCCGGCGCTGGGTCGACCGGTAGGGCGAGGTGCCCGAGCGCGACCCGCCGCGTCGGCACCGCAGGACGCGTGTGCCACACCTCGAGCTCGGCGAGGAGCTGGGGCCCGTCCGACGTGTGATCGGTCACGCGTGCTGACTACACGTAGGGCCGCACCAGCGACCGCAGTTCTTGCGCTCGGCCGATTACCTCCGACGACCCGTCGAGTCCAGCGGAGCCATCACCTTCGTCACGGACGACCTCGACGACGGCATCGACCCCGCGCACCGCTTGGGCCCACGGGCGTTGCGCCATCCCGTAGGGCGGCACCTTCGGATCGAGGAGCGGTGACAATTCGATGAGTGTCACCCGAGCGTCGGCATCGTTCGGGTTCTTGGCCAACCGATCGGCAGACAGGAACATCACCGACAGCGCGTCGTCGGGTGCACCGGGGCCGTCCTGATCGGCCGACACGAGCTCGCCAGCCTCGATCGCATCGAGCAATTCGTCGACGGCGTCTTCCGCGTCACGCGCGACCAGCACGGTGGCGCCGTCCCAGCGGTGTGGTACCTCGGTCTCGACCAGCGCCTCGGTGAGCACCTCGCGGTCGGCGTCGGTCCACTCGTCGAGTCCGAACTCGGTGACTTCGGCGTCGGCTTCGAGCGCCACCGGAAATGGCCCGATCTCGGACTCGATGCGCTCGAACAATGCATCGGCATCGGCCTCGACCGTCTCAGGAACTAGGAGTTCCTCGCCATGCCAGGCATGGGGAATCAGTTCCTCAGCGAGCGCCTCGGAGAGCTCGGCACGCTGCTCCCAGCTCCAGGCAGCCAGGTCGTAGTGCACCTTGACGACGGTCGGGTCGTTCGGATCGAAGTCGATCTGGCCCGACTGCCCGGCCTGTTCGGTCTGGGCGTCGGCGCCCTGTTTATTGACGAACGCCACGCGCGCAACGCTACCCGCCGCTGGCGGGGAACGGGATGACGCGCTCGATGAAGGCGGCCATGCGGGCGTACTCGTCGGCAACGTTGACCGGGTCGCGGAACCCGTGGCCCTCGCCCTCGTACACGACATGCTCGACGTGGTCGCCATGGCCGCTGTCGGCGATCGCCGCGACGAGGGCTTCGGTGTGCTCAGCGGGGACCACCGGGTCGTCGCTGCCGTGGAATACGAGGAGCGGCTTGGTGATCTGACCCGCGCGATGAATCACCGACAAACGTTGAAACGCGGCGACATCGCTCGCCGGGCCGACGAGAGTATCGGTGTAGTGCGCCTCCAACCGGTGGCTTCGTTTGGCAAGGTCGGCGAGGTCGCTCACCGGGTACGACGCGATTCCGCCGGCCACGAGCTGTGGGTGATCGGCGAGCACGCCCAACACGGCGCCGCCGCCCGACGACCCACCGACGATCACGGTAGTCGCCGGCGAGGTCGTGCCTGCGAGGTGCAGTTCGGCGAGCACGGCGGCGATGTCGTCGACATCGCTGCGACCCCATCCGCCATGCAGCGCCTGCTGGAACTCGCGGCCGTACCCGGTCGAGCCACGATGATCTGGAATCACGATCTGGAAGCCACGGCTCACCCAGTAGTCGAGGCGCGGTCGAAAGTCGTTGCGCCATTGATCGGTCGGCCCCCCGTGGATCCAGCACAAGGTGCCGCGGACATCGCCGGCGGGTACCACACGCCGAGCCGGGAGCGTGGTGGCGAGCACCTCGATCGGCGGCGGCTGCACCGTCCGCCACGCATCCACCCCCGACTTGGCGAGCACCGTGACGTCGTCGCGTCCCGCAGTCGGGCTGACATCGACAACGGCGATCTCGGGCGGACGGCCCGGCGCCGATCGAATACCGATCACGAGATCACCGACAATCGACACCTGCCCCCACACATGACGGTCGTCGATCACGCTCGATTCGCCGTCCGGGTACACGAGCACCAGCTGGCCCCCACCGCCGACGTTGCGGGTGATCACTGCAACGCCTCCCACCCCGACGTCATACGAGCGGTTGCCCATACCCCACGTCGCGCCAGCCTGTTCGACCGGCTCGGCGACCACCGCTCGCCCGCCGACGTACACGTTGCGCCAACCCGATCCATCGTGGACATGCGTCGCCGTTCCGTCCTGCGTAAAGCGAGGTTCCGACACGGCGCCGTCGACGGGTTTCCACGTCGACAGCACATCGACGCCGCCGGGTCCGCCGCCGAGCGCGAGATCGACGCGCTCGCCGGCGTCCCATGCCATCGACGGTGGCGACCAGCCGCTCCATGAGACGAGCCCTCCGTTCGGCGAGACCGCCGGATCGAAGCAGAACTCATGACGACCGTCATCGAGCCGACGCGGTTGGTGATCGACCTCGTCACCGTCGAGTGGCACCATCCACACTTCGGCCTCGTCCACGCTCACCACCGCGACCAGGTGACAGCGGTCGACGTGGTCCGGTTGGCCGGCATGACGGTTGGCTGCGACATCCGATCCGACGCCCGGTTCGACCACGGTGGCGACGACAGGTCCCCGGCACGAACGGTCGAACGTCGTGAGCCGGCGGCACGTCGTCTCACGGGCGAGCCACAGCTCGCCGTCGGCGGCGACGTAGACGACGCCGGTTCCGTCGGGGAGCCAGTCGAAACAGCCCCCGCCGAGGCCGCGGCCGGCGGCCGGATCTGGTCCGAACGTCAACGGACTCGCAGGACCGCCGCGGATCGACACAGCGAGCAGCTCACTGGCGCCACGCCACCGCCTCACGTATCCGACACGAGCGCCGTCGGGCGACGGGCGCGGCTCGGTGATGTCACGACCAGAAAGAATGAGCTCGAGCGAGAGCGGTCTGCCCATGGGCCGACCCTAGAGCGCATCATCGGCTCGGTACCGCTGCCCGTGCGCGAAACCCGCTTGCAATGAACACAGCAGGTTCGGCACACTGCTAATCACTCACCGATCGATACCGCGACCCACCAAGGAGGTGCCCGATGAACCAGACACGACGAAATGCGATTCCGGGCCCCATGGGCGCAGCCGCTCGCTGATCATCGCTCGAACCTTCGCCGGACCGCCCCGGGCGGCGACGCCGAGCCGAGCGTCGTCGACGAACTGACGCGATCAGGCCGTTCTGCAGCGCCGTATTGCGTGCGGCACCCACCCCGGTAGGCGCCCGCCGACGGGCTGCTCCCGATCTCCGCGCCGGAGACGTCTCTGTCAGAGACGCGCCTCAACAGGCACACCCACCAAACAACGACAACCAACACGAAAGGCAGTCATGTTCACCACGACCCACCCCGAGTTCCAGTTGGCCGAAGTCCGCGAGCACCACGCTCGCCTCCGTCGGCAAGCGGAACAACACCGCCTGAGCCGTGAGTTCGGGCGGCGTCATCGGTTCCGGTCGCGCCATCGTCGGCGATAACCGGACCACCTGCAGCGAGTAGCTGCATCTGGAGTGGGGCATCGGCCCACACACGGACCCGGTGTCCCACTCCAGCCATTTCATGCTCCGCGTCGTGCTGACTACCGTGAGGTCATGACCGACGCGACGACCGCGCCTCGCCAGCAGCCCGACCGCAACTTGGCGATGGAACTCGTCAGAGCGACCGAGTCGGCCTGCCTCGCCGCTGCCCGTTGGGTCGGTCGCGGCGAAAAAGAGAGTGCCGACCAGGCCGCCGTCGAGGCAATGCGGCTGTCGCTGTCGACGGTGCAGATGGACGGCGTCGTCGTGATCGGCGAAGGCGAGAAGGACGACGCCCCGATGCTGTTCAACGGAGAGCAGGTCGGCGACGGTAGCGACCCGAGCGTCGATGTCGCCGTCGATCCGATCGACGGCACCACGCTGACCGCTCAGGGCAAGACCAATGCACTCTCGGTCATCGCCGTCGCCGATCGCGGCTCGATGCTCGACCCCGGCCCGTCGTTCTACATGGACAAGATCGCCGTGGGCCCAGACGCGGTCGGCGCCATCGACATCACCGCGAGCCCCACGCAGAACCTGCGGTGGATCGCCAAGTCGAGGCAGGAAGAGGTGCGCGACCTCACGGTGATCATCCTCGACCGGCCACGCCACGCAGCACTGATCGAGGAGGTTCGGGCCAGTGGCTGTCGAATTCGGTTGATCACCGACGGCGACGTCTACGGCTCCGTCGCCACGTGCTGGCCCGACGCCGGCGCCGACGTGCTGATGGGCACCGGCGGTACACCTGAAGCCGTGGTGTCCGCGGCCGCGATGAAAGCGATGGGCGGCGAGATCCAGTGCCGCTTCGCACCGCAAAGCGATGCGGAACGAACCGCGATGTTGGATGCCGGGTACGACCTGTCGCAGGTGCTCGGCCAGAACGACCTGATCCGCTCGGAAAACTGCTTCTTCGCGGCGACGGGCCTCACCGACGGAGCGCTCCTCCGTGGCGTGCGCTTCGACGGTCAAGGGGCCCGCACGCAGAGCCTGGTGATGCGCTCTCGTTCAGGAACGGTGCGGATGATCGACGCCCGCCATCGAGTCGCCAAACTGCGCGAGTTCGCCGCCGTCGAGTACTGATTCACTCGAGCTGCCGGTGAGGCCGAGCAAGTCATCACAGCTCCGGGTTCATGAGGCGCGAGACTTTGCGGGTCAGTAGGCGTGGCGTCAACGACGAGATCGTCACCGCGCCCTTGTTGACCGCACCCGGAATCGCCAGGGTTCGATTCCGGGCAACCGCATCGAGTCCGGCCACCGCGACCTCTTCGGCCGACGACCACATCAGCGGTGGAACCCTGCTCTCGATGTCCCCTGTGTCGCTCCGCTCCTGGAACTCCGTGCGTGTCAACCCAGGGCACAATGCCGTCACATGGACCCCGCTCGTCGCGGCTTCCTCGTGCACGGCCTCGGTGAAGCTCGTCACAAACGCCTTCGTCGCGGCGTAGACCGCAAGCCCGGGCACGGCCTGGAAGCTCGCCACGCTCGACACGTTGAGTAGATAACCCCGGCCCTGTGGCACCATCCGGGCAAGCGCGGCATGGCTGAGCGCAGTGAGCGCCCCGACATTGAGGTCGATCTCGTTGCCGAGGCGCTCGGGATCGAGCCGGTCGAACCGACCACTCGATCCGAAACCGGCATTGTTCACCACCAGATCGGGCGCATCGTCCGGGTCTGCAATGACCTCGATCGTCGCCTGCCGACCCTTGTTCTTGGTCAAGTCCGCCTCGAGCACACTGCAACCGTCGAAGCGATCGGCGATCTCGCGCAGGCGATCCCCACGTCGGGCCACGAGCACGGTCGGTACGCCGGCCGCGCCCAGTTCCTCGGCCATCGCCGCGCCGATTCCAGATGACGCCCCGGTGATCAAGGCCGAACGAAACGGATAGTCAGCCATGGTGCGACGTTACGCCACCGTGGATCATGTCGCCGACGGCCGCAGCCGCCGACGAATCAAGCCGTGAACTTGACGCCAGCGGTCTCGAGTTGGATCTCGGCTGACTTCTTGCCAGCGACGGCCTCGGTGATCCTGGCCTCGTCGTGCTCCATCTTCAGCACGAGTTCGTGGCGCTCGAGATCAGCCTTGGCCTGCTCGACGTCGATGTCTTGCGACAGCTCCGCAGCATCGGAGAGGATCGTGACCGTCGTCGGAGTACCGCTGACCTCGACAAAGCCGCCATGCACGGCGATGTCCTGCACCGTGCCGTCGGCGAGGAACAACCGGGTGCGATTTTCGATGAGCGCACCGAGGAACGACGCATGGCCGGCCTGGAAGGCCAACTCGCCGCCCTCGAGGGTGCGCGTGATGACCATCGTGGCGTCGCCCGAGTACAGGACCTCCTCGGGCGACACGACCTCGACGCGAACGGTCTCGCTCACGACTCTTGGAGCGCCTTTGCCTTGGCCAGCACCTGCTCGACACCGCCGACGTTCAAGAACGCCTGCTCGGGAATCTCATCGAGTTCGCCGTCGACGATCTTCTCGAACGATTCGACGGTCTCCTCGGTGCTGACATATTCACCGACCTGGCCGGTGAACACCTCGGCGACGTAGAAGGGCTGCGACAAGAAGCGCTCGACCTTGCGCGCTCGGTTCACCGTCTGGCGGTCTTCCTCCGACAACTCATCGAGACCGAGGATGGCAATGATGTCCTGCAGCTCCTTGTAGCGCTGCAGCGTCTCCTGCACGCGACGGGCGATGGCATAGTGACGGTCGCCGACGACCTCGGGAGTGAGGATGGTCGATGTCGATGCCAGCGGGTCCACCGCCGGGTAGATGCCGAGCGCCGCCACCTGGCGCGACAGCTCGGTGGTGGCGTCGAGGTGGGTGAAGGTGGTGAACGGAGCCGGGTCGGTGTAGTCGTCGGCGGGCACGTACACGGCTTGCAGCGACGTGATCGAGCGGCCGCGAGTCGAGGTGATCCGTTCTTGGAGCTGACCCATCTCGTCGGCCAACGTCGGCTGATAGCCCACAGCAGCGGGCATACGACCGAGCAGCGTCGACACCTCGGATCCGGCCTGCACGAAGCGGAAGATGTTGTCGACGAACAGCAGCACGTCCTGGTTCTGCACGTCGCGGAAGTACTCCGCCATCGTCAACGCCGACAGTGCGACACGCAGGCGCACGCCCGGCGGCTCGTCCATTTGCCCGAAGACCAGGGCGGCCTTTTCGAACACGCCCGACTCCATCATTTCGAGACGAAGGTCGGTACCCTCACGGGTGCGTTCACCAACTCCGGCGAACACCGACACACCACCGTGCTGTGAAGCGACACGGTTGATCATCTCGGTGATCAACACCGTCTTACCCACGCCGGCGCCACCGAACAGGCCGATCTTGCCGCCGGCGACGTATGGGGTGAGCAGGTCGATCACCTTGATGCCAGTCTCGAACATGCGAGCCGATGGCTCGAGGGCATCGAAGGCGGGAGGATCCCGGTGGATCTCCCACTTCTCCATCTGGTCGTAGCCGTCTGGCGACTCGTCGAGGGCCTCGCCCCACACGTTCCAGACGTGACCGAGCACCTTGTCGCCGACCGGCACCTGGATGCCGTGGCCGGTGTTGCGCACCGAGGTGCCGCGCACGAGCCCGTCGGTCGGCTTGAGACAGACAGCGCGCACCCGGTTGTGGCCAAGCTGCTGCGCCACTTCGGCGAGCACCTTGATCTCTTCACCTTCGAGGGTGACCGAGAACTCGAGCGCGTGGTTCAGCTCGGGCAATGCGCCGGGTGGGAACTCGACGTCGATCACGGGGCCGGCGATGCCGACGACGCGCCCGTCTTTGGGAGCGTCGGTTCCGGCCGGAGTCGATTCGGTCATGGTCATGATGTCGTGTACCTCGGATGTGGTGCGAGCGGTGTCGTAGCGATTCAGGCGTACTAGTGGAAGACGGAGTCTTCGAAGGCGGTCGAGTCGAGCTCGACAGGGACGAGATCGTCGCCGGAGTCGAGCGCCTCGGCGCCGCCGACGATCTCCATGATCTCGGTAGTGATCGCGTCCTGGCGAGCCCGGTTCATCACCCGGCTCAGCGACTTGATCAGGTCTTCAGCGTTGTCGGTGGCGGACTTCATGGCCCGCTGTCGGAAGGCATGTTCGGAGGCCGCAGCGTTGAGCAGCGCGGCATACACACGAGCCTCGACGTAGCGCGGCAGCAGCGTCTCGAGGATGACCTCGGGATCGGGCTCGAACTCGTAGTCCCCGCTTGACGCGTCTTCGGGTTTGCCGTCGCCGCCGGCCACGGTCTCAGCCGTGAGCGGCACGAGCGGCCGCAGCACGACCTCCTGGTTGCCCGGCGAGATGAAGCGCGTGTAGACGAGCTCGACGCGGTCAACCTCGCCGGACAGGAACAGCTCGATGACGTGCTGCCCGATGGCCTTCGCATCGTCGTAACTCGGACGATCGGAGAAGCCGTTGAACGGCTGCCCGAGGTCGTAGCCGCGGAAGCGGAAGTAGCCCTCGGTCTTTCGCCCGACCGGAATGATCGTGTAGTCGTCGCCGCGCAACACGTCGGCTTTCACTTCACCTTCAGCGGCGCGTTCAACGCCCGTGTTGTAGCCACCGCACAGCCCGCGATCGGCAGCAATTACGACGTAACAGGTATGGCGCACCTCGTCGCGACCCATCAACAGCGGCGACTCGCCCGAGGCCCCACCTGCGGAGAGATCCTTGACGACATTGGTGATCAGCTCGGAGTACGGCACCGCGGCGGCCACCGCGGCCTGCGCCTTGACGATCCGCGAAGCCGCAATCAATTCCATGGCGCGCGTGATCTTCTTCGTCGCTTGCACACTCCGAATGCGCTCCCGAAGGATGCGCTCTTGACCTCCAGCCATCTACATCGCCCTCGCTCGTCGGCCCTGCGGTTCTCCTCGGCTCGGGTGTGGCTCGTCGCTGGCGCTTTCCTCGCCACCGCGCCGCACAACCTCCGCGAGGTTCTCAGTCGTCATGCTCACTCCGTTGCGAGGGTCTTGCGCGACTCGGCGTCGCCCATCTCGTCGGCGTCGCTCGCCGTCGGGTCGACGTGCTGGCTGGTGTCGGTGATCGTGAAGGTCTGCTTGAACTGGTCGATCACGCCGCCGAGGTTGTCAGGAATCGGACCCGATTTGACCTCGGCGAGCAGACCGGAGTGGGTGGTGCGCACGTATTCGAGCAACTCGGCTTCGAAGCGCTGCACATCTTCGACCGGTAGGTCGTCGAGGTGGCCATTGGTTCCGGCGTAGATCGCCACCACTTGCTCCTCGACTGACATTGGGCTGTTGAGCGGCTGCTTGAGCAGCTCGACGAGCCGGTAGCCGCGCTCGAGCTGCGCGGCGCTCACGGCGTCGAGCTCGGAGCCGAACGTGGCGAAGGCTTCGAGTTCACGGAACTGGGCGAGGTCGCCCTTCAGACCACCCGACACCGAACGCATCGACTTGATCTGCGCCGCGCCGCCCACCCGCGACACCGAGATGCCCACGTCGACAGCGGGACGCACACCCGACTTGAACAGGTTGTCCTGCAGATAGATCTGGCCGTCGGTGATCGAGATGACGTTGGTCGGGATGAAGGCCGACACGTCGCCGGCCTTGGTCTCGATCACTGGAAGTGCCGTGAGCGAACCGCCACCGTTCTCGTCGGACAGCTTGGCCGCCCGCTCGAGCAGCCGGCTATGCAAGTAGAACACGTCGCCCGGATACGCCTCGCGCCCCGGCGGGCGGCGAAGGAGCAGCGACAACTGGCGATATGCCTCTGCCTGCTTCGACAGGTCGTCGTACACCACCAGGGCGTGCTCGCCGTTGTCCATCCAGTGCTGGCCCATCGCGCAACCGGCGTAGGGGGCCAGGTATTTGAACGGTGCCGGATCGGCAGCCGGAGCGACGACCACCACCGTGTACTCGAGGGCGCCGTTCTGGCGGAGCACGTCGACGGTCTGGGCAACGGTCGAGCTCTTCTGGCCGATCGCCACGTAGATGCATTTCACGCCCAGGCCGCGCTGGTTCAAGATGGTGTCGACAGCGACGGTGGTCTTGCCGGTCTTGCGGTCGCCGATGATCAGCTCACGCTGCCCTCGACCGATCGGGGTCATCGCGTCGATCGACTTGATACCGGTCTGCAGCGGCTCACCCACCGGTTGGCGGCCCATGATGCCCGGCGCCTGGATCTCCATGCGGCGGAGTTCTGTGCCGGTGATGTCGCCGGCACCGTCGATCGGGTTTCCCAACGCGTCGACGACGCGTCCGAGCATCCCGTCGCCGACCGGCACGGACAAGATGTTGCCGGTGGCCTTGACGGTTTGGCCCTCCTCGATGTTGTCGACGTCGCCCAGCACGACGGCACCGATCGACGTCTCGTCGAGGTTCAGCGCCAGCCCCCGGGAGCCGTCTTCGAACTCCAGTAGCTCGTTGACTGCCGCGTCGGGCAGGCCGCTCACGCGGGCGATGCCGTCGCCGACTTCGGCGACGCGACCCACGGTGCGCGCTTCGACCGAAGGCTGGAAGCCTTCAAGGTTGGACTTCAGCGCCGATGCGATGTCGGCGGCGGAAATGGTCAGCTCGGCCATGATGTGATGTCTCTCGATCCTGTGTCTCTCTGCCGGCGGCCGATCAGAGTCGGCTCTTCAACTGCTCGATGCGTGTTCGCACGGTGTCGTCGATGACGACGTCACCGACCGTGGCGACGACCCCGCCCATCACGGACGGGTCGACGATGGTCTTCAGGTTCAACTGCTTGCCGGTGGCGTTCTCCAACGCCGCCTTGAGGCGCGACTCCTGCTCGGAGCTCAGCGCAACTGCGGTGCGCACCTCGGCGACGTCGAGCTGCTTGGCAGCCGATGCTCGCTGCACGAGCGAGTCGACGATCGCGGGCAAATCGCGGGCATGCCCGGCCCCGACGACCATCGACACCAACTGCACGGTCGTGGTCGTGGCCTTGCCGTCGAGCAGGTCTTCGATGATCGCCTGGCGTTTCTCGGCTGGGACGTGGTCGTCGGTGAGTGCCTCGCGCAGCGCGTCGCTCGACTCGTACGAGCGAGCGAAGCGGAACAGCTCATCTTCGACTTCGTCGAGCGTGCCGTCCGCACGGGCCACCTCGAACAATGCTCGGGCGTAACCCTCGATCTGCTGTTCGATCATGATGGACTCCCGTTCTCGGCGCCAACGCGGGCGATGAAGCCTTCGATCAGCTCCTGGTGCGTGCCCTGATCCAAGCGTTCGCGAACGATCGTGTCGATGCTCTGTGCCGAGTAGCGACCGATCTCGGCGCGCAATTCGTCGCCGCCGCGACTCGCCGCGCCGGAGATTTCCGCATCGGCCCGAGCGTGCAGCTCGGCGATCTCCTCGTCGATTCGTGCCCGACCGTCGGCCAGGATCGCCTCGGCTTGGGTGTCGGCCTCGTCGAACAGCCGGCGGCGCTCGGTGTCGATGTCGCCGAGCGCAGCACGAATCTCGGAGGCTTCACGCTCGGCGGTGATCTTGGCCTCGGCCGCGCCGTCGAGCTCACCTTGGATCCGTTCCGTCCGGCCGCGGACTGCAGCCGCGATCGCAGGTCCGGCAAACTTGTAGATGGCGTAGAAGACGATCGCCGTCGCGATCGACTGCAGCAGGATCTCCTTCCACGGGGGAAGGATCGGGTTTGCTGCCGTGACGCCTTGGTCGTCGGTGTCGAAGTCGACGGCGAGGAAGTCGCCGGCGAGGACCGTCACGCGATTGATCATGACGCCGCCGTTCCCGTGCCGGCTCCAGCGGACATGACGTCTCGAACCGACGACTCGATCGAAGATCGATCGACCTCGTTGCCTGTGGCGAGTCCCACTGCGTGAGCGACGACGTCGACGACCGCACTCTCGACGTCGGCCTGCGCAGCCGTTCGTGCGGCGTCGACCTCTTCCATGGCCGCGGCACGTCGCTCGGAGATCTCAGCGTTGGCTGCCGCGATCCTCTCGGTGCGCTCGGCCTCGAGGGCGGCGCGAGCCGCCTCGATCTTCTGATGCGCCTCGGAACGCAGTGTTGCCACCTGCGCCTCGTACTCGGCGACGTCGGCCCGAGCCGACGCCGTCAGGGCCTCTGCGGCTTCCCGATCACGGCGGATGCCCTGAGCGCGGGCATCCATTCCGCTCTTCAACTTCGGGAACAGGAGATACCGCAACACGAGCGCCATGACGGCGAATGCACCGACGCCCCAGATGAACTCCTTGGGCTCGATTGCAATCGGGTTGAGGTCGCTTTCGGGGACTTCGGTATCGGCGGCGACATAAGCGTCGACGAGCGGATGCTCCTCGAGCAGTGTCACCTGCGCGGTGGCCCCCGAACCGGTGATGACGGCGGTCAGCACGTCAGCTCCCTTCGATGGTCAGATCCATGATCAGACCGATGGACGAGTGGATGGACGTTCAAGAATCAGGCGAACTTGAGAAGGATGAAGACGACGAAGCCGATCAGGGCTAGCGCCTCGGTGAAGGCGATGCCCAAGAACATCGTGGTGCGGACCATGCCGGCGGCTTCGGGCTGGCGGGCCATTGCCTCGACCGACTTGCCGACGAGATAGCCGATGCCGATTGCGGGGCCGATGGCCGCGAGGCCATACGCGAACCCGGCGGTCGATGCGGCCTCGATGCTCTTCAGGTCGTCGGCGGTGGGACCGAGGTCGGACTGCTGGACGAGGATGCTCATTGCTTCCATGGGGTGTGGTTTCTCCTGTGTGTGTCTGGAAGATCAGTGGTCGTCGTGGCCGGTCATCGAGTTGTTGATGTAGACCGCGGCGAGGATGGTGAAGATGTAGGCCTGCAGAACGGCGACGAGGACCTCGAACGCCGTGAGGAACACGAGCATGATGAACGGCAGGATGCTCAGCGGGACGAGGAACGCCTGGCTGGTCTCGGCGAACAGCAGCGCCTCGGTGAGCAGACCGAACGTCACGAGCAGGATGTGGCCTGCGAGCAGGTTGGCGAAGAGACGAACGGTGAGCGAGAACGGTGTGACGAGGATGGTCGAAATGAACTCGATCAGACCGACGAGAGGCTTCAGCGCCGTCGGCACACCGGGAGGCCACAGCAGGTGACCGAAGTATTTGGCTCCCTGGTGCTTGAAGCCGACGCCGATGTAGACGACCCAGACGATGAGCGACAGTCCGAGCGGAATGGAAATTCGAGCCGTCGCGGGCATCTGCAGCACCGGCAAGACGCCGGGGATATTGCAGAAGAAGATGAAGCAGAACAGGCTCAACAGGAATGGCGTCCAGCCCAGGCCGGGCCTGCCGATCGTCTGCATGATGATGCCGTCTTCGATGAACTCCACCGAGCCCTCGGCAAGGTTGCGCACACCGGTGGGCGCGATGGCCGCGCTTTGCCGATTGGCCAAGTAGTAAAAGCCCATCACGATCAACGCAGACAGTGCGGCGATCAGGCCGATCTTGTTGAACGAAGGGAACAGGTCGGGCCACCGAAGCAGAGCGTTGATCGGTGGAAACTCGAGTGCGAACACGTTGGATCCGTTTCAGTCCTGGGCGTCTGTGAAGGGCGGGTCTGGGCGTTGTCGGGAGCGGGCGGTATCGGTCGTCGGCGGTGTCAGTAATCAACCGGGGGCGGAGCAGTCGGAGACACAGCAGCAGTGGGATCGGTGGGCTTGAGTCCTGGGTAAGCGAGCGACATCGACACGTGGCGCAACTCCCAGATCAACAGCCCGAGGTGCGACACGATGATGGTCGCTCCGAGGGCCGGAAACGAAATCCACGCCTCGGTTTGCACGAACCACACTGCGGCGAAGATCAGGGCGAGTCGTACGAGGTACCCGAACAACACGGCGCCCATCATGACGCCGAGCGAGATTCGGGCCGTCAGTGCGATGGATGCTGCCGCCAATGCGAAGTTGACCAACACGATGGCCAATCCGTAGAGCGACGACCACACGCCATCGCCACCCCAGATCACGCCGCACAGTGCAACGAGTGCGGGCCCGACGATGAGGCCGCGCTTGATCATGTCGCGACCGACGCCCCACTCGGGCGCTGGCCCGTCGAAGCGGGTGGTGGACAGCGTGGCGCGTGCTGCGCCGTCGGTCGGGGTGCTCACGTCGGGCCCGGCGTCGGCCGGTTCTCCTCGCGACGTTCGCGTTCGAGGCGTTCCATCTGCATGTCGTAGCGGTACTTGAACCGAGCGAACAGTCCAACGGCGCCCAACGTAGAGAACACCAGCGTCAGCCAGGGCAGTGTTCCGAGCAACAGGTCGAGCCCCAGCCCAAGGCCGACGAAGACGAGGAACGTGAACGTGATGTCCATGCCCCGACCCAGAGAGTCGGAGTGGTTGATCTTCAGGTTGGGGCGCAGCAGCGTGTCGCGGAGCTTCATTGATCCAGAACGGTGGGGGATTCGGCGCTTGTGAACGCAGGCACAATCTAGTCGTCGGGACTTGCGGAGGGCAACCCGTCCGCGTCATCGATTGCCGCTACGTGGTCGCTCGACGATAGTCGATCGCCGGAGCGGCTCGACCCGGGCAGCGCATCAGCGGTCGCGCGATGCTGGTCGAGTGACGTCACCGTTGCCACGTCTTTGTCGTCGGCGGTCCGATCTGCACCGTCGACTCCGGCGGCGTCCGCATGATCAGCGGCGGGCGCGCCCCCGGGCGCCTCCCGGCGTCGACGACGGACGCTCGGATGCAGGACCGTGAACAGCAGCAGACCCAGCGCCCCGATTCCGAATGGAAGATACGTCGGGTTCTGCCCGCTCAGTGTCGGGTACAGCACGAACGCAGACAACAGCGCAGTCCACGTCCACAGGATCACCACGCTGCGTCGGTGTCCGTGACCGAGGTCCATCAACCGATGATGGAGGTGACCTTTGTCGGCGGCTGCCAAGGAGCGGCGACCGGTCGCTCGCCGAACCACCGCGAACAACATGTCGAAAATCGGCACGCCGAGGATGAGCAGCGGAATGGCCAATGGCGCGAGGAAGAAGTAGGTCTGGCCGACGAACTGATCGTCGAAGGAGTCGGCGCGACCGCCGACCACGCTGGTCGACACCGCGAGCAACAACCCCAGCAGCAGTGCACCTCCGTCGCCCATCATGATGCGCGCTGGGTTGAAGTTGTGCGGCAGGAACCCGACGCACACACCCACGGCGATGATCGCCATCAACGGGCCGATGTTGCCGATGCCGAGCAGGCCGAGCTCGGTCAGCTCCCACGAGTAGAGGAAGAACGCAAAGGCGCCGATGGCGACGATCCCTGCAGCGAGTCCATCGAGTCCATCGATGAGATTGATCGCTTGGCTGATGACGAGCAGCCACAGGACAGTGACGAGAGGCTTGATGTCGTTGCCCAAGATGATCGGGCCGTCGTAGAACGGCAGCCGAAACGAGAACATCTCGACGCCGAGGGCGACCAGCGCCAGACCGGCGACGACGGTGCCGGTGACCTTGGCTGGAGCGGAGATCTCTCGGATGTCGTCGAGGAAGCCGACGCAGAAGATGATCGTTGCGGCGACGAGCACGCCGAGGGGCTCGGAGTTGCGTAGGAATAGCACCTCGAAGTCGTTTACGGCCCACGCCGTGGCAAGCGCCGCAACGAAGCCGACGTACATCGCCAGCCCACCCACATCGGGCAGTGGCGTCTGGTGCACGGTGCGGTCGTTCGGTAGATACACCCACCCACGGCGACGCGCCAGCCAGCCGACGATCGGCGTCACCACAAAGGTGACGACCGCTGCGACCGCGCCGATCAGCAGATACGAACCGAACGCGGGCACGGTCGGTCAGTGTATGACGTGGAGACGACGAGGGTGGTCAGCGACGGTCAGACCCCGTCGGGGTATGCGGGGAAACGATCGCAGAGCGCGCCGACTTCCTTGCGTACCACCTCGAGCTCGGCGGCATCATCGCGCGAGCGCAACGCCCGGGCGATCAACGAGGCAATGGTGGCCATCTCGGGTTCGCGCATGCCTTGGGTGGTGACCGACGGGGTACCGATGCGAACGCCACTGGTGACGAACGGGCTGCGCGGGTCGTCCGGAATGGTGTTCTTGTTGAGCGTGATCCCGGCCTCGTCGAGCGATGCCTGTGCCTGCTTGCCCGTGAGGTCGGCATCGAACGGGGTCAGATCGACGACCATCAGGTGATTGTCGGTACCGCCCGACACGAGACGGAACCCCTCCACCGACAACGCGGCCGCGAGTGCCGATGCGTTGCTGACGACCTGTGCGGCGTACTCCTTGAACGACGGCGCCATCGCCTCGCGAAACGCGATCGCCTTGCCGGCGATCACGTTCTCGAGTGGCCCGCCCTGCCAGCCGGGGAACACGGCTTTGTCGATCGCTTTGGCGTGCTCGGCCGTGGTCAGGATGCAGCCGCCCCGGGGACCGCGCAGCGTCTTATGGGTGGTGAATGTGACGACGTCGCTGTACGGCACCGGGTTGGGGTGCGCGCCGCCCGCGACCAGGCCGGCGAGGTGTGCGATGTCGAACATCAGCATGGCACCGACCTCGTCGGCGATCGCCCGGAACGGCTCGGGGTCGAGTCGGCGCGGATAACTCGTCGTTCCCGCCACGATGAGCTTCGGACGGTGCTCGTGCGCCAGTGCCCGCACGGCGTCCATGTCGATGCGATCTTCGGCGCCCGTGCCGTAGGCGACGAACTCGTACAACAACCCGCTGGCATTCACCGGCGAGCCGTGCGTGAGATGGCCGCCGTGATCAAGGCTCAGGCCGAGCACCGTGTCGCCCGGTTCGAGCAACGCCTGGTACACGCACATGTTGGCGTTCGCGCCCGAGTGCGGCTGGACGTTGGCGTGCTCGGCGCCGAACAGCTCCTTGACCCGATCGATCGCCAGTTGCTCGATCGAATCGATCACCTGGTTGCCGCCGTAGTACCGCTTGGTCGGGTACCCCTCGGAGTACTTGTTGGTCAGCACCGAGCCGACGGCGCGCATCACCGCAGGCGAGGTGAAGTTCTCGCTGGCAATCAGCTGGACACCGGTGGTCTGGCGTTCGATCTCACGATCGATGAGGGCGAGGACTTCGGTGTCCGGATCGGTGTCGGAGGGGTACGGCATGGTGATGGTGGTCCAATCGGGTGATGACGATCACTTGGGATATGACGCGAGGGTTACCGCGCGATGTTCGCGCGTCCGGCCGTGCCGATCGCGACAGTGCTCAGAACTCGTCTTCGAGCGCGCTCAGTTGGTCGACTCGGCGGGCGTGGCGGCCGCCGTCGAAACGCGTCGTGAGGAACAGCGACACGATCTCCTCGGCGATGCCCGCACCGATCACCCGGGCCCCCATCGACAGCACGTTGGCGTCGTTGTGGGCGCGCGCCAACCGAGCGGTGTAGAGGTCGTTGCACAGTGCGGCCCGCACGCCGCGCACCTTGTTGGCGGCGAGTTGCTCACCTTGTCCGCTGCCGCCGATGACGATGCCTACATCGGCATGGCCGTCCCGCACGGTGCGCCCGACGCCGGAACAGATCGGTGGGTAGTCGACCGACTCGGTGGAGAACGTGCCCTGATCGTCGACGTCGTGACCGCCGCCGACAAGGAACGGAACCAGGTGCTGCTTGAGCTCGTAGCCGGCGTGGTCGGCGCCAATCGCGATGCGTGCCATCGGCGTCCGAGTGTACGGCGGCGCGGCGACCTCCATAGCCTTCGCGGCCGTGACCGATGCGAGCACCAACACCACAGGCCAGGCGACGATCGATCCGCGCACTCCCGTGATCGTCGGCGCTGGCCAATTCACCCACCGGGCGGCATCGATCACCGATGCTCACGAACCCGCTGCGCTCATCGACTTCGCCGTGCGCGCTGCGGCCGACGATGCCGGATTGGACGGTCCGCCCGAGGTCGACGCATTGCGCGTCGTCTGCCAGTACTCGTGGCGGTATGGCAACCTGCCGCGGTTCGTCGCCGCTCGGTTGGGTATCGATCCGCACCTGCAGTACACGACCGAGGGAGGCAACACACCGCAGTGGTTGCTGAACGCAACCGCAGCCGAGATCCAACGCGGCGACCTCGACATCGCCATCCTCGCGGGCGGCGAGGCATTCCGCACCCGGATGCGGGCCCGCAAGGAAGGTGTGGAGTTGCCATGGCCGAAGTCGCCAGAAGGCGACGAGCCCGAGCTCATCGGCGGCGGCCTCAAGATCGTGACCGACGACGAGTCGTCGCTCGGTTTGCGGATGCCTGTCCAGTTCTATCCGATGTTCGAGACCGCATTGCGGGCCGCCGCAGGACGCGACATCGACTCGCACCAGGCGCACCTCGGGCGACTCTGGTCAGGGCTCAGCAAGGTCGCATCGACCAACCCCTACGCCTGGCTGCGTGAGGAGCGAACCCCCGACGACGTCACCGATGTCGGCCCGCAGAATCGAATGATCGGTCTGCCGTACCCCAAGCTGATGAACTCGAACAACGACGTCGACATGGCGGCGGCGTTGATCGTCTGCTCCGCCGAGACCGCCGAGCGGCTCGGTGTCCCGCGCGACCGCTGGGTCTTTCCCTTGGCCGGAGCGGACTGTCACGAGCACATCGCCGTGTCGGTGCGCGACCGGCTCGACCGCACGCCGGCGATCGAGATCGGCGGGCGCGCCGCACTCGAACTGGCCGGAGTCGACATCGACGATGTCGGTTTGATCGATCTTTACTCGTGTTTCCCTTCGGCGGTGCAACTCGGAGCGAGTTCGCTCGGAATCGCCACCGACGACCCGTCGCGACCGTGGAGCCGCACCGGTGGGCTGTCGTTCGCCGGCGGGCCATGGCACAACTACGTGATGCACGCCATCGCCACCATCGTGGGCGAGCTGCGAGACCGACCCGGCGAGCGAGGATTCGTGTGGGGCAACGGTGGGCTCGTCACCAAGCACAGCTTTGGCGTGTACGGCACCGAACCACCGAGCGGCGGTTTCCGCCTCGCCGATCCGCAGCCGGAGATCGACCGCCTGCCGCGTCGCGGTGTTGCCGATGGGGCCGCAGCAGCGGGTTCGGCAACAGTCGAGTCGTACACGGTGATGTTCGATCGGGATGGGTCGCCGGAACGAGCCTTCGCGACATGCCACCTGGCGGACGATCGCCGGGCATGGGGCACAACCGACGACACGGACACCATCGGTGCGCTCAGCGCGGACGAGTGGGTCGGCCAGGCCGTGACGCTCGACGCCGAACGCACGCTGCACGTCTAGCGCGCCGCTAACCGTCGATGATGTCGTTGCCGGCCAGCGTCCCCTGGTCGGGGCAGTTGGCCACGAGATAGGCCTCGCTGGCCGGGAACGCCGTGTCGGTGACCAGGCTGGGATCCTGGTTGATCGGTGGGATCTCGCCGGCTATCGCGTCCGCGGCGACGGCGACGATCTCGGCAAGCATTGCCGGCAGGCTGGGGGCGATCTCGGGGTCATCCACTCCGGTGATAGCCAACGCATCGAGCCAGGCTGCGCCCACCGATTCCAACTCCGCATCGGTCAGTCCCGCGGCACGCAGTGCCTCGACGTTGCGTTCGGCACGCCGTTGCAGTGGCCCCAGCGCATCGTCGACGAGCACGCCGCGCTCCGCTTCGAGCTCGGCGGGCAGCTGCTGGTCGATCGCTGCCAGCGCGGCCAACAAGGCGGGTGAAGCGGCGAGTTCGGCGCGACGCGCCTGGGTCGGGTCGGCGGCGAAGCCCGCTGCCAGCGCCAGCGCCTGAAACGAACCGGCGAACGTGCTCCACGCCTGGCAGAAGGGCAACTCGCTGTCGAGTCCGGGCACCCCGGTATCAGGGACGGTCGCCAACGTCGTCGTCGCCGCCGAGGTCGACGAGGTGGCCGTCGAACCGATGGTCGGCTCCGAGACCGGTGCGAGGGTGCTGCCAGATCCGGTGGTCCCATCGACGACCACGACGGGCGAGGTCGGGTCATCGTCTGCGAACGAGGAAGACACCGGCACCGTCGACGTGCTGAACGCACTCGCCTGGCCGGCACCGTCGCCACCTGTGCACGACGATGTGACGACGAGGGCGAAGGCGCCCAGCGCGGCGAGCAAGTCGGCTCTGAGCTGCAACCGGCACCGCATGATTGCAGTCTTGTCGGCCGACGCCTCACGCGGCCAACGTCTGCCGTGGCAAGCTCCGAGGATGACCGACTCGTCATCTCGAACGCGGACCCGGCTGATTCTCGATTGTGATCCCGGCCACGACGACGCCGTGGCCATCGTGGCTGCCGCCCGCTATGCCGACCTCGTCGGCATCACCACCGTGGCCGGCAACGCCCCACTCGAGCAGACCACCTACAACGCCCGCGTCATGCGCGACCTTCTCGGCATCGATGTGCCGGTGCACAGCGGCGCGAGTCGACCGATCGTCGAGCACCCGCAACCTGCGGACTTCGTCCACGGTGTCTCTGGACTCGACGGCGCTGATCTGCCCGAGCCGACCACGCCCCTCGACGGAACCAACGCAGTTGAGTTCATCGTCGACACGTGCCGGGCTGAAGAGGGTCTGTGGCTCGTGCCCACCGGTCCGCTGACGAACATTGCACTCGCCCTCCGCATGGCTCCCGATCTCGCCGACCGGGTCGCGGGGATTTCGTCGATGGGCGGCGGCACACACGGGAACCGCTTTCCGATGGCCGAGTTCAACGTCTGGGCCGATCCAGAAGCCGCCAATATCGTCTACACCGCTCCCGGCCGGCGGATCATGGCGGGCCTCGACGTCACCCTCCAGTTCCAGGCGACACCTACACGGATTGCCCAGGTCGCGGCGCTGCCAGGCCGCCTCGCCGCCGTGCTCGCCGACCTGTTCACGTACTTCAGCAACAACTACCTCAGCCGTCACGATCCGGGCACGATCGAAGGAGCGGCGATCCACGATCCTCTTGCCGTGCTCGCCATCACCCACCCCGAGCTGTTCACGTCGGTGGACCGTCACGTGCAGATCGAACTGCGCGGTTCGGTCACCCGGGGTATGACCGTGATCGATCTGCGACAGATCACCGATCGACCTGCGCCCAACTGTGAGGTGCTCACGACCGTCGACGCCGATGCTGCGTTCGACGTCATTCGGGCGGCGGTCGAGCACTATTCGACGCCGTAGCGTGGCATCGTGACCGATTCGTTCCCCAGGCAATACGCCAGGACGCAGCGCTTCACCCTCGGACGTCCGCGCACCATCACCGTCAGCCCCGACGGGCAGCGGGTCATCTTTTTGCGCAGCGCTGCTGGCGACGACCCGGTGACGGCCCTGTGGGTCCTCGATGTCGAGACGGGTCAGGAGCGTTGTGTTGCCGACCCGCGCGCCCTGCTTGGCGACCCGAGCGACGACGCACTTCCGGCAGCCGAACGCGCCCGCCGCGAACGCACCCGTGAAGGTGCTGGCGGGATCACCGGGTATGCGACCGACGCAGCCGCGACCGTGGTGGCATTCGCCCTCAGCGGCCGGCTCTTCGTCGGCGGCCTGCTGAGCGGCGGCGTGCGCGCCCTCGATGTTCCCGGGCCGGTCATCGATCCCCGGCCGGATCCGGAGGCGCGACGGGTCGCCTACGTGCGCGGGGCCGACCTGTGCATCGCTGAACTCGACGGACGCGTCCGCACAGTCGCCTCAGGAACCGACACGGTTGTCTGGGGAAGTGCCGACTTCATCGCAGCGGAGGAAATGCATCGCTTTCGTGGGTACTGGTGGAGTCCCGATGGCTCGCAGCTCCTGGCGGCGCGAGTCGATGACGATGCCGTCGACCGGTGGACGATCGCCGACCCCGCGCACCCCGAGCGACCGCCCGCCACCGTCGCCTACCCCGCCGCGGGAACGACGAACGCATCGACCACGCTGCACCTGATCGATGCCACCGACGGCTCGACCACGGCGATCAGTTGGCCCGCCGACGAGTTGCCCTACGTCGCTGCGGTCGACTGGTCGGCATCGGGTCTCGCCATACAGGTCGAGTCGCGTGACCAGCGTCGCGCCGAGGTACACGTCGTCGACGTCACCACCGGAGCGACCGAGGTTGCGTTCGTAGACCGAGACGATGCATGGGTCGAGTTGGTCCCGGGATCGCCGCGCCTGATCGACGGGCAGATCCTTGTCGCGGCCGATCGCGCCGGCGCGCGCCGCCTTCTCCTCGACGGCGCACCGATCACACCCGACGACCTCCAGGTTCGTTCGGTCCTGGCCGCCGACGCGCGCCGCGTGGTGTACCACGCCAATCCGATCGATGATGCGACATCGCGGCACGTGTGGGTCTATGAACAGGGCCACAATCGAGCGTTGACCACGGTCGACGGCATTCACGACGCAGTCGTCGGTGGCAGTACGACGGTGATCACCAGTGCCAGCCTCACCAATGCGGCCGTGATCAGCACGGTGAGCGATGGCGCGGGCACACCGATCGAGCTCGCTTCGAACGGCGAGTTGCCGGCAATCGAACCGAACGCGTCGATCTTCCACGCGCCGCCGCGTGCGGTTGCGACCGCTGTCCTGCTGCCCAACCACCACGATGGCGGACCCCTCCCGGTGCTGCTCGACCCCTACGGGGGACCACACGCTCTTCGCGTCCAGCGCGCCGCGGGCGCGTTCGTCGCCTCCCAGTGGTTCGCCGACCAGGGGTTCGCCGTCGTCGTCGCCGATGGCCGCGGGACCCCCGGCCGCGGCAGCGAGTGGGAACGCGCCGTGCTCGACGATCTGGCCACGCCGACGCTCGAGGACCAAGTCGACGCTCTGCACGCCGCCGCAGAACGACATCCAGAGCTCGATCTCGAACGTGTGGCCATCCGCGGGTGGAGTTTCGGCGGCTACCTCGCTGCGCTCGCGGTGCTGCGGCGGCCCGACGTATTCCGCGCGGCGATCGCCGGAGCGCCGGTCACCGAGTGGCGCCTCTACGACACGCATTACACCGAGCGGTACCTCGGCGACCCCAACGAGCAGCCCGGCGTCTACGACAACTCGTCACTCCTGCCACTGGCCGACCGGCTCGAGCGGCCGCTGCTGTTGATCCATGGGCTTGCCGACGACAACGTCGTTGCCGCCCACACCCTGCAACTGTCGTCAGCCTTGCTGGCAGCGGGCCGACCCCACGAGGTGCTCCCGTTGGTCGGTGTGTCACACATGACTCCGCAAGAAGTCGTCGCCGAGAACCTGCTGCTGCATCAGCTCGACTTCCTCCGCCGGACACTCGGCGAAGCACCGACACCGTCGTGACCGCCGCACAGCTCATCACCTACCCCGACCGACTGGCGCCGGGCCTCGCGGCCCTTGCGGATCTGCTCGACGGGGCGCTGCACGGGGTGTTCGGCGGGGTCCATGTGCTCCCGTTCTTCGATCCGATCGATGGTGCCGACGCCGGATTCGACCCGATCGATCACGGGCGAGTCGATCCCCGCGTGGGCACGTGGAACGACATCGCCGATCTGGCCGGCACGCACAATGTCATGGCCGACCTCATCGTCAACCACGTGTCGGCACGGTCAGCGCAGTTTCTCGACGTGCTCGCCCACGGCAGCGCGTCGTCGCATCGGTCACTGTTCCTCGATCCGATCTCGGTGTTCGCCCGCTCCCCCACCCGCGACGACCTCCGCCCGATCTATCGGCCGCGCCCGACGCCTCCGCTGACCGAGTACGAATTCGAGGACGGATCGCAGGCCCAGTTCTGGACGACGTTCGGCCCGGATCAGATCGACATCGATGTCGAGTCCGACGCTGGTTGGGAGTACCTCGTCTCGATCATCGACTTGCTGCACCGCAACGGCGTCTCACAGATTCGATTCGATGCCGTCGGCTATGCGATCAAGCGGGCCGGCACCTCGTGTTTCATGATTCCGGACACGTTCGCGTTCATCGAGCGCGTCGCCGACGAGTGCCGATCGCGGGGCATCGAGGTGCTCGTCGAGGTGCACGGCCATCACCTCGATCAGTTGGCGATCGCCAAGCGCGTCGACCTGGTCTACGACTTCGCGTTACCGCCGCTCGTGCTCGATGCCTTGTACACCGGCCGCAGCGATGCGCTCCGGCGATGGATCGGGCTGCGCCCGACCAACACCATCACGGTGCTCGACACTCATGACGGCATCGGCGTGGTCGACGTCGGAACCGATCCGCGCAATCCCGACCGGCCCGGCCTGCTCGAACCGGAGCGAATCGACGCGCTCGTCGAGGGGATCCATACACGCTCCAGCGGAACATCGCGGCAGGCCACCGGGTCCGCAGCCAGCAACCTCGATCTCTATCAGGTCAACTGCACGTTCTTCGATGCGCTCGGCGGCGACGAACAGCGATATCTCGCCGCACGTCTGATCCAACTGCTGATGCCGGGGACGCCGCAGATCTACTACGTCGGCCTGCTCGCCGGCGCCAACGACGTCGACCAGTTGTCGCGCACCGGCGTCGGCCGCGACATCAACCGCCACCGTTTCGACGGCGACAAGATCGCCACCGCGCTGCAACGCCCCGTGGTCCAAGAGATGCTCGAACTGCTGCGATGGCGAGCCGACGAACCCGCGTTCGCGGGGACGTTCGAACTCCTCGATGGCGCGGACCACGAGTTGTCGGTCCGCTGGTCGTCCGAGCAGTCGTCGTTCACGGCCACGATCGACCTGGCGACCGGCGCCTTCGCCATCAACTAGCCGGGCGCGCGGCGGCCAAGTGCGATGCGGTCGTTACCAGCCAAGTCCGGACGGATCTCCACGTCGACGAAACCGACGTCAGCGAACAACGCCGCCACCGCCACACCCTGCGCAGCACCGATCTCGAGTACCAACCAACCGCCGTCGGTGAGGTGGCGCGGAGCACCCGCAGTGATCCGGCGAATGTCGTCGAGACCGTCCGGTCCGGCAAAAAGTGCACTCTCGGGTTCCCACTGGCGGACCATCGGTTCGACTTCGTCGCCATCGGCAACGTAGGGCGGGTTGCTGACGATCACGTCGAAGCGGGCATCGTCGGGGAGCGCTTCGAACCACGAGCCCAGCGCTACCCGCACGTTGCGAGCAGCACGCCCGAGCCCGGCGACGTTGCTTCGAGCCACGTAGAGTGCGCCTGGATCGGTTTCGGTGAGCCACACTGTGCTCCCATCGAGCGGCAACTCGTCGGCGAGTGCGAGCCCGATCGCCCCGCTCCCGGTTCCCAGATCAGCCACCAGCCTGGGTGCTGACCGAGCCCGAGCGAGCTCGAGTGCCGCTGACGTCACCAACTCGGTCTCCGGGCGCGGAATCAGCACGCGCCTATCGATGGCAAGGTCGAGACGACGGAATCCCCACCGGCCGAGTACGTACTGCAGCGGTTCGCCGGCCTGCGCGCGTACGACCATCGTCTCGAGGTGTGCCAGCATCCGATCGTTCGGCTGCTCGTCGAGTATCGCCGCGAGCTCATCGGCGTCGTCGGCGCCACTGGCGATCTCGCACAACCAGTGCGCGTGCTGGGTATCAACGACCGCCTGTGCGGTGTCGGCCAGCACGGTGCGCCACGTAGCGGCGGTCATCGCCGGGTGCTCACGCCTCGTCGCCGGCCAACAGACGAGCGCGCTCATCAGCAGCGAGCGCGTCGACCACCGGCTGCAGGTCGCCGCCGAGGACGTCGCCGAGGCGGTGGATCGTGAACCCGATGCGATGATCGGTGACCCGACTCTCTTTGAAGTTGTAGGTGCGGATCTTCTCGCTCCGCCCACCGCCGCCGATCTGGGCCCGGCGGTCCGCCGACAGCTGGGCGTTGCGTTCGTCCTCGGCCAATTCGTACAGCCGCGACCGCAATACCGTCATCGCTCGCGCCCGGTTCTGTAGCTGTGATCGCTCGTCTTGCATCGTGACCACCAGCCCGGTGGGCCGGTGGGTGATGCGTACGGCCGAGTCGGTCGTGTTGACGCTCTGACCACCGGGGCCGCTGGCCCGGTACACATCGATGTCGAGGTCGCGCTCGTCGATTGCGATGTCGATCTCGTCGGCCTCCGGCATCACGCTGACCGTGGCCGACGAGGTGTGCACTCGACCTTGGCTCTCGGTCACCGGTACTCGCTGGACTCGGTGCGGCCCGCCTTCGAACTTGAGGTTGCGCCAGGCGGTGTCACCGCGCACTTCGATCGTCAGATCGTTGTAGCCACCCATGTCGCTGAGCGACGCCGAGAGCGTCGACACCGACCAGCCGTGCCGATCGGCGAACGCCCGATACATCTCGGCCAGATCGCGGGCGAACAGGTTGGCCTCCTCACCCCCCTCCGCGCCGCGGATCTCGACGATCACGTTGCGCCCGTCGTTGGGGTCGGTCGGCAGCATCAGCTCACGCAGTTCGTCGTCGAGTTCGGCGAGCGCGTCGGCGGTGCCGTCGATGTCGTCCATGAGCATCGACCGCTCGTCACCCGACGCACCGTCGAGCAGTTCGCGAGCGGCCTCGAGATCGTCGCCGAGCGCGCTTCGCCGGCGAAACGCGGTGATGACCGGACCGAGGTCGTTGTAGCGCTTCGACAAGGTGCGTAGCTGCGCAGGGTCGGCCAGCACCTCGGGGTCGGCGAGCTGCGCCTCGAGTGTCAGATACTCCTCCTCGACGCGCCGCAACCTGTCGAGATCGGCGTCGCGCAGCGGCTCATGCATGAGCGTCCGACGCTATCGCCAGCCGCGCTAGCCGGATATGTGTTGCGTGGCTCAGCCAACGCTACGCAACTCGACTCCCGGTCCGATCAACGCAGCCAACTCGTCGGTGATCGGAAGGCGATCACGCGCAGGGAGGGCGACCACCACCGGGCGGTCATGTTCGAGACGAACGTCGGCGACGAACGGCAGCAGGTCGAGGTCGACGCCACTCGACACCACCACGACCACATCGGCACCCGCACCATCGCGCCCGAGCGCAACGCATGGATCCATCTCGTTGAGCCCGCCGCGGGGCACCGGCGGCGCGGCGGCTACCAGCTCGATCAGGTCGACGGCGCCGGGGTCCTGAACGAGCGACCATCGCAAGAGGCGCTCGCCAGCGATGCGGTTCAGTGGATGTTGCGGTGCGTCTGGTGAGCGCTGCCGAACCACGTGGGCAACCACCTGGGCGAGCGCGTCCTCCGGCGGCTGGTCGCCGTGCAGTAAGCCGAACGCATCTCGGTCCTGGGCGCCGACACCAACCTCGAGGCGCGCCACGCCATCGCTGCCGTCGACCACACGGCACACCTCGAGTCCGTGCGCCTCACCGGTGACGACGCCGTGCTCGACGACTACATCGGCACCAGCGTCAACGATCTCGTCGGCGAATGCCAGATGCGCGGCCACCGCTGCCGGTGGCACCGGTAGCGGCTCCTCAACGACGGGCAACAGCTCGCGTTCCTGGGGAAACCACACGTCGATCGGTAGATCAAAATGCCCAGCTCGCCGAGCCAGCATGCCGCCATCGACCGCCGAGATGATGTTCAAACGCGACGCTCGCTGACGGATCGCCCAGGCCAAGGCCGGGCCGAGCGCCCGCGCCGGACGGGCGCCACCTTGCGCATCGAGCAGCACCCATGCGTCTCGACCATCGTCGCTCGCGACGTCTCGACCATCGTCGCTCGCGACGTCTCGACCATCGTCGCTCGCGACGTCTCGACCATCGTCGCTCGCGACGATCAGACCGGCGCCGATCGGGAGTGGCGCACTGGCCGCATCGACCGGTGCGCCACGGTGTTCGGAGATCAGCCCCCGCAGCTGCGCATCGAGCAGGCGGGCCCGGCGCGTGGGCGATTCATCGAGCTGCGGGCGTTCGCTTGACACGCATCGAACGCTATCGAGGCCGCCGCCATCGACATCGACGCCCAGTCGCTCGAACGGCGATACTCAGATGGTCGGCCCCGGCCGTTGGCCGTCACACCTGCGGGGGTGATGTTGTCGACCGCAGCCTCGATCGACCCGAGCGCGAACGTGATCAGTCGTCGGTGGTGGCGGGCAAACCCTTGCGGCGGCCGTAGCGGCGGTTGAACCGCTCGACGCGGCCACCGGAGTCGACCAGCTTCTGCTTGCCCGTGAAGAACGGGTGGCACTCGTTGCACAATTCGACGTTGAGGTCGCCGCCGACCGTCGAGCTGGTGGCGAACGTGTTGCCACACGAGCAGTGCACGGTCGTCTCAGCGTACGTGGGATGGATGTCAGCCTTCACCGTGGGGTCCTTTCGTCGGCGGCTGAGCGGGCGGCACGAGCGCCCCCGATCGTCGCCAGAGGGATGAGGGAAGAAACAACACTATCGCCAGGTGTTCGGGGTCGGACGGCCTGGCGGCCTTCCCCTCGCCTCCCGTGCTCCGACGCTTCGCTCTGGTCGCCCGCCCGCACTGCGCGCGGGACGTCTGGCGGTCGTGCCGGATCGCGTGCTGCGAGCCAGGTGGGCGAGCGCCATGGGCGCGAGCACGGGAGGCGACAGGAGCCCGCCAGGGCGACCGAGCCCGGACAGAGGGGTGGGCGAGCGCCATGGGCGCG
>JBCDFR010000043.1:0-33102 GCA_039177505.1 Actinomycetota bacterium | reverse complement strand
CGGCTGGTCCCGGTGCTCCGTCGGCGCCGGCTGGTCCGGCTGGTCCTGGTGCTCCGTCTTCGCCGGCTGCTCCGACTGGTCCTGTTGGTCCGGCTGGTCCGGCTGGTCCTGGTGCTCCGTCGGCGCCGGCTGGTCCGGCTGGTCCTGGTGCTCCGTCTTCGCCGGCTGCTCCGACTGGTCCTGGTGCTCCGTCTTCGCCGGCTAGTCCCGGTGCTCCGTCGGCGCCGGCTGGTCCTTGCGGTCCTGCCGGTCCTGCCGGTCCTGCCGGTCCGGCTGGCCCAGCAGGACCGGCGACGTTCCACTCGACTATTCGCTCCCTATGGCGACAATCGTATGGATTGTTGACGATGCGCGTGCTCCCGCTGACCTTGTTGACGCAGGCCGTGACTAGCTCGCTCGATTCGGGTTCCTCGGCCGTTGTTGCCGCGGCCGCAACCGCAACCGCAGCGATGCCGATTGCACCGATCGTTATACCCGTACCCCACTTATATATACCCATATAAGGAACATACGAGAGTCGACAGACGTGGGGCGAATCGGACGGATCAAGACCTGCTCAAGGCCACGTTAAAACCTTGCAAAGCGGGTGACGTTCCGCAATGCCAGGCACCGCATGGCGATGCCTGGCATCGGATTAGACGAAGGCGCTGGCAAACACCAGGCTCACGATGGTCATCACCTTGAGCAGGATGTTCATCGATGGGCCGGAGGTGTCCTTGAACGGGTCGCCGACCGTGTCGCCCACCACCGCTGCCTTGTGCGGCTCGGAGCCCTTGCCGCCGTAGTGCCCGGCCTCGATGTACTTCTTGGCGTTGTCCCAGGCGCCGCCGGAGTTGGCCATGAAGATCGCCAACGCAAAGCCGGTCACCAGCGCTCCGGCCAGTAGACCGCCGAGGGCATCGGTGGAGATAAACCCGACGACGAGCGGGACGACCACGGCGAGTGCACCGGGAATGATCATCTCGCGCAGCGAGGCTTCGGTGGAGATGGCAACACACGTTGCCGAGTCGGGAGCGACGCCTTCCTTGCCTTCACGCAAGCCCGGGATCTCGCGGAACTGTCGGCGCACTTCCTCGATCATCTTCTGCGCTGCCCGGCCGACTGCGTCGATCGTCAGCGCGGCGAAGAGGAACGGAAGGCCAGCACCGATGAACAGGCCGATGAACACCTCGACATCTCCGACGTTCAAGTTCAGTATCTCGCCCTCATCCGCAAGTGCGAACTCGAAGCTCTTGAACAGCGCCAATGCGGTCAACGCCGCCGAGCCGACGGCGAATCCCTTGGCGATCGCCGCAGTCGTGTTGCCGAGTGAGTCGAGTGCGTCGGTGACCTCGCGAACCGACGGATCGAGCTCGGCCATCTCGGCGATACCCCCGGCGTTGTCGGCGATCGGGCCGTAGGCGTCGACGGAGACGACCACACCCAGGGTGGCGAGCATGCCGATGGCGGCGACGGCGATGCCGTAGATGCCGCCGAATGCGTCGAGTTCGTCGATGAAGGTGATCTGGCCGCCCCAGTAGGCGACGCCGACGCCGACGAGTATCAGCGCCACCGAGGCGAACACCGAGATCATGCCGACGCTGATGCCGCCGAGCACCGTGGTCGCGGGTCCGGTCTGACTCTGTCCGGCGATCTTTTTCACCGGGCCGTAATGGTCCGACGTGAAATACTCAGCGGTCTTGCCGAGGCCCCAGCCCACGAGCAGGCCGCCGATCACCGAGATCGCCAGACCGATCGGATTGTCGAAGCGGACGTCGTCGCCGAACAGCAAGAATGCGACCCCGACTGCGGCGACGACGGTGATTCCCATCGCCACGTTGGTGCCCATGTGCAGGGCCCGGCTGAGCGCCTTGGAATCGGTGGAGTCGCCGGATCGAACGAGGAACGATCCGATGATCGAGGCGATCATGCCGACGAAGGCGATCGCCATCGGGAACATCAACAACTCGACGACGCCTTCATCGCCCGCTTGTTCGGCGGTGATGCCGATCGCGAACGCGGTGAGCGAGATCGGGGCGATGATCGAGCCGGCATACGACTCGAAGAGGTCGGCGCCCATGCCAGCGACATCGCCGACGTTGTCGCCCACGTTGTCAGCGATCGTCGCCGGGTTACGCGGGTCGTCTTCTGGAATGCCGGCTTCGACTTTGCCGACGAGGTCTGCGCCGACGTCCGCGGCCTTGGTGTAGATGCCGCCGCCGACGCGTGAGAACAGCGCAATCGTCGACGCGCCAAGTCCGTAGGCGGTGAAGATCTGAAAGGCGTTGTCGACCTCGAGCCAGGTGATGAACACGAGGTATGTGACGGTCAAGCCGAGTAGCGCCAGACCGGCGACCGAGAAGCCCATCACAGCGCCGCCCCGGAAGGCCACCGGCAGCGCCTTGGCAGGCCCGTCCTTGGCGGCTTCGGTGGTGCGGGCATTGGCCATGGTGGCCACCGTCATGCCCGCGTATCCGGCCGACGCCGACAACACGGCGCCGAGGATGTAGCTGACCGCTGCGAGCGGGGCGATCACGATCGCCAGGAGAATCATCAGCAGCACGGCGAAGACGCCGACCCACTGGTACTCCTTCTGTAAGAACGCGCGCGCTCCCTTTTGGATCTCCCCCATGAGAAAGACCATTCGCTCGTTGCCCGGCGGGGCAGCCTCGACGGCGCGGTAGTAGTAGCCGGCGAGCCCGAGCGCGGCAATTGCCGATATGAGCGCGAGATACGGGATGACGTCCACGGGGTGTTGCCTCCTGGGCGTAGGTCGAATAAGGGCCCGCAGGCTTCCTCCCGCGTGGCCGATCCATCATGCTCGGTCGACGCCTGCACATCCCAATCCACGGCGGCCCCGGCGACGGTGTCGTGAAGAACTAGGCCCGCTCGCGTCGTCGCCGGTACCGTGGCGCTTCATGGCACAGACGCTCAGCCGCGGCCCGGTGTCGGGCACGGCGGTCAAGTCAACGACCAAGAAGAAACCGTTCCTGCTCGACCTGTACGGCACCGCCGTCGGCAAGAAGTACGTGATGGCGATCACCGGCCTGATCGGGATCGGCTTCGTGCTCACCCACATGATCGGCAACCTCAAGTTGTACATCGGGGTCGTCAATGAGGGCGGCGAGCTGATCTACGACGCCGACTACTACGGTGAGTGGCTGCGCGATCTGCTCGTTCCATTCTTCCCGCGGACCGTGTTCCTGTGGTTGCTGCGCAGCGTGTTGATCGTGGCGCTGATCGGGCACCTCCATGCCGCATACACACTGACGGTGCTCAACCGCCGGTCCCGCCCCGTGAAGTACCAGTCGGCTCGTGACTATCAGGTGGCGAATTTCGCCAGCCGGTCGATGCGCTGGACCGGCGTCATCGTGTTGCTGTTCTTGTTCTGGCACCTTGCCGACTTCACGTGGGGCTGGGTCAATCCAGAGTTTGTTCGTGGCGCCGTGCAACGCAACGTCGTCGCCTCGCTCGAACGAGTACCGGTGGCTGCGCTCTACATCGTCGCCAACATCGCCCTTGGCATTCACCTGTTCCACGGGACGTGGTCGCTGTTCCAATCGATGGGCTGGAACAACCCCCGCTTCAACCGTTGGCGACGCGGTATCGCCGCCGGCGTCGCCACCCTCATCGTGGTCGGCAACGTCTCGTTCCCGGTTGCCGTCCTTGCGGGCGTCATCGAATTCGATCCTGATGCAGTCACCTGTTGCCTGGAAGGACACTCCGAATGAGTATCAACGCTCCGATCACTCTCGATTCCAAGATTCCGGACGGTCCACTTGCCGACAAGTGGCAGAACTTCATCGCCAACGAAAAGCTCGTCAACCCGGCGAACAAGCGCAAGTTCAAGGTGATCATCGTCGGGACCGGCCTCGCCGGTGCCTCTGCGGCCGCCACGCTCGGCGAACTCGGCTACCAGGTCGAGGCGTTCACCTTCCACGACTCGCCGCGGCGAGCCCACTCGATCGCCGCCCAGGGCGGCATCAACGCGGCCAAGAACTACCAAGGCGACGGCGACTCGATTCATCGCCTGTTCTACGACACGATCAAAGGCGGCGACTTCCGCTCGCGCGAAGCCAACGTCCACCGGCTCGCCGAGGTATCGGTCGACATCATCGATCAGATGGTCGCCCAGGGTGTGCCGTTCGCTCGTGAGTACGGCGGTCTGCTCGACAACCGCAGCTTCGGTGGCGCCCAGGTCAGTCGCACGTTCTACGCCCGCGGCCAGACCGGCCAGCAGCTGCTGCTCGGTGCGTACCAACAGATGGCGCGCCAGGTCGGACTCGGCAACGTCAAGTTGTGGAACCGCATGGAGATGGTCGACATCGTCAACATCGACGGGCGCTGCGCAGGCATCGTGTGCCGCGACCTGATGACGGGGGAGTTCTCCTCGCACTCGGCGCACGCGGTCGTGCTGGCGACCGGCGGGTACGGCAATGCGTTCTTCTTGTCGACCAATGCCATGGCCTGCAACGTCACGGCGGCGTGGCGGGCGCACCGCCGCGGCGCGGCGTTTGCCAACCCGTGTTACACGCAGATCCACCCGACCTGCATCCCTCAGGCGGATGACTTCCAGTCGAAGCTCACCTTGATGTCGGAGTCGTTGCGCAACGATGGCCGTATCTGGGTACCGACGAACCCCGACGAGTCGAGGTCGGCCGCCGACATCCCCGAAGCCGATCGCGACTACTACCTCGAACGGATCTATCCGAGCTTCGGCAACCTGGCGCCCCGCGACGTGTCGTCGCGTGCCGCCAAGCGGATGGTCGACAACGGTCAGGGTGTCGGCGCGCTGAAGAACGGCGTGTACCTCGACTTTGCCGATGCCATCGACCGCCTCGGCGAGGGCACGATTCGAGAGCGTTACGGGAACCTGTTCGACATGTACGAGCGGATCACTGGCGAGAACCCGTACAACGAGCCCATGCGGATCTACCCCGCGAGTCACTACACGATGGGCGGTGTATGGGTCGACTACGAGTTGATGACCACAGTGCCCGGCTTGTACGCCGCAGGGGAGGCGAACTTCTCCGATCACGGAGCGAACCGCCTCGGCGCATCTGCACTCATGCAGGGCCTGTCCGACGGCTACTTCGTGCTGCCGTACACGATCTCCAATTACCTCGCCGAATGGCTCAACAAGCCGATCCCTGACGAGACCCACGAGGAGTTTCTGAAGATCGAAACCGAGAACCGCGATCGGTTCAAGCAGTACATGTCGATCGGCGGAACACGCGGTCCGGACTACTTCCACCGTGAGCTCGGCAAGATCATCTGGGACTACTGCGGCATGGACCGCAACGAGGCCGGGCTCGACAAGGCGCTCAGCGAGATCCCTGCGTTGCACGCCGAGTTCAAGAAGGACCTCAGCGTCACGGGCGGCGACACCAACGTCAATCAGACACTGGAGAAGGCCGGTCGCGTCGACGACTTCTTCGAGCTCGGTCTGCTGATGTGCAAGGACGCACTCGTCCGCGAGGAGAGTTGCGGCGGTCACTTCCGCTCCGAGCACCAGACCGACGAGGGCGAAGCCCTACGCAACGACGAGGACTTTGCGCATGTCACGGCCTGGGAATGGTCGGGCGACGCCGAGTCGCCGGTCGAACATCGCGAGCCCCTCAACTACGAAGAAGTCGAGTTTCAGACACGGAGTTACAAGTGAGCGCCCTCACCAACATCACCCTCAAGGTTTGGCGCCAGGAGGGTGCCGACGGCCAGGGTCGGTTCGAGACCCACCAGGTTCCCGAGATCTCCGAGGAGGCGTCGCTGCTCGAAATGCTCGACATCGTCAACGAGCGACTCGTCGAAGAAGGTCGCGAGGCAATCGTGTTCGACCACGACTGCCGCGAAGGTATCTGCGGTACCTGTTCGCTGATGATCGACGGCAGGGCCCACGGCCCCACGAAGGGAGCCGCGTCGTGTCAGGTGCACATGCGGGTGTTCTCGTCTGGCGACGAGATTGTCCTCGAGCCGTGGCGTGCCGACGGGTTTCCGATCGTCAAGGACCTGATGGTCGATCGTTCCGCCTTCGACCGCATCGTCGAGGCCGGCGGGTTCATCACATCACCCACCGGTGGCGCGCCCGACGCCAACCTGACCCCGATCCCCAAGCCGGTCGCAGATGCGTCGATGGACGCTGCGGCCTGCATCGGCTGCGGGGCATGCGTGGCTGCGTGCCCCAACGGAGCGGCCAGTCTGTTCACGTCGGCCAAGTTGGCCCACCTCAACCTGCTCCCGCAGGGCCAGTCCGAGAGGGAACGGCGCACGGAGGCGATGGTCGAGATGATGGACGACCACTTCGGTTCGTGCACCAACCATGGTGAGTGCGAGTCGGCGTGCCCGAAAGAGATCTCGATCGACAACATTGCGCTGATGAACTCCGACTACCTCACGTCGAAGTTCAAGAACCGCAAGAAGCTGGCGCGCTGATCAGGATCTGGCGCGGGTGACATAGCGGTTCGTCGCCAGCGGTGCGAGCGAACCGGTCGGCTTGGTCAGCGTGAGCGTCAAGGCCAGGTCGTCGCCGACGTCGAGCGCAGGAACGTCGAACTGCACCCGACCGACCAGGACAACCTCGTCTGCTGGCAGGTCGCCACCAAACTGCCAACGCCTCGAACCTGCGGGCCACGTGAGCACGGCCTCCAACGTGGCGCCCTCGACCGGTGCCCGCTCGGCGTTCACGGCGTGCACGTCGACGCGCACCCGTCGTCCGGGGACCGGTGCTGTCGGGAGCGGCTCGGCGACCACGATCAACGGTGCGCACGCGGCGCGCACCGCCTCGAAGGCCGTCTTCGGTGCGCCGTCGGCGTCGATCACACCGAACCCGATCGGCGCGGTGTCGAACAGGGTGGTGAAACTGAACCCTCCGGTAGGTCGGAACTTGAGCTTGCGCAGCGTCTCGATCTGGCGGCGGAGGAGCTCGGCTTGGTACGCCTGCGTGGCGTTGCGCCACGCGGCGTCGGTGGTGAATCTCGCTGGGTCGAAGTGCTGGGCCAGCAATTCGGCTCCTGGGCCGCCGACGTCGGTCAGCGAGCGTCGCCCGGCTGCGTTCCCCGCCGACGCCGCACCGAATTCGCTGACGAAGCGGACGCTGCGCGGTTGACGGCGAGCGCGCCGGCCGAGATCGTCGATCGCCCCATACGACCATCCGTACGACAGATGGCTGTCGGTGCCGTCGAGCTGGGGTAGGTGGGCGACCACGCCGCTATGGGCGACGACCAGTCGGGTTGGATCGGCGTCTTCGAGTGCTCGTTTCACCCAGCGGTCGAGCACCGACCGATTCCACGAAGGAAGCTGTTGTCCGGCTGCCACTGCGAGGCGGCGCCGATCTCCGCCCGATGATGCTGTCGGAACTGGAGCGTTGTGCGCCGACCACATCACGAGTGACGGGTGATGAGCGAGCTGATCGACGGCGGCGCGGGCCTGATCGACGGCTTGCCCGCGGACGCCGCGGGCGTGCCCGCCTTGCAGCGGGAAGTCCTGGAGGACGACGAGTCCGGCCTCGTCGGCTGCGTCGTACCAGCGGCGATCGGCGATATGTCCGGCGATTCGGATGGCGTCGAGCCCCAGTGTGGTGGCTGTACGGATCGCCTCGTCGGCCGAACGAACTGCGGCCTCGGGTGCCGCGGCGTCGCCGAGCGCGGTCGGCAGCGGGTCGATCGTTGCGCCCTTCAAGAACAGCCGCTCGCCATTGATCGAGCACACCCAGTTGTCCCAGTCGACCTGACGCAGGCCGGTCCGCCGCTCGCGCCGGTCGCTGCGCCGCCCGTCGACGAGCACCTCGACCGCAACGGTGGCCAACGCCTGCTCGCCCAGTGTGCGCGGCCACCACAGTTGAGGGTCGACGATGTCGAGCGTCCACTCGATCTCATTGCCGCCTGCGGCGACCGTGAAGTCCCGTTCGTCGCCGGCATCGGCAGCGCCGGTCACGCTCGTGCGGACCGTGACGGTTCGCTGCTGGTCGCTGTCGACTCGGGCGAGCAGCCGAAGATGCGCGCGGCGGTCGTCGGCATCTCGGCACAACACTCGCAATCGGTCGATGCGAATCGGGCCTGTGTCGTACACCAGCGCCGGTCGCCACAACCCGCCAGGGTTCGCACCGTCGAGGTCCAGTTGCAGTGCGCCGGTCAGGTTGCGTCGACCTTGGGGTCCTTGAGGAGCGCATGTGACCTCAACCGCGAGCACGTGTTCGTCGCCGAGTTGGCTCAAGGCGGTGATGTCGAAGCTGTGTGGCGCAAAGTACCCCTCGGGATCTCCGAGGTAGGCGCCATCGAGCCACACATCAGCTTGGTACAGGACGCCATCGAGAGTGAGCCAGCGGCGCTGGTCGTCAGCAGGCGGCGCCACGTGGAATCGTTTCCGATACATCAACGGCCCGGAAGCTCCGGCAAACCCGCTCGAGTTCTCCCAGTGCCCTGGAACGTCGATCGGTCGCCAATCGAATCGTTCAGCGCGCGGATCGTCCGCAATCCCGTGGCGGCTCACGTCGTCGTCAGCTTCGACGGCGAACCAGTCTGCGCACAACTCCATCGAGGCCGAGCGTACCCATGCGCTCCGCAGCACGGTCCCGTCGCCGCGGCGCTAGGTTCGCTACATGACCGCTCGTCCAAGCACCCTCGGCGATCTCCGCTCCTCGGGCTGGGTCTCTCGGCCCGTGAAACAAGAGGTGCGCGAGCACGCCATCGAACGAGTGGCCAACGGCGAGCCGTTGTTCGCCGGTGTCGCCGGCTACGAAGACACCGTCATGCCGCAGCTCGAAAACGCATTGCTGGCCGGTCACGATGTGATCTTCCTCGGCGAGCGCGGGCAAGCGAAGACGCGCATGATCCGGTCGTTGACCGCTCTACTCGACGAATGGATGCCGATCGTCGCTGGCAGCGAGATCAACGACGATCCGTACTCGCCGGTGTCGAGACAAGCGCGCGACATGGTCGAGGAGATGGGTGATGCGACGCCAATTGCGTGGGTCCACCGCGATCAACGACTCGGCGAGAAGCTGGCCACCCCCGACACGTCGATCGCCGACCTGATCGGTGAAGTCGATCCGATCAAGGTTGCCGAGGGCCGCTACCTGTCCGACGAGTTGACGTTGCACTACGGGCTGGTACCGCGCACCAATCGGGGTATCTTCGCCATCAACGAACTGCCCGACCTCGCCGAGCGGATCCAGGTCGGCATGCTCAACGTGCTCGAAGAGCGCGACGTCCAAGTGCGCGGCTACAAGATTCGCCTGCCGCTCGATGTGATGCTGTTGGCGTCGGCCAACCCCGAGGACTACACAAATCGCGGTCGAATCATCACCCCACTGAAGGATCGGTTCGGTTCGCAGATCCGAACCCACTATCCGCTCGAAGTCGACACCGAAGTCGAGATCATGCGCCAGGAAGCGACCCCGCTCGACGTATCGACCGCGACGGGCGACGTGCATGTCGACGTGCCCGAGTACCTGGCCGACGTGGTGGCGACGTTCTCGCATATGGCGCGCTCGAGCAGTCAGGTCAACCAGCGCAGCGGCGTCAGCGTGCGCCTTAGCGTGAGCAACTACGAAGCGCTGGCCGCAAACGCGTTGCGGCGCGGGTTGCGCAACGGCGAGCGCTCGATCGTGGCGCGCGTCGACGACCTCGACGCCCTCGCCGCGAGCTCGATGGGCAAGATCGAAATCGAGACGCTCGAAGAAGGGCGCGAGGGCGCGATCATGGACAACCTCGTCAAGGGCTCGGTGCTGACCGTGTTCAAAGACGTCGTCCCACCGGAGCTTACGCGTGCGGTGGTCGACGCCTTCGAGGAGGGCGTGGTCGCCCACACCGGCGAATTGGTGTCGAGTGCTGATCTAGCCCAGCTGGTCGACGAGGTGCCCGCTCTGCGCGATCCGGTGAACTCACTTGCCGGTGGCGACGAGTCGCCCGCCGCCGTTGGTGCCGCAGTCGAGTTCGTGCTCGAGGGGTTGCATCTCAGCAAGCGCCTCAACAAAGACGCCGCCGGCGCGCAGGCGACCTACCGCGGGCGCACTTGATCGGCACCGCCACGTCCGCGCGCACGACTCAGCCGACATAGCGTGTGCGCGGTGTTGCGCGCCTTCGGTCCGGACTTCCCGTTCGACTTCCACGACTGGGTGACGCACCCTGCAGGGACCGGCGAGATCCCAGCAGACGCCCGTGGCACGTCGGTGGCAGTGGTTGGCGGTGGCATCGCTGGACTCGTCGCCGCCCACGAGCTCGTTCGGCTCGGACTGCGGCCCGTCGTGTATGAAATCGGTCGTCTCGGAGGACGACTGCGATCGGAACACTTCGGTGGAGGCAGCGGCACCGTCGCCGAACTCGGTGGCATGCGCTTCCCGCGCTCTGGTGCGACGTTCTTCCATTACGCCGACCGGTGCGGGTTGGCGACCCGACCGTTCCCCAACCCGTTGACACCTGCTGCGCCGACGACGCTGATCGATCTCGCGGGGCAATCGCACTTCGCTCGCACACTCGAGGATCTACCACCGCTGTTCCGCGACGTCGCTGCGGCATGGGACGATGCGGTTCGTCGGCACGCTTCTCTGCTGGAGATTCAAGCGGCGATGCGTCGCCGGGATCACGCGGCCGTGGCCGAGATCTGGCAGCCGATCGTCACGAGGTGGGACGATCGGACGTTCTACGACTTCGTCGCGACATCCAAAGCGTTCCGCTCGCTCAGCTTCCGCCACCGCGAGGTGTTCGGCCAGGTCGGTTTCGGTACCGGCGGCTGGGATGCCGACTTCCCGAACTCGATGCTCGAGATCTTGCGCGTCGTCATGTGCGACTTCGACGCGGACCAGCACTTGATCGTCGGTGGTGCGGAGCAGGTGCCGAGACGCCTGTGGGAGCTGCCGGTCGAGCAGCCTGCTCATTGGCCCGCCGGGACGTCGATCGCCGATCTGCATCCCGGTCGCGCGACGCGGCCTGGGGTGCGCGCCATCTGCCGTGACGGCGATCGTCTGGAGGTCGTCGATCGGTGGGGCGATGCCGAGTCGTTCGACGCCGTATTGGTCACCTGCCAGGGCTGGTTGTTGACGACGAACATCGACGTCGAGGAGTCATTGCTGTCCCAGGACGTGTGGATGGCGCTCGATCGCACGAAGTACACGCAGTCCTCGAAGACGTTCGTGATGGTCGACCGCCCGTTCTGGAACGACATCGATCCCACGACCGGCAGGCCGCTCATGTCGATGACGCTGACCGATCGGAACACGAGGGGGACGTACCTGTTCGACAACGGACCTGACGAGCCGGCGGTGATCTGTCTGACCTACGCATGGATGGGCGATGCGATGAAAGTGCTGCCGAAGTCCGCTGAAGAACGCGCCGAACTAGCGATCGAGACCCTCGAACGGATCTATCCCACCGCCAGGTTGCGCGACCACATCGTCGGTGATCCGATCACCATTTCATGGGAGGCCGATCCCAACTTTCTCGGCGCGTTCAAGGGGGCGCTGCCCGGCCACTACCGATACAACCACCGGATGTACCGGCACTTCTTGCAGGACGAGTTGCCTTCAAGTGAGCGCGGCCTGTTTCTCGCCGGCGACGACGTCTCGTGGACGCCGGGGTGGGCCGAGGGTGCGGTGCAGACTGCGCTCAACGCGGTGTGGGGTATCGCTCGTCGGTTCGAGGGACGGTCGCACAGCGACAACCCCGGCCCCGGTGACGTGTGGGACGAGCGGGCTCCGCTGGCGCTTTCGGACTAGACCTGCTCCGCGACCGAACCCGTGCCGTGAAACTCGACGAGTACATCGCCGCTGACGCCACATCGTTGGCCGCATCGGTGCGCAGCCGTGCGACGAACGCTGACGAGCTGCGCGACCTCGCCGATCGACGTCATCGGGCGATGGCCCCCACGATTCACGCGATCGTCGAGTGGTACGACGACCCCGATCCGGTGACCACGATCGACGGGCCGTTGGCCGGAGTGCCGGTTCTGCGCAAGGACTACGGCTCGACCGAGGCTGGCCGGTTGGTCGAGATGGGCTCGCAGTTGGCGCGGGGAGTGCGTGCTGCCCACACCAGCCCCTACTTCGAGCGACTCCGCGGAGCCGGTGCGCAGGTGCTCGGGCGCACGGCTGTCCCCGAGCTGATTCAGCACGGATCGACCGAATCGCGGGCGTTCGGTGTGACCCGCAACCCGCTCGACCCGACTGTGTCAGCGGGCGGCTCGTCGGGCGGGGCTGCGGCGGCGGTCGCCGCAGGTGTCGTCCCGTTGGCCCATGCCAGCGACTGCGCGGGCTCGATCCGCATCCCCGCAGCGGCCTGTGGGTTGTTCGGGCTCAAGCCGAGCCGTCGTCGTGTGCCGTGGCCCGACGGTGGTTGGGGCGGCATCGCCGAGGAGTTCGTCGTGTGCCGTTCGGTGCGCGATGCACGGCTCGCGCTCGACGTGCTCGGCGTTGGTCCGTACCTCGAGGTGCCGGCCACCGACCGTCCGCTACGGATCGCGATGAACGTGGACCATTGGGGCGGGGGAGTGGTCGACGCCGACGTGGCAACGGCGGTCGAGCGAGCGGCCACGACGCTCGAGGCACTCGGACACGAGGTCGTGGCCGTGCCGCAGCCGGTCGACGACGCCGCGCTGTTCGCGACGTTCCCAGCGCTGTTCGCCCGCTGGGTCGCAACCGACGTCGATCGACTGGTGGCGGCCACCGGTCGATCGGTTGCATTGCTCGAGCCAGCGACGCGGGCGATCGTCGATACGGCGCACCATCTCACCGCCGACGATGTCACGCAGGCGCAGCTCGCCCAGGGTGCGGTGGCGGCCGAACTCGCGACGGCCGTCGACGGCTTCGACGCATTGCTCACGCCGACGATCGCCCGCGCCACGATTCCGCTCGGGTTCCTCGATGGAGCATCGGGCGAACTCGACGTGTACGCCGAACGCAACCGAGAGTGGTTTCCATTCAGCTATGCGTTCAACATGGCCGGTTGGCCGGCATTGGCCGTGCCGGTGCCTGGGGCGACCCCGCAGCGTCCGGGCAGCATCCAACTCGCCGCGCCGTGGGGGAGCGAGCGACGCCTCCTCGCCATCGCCGCCCAGCTGTAACGCGTTACAGGACGCAGAGCATTTCGTAGAGCAGGTTGGCGGCGGTGAGAGCGGTGGTGCCGGTGGTGTCGTAGATCGGGGCGACCTCGACCAGGTCGGCGCCGACGATCGGCAGGCCTGCGCAACCGCGGATGATCTCCAGTGCCTGCGGCACGGTGAGGCCGCCGATCTCCGGTGTTCCCGTTCCTGGGGCGAACGCCGGATCGAGCCCGTCGATGTCGAAGCTGATGTACACGGGGCCGTCGCCGAGTTGTTCGCGCACCTCCGCCATGAGTGGGGTCAACGAACGGTGCCAACACTCTTCGACCTGCACGACGCGGAAGCCCTGCTGGCGTGACCAGTCGAAGTCGTCGGCGGCGTAGCCGGTGGCGCGAACGCCGATCTGCACGACGCGTTCCCCGTCGAGCAGGCCTTCATCGACCGCTCGGCGAAACGGCGTGCCATGAGTGATCCGTTCGCCGAACATCGCGTCGTTGATGTCGGTGTGGGCGTCGACATGGACCAGACCGACGGGCCCGTGTCGTCGAGTCATGGCCCGCAGGATCGGTAACACGATCGTGTGGTCGCCACCGATGGACAGCGGACGGACATCGTGCGCCGTCAAGTCGTCGTAGTACTGCTCGATGCGCGCCACCGAGTCGTCGAGGTTGAACGCGTTGGTCGCCACGTCGCCGACGTCGTCGATGCGCAGTCGATCGAATGGGGCGGCGCGAGTGGCCATGTTGTACGGCCGGATGAGCACCGACTCAGCGCGGATTGCTCGGGGGCCGAAGCGTGCACCTGGTCGGTTGGAGGTGCCGAGATCGAACGGCACGCCCACGACGGCGACGTCGAGATCGGCGAGCTGGCTGGTGCCGGGTAGCCGCATGTACGTCGCGATCCCGCCGAAGCGAGGCATCTCGTTTCCGCCGAGCGGCTGGGGGTGCGTGGCCACAGGATCACCCTATGACCGTGAAACAAAATGGCCGCGAACCAAATGGCTGTGAAACCGAATGCCGTGAAACAGATGGCCGGGAACGAAGCGAGATTACGAAAAACACACGCGGGCCGCCTCGGTCGGCTGGCCGTCGCGCCCGACGAGACCATCGTCGCCGACGATGCGCCACGGATCGACGAACCAGGCGAGCAACGCAATGCCGTCGCCGGCCGCTGCGTCGACGACCCGTCGAAGATCGGCCGCTGTGTCGGCCGCGGTGTCGCCTGCGGTGTCGGCCGGCGGATCGGTGATGGTGGCGCGGGCGATCGCGACGTCGGCTGAGTCGGCGAGCGAGCGGAGGGCGTGTTCGGCGCGGTCAGCGTTCGTCCATGGTCCGGCGATGGCCAATGCGTCGGCTTCGGGACGATCCGGTCCGATGAGTCGCTCGATCGCCGTTTCGATCGGCGTGTCGATCGGCGTGTCGTCGGTGGCGTCGTCGATCGCGACGGTGTAGGCCGCCGGGGCAGGTCCGCCGCGCAGAATGCCGCGCGTGTCGGCCCAGACCTGTCGCGGTTCCGCGGGTGCGACGTCGAACGGCACCCAGCCGGCGATGCGGTCACCCCAACGATCGACGACGACCTCGAACCAGCGCGGCCATCGCCGCGTGAGCGCCTCGGCATCGTCGAGCCCGCCCTCGTTGTCGAACCACCGCGGGACCGCGTGATCGAGCGCACAGGCCCACACCTCGAGTCCGGCAGCGTCGGCGGCGCCGAGGAGTTCGTCGTACCGTTCGACCCACGCCGAGTCGACCCGTTCGGGGTGTGGTTGCAGGCGTGCCCAGTCGAACGTCAAGCGCACTGCGTCGGCGCCGATCGTCGCGAGCAGGCTGGTGTCGTCGATGGTGAAGCCGGGATCCGCCGAGGGGCCGCGGTCACTGTTGGCCGCAAGCCCGAAGGTCGACTCGACCGTCAGCGCTACTCCCGGCCGCATGGCACCGACGCGGCGCGAGACCCCAGGCAGCGTCGCCCGCGCGCCGTCAGATGAACGGGGTACGGGTCCAGAGTTCGCCGGCATCGACGCTCACCGGTACGGGTATGCCACCGAGTTCGATCACGTCGATCGGGCCGGGGAACCCACGCAGATCGACCTCGCCGTACGGCGTGGCAGTGGCGCCGTCGGGCAGCCGTCCGAGGTGCATCGTTGGTATCAACAATTCGACGCCCGTCGCGTAGTCGCACAGCCGGGCGGCCATGTTGACCGCCGAGCCGATGTAGTCGTCGCCCTCGAACAAGAGCGCGTGGCCGGTGGCCAGCCCGGCGCGCACCGTGAGCGGCGAGCAGACGTCGCGGGCTCGCTCGGACAGCTCGAGCGCAAAGGCGATGGCATCGCGCTGTTGCACAGCGACGATCATGCAACCGTCGCCGAGCCACTTGGCGATGCGCACACCGCGATCGGACGCCACGGACCGGACGATCGAGCGGAAGGTCGAGAGCAGACGACCGGCGGCATCGTCACCGAACGCAGCGGTGTAGTTGGTGAATCCGGACAGATCAACGAATGCGAACGTGCGGGGGACACGCATGCGCTCAGGCTACGGCCTCCGTCGGCGTACGCGCTGGATGCCCGAGTAGATTCGACCCATGGCGAAGCGGTTCACCTACTCCCGCTGGGATGGCACCCAGACGGGGTTCGAGTTCGATGCCGACGCTGCATTCGACGATCTCACCGACGAGCTGCTGTACCACGGCGATGTCAACGCGGCGTTGCGCCGCATGATGCAAGATGGGCTGAGCGACCCGGCAGGTGAGCGCATGCAGGGTCTGCGTGAGATGCTCGAGCAGTTGCGCGACGAGCGGCAATCGCGGCTCGATCGGTCGGACCTCGGTGGCGTGTACGACGAGATCAAGGCCGAACTCGACGACATCGTCGACGAGGAACGCCACGCCATCGAGAACGCCGTGCGCGATGCCCGCACCTCTGGCGATGAGCGGCGCATGGCAAACACCGAGGCGACTGCGATGGACCGCAACATGGCCCTCGACATGCTGCCCGAGGACCTTGCCGGGAAGGTGCGCGAACTCGACGCCTACAACTTCGAGTCAGACGACGCACAACGCCGATTCGAGCAGCTGCTCGACAAGCTGCGTGAACAGCTGACGCAGCAGATGGTCGACCAGATGTCCGGTGCCATGGAAAACATGACACCCGAGGACATGGCTCGGATGAAAGACATGATGGCGGCGCTCAACGAGATGCTCGAACGCCATCAGCGCGGTGAAGACCCGCGGTTCGAGGAGTTCATGGAGCAGTACGGTGACTTCTTCCCGGAGAATCCGGAAACCGTCGAGGAGCTGCTCGAGCAGATGGCCCAGCGGATGGCGGCGATGCAGGCGATGCTCAACTCGATGACACCCGAGCAGCGGGCGCAGCTACAGCAGTTGAGCGATCAGCTGCTCGAAGACATGGATCTGCAGTGGCAGATGCAGCAGTTGTCGGGGAACCTGCAGCAGATGTTTCCCCAGCTCAATTGGCAGCAGAGCTACGACTTCGAAGGCCAAGACCCGATGGGTTTCGGCGACGCGATGCAGGCTATGCAAGAACTCGGTGAGCTCGACCAGCTCGAGAACCTCTTGCGTAACGCGTCGAGCCCGGCAGCGCTCGCCGAAGCCGACATGGACCGTGTGCGCGACCTGCTCGGCGACGACGCGGCGCGCTCGCTCGAACGCCTCGCCGAGCTGACGAAGATGCTCGAAGAAGCCGGTCTGATCGAGCAGAAGGAGGGACGTCTCGAGCTGACGCCGAAGGGCCTGCGCAAGATCGGCTCCAACGCGTTGCGCGAGCTCTTCGCCAAGCTGGCCAAAGACACCCTCGGTCAGCACGACACGAACCCCCTGGGGCACGGCCACGAGCGGACCTACGACACCAAGCCCTACGAGTACGGCGACCCGTTCGAGCTCGATCTCAATCGCACGATTCGCAATGCCCTCCGTCGCACGAGCGGCGACGGTGCATCGAGCGGACCGCCGATCCGGCTGTCACCGGAGGACTTCGAAATCGAGCGCACCGAGCATCTGACGCGTTCGTCGACGGTGCTGATGCTCGACCTGTCGCTGTCGATGCCGATGCGCGACAACTTCTTGCCGGCCAAGAAGGTCGCGATGGCGTTGCACCACCTCATCGCGTCGCAGTTCCCGCGTGACTACCTCGGACTCGTTGGTTTCTCCGAGACGGCGCGCATCTTGACCGCCGAGCAGCTACCGGAGGTGTCGTGGGACTTCGTGTACGGCACCAACATGCATCACGGGTTCACGTTGGCTCGGTCGTTGTTGGCCAAGCAGACGGGCACAAAACAGATCATCATGATCACCGACGGCGAGCCGACAGCGCACATCACCGCCGATGGGCATCCGTTCTTCAGCTACCCGCCGGTGCGCGAAACCGTCGAGGCGACGCTGCGCGAAGTGTTGCGCTGCACGAAGGAGCAGATTCGGATCAATACGTTCGGGCTCGGTGCCGACGGATCACTGCGGGCCTTCATCGAGCAGATGACAGAGATCAACCGCGGGAGGGCGTTTTTCACGACGCCGGAGAATCTCGGCGACTATGTCCTGGTCGACTTCATCCAGGGCAAGCGCGATATGGCCCGTGGCCGGCGCGCCAGCTGAACAACGTTCTTCCCGGCGACGATTTCCCGATTCGCAATTCTCACCTTGCGAATTCGCGCGACCACTGGCAGAATTACCGAAATGTAATTACAGCGCTGTCCGCGCTGGTGTCTTTCGCAATTTGACGGGCCTGGCAGGAGGTCCCCATGCAGTTCATCACCACCTCGAGCATCACCGTCAGTGCAGTCCCGGTCGAACCCGACCCGGACTGGCATGACAACGCGAACTGTCTCGGTGTCGATCCCGATCTGTTCTTTCCTGAGCGTGGCGCGTCGACCCGCGAGGCCAAGGAGGTCTGCCGCGGTTGCGAGGTGCGTCACGACTGCTTGGAGTTCGCCCTCCAGAACGGCGAGAAGTTCGGTATCTGGGGCGGGCTGTCGGAGCGGGAGCGTCGGCGGATCCGGCGCCAACGGGCACAGGTCGCCCGCAGTTCGATCACTGCTTGAGCCGCGAGCGCATAGTCGCGCCACAGTCGCCGCCATCGTGAGGTAGCCTCATACCATGCTCGGTTCCAGCGAGATGGTCATCGTCCTCGTCATCGTCCTGGTGCTCTTCGGGGGCTCGCAGTTGCCGAAGCTCGCCAAGAACCTTGGCAAGGCGCAGAAGGAATTCAAAGACGGCATCGCCGAGGCCGATCAGGCCGAGAAGGACAAAGCGGCCAGTGACGCGGCGTCGACCAAGACCGACGCCGCCGAGTCGAACGACGCTCCGCCCAACGGCTGACCGTTCCTCGCCGGCCACGAACGGCTGGGCATCCGCTCCGGCGGCGCATAGCACATTTAAGCAAGCCGTAGCTTCCGCTCGGGTCCTTTTTACGCGCGGCGTCGCAGGGTGGGTTCGTCCCGATTTCACAACCCGCCCGGAGTATCGATGTCCGCCGCATCGTGTCGCAATACAACTACCGCAGCCCGCCCGCAGTGGACGCGTTCCAGCGCCTGGGTCGCAGCCCTGGCGGTCCTCGTCAGCTCCGTCCTCCTCGTCGTATCGACGCAGGCCTCAGCGCGCCCGGGAGTTGGCGGCGTCGACTGGTGGGCCGCGTCGACGTTGCCGCCGTTGACGGCACCGACCGAATCGCCAGGGGGATCGCTACAACGCGACGACGTGGGCGAGATCGTGTGCCGTGGCGACGGAATGTGCGTGTCCTCGACGACTCGACCGACGCTCACCGCCGAGATCGACCCCGACCCGGAGACCGGGATGTACACCTACCTGGTGTTCGACCTGTCGGGGTCCGGCGGCCTCGCCGAAGTTGCCGCAGAGGTCGACACCCCCGACTCGAGCTGGACACCGGGCCCGGGGCTTCTCGAGCACGGTCATTTCTACGTGTGGACCGTCGTCGGTGATCCGACCGAGCGGCAAGAATATGCCCAGTTCACGGTGGACCTCGCCCGCCAACAGCACCAACCCGTCGACGAGGTCGGTTTCATGACCGTTGGCCTCGCCACCGGGCATCTCGGGCTCGAGGTGCCCGTCGGCTCGTCGGACATGCTCTCCGTCGCATACGCGGTCCCGGGACCGTCCGCGACCGCAATGGTGCCGGCGGGCTGGTCGCTGCAGGGCCTGGTCGCCGATGGTGTGCAATACACCCACGTCGAGTCATTCGGCGACGGTGCGACGGTGCTGGTGCACGGCATCGACGGGTCCTACCTGCGGTACGAACGCGACGAGGACGGCAACTACTCACCGCCGAGCATCGGTGACCTCGACATCTCCTATCTCTATCCCGCACTCAGTGCTGTCGGCGGGTCGTTCGTGCTCACCGGGACCTACGGCGGGACATGGACATTTGGAGCCGGCGGAGATCTCGCGCGCTATGAGTCGTCGCCTGTCGACGGCTCGATCGAAACCGATCTCACCTTCGAGACGTACGGCGGGCAGATCGTCTCAATGACCGATCAACGCACCCAGCAGACGATGTACTTCTCATACCTGGGCGAACGGGACTGTCGGCCGCCCAGCGGGTTTGATCGGGGCTCGAGTGACGCGTTGTTGTGCAGCGTGACCGGGTTCCACGGTGAGGTGACCAACTTCGGGTATCTCGACGGGCAGTTGTCGATGATCGAGACGAACGGGTCGACCGCCCGAATCGCCTGGGACGACGCCGGTCGACCGGTGGCCGTCAGCGATTCAGTCGCCTCCGATGTAGCCGCCGCTGGTACCGACGACCTCGCGCTGACCTGGCGCGTGGGATACGACGTTGATGGTCGCGTGACATCGATCGCCGCACCAGAGACTCCCGTGTATGACGTGACGACCGGGTCGACGACCAGTGAGTCGCAGATGCGGCGATACACCTACGCCGACGGTGAAACCGTGGTCGAGGATGTCGGCTCTACCGGGGTCCGCGAGGCCGGTCGGGTGACGTACGACCCTCACGACGCAATGGCGCTCACGATGTCGACCGACGGCGCCGACCCGACCCGATTGCACTACGACGACGAGGGACGCCCGTACGGCTCGACTGACGCCAGAGGCCTGCGCAACACATTCATCGTCGACGACGACGGCCACGTCGTTGCGACCTACGGCCCAGCGCCGGAGAGCTGGTTCGATGGCGCCCAGCCCCGCCCTGAGTACGCCGACCAAGTAGCCACCACGACCTACGAGCACGATGGCGGTCGGGGAGCCTTCGCCTACTTTTATGGCTCTCACGATCCGGCCGCAGACGCCGAAGCGCGCCGGCTGCTGCAGAGCTTCTCGGTGGACACCGTGCCAGGTGGGATCGACGGCGAATGGCGAATGCTCGTGCTAGTCGATCCGATCGTTGAGGCGGGGGAGACGCAGCTGCGGGTCACCGCAGACGGCGTCGATCAGACCGCATCGAGCGTCGTGCTCGACGGCATGCCATTCGAACTTGGCGAAGCAGTCGAGTTCGACGCGCTCGACGAGGGACGCATCAGTCTGGCGCTCGATCTGCACGTGACAGAGTCAGCCGGACCAGTCACGTTCGCCATCGAGACCTCCACCGACGGCGGTTCGACCTGGACCGCATACTCGCCCGACGACCTGTCCGGAGTCGCGCTCCCGACAAACGAGGTTGCCTACGACACCTACCGGTTGGGCGACGCTCCCGTCGGCGTCGCAGAGGAAACTGAGTACCTCGATCCTTCGTTCGGTATCGCCGAGCGGACCTTGCGTGGCGGCCTAGCCGTCGCGTCATTCACGCACGAAGCGGCGGCACCCGCCGATGACCAGTGGGCGCGGGTCACGTCGGTGACGACTGCATCGGGTTTGACGACGAGTATCGAGTACTGGGGTGCGAACGAGATGGCCGGAGTGCCCGCCTTCGACGGTCGGCCTGCAGGGCCGGTCGTATCGCAACAGGGGTTGCAGAAGTCCATTGCCATCGACGGCCAGCCGACCTACACGACGATCCACGATCAGTTCGGCCGGCCTGCAGCGACGCTCGAGGACGGGCGCGTGGTCGAAGCAATGACGTACGACGACCGAGGGCGTCCGATGGAAATCATCGTGCCGGCCGGTGGGGACCCCGCCGTCTCACCGGAACGTACCGTCGAATATGTCTACGGAGTCGACGGCGACCCACTGTTGACCCACGTCGTCGACACCATCGATGATGACGTCCTGGTCACGGCCGTCCGTACCGACGTACGCGGCCGCGTCGTTGAGACGACCGACGTGTGGGGAGTTCGGACCACGACCTCGTACGACGTATTCGGCGACGCCGTGCGCGAGGTACACACCGCGCCGGACGGCGCTGTTACCACCACCGAGTGGTTGAGCGACGGCCGCGGCCCGACAGCGACCTACGTCACAGCCGTCGACGGACGCGTCTACGGAGCTGTCTCGGCCGGGCGAGACGGCGCGAACCGCGACACCGGCGTCGAGTACGTCTCTGGGACGTCGGTCGAGAACGCCGAACCAGTGCTGGTCGTCGAGCGCGAGTACGACCCGGTGACCGGGTTCGTCAGCGTGCAACGGTGGCGCGACGGAGACGGAGCGGTGTGGACCGAAACCCGCACCGGTTCCCCGCAGACCGGCCGAGTACTCGTGCACGAGCTGGTCGGGCCGGGTGCGGACGCGCGCTACGACTACCAGTACGACCCGATCAGTGGCGCGCTCACCGCGGCGACACTGTCGATCGACACCGGGACGAGCGTGCTCGAACCGGCCTGGACTTACGACTACGGCCCACCGTCTGCTTCGTGCGGTGGCTACAACCAAGCCGCCCACCTCGACGGCGCCCGCACTCGCACCGTCGAGTCTGTCGGCGATCGTCAGACGATCAGCGAGATTTGTTACGACGGCGCTCTCGCCCCGGTCGGCCAGACGATCACCACCACGGTGGGCGGCGCCGACCCGGCCGTCGAAGAGGTCGCGCTCGACGTCGTCGGCGGCAACATCGTCGCCTACGACGGCGCCTCCTTGGAATACGACACGTCCGGCCACGTGACTCGAGCGGCGGCCGGTGATGCCGAGATCGCAATCGGACGGCTCGCCGGTGGACGGGTGATCGAGCAGGAGTTCATCATCGACGACGTGTCGCAGGGCAACGTGCGGCTCGGCGCTGGCGGGCTCGTGCTCGATGAGACGGGATCCGTACTGCAGCAGGCGGTCGGCCTTCCAGATGTCTCCATCTCGATCCCGTCGTCGGGCGGCGGCGACGTCGAGTGGAGTGTGGCAACCACCGGGGCAGATCGATGGTTCGTCACCGATGCTGCGGGTTCACCGATCGGTAGCGCAGCGTTGTACAGCCCTGATGGTGCATCGATCCCGGAGTGGGAGGCGCTGTCTGGCTCGACGGGAGCTGGCGGATGGAAGACTGCGGCTGGTGCGATGGCGATGGCGCTCGATGCAGATGTGGTCGTGTTCGGCCAACGTGTGTATCTCCCCGGGCTGGCCTCGTTCTCGAGCGCCGACCCATTGGCTCACGGTGGCTCGACTCCCTACAACTACGCCAACGGTGATCCGATCAACCTGGTCGACCCGACTGGCGAAGCTGCCTTTCCAATTTACATCATCGTCTTAACCATCGTCGGCGCCGGCATGACGATCGCCGGCGGAGTCATGGAGGCCGAGGGGATTGGGGGCAGCGACCTCGTGCTCTCGATGGGGATGACGCTGTTGATGATAGGGCTGATGGGTATCGGCGGCGGCGTGGGGTGGGGCGGGGCACTGGCGGTGAGCCTGACATTGTCGGGCTATCTCGCCTATCAGTCATATCTCGCGTTCGAGGACGGAGACTGGATCGGCGGGATCTTCTATGCGATCGACGCGTTGTTGACGTTCGCCTTCGCCGGTGCCGCGGGCAAGGCGCTCAGGTCGGGCCAGTACGCATGGCGGCTGACCGCCACTTACCAAGGGAACACGTACAGCCAGCTCGCAACACCGGCCAAGTACGGCATGATGAGGTACTCCCCGGCGACGCTAGTTGGACCGAACAACCCAACCACCGTCTACCAACTGATTCACGCGCCGGGCAGGATGATGATCAACGGGGTGATGGTGAAGCCGTCGAGTTCCCTCCAGGCGTTGTTCCGAGGGACGGCAGCGGTCGGTCAAATCCTTGCGGGAACGGTCAAGGCCGGGCGGTATTTCTCGTACATCTACCTCTCCAAGCGGTTCATTCTCGGGGTCTCTTACAACCTGGCGTTCAGGTTCTCACCGGACTTTCGAGATTGGGTGGTCGACAATCCCCCCGCGGTTCGTCTCTCCGAGGGAGGTGTCGGATCGTGAACAGGCTGAGGAATCGATGCCAAGCGCACGCTCAACGAACGACTCCGCCGTCATCATCCGCCGTCGCTGTCCGTCGGACCACTGGGACGTTCGTCGCCGCGGTCGCCCTTGCCCTTGCACTCGTGCCGTCGCCGACGGTGGCTGCCGAAGCTGACCCGGACGACGCCGCCGTGTCGTCGCGCATGGTCGCCGCCGAATCAGGTCACATCGATCGTGCCGCGTCTCGGCTCGGGACGAACGTTCACGGTGTACATCCACCGACGACGGCAACCGGTCGTCTGAGCGTCGACGAGCGTCAGCTCAGTGTGGCTCAGCCGGTCGTCGTCGAGCGGAGTGTCGAGCTTCCGCAGTGGGTCGACACGTTTCGCATGACGATCGACGTGCTCGAGGGCGATGTCGGCGCCGATGGTGTCATCGAGGTGACCTCGATCGATGGTGAGTACGTCGTCGAGACCAGCTCCACCACGACACACGAGCTGATCGGAGCGAGCGGCAGTGCCGACCCCGTTACCGGACGCGTCGAGTTGATCGTCGAGGTCGATGGCGTGCCCGACAGTCGGTTGATCTTCCGGTTCGATGATGGTGATCTGCCCCCTGTCGATCCGCCTGATCCTGTCGATCCGCCTGATCCTGTCGATCCGCCTGATCCTGTCGATCCGCCCGATCCGACGCCGCCCGGTGGCGCCGACGACGGGACATTCACGCCGACCCTGGAACTGGCCGCCGACCACGGCGAGATCATCGTCTACGACGCGCTCGGCGAGGTCGTTGTTGCATCGGGAGCGATGGATACCGGCGAATGGACGGTGCCCCCAGGCGTTCTCCAGCCAGGGGGCAGCTATGCCTTCGACGCCGCTGACACCACTGATGAATTGGCGCTGCCCGACAGCGACAGCGCTCCGGAGGTTCGCCTGTGGGCGGCCAGTCGAAACAACGTAACCGTGGACACCGAGCCGATGCAGCTCGGTGGCGCCCCGCAGGTTGTCGAGAGCGTCCAAGAGATCGGTGAGTTCGAAGTCGGTACCGGGCTCGGCCGACCGGCGAACGCGCCTGGGTTGGCGGGACGGTTCTGGCCGATGAACGAGATCCCTGAGGACCTCGACATCAGCGAGGTGGATCCGCGGCTGCTCCCGGGGCCCGGGAGCAAGACCGTTCCGTTCCTCGTCGACGTCGACCCCAACGCTCGAGACTTCGACGTCTGCGAATACAGACTCTCGCAATATGGAGGCAATACCACCGTGGAGTCGTGGCAGATGTGCGGGGCGAGCACGCAGTGGTCGGCGAGGGTCGCCGGCTCCACGTGGCCGGGTGCTGCTGAGGCGGCGGCGTACAACATGGAAGGAACCAACGTCGCTCCGCCGTTCTCGATGCTGGTGACCGACAACCAGACCATCGACGAGGAGGGGTTCGTGCTGTCGACTGAGGGGACGAACAACATCAGCAAGGCCTTTCCCTTGGACGGCGCATTCGCGTACCGCATGCTCGGGTACATCGAGGTGCCAGAGGACGGTACGTACACTTTCGGTACGACGAGTCCCGGTGGTTCGCGGGCCTATCTGTATGACACCCGCGACGACGAACTGGGGCGGATCGAGATTTCCGACCCGAGTGCGTGGTCGGTGCCGCGCGGAGCATGTTCGGCCGACCAGCCCCGTCGGCACTACAGGAACAACTTCGTCACCGCCGACGATGGCGGTTGTGATAATTGGGGTACTTGCTACACCAATCGACGTCACGAATACGGCCGCCACGATCCGTCGTGGTACCACTTGACCGACGAACAGGCTGAAGAGTTCGTGGCCGACCTGCGCGCCGACTGCAAGGTCGATGACACGATCCGGTGGGGTGCACCGGTCGAATTGAAAGCCGGTCAGCAATACCCCATCGATCTCAGCGGATGGCTCGGACCATTCGGCGGGGAGATCGGGTTCTACGTCGAAGACACCAACGGCGACCGGGGACCCGTGCCGACCGACTGGCTCACCGCCGCCCCCGCCGGCACACTCGACTTCGAACGCAATCTCGCCCCGGTGACGACGATCGACGACGAACTTCGTGCATGGGGGATGAATGGTGTGGGCGACGAGTTCCTCGGGATCTCGCCCACGGGCGATGTCGTCAGCTATACCGCGGACGGTCTCGCCGGCTGGGAGACAGCCGGATCGTTCCCCGGGCTCGCCGCCGAACTGACCACTGTCGATACCCGCTACGACGTCATTCCGTACGTGGTGGCCGCACTCGGAATGCCGAACCACGATCCGCTGATGCAGTTCACGCTCGACGGCACGATCAAGCCGGTCGGCGGCGTCAGCAACGGATACGCCGGCCGCTACCAGTTGGAAGAAACGAGCCTCGTCGCCGAGTGCGTGCAGTTCGAGGACTGGCTCGGTCGGACGGCGTGCCTGGAGACGAACGTCCTCAATCCGTCGTTCGAGCACTACTCCTACAAGATTGACGAACTCGACATCCATATTCGACCGGACGGAACGATCGATGCGGACAACTCGACGGTCAGCGGTTCGGCCGAATCGCTCTCAGTGGCGCCGCATGACTTGTGCGTTCCGCCATATTGGCACTGCGACCTCGTCGACCCGAATCAGGATCACGAAATCCATGAGATCGGTACGGTCGTCGGCGGTGAGATCGAGAACGGAACGCTGCGCGTTCGAGTGCGGGCTGACGGCCAACCGTTGACCAACGTCAACCTGTACTTCCCGCTTTGGGTCAACACCGACGACGCCGAGTCGTTGGGAGGCCAAGTCGTGGTCAGTGAGTACGGCGAGACCGCAGTCGTCGCGCTCGATCCGAACAACTTCGGTGACGTCGTTGTCCTCACCAAGATTGATGAGTCAGCCCCCTTCGACCACAACAACGCGGTGGTGACGTCACTCAACGAGTTGTACGCCGATGCTGGAGCTGCGCTCCCGGTGGCGAACTCGACAAGCAATCTGCCCCAGGAACCACGCATCTCCGACGATGGCAACACGATCGCCATCGTGCAGCCGACCGGTGACGGTCATCGCGTCGACGTGATCGACCGCACGACCGCCAGCGCGCCATGGGTGTTGCTCGGCAGTTTCGAACTCGATGCCACACCGGTCGATGCGATCGCGACGGTGCCGATTGCGGTCGCGCGCGACCGCAACATGCGATACCTGGCGATCGGCGACTCAGCCAACGTCGAGATCCATCGCAGCACCGGATCGACCTGGACCCACATCCACACCCTGGCGGTCGACGAACAGCCCACTGCGCTCAGCTTCGATCCATGGGTCGATCACTTGGCTGTCGGTCAGGGCGGCATCGGCAAGGTCGACATCTTTTCCAACGGTGGTTCGGTGTGGAACCACGAGCGGACGCTGCGCCCTGATGGAGCGACCAATTTCGGTGCCGACGTGAACTTCACGTGGGGTCTTCTGACGATCACCGACGACGGCGACGCCGCCCCCGGTGAGCTGCGTCCCGGATCGGCCTTTCTCTACCGTGACACAGGTACACGGACGTGGAATGACTTCTCATCGTGGATACGGCTCGATGATCTTGCGCCGATCGGTCCGCGCATCTTGGCGAGCCAGGGTGGCGATGCCATCCGACCGGTCGTGGTGGCGGGCGCCCTGGCCCATCAGGGAGCGATCACCCATGCCAACACGTACTCGTAGTTACTCGTAGTTGCGTCTCCGGGTCGACCCGGCAGCGGTTGCCCCGCCGTCAGGCGGGCTCGACCACGTCGGCGCGGCGGCGCTTCAAGATGCGGCGGCGTTCGCGTTCGCTACATCCGCCCCAGACGCCGTGGTCGATTCGCTCTCCGAGGGCATATTCGAGGCAGCGCTCCTGCACGGGGCAGTCGCGGCAGATCTTGCGGGCCCGGTCGACCCCGACGCCGTCGCTCGGAAAGAACGTCGCCGGCGGGTACAGGCGGCAGTTGCCCTCGGCCATCCAGGCCGTCATCGAGTCGGGATCGTGCGGCGCGTTGTCGAGCTCGGCGGGGCGATCGTCGGCGACGAGCGTCGTGGTGTCGCCGGTTGACTTGGTTCGACTGGTAATGCGAGTGATCACGGTGGGGTCCTTTCCGCCTGGCCGAAAACCACGTGTGTCGCTTCCGGTATGTGAGGTAGACGTTGCCAATCGCTGTGCGGTTCCCGCCCGGCGCCCACTTTCTTGATCGTTTCGAGATGATGCGGGTACCGGATCGCAGTATGTTGTGACGTTGACTCCCGAACGTAACGCGTTCGTAAAGAAAAGTCCAGCATTCACTCATGAGCTACATCGGGTCGACGGGGTCGCGTGCCGGTAACATCGCTGCTCATGACCGATGTCGTCGAGGCCGCAGAGCCGCGAGCGCACGCCCGGATCGTGTACCACGGTCCGGTTGCGCCCCACTGGGAGGTCTACGGCGACTGGGGCGACCGGCAGGCGCTCGATGAGTTCCGTGCCCGCGTGTTGGCACGCCTCGTGCTGTTGCCGCGCGACGATCCGCAGTTCCGCCGCAACCGCGAGCGGATCGTTCGTGATGCCGAGCGCGAGAACATCTCCATCGAGTGGGATCTCGGTCGTCCCGAACCCGAGGAGTAGGCCGCGCCGGCCGACCGGCGGGATCTGATGCTCGATGAACGGTTCCTCAATCGCGAACTGAGTTGGCTCGGCTTCAACGATCGTGTGCTGCAGTTGGCACGCGAGTCGGGCATTCCGCTCCTCGAGCGGGCCAAGTTCTGCGCCATTGCCTCTACGAATCTCGACGAGTTCTTCCAGGTGCGCGTCGCCGCGCTCCACGATCAGATCGCAGCCGGCATCGAACGCCCGACCCCCGACGGACGAACGCCATCCCAACAGCTGGCCGCGATCGCCCATCGCGTGCCGGACTTCATCGATCGGCTCGACGAGACGTTTGTCGACCAGCTACGTCCCGAACTCGCAGCCCACGACATCGAGATCATCGACTACGCCGACACCACCGACGACGAGCGAGTGGCCCTGGAGGAGCTATTCGAGGAGCGCGTCTTTCCCGTGCTCACACCGCTGGCCGTCGACCCCGGGCACCCGTTCCCGTACATCTCCGATCTGGCGCTATCGCTCGCGGTGCACGTCGCCGACCCCGAAACGGGCGATCGTCGCTTCGCGCGCCTCAAGGTACCCAACGTGTTTCCTCGGCTGGTCACCACGTCGCTCGGTCGGCTGCTGCCCGTCGAGCAGCTGATCGCCGCCAACCTCGATCGACTCTTCGTCGGGATGATCGTCGAAGAGTGGGCACCGTTCCGGGTGAGCCGCAACGCCGACCTCACGTTGGAAGAAGACGAGGCTGACGACCTCCTCGAAGCTGTCGAGATGGAGCTCCGTCGTCGACGGTTCAAGCAGGCGACGCGTCTGGAGGTACCGCACGGGATCGGCGCTGAGATTCTCGAGCTCCTCGTGCGCGAACTCGAGCTGCAACACAGCGACGTCACCTACCACCGAGCCCCACTCGACCTGTCGTTCCTGTGGCAACTCCTCGACTTCGATCGACCCGACCTCAAAGACGACGTGTGGACACCTGTCGTGCCGGGGCGAATCGCCGCCGCCGACGACAGCGATCGACCGATCTTCGACGTGATCCGTCATCGGGCGATGCTGGTTCATCACCCCTACGAGAGCTTTGCGGCGAGCGTCGAGGAGTTCATTGCTCAGGCGGCCGACGACCCGCGTGTGCAGTCGATCAAGATGACGCTGTACCGCGCAGGTGGGGACAGTGCCGTCATCCGCAGCCTCATTCGCGCTGCCGAACGCGGCGTCCAGGTGGCGGTGCTCGTCGAGCTGAAGGCGCGTTTCGACGAGGCCACCAACGTGCAGTGGGCCAAGCAGCTCGAACGTGCCGGCGTGCATGTTGTGTACGGAATGGTCGGGTTGAAGACACACAGCAAAGTTGTGCTCGTGGTCCGCGACGACGGCGATCGGCTGCGGCGGTACTGTCACGTCGGTACGGGCAACTACAACGGCAAGACGGCGCGCATCTACGAGGATCTCGGCATCCTCACCTGCGATCTCGACATCGGTGCCGACGCGGCACAGCTGTTCAACCACCTCACCGGCTACAGCCGTTCGGAGGACTACCGGCAGCTCCTCGTGGCGCCACGTGACTTGCGGCGCCAGATCGTCGACCTGATCGAACACGAGGCGTCGTTCGGGGCCGACGGCCACATCACCCTGAAGTGCAATTCGATCGCCGACCAAGGGATTGCTGAAGCCTTGTATGCAGCTAGCGCCGCAGGCACGCGCATCGACGCTGTGGTCCGCGGCATCTGCTGTGTACGCGCCGGGGTGCCAGGGCTGTCGGAGAACATCCGTGTCCGCAGCATCCTCGGTCGCTATCTGGAGCATTCGCGGATCTACCGTTTCGCCCACGGCAACGTCGTGCACGGCGCGCGGCTCGCCGACGCCGAGACCGATGCCGTGTACCTCATCGGCTCGGCCGACCTGATGCCCCGCAATCTCAACCGGCGTGTCGAGGTGATCGTGCCGATCGAGCATCCGCGGCACACCGCGTGGCTCGACCAGGCGCTCGACTTCGCGCTGGCGGACGACGTTGTTGCGTGGGAGCTGCAGCCAGATGATCAGTGGGCGCGCATCGGACCAACCAACGCCTTCGAACCGCACCCGCAAGAGCGGTTGTATCGCTGGGCGGCCGAACAACAGCTCGCCGGCCGGCACTGACATCGGCGTCCTCAGCGGTTTCCATCGGCCACAGGTGGCCCTTCGAATCGGCCACAGGTGGCGCTTCGAATCGGCCACAGTTGGCCGACTCGCCGCCCTCCGTTCACCGTTCGTTCACCTTGCTCGGGGTGCGTGTTCATCTCCCAGGTTTAGGTTGCGGCGCGGCGATGGCTCCTGCCGCATCCAACCCTCCGCATTCAACACGGTGCCGTCGTCGACCGAAGCCCATCTGCCCGACACACACGGCGGGCGACAATCCCGAAACGGAGTTCAACGCGTGAACACTCCCAAGTGTCGAGTCTTTGCTGGTGTTGTGGCACTGGCACTTGTTGCCGCAGCGTGCGGTGACGACGACGACAGCAGCGACACAACGGCCACGACCGAGGACGAAATGTCCGAAGATGAAGTGTCCGAGACGACCGATGGAACGGTCGCTCCGCCCAACGGCGGCGGCGACATCCCGACGGGCGTGTCCGGCACGTTGATCGGCGCGGGCGCATCGTCGCAGGCTGCGGCGATGGCTGGCTGGCAGGCCGGCTTCCAGTCGGTCGAGACCGATGCCACAGTCGAGTACGACCCGATCGGATCGGGCGGCGGCCGTGAGCAGTTCCTCGCTGGCGGCACCAGCTTCGCCGGCTCCGACGCCTTCCTCGACGACGAGGAGTTCGCGGAGTCCATCAACACATGTGCTGGTGAGCAAGGTGCGATCAACCTGCCGCACTACATCAGCCCGATCGCGTTGCCGTACAACCTGCCGTCGATCGAAGGGTCGACGCTCAACCTCACCCCGGAGCTGATCGCGGGCATCTTCGCCAACGAGATCACCAACTGGACCGATGCGGCGATCACCGAGCAGAACCCCGATATCGAACTGCCCGACCTGGCGATCAACCCGGTCCACCGTTCGGATGACTCCGGCACCACCGAGAACTTCACCGACTACATGAGTCAGACCGCTCCCGACATCTGGACATACGGCGCCATCGAACCGTGGGACTCAGAGGGCCCGGGTGGCGGCGAAGGAGCGCCACAGACGAGCGGCGTCGTCGCCGCCGTGGGCGCCGGTGAAGGCTCGATCGGCTACGCCGACGCCAGCCAGATCGGCGAGCTGCCGGCCGCGGCTGTTGGTGTCGCTGGCGAGTTCGTCGAGTTCAGCCCCGAGGCAGCGGGTCGCATCGTCGACTCGTCGGAGCGAGTCGCTGGTCGTAGCGACTTCGACTTCGCCATCGAGGTCAACCGCAACCCGACTACCGCCGATACGTATCCGATCGCGCTCGTGTCGTACCACATCGTGTGCCTCGAGTACGAGGACCAGGACACGGTCGACCTGGTGAAGGCGTTCATGGCCTATGTCGGTTCCGATGCCGGTCAGGCAGCGGCGGCGGAGTCCGCTGGTTCGGCGCCGATCTCGTCCGTGGTCCAAGAAGAGATCCTCGTGTCGATCGACGCCATCAGCGTCGCCTCCTGAGTCGTCGACAGCGGCGTCTCACACGATCACCTAGCATCGCACCAGCGATGAACCTCAACGAGTAGCGGAAATCGGGGCGAGCCACTTGGTGGCTCGCCCCGACCCGTTGCTCATCCAGTCTTCACTCACCCGTCCGGTTCCGGAGCACTCCACCACGTGACCTCAAGCATGGATCTCACCTCGTGAGCTCAACCATCGACTCGCCGCCTGACGGTCCTGCACCGCCCAGGCGCGCGGAGCAGACCTCCAAGGTCGGTGACCGCGTCTTCAGCGGTCTGTCGTTGTTCGCCGGCGTCATGATCCTGATCACCCTCGCCGGGGTGTTCATCTTTTTGCTCACCGAGGCCTGGCCGGCGCTGTTCGCCGACCCAGAAGAGCTCAAAGGCGACAAGACCTTCATTGAGTTCGTCACCCCCTTGGTGTTCGGCACGATCTGGGCGGCGGTGACCGCCCTGGTGATCGCCATGCCCTTGGCGGTACTGGTGGCGCTGTTCATCAGTCACTACGCGCCGCGCAAGCTGGCCCAGACCTTGGGCTACTTCGTCGACCTGCTGGCGGCGATTCCGAGCGTGGTGTTCGGTTTGTGGGGCATCGCTGTGTTGGCGCCGATCCTGGCGCGCAGCGTGTATCCATGGCTGGAGGACAACCTCGGGTTTCTTCCGTTCTTCGCCGGACCAGCGTCGACCAGTGGTCGCACGATGATGACCGCAGGGATCGTGCTTGCGGTGATGATCTTGCCGATCGTCACGGCGATCTCCCGAGAGGTGTTCTTGCAGACTCCGCGGCTGCACGAGGAAGCATCGCTGGCCCTCGGCGCAACTCGTTGGGAGATGATCCGCCAGGCGGTGCTGCCCTATGGCCGCTCGGGTGTGATCTCCGGCGGGATGCTCGGGCTCGGTCGGGCCCTCGGCGAGACGATGGCGGTCACCATCATCTTGTCGCCCGCAGACATCATCACGTTCAACGTGATCAGCAACCAGAATCCGAACACGATCGCCGCCAACATCGCGCTCAAGTTCCCCGAGTCATCGGGTCTCGACATCAATCGCTTGATCGCCACCGGCCTCGTGTTGTTCGCGATCACCTTCATCGTCAACTTCGCTGCTCGTCGCGTGGCGTCAGCCGGCTTCTCGGGAGCGGACGGATGACCACTACAACCGACGTTCGCGAAACGGCGCCGGCTCCGGATCCCGGCGGTCTGCGCCACGGCCAACTGTCGAGGGCGCAGCACTTCGGCATCGTTGCGGCAGCAATCGTGCTCGGCGCGCTCAGCTGGCTGATCGACGGCGCATCACCGAATTGGGCGCGATGGCTGATCGTGTCCGTGCTGGCCTACGTCGCACTGATCTACGGCATCGCGCGGGCGGTCGAAGGTAAACGCGAAGCGACCGACCGGGCGATGGTTGCCATCGTCACCTGCTCGTTCCTGATCGTGGCCATCCCGCTGGTATCGGTCGTATGGACCGTGCTCAGCGAAGGTCTGACGCGTTTCGACGTCACGTTCTTCACCGAAACGATGCGCGGCATCGTCGGCGAGGGCGGCGGCGTCTATCACGCCATCATCGGTACTGTGCTCGTCACCGGGCTCACAGCGCTGATCTCGGTGCCCTTCGGCGTGTTCACGGCGATCTATCTCGTCGAGT
>JBCDFR010000042.1:0-33397 GCA_039177505.1 Actinomycetota bacterium | reverse complement strand
CGATACGCTGACGCCACGAACGGACCGATGGTCTGACGATCAGGCCGTTGCTCGCCCTCCCCTCGGGCGTGCAAAAAGGAGCACCATGACGACATTCGAGCCGATCACGCGAGAAACGCTCAGCTCGCAGATCCGTGATCAATTGCTCGACAAGATCGTCACCGGAGCGATCGAACCAGGTGGCCGCGTGCCCTCGGAGCGGGCGCTGTCCGAGCAGTTCGGTGTCGCTCGCACGTCTGTGCGCGAGGCGATGCAGGGACTGTTGTCGCTCGGGGTGATCGAGCGCCGTGGGAACCGGTCGTTCGTCGTCGAACACCTCCCCGACCTCACACTCGACAACGATGACGACCGCAAGGAGTTCGTGCGGCAACTGTTCGAGACTCGCCGGTTGCTGGAGATACCGATCATCGAACTCGCCGCCGCGCGCGCCACCGACGTGCAACGGAGAGAAATCCGCGAGATCGCCGAGCGCTTCGACGTCGAGATGACCCTGGGTGAGTTCCGCGAGCTCGATCGGGCGTTTCATGCCGCGATCGCCCGGGCATCGTGTAATCCCTTGCTCGTCGAGGTGTACGGCAAGGTGCTCGGCCGGTTGTTCCAGAGCGATGATCTGGCGTCGATGTTGTCCGACGACATCAACCGTACCGAGGTCGACAAGATCGTTGGTGAGTCGACTGAGCAGCACGCCGCGCTCGCTCGGGCCATCGCCGACGGTGATGTTGCCCGTGCCGCCGATGAAGGCACGGCGCATCTCGCCGCCGTCGAACGGGGCCTCGTCGATCGCCTGGTCTGATCATCCGGGCCGGATCGCCCGTGTCTGACGTATCTCCACCCGTCCGACCGACGGCCCGACGCTGGCGCACCGGACCACGGCCGATTATGGTCTGACCATCAGACCGAACCACCGACCGAATCACCGACGTCCGGCGCTGACGGCGGCGACGGCCGTCGATGTCGAGTGATCACCATGTCGGACGGCGACCAAGTCGAACGGCGACCATTTCGAACGACGACCATTTCGAACGACGACCATTTCGAACGACTGCAGAGGAGTCCCTGATGATCAGCGGCATGAACCACGCTGTGTTGTACGTGCGTGATGCCCGCCGGCAAGAAGCGTTCTACCGCGACGTGCTCGACTTCGAGACCATCATCTCCGACCCGGCCGGCCGGTTCGTGTTCATGAGGGCGCCGGGGTCGGGGAATCATCACGATCTCGCATTCTTCACCGTCGGCGCCGACGCCCAGCCGAGCCCCGCCGGCCGAGGTGCCGTTGGTCTGTACCACCTCGCGTGGGAGGTCCCGACGTTGGCCGACCTCGACGCGCATCGTCGCAAGCTCGAGGACGCGGGCGCGTTGGTGGGTTCGTCCAACCACGGGGTCAACAAGAGCTTGTACGCCCACGATCCCGACGGCATCGAATTCGAGGTGATGTGGCTCGTGCCGCCCGACGAATGGGGTGACGCCGAGAATCAAGCGATCGTCGAACCACTCGACCTTCCCGGTGATATCGCCCGCTTCGGACCGGACCGCTGGTCGACCACTCACCGCTCGGCGGTCGCTCCCGGCGACGCCGTCGTCGACGACGCTGCGGGCGGCACGCCGTGAGCGAGTCGGTCTCCGCTTCCCAGCTCGCCGAGCACTACTGCCACTTCTATGATGCCGACGAGTTCGACGACACGTTGCGCCCCGGGTTTCGTCGACGGGTGATCACCGGCGAGCAGTTGCAGCTGTGCTTTTGGCGCATCGACGGTGGGGCCGAGGGTTCGTACCTCCATCGCCACGACGTCCACGAACAGATCGGCATCGTTGTGCGTGGCGCCCTCGATTTTCGGATCGGCGACCCGGACGACGAGCGCCGCATGGTCTTGCGCGAAGGCGACATCTACCTGGCGCCGACCAACGTGTGGCACGGCGATTCGAAGTTCATCGGCGACGACGAACTGAACGAGTGCTGGATCCTCGACGTGTTTGCGCCGCCGCGCGACGACCTGCTCGCGGGTGACGCTGCCGCCACCAATGCCGAGTCGGTCGCCGACCGCAACGGGGTCGACAGCGGATGACGGCCACCGATTGGCGACTGGCCGTCGACATCGGCGGCACGTTCACCGACATCGTGCTCGTCGACGCCGCGTCCGGGCGGATCCATGTCGACAAGACGTTGACCACGCCCGCGGCGCCGCTCGACGCGGTGCGGACCGGGGTGCTCGGCCTGCTGGTGACGGCCGGAGTCCATCCATCCGACATCACCGCGCCGATCGTGCACGCCACGACGCTGATCACCAACGCGTTGATCGAGGGCAAGACCGGACGCGCCGGCCTGGTGACCACCGCCGGGTTCGGCGACACATTGCTCATTCGCGACGAGCACCGTTACGACATGTACGACTTGCAGATCGAGTTCCCACCGCCGCCGATCCCGCGGGATCGCACGGTGGAACTCGACGAGCGCACCTCGGCGACGGGCGAGGTGGTTGTCGCGCCGACCGACGCTGCTCTGGCTGACATTGCTGCGCAGCTGCGCGCACAGTCGGTGGAGTCGGTCGGCGTCTGCCTCCTCAACTCCTACGTCGACGCATCGAACGAACGGCGCGTGGCGGACTATCTCGAACGCGAACTCGGCGTGCCCGTGTGCATCTCCGCCGATGTGTCGCCGCAGATTCGCGAATACCCGCGCATGGTCACCACCGCATGCAACGCCTCGACGATGCCGGTGATCGGCCCGTATCTCGACGAGCTGCAGAAATGGCTCTCGGGCGAGGGATTTGGTGGCTCCGTGCTGATGATGTTGTCGAACGGCGGGGTGGTGTCGGCCGACGACGCCGCCCGCGTACCGATTCGTCTCGTCGAGAGTGGCCCGGCAGCCGGTGCGCTCGCCGGAACGTGGTTTGCCGAGCGACTCGCCGAAGACCGGTTGCTGTGCTTCGACATGGGCGGCACCACCGCCAAGGCCTGTCTCATCGCCGACGGTCGCCCCGAGCTCACCAACGTGTTCGAGGTGGCTCGGGTGTACCGCTTCAAGAAGGGGTCGGGATACCCGGTGTCGGTGCCGTCGGTCGACCTCGTCGAGATCGGCGCAGGTGGTGGCTCGCTCGCCCACATCGATACCTTCGGCTTGTTGAAGGTCGGCCCCGAGTCGGCAGGTGCCGAGCCCGGTCCAGCGTCGTACGGGCGCGGCGGGACCGACGCAGCAGTGACCGATGCCGACGTGGTGCTCGGGATGCTCGACCCGTCGTCGTTCCTCGGCGGCGACATGCCCCTCGATGCCGCCGCAGCCGCCTCGGCAGCTGGACGACTCGGCGATGCTCTCGGCCTCGATGCCGTCGATGTCGCCGCAGGAATCCACGAGATCGTCAACCAGAACATGGCGGCTGCGGCGCGGATGCACGCCGTCGAACAAGGCGTCGACCTGCGCGGCGTGACGTTGCTGGCGTTCGGTGGAGCAGGCCCCGTCCATGCGGGTGGGGTCGCCGAGCTGCTCGACTCCGACCGCGTGATCTATCCCGTCAACGCCAGCGTGCTGTCGGCGTTCGGCACACTCGTGTCGCCGGTGCGCATCGACCTCGCCCGCTCGATGCCCCGCCGTCTCGATGCCATCGATGCGCACGAACGCGATCGGCTCCTCGACGACCTGCGCAACGATGGACGGCGGGTGCTGGCAGCCGCCGGTGCCAGTGGCGACGCGGTCGAGTTCCGCTACGGCCTCGACGTGCGCTATGCCGGTCAGGGCAACGAAGTCACGATCTGGGTCGGCGACGGCGAGGCATGGACCGTCGACGACGCGGTGGTGCTCGCCGAGTTCGAAGCCGAGTACGAGCGGATCTTCGGCTTGACGATTCCCGATGTGCCGATCGAGATCGTCACCTGGCGTCTGTCAGCGCAGGCATCGTCGGACCCGGTCGACCCGAGCCGAGCGACAGATGACGACGCTGCCGCCGTAGCGGCTCGTCGACCGGTGGTGTTCGGCCGCGGGAGCGGCCCGGTCGACACCCCTGTGTATCAGCGGGTGGCGCTCACGGCCGGTCAGCAGTTGGCTGGTCCGGCGATCATCGAAGAACGCGAGACCACCACCGTGATCCGGCCGGACTGGGACGTCGAGGTGGCTCCCGACGGCAGCATCGTCGCCACCCGCCGCCGAGCCGTTCAGGTACCCACCGACTGAAGGACGTGACATGACTCGCAACTTCGACCCGATCGAGCTGGAGATCTGCTGGCAGAGCTTGATCGCCACGGTGAACGAACAGGCCAAGGCACTGCAGCGATCGGCGTTCAGTCCCATCGTGCGCGAGGCGGGCGACTTGGCCAATGCGGTGTTCGATCGGCGCGGACGAATGGTGGCCCAGGCGGTCACCGGTACCCCTGGTCACATCAACAGCCTGGCGATGGCCGTCACCAGCATTTTGGACGAGTACCCGATCGACTCGCTCGCGCCCGGTGACGTGCTGATCACGAACGACCCCTACAAGACAGCGGGCCAGTTGCTCGACGTGACCGTCCTCGTGCCGGCGTGGCGTGACGGTCGGCTGATTGCGTTGTTCGGGTCGACGATCCACCACACCGACGTCGGCGGCTACGGCATCGGCGCCGGTGGGCGCGACGTGTTCGAAGAGGGTCTGTGGATTCCGATCGTCAAGTTGATGCGTGCAGGCGAACGCAACGACGACGTCTGGAAGTTCATCCTCTCCAACGTCCGCCAGCCCGACCACATGGCCGGTGACCTGCACGCCCAGATGGCCTCGGGCGAGATCGGCGGCCAGCGACTACAAGCGCTGTGCGACCAGCACGGACTCGACGACATCGAGGACCTCGCCGATGAGATCATCACGCGATCGGAGACGGCGACGCGTGAGAGCATCAAGTCGCTCCCGAGCGGACGGTACGAGTCGTCAGCGATCCTCGATCTCGCCGACGAAAGCCGGATCGAGATCAAGTGCGCGCTCGTCGTCGACGCGGAGACCGGAACGATCACGGTCGACTACACCGGATCGGCCGACGCCAGCCCGTGGGGCATCAACGTCGTCAAGAACTACACCCACGCCTACACGACGTTCACGGTGCGCTCCGTGCTCAGCCCGGAGATACCGAACAACGCGGGCAGCCTCGCGCCCATCGATGTCGTTGCGCCCGAGGGATCGATCGTCAACGCGGTGTCGCCGCAACCGTGCACGGCCCGTCACGTGGTCGGCATGTTCTTGCCGAATGCGCTGCTCAAGGCGCTGGCCCAGGTGAGCCCTGACGGTGCGATGGCCGAGGGGTCGGGTGCGGTGTGGACCATGCAGGTGAGTGGCAACCACGACGACGGCTCACCGTTCATCACGGCGATGTTCACCTATGCCGGCGGGGTCGGTGGACGTGCCACCAAGCCGGGCCTCGATGCGTGCTCGTATCCCACCGGGGTCGCCGCCGTTCCGATTGAGGTCGTCGAAGCGTCGGCGCCAATCCGCTTCACGCGCAAGGAGTTGCGCCCGGGATCCGGAGGCGCCGGCGCACAGCCGGGTGGTCTGGGTCAGACCATCGAGTTCTCGGTCGACACCACCCGCGACTGGCAACTCAACGCCGTGACCAGCCGACTGGCCGAGGCCCCACAAGGCATCTTCGGAGGCGCGGCCGGGGCGGCGGGGTCGTTCCTCGTGAACGGCGAGAACGTCACCACCCAGTCGCGCATCACCCTCGCCCCCGACGACATCGTGCGCCTGGAGTTGCCCGGGGGCGGCGGATACGGATCGACCGACACGCTGAGCGCAGAACGCTCGGACGCTGAGCCGGCGGTGTCATGACGATTCCCGCCGGTCTCGACACCTTCGCGGGCCTGTGGTCACAGACGGTCGAGACAAGGCCGCGGGCGACCTTCCTACGGTTCGAAGCGCCGGACGGCTCGACCACCGAGTGGACCTACGAGGGATTCGATCGCGAGGTTCGACGCATTGCAACGCGGCTACGCGCCGCCGGTGCGAGCGAACAGCGCGGGGTGCATCTGGTGCTCACCAACTCGCCACAGTTCGTGGCGTTGTGGCTGGCGGCCAACTCGATCGGCTCGTACATCGTGCCGTCCGACCCGATGGGCACCGTATCGGAGTTGACCGAGCACATCGTGCGCACCGAACCAGCGGTCGGAGTCTGCGCCACGTCACGAGCTGACACGTATCGGGCCGCGCTCGCCGACACAGCGCAGCGCGAACTCGAAGTGATCGAGGTCGACGAGGGCCGCCCCGAACTCGCCTCGCTCGGTGTCGACCACGGGAACGCACCGACGACGTCGATCACCGGTGGTCAGCGGGCGGCAGTGATGTTCACCAGCGGTACGACGGGTCGCCCCAAGGGTGTCGTCGTCACGCAGGCCAACTACGCCTTCGCCGGAGCGACGATGGCTGAGGCCTGCGACCTGCAACCCGAGGATCGTCAGCTGGTGGTCCTCCCGCTGTTCCATGCCAACGCGCAGTACTACTCGTTCGCGTCGGCGATCGCTGTCGGCGCCAGCGTGGCGTTGATGCACACGTTCTCGGCGAGCCGGTTCGTCGAACAGGCCGCTCGACACGGTGCGACCCACGCCAGCCTGTTCGCCGGACCGATGCGCATGATCCTCGCCCGCGGCGCTCCGCTCGACACCTCGGTGGGTCTCCCGGCGCTGCGTCTTCGGCACTGCTGGTTCGCCCAGAACCTGGGCGCCGACCAATACACCACGCTGGCTGAGTGGTTCGGCTGTCGCCCTCGCCAGCTGTATGGGATGACCGAGACCATCCCGGCGGTGCTCACCGACTCGATCGACGATCCACGACCCGACACGATGGGGCATGTGACCGAAGGATGTGTGGTCGACGTACAGCGCGCCGACGGCGTGTCGTGCGCTCCCGACGAAGTGGGCGAGATCGTGGTTGGCGGCGTCCCCGGTGACACGCTGTTCGGCGGCTATCTCGACGACGTGCACACGACGACGACGTCATACCGCAACGGATGGTTCCTCACCGGCGACCGTGCGTGGCGCGACGCCGACGGTCGGTATCACTTCGACGGCCGACGCTCCGATGTGTTGAAGGTGAGCGGCGAGAACGTCTCGATCGTCGAGGTCGAGGCGGCGCTGACTGAACACCCGGGTGTGTTCGAGGCGGTGGTGGTCGGGGTGCCCGATGACATCCGTGACGAAGTGCCGGTCGCGTTCGTCGTGCCGGCGCCCGACCGCGAGCGCGCCGACGATCTGGCCAACGTCCTCGACCAATGGTGCGCCCAGCGATTGGGCAAGGCCAAGCGGCCGACGCGATTTATCGTCATCGATGAGCTGCCGCGCACGAGTGTCGGCAAGATTCGCAAGTTCCTGCTGACCGAAGCAGCGCAGCACGCGCCATCATCAGAACACCAGACCACATCAACGCCATCCTCACCAGCGGAGGCCGTGTCATGACCGCACTCGATCCGACCGCGCTCGATGCGCTCGCTCCGTCGACGTTCGACGTCGCCGATGCCGAGACGCTCCCGCCCGAGCTGTACACCTCGCCGGAGGTGCTCGCCTTCGAGCGCGATGCGCTCTTTGCCCGCGAGTGGTTGTGCGTCGGTCGCGCCGAGCGAATTCCCGAGGCCGGCGACTGGTTCACCGTCACGATCTGCGACGAACCGATCGTTGTTGTCCGCGGCAAGGACGACGAGATTCGGGCCATGTCCGCGGTGTGCCAGCACCGCGCCATGCAGGTGTGCGACGGAGCGGGCAACGACACGACGTTCAAGTGCCCCTACCACCACTGGATCTACGGCCTCGACGGTCGGCTGCTCGGCGCACCCGCAATGGAACGGACGAACGACTTCGACAAGGCCGAGTACGGGCTGCCGCGGTTGGCGGTGGAGCTGTGGCAGGGATTCGTGTTCGTCAACCTCGACACCGACGCCGCGCCGCTCGCGCCGACTCTCGAGCAGTACAGCCCGTACCTCGAGCACTACGACCTCGAACACGCCGTGTGCCCGGGCACGTTCACACTCGAAGCGATGCCATGGAACTGGAAGGTGATGTTCGAGAACTTCAACGACGGATACCACGCCAACCGCCTCCACCAGTACGTGCAGGACTTCTGCCCGAGCAACATGAGCGAGTTTCCGGCGCCGTACGACCCCGACTCGAACGTGATCTTCCGCACCGGTGGGTACACCCACATCGACGGCGGCTTCAACGCCACGCACCAATCGATCATGCCGGTGTTCCCCGAACTCACCGAGGAAGAGCGGATGCGCTCGACGTTCGCGCTCATTCCGCCGACGCTGTGTTTCGGGACCGCACCCGACCAGTGCTTCTTCTTCCTGGTTCGACCGACCGGCCCCGAGACGATCGACGTCGAGATCGGCTACATCTTCCACCCCTCGGCGCTCGACGACCCGCTGTTCGAGCACAAGATGAAGCTCAGCGACACCGGCGTGCAGGTGTTCGTTGAACAGGATCAGGACGCGACCACCAAGGTGCAGCGCGGTCTGCGATCGCGATATGCGCCGAGAGGTCGGTATTCGTGGCAAGAGGAGAGCCACGTTCGATTCAACCGCTGGCTCGTCGATCGATATCGAGCCGCCGCCATCTGATCACCACCGCCATCTGATCACCACCGCCGTCTGATCACCACCCTCATCTGATCATCTCGCGAGCCGGCCCGTCGCGGGACCGAAACACCGCCGAAATATGGGCCGACTACCATTGTCTATGGTCTGACCATCAGGCCAAAACGGGGAGGCCGAACGGTCGCCCCTCTGGTCCACACGGACCATCCAGGAGGAGGAAAACGCAGCGATGAACACCATCACCAACGTCCGGACCAAACGTCGGACCACACGGCTCGTCGCCGGCGTCGCCGCATTGGCACTTGTTGCCGCTGCGTGTGGGGACGACGACAGCTCATCGGACGACACCACCGAGGCCACCGAGGCGACCGAGGAAACAACGGAGTCGACCGACGAGATGTCCGAAGACGAGATGTCCGAAGACACCACCGACAGCGGATCGAGCGATGCTGGCTCGCTCGACGGTAACGCCGACGGAGAAGTCGTCTTCGCCATTGCCACGCCGGGTCCGCGCGACGACGGCGCGTACTACGAGGCCCTCGTTGGATTCATCACCGGCTACTCGGCCGACAACGGGTACTCCGAACCGATCATCGTCGACAACATCGATCCGGCTCAGGCCGAGACCGAGCTGCGCAATCTCGCCCGTCAGGGTCCCGACGTGATCGCCGTCGGTGCCTCCGAAATCGCCGACCCGCTCGAAGCGCTGGCCGAAGAGTTCCCCGACATCTTCTGGTATTGCAACTGTGGCGCCAGCGGGCAGATCCCCGGTGTCGCCCAGTCGGCCGACGACTCGTCGCAGATCAGTTACTCAGCGGGGTACGCCACCGGCCTACTGCTCCAGGACACCGACTCGACGAGCGCAGCCTTCCTCGGATGCTGCAACCTCGACTTCGAGACCGAGGCGTTCCTCGCTTTCGAGCAGGGCCTGCAGGCGGTCGACCCCGAGTTCACGGCGATCTACATCCCGACCGGTGACTTCAACGACGTCGCCGGAGCCACCGAGGCCTTCAACCAGGCTGTCGCCGACGGTGCCGGCGCGGTGTATCCGTTCCTCGGCGGCGCTCATGAACCGATCGTCGGGCTGGCCAATGAAGAGGGGATCATCGTGATGTCCGCTGGTGCCTCGGATGCGTGTGAGCGCACCGACCTGACCTACGACATCGCCGTGCAGTTCGACGCCGGCGACTACCTCGATGTGCTCATTCCAGAGATTGCCGCAGGCAACCTCGCCGAGGGTGAGACCTTCGTGTTCGAGGTCGGTGCATACGACTTCGTCGGCGCAACGCTCTGCGACGGCACCGACGAACAGGTCGCAGCTCTCGACGACGTGAAGGCGCAGATCGCCGCCGGCGAATTCGCCGACCAGTTCTTCGAGATCAAGAGCGAGGCGTACGGCTTCTAGTCCAACTCGTCATCAACTGGGGAGGCGCCGTCTGTCGGCGCCTCCCCACGTTGTTCCGGCGGCCGCGTCGGCAGTTTCGGAGGGTCCAATTGAAAGCAGCTCGATACGACACGCCCGGTGGTCCCTCGGTGCTACAGCTCGTCGATGTCGCCGACCCCGATCCCGGCCCGGCCGATGTGGTCGTCGATGTCGAGGCGTGCGCACTCAACCGTCTCGACATCGTGCAGCGCAACGGCTGGTTTCACATGCCGGGCTTCGCCCTTCCGCACATCGCTGGGATGGATGTTGCCGGCACCGTGTCGCAGGTCGGAAGTGAGGTCGGTGATGTCGCCGTGGGCGACCGCGTCGTGGTCGACCCGTCGCTATCGGGTGTCGCCGAAGGATCAAAGCTCGCCGGACGCGGCGATCTGTACGGCGAACTGGGGATCATCGGAGCCACCGCCGACGGTGGCTACGCCGAGCGATGCCTGGTCCCGGCGTCGCATGTGTACCCGGTGCCCGATGCCATGCCGATCGAGCACGCCGCGACCTTCCCGACGTGTTTCCTCACCGCAGCTCATGCGTTGTTCACTGTCGGCGAGTTGCACGCGGGCGACACCGTGATGATCCACGCCGCCGGAAGTGGCGTGTCGGTCGCCGGCATCCAACTGGCGGCCAAGGCCGGCGCCACCGTTCTGGCGACTGCTGGCGCGGAAGCCAAACTCGAGCGGGCGAAGACGCTCGGGGCGACGCACGTCGCCAACAACCGCACCACCGACGTCGCCGGGTGGGCTCGTGAGGTCACCGACGGTCGGGGCGTCGACATGGTGTTCGACCACGTCGGCACCGCCCTGTTCGCCCCGTCGGTGTTTGCGCTGGCCGTCGGTGGACGGCTCGTGAACTGCGGCAACACCTCGGGTGACGAGGCCACGATTCCCAGCCTCGGGTTCCTGTTCCATCAAGCGGCATCGATTCGCGGGTCGGGGCCGTACTCCCCCGAGGAGTTCGGGCCGGCGTGGGAGCAGTTCTGTTCTGGCGACTTCGCGGTCGAGATCGACACCGAGTATCCACTCGCTGAGGCCGCGGCGGCGCAGGAACAGATGGCGTCGAACGACGTGTTCGGGAAGATTCTGCTCCGGCCCTGAGCGGTGCCTCCGGTGATGGTCGACTCGCCGTATCCAGAACTGAAGAAGACTCACACGATGGCCCACGTCGGGCGCCCGTGGACCGACTACAAGCCGCCGACGTCGGCGCCAGTGTGGGACGTGGTCGACGGCTTCGGCCGATTTCACGCTCTTGTCGCCGCGCTGGAGCTCGGCGTCTTTGAAGCCGTCGAACGGCGCGGCCGGGCCACCGGCGACGAACTCGCAGCGGAACTCAACGTGTCGGCACCGCACCTCGACGCGCTGCTCGACGGCATCGTCGCCATGGGCTTCATGGAACGTCGTGGCAGCGGTGTCGAACTCAACGACACCGCACGGCGCTACTTGTTGCGAGACGGCGCCGCGTCGATGGTCGACCTCATCCCGGTGTCGCCCGGACCGCTCGACAACTGGCGCACGATCGTCGACACGATCCGCAACGGCCGGCCCGCCGCGCCGGTCGACGACGACCCGGCAGCGTTCTACGTCCCGCTCGTCGAGGGCACGTTCACGACCATCTTGCGATGCGCACGTCGCGCCGACCTGCAGTTGCGCTACTCAGCGTTGTCGGCACCGAAGGTGCTCGACCTGGGAGCCGGAGGCGCACCGTGGGCAATCGCCGTGCTGTCGGGGAATGATCAGGCCACTGCAGTGGTCAACGACCTGCCCGGGGTGATCGACGTGGCCGTTCGCAAGGTCGAAGAACACGACGTCGGCGAGCGAGTACAGCTGCTCGCTGGGGACTACTTCGACGTCGAGCTGCCGGTCGCCGAGTTCGACCTGGTCGTGCTCGGTCACGTCGTGCGCGCCGAAGGGGCTGACGGAGCGCGGCGGCTGATCGACCGAGCCGTCGCGGCCACACGCCCCGGCGGTCGCGTCGTCATCGGCGACTATTTCACCGATGCCCGTCGTAGTGCCGCCAACCCCCACGCCCTCATGATGGGCGTAACCATGATGGCGAGCACCGAACGCGGCGCCACGTTCAGCCACGACGACGTCGCGACGTGGTTGCGGGCGGCCGGCTGCGAGAACGTCCGCATCATCGAGCCGATCGGGTTCCAGCAGGTCCTCGTCGGCGATCGGCCCGCAGAAACGAGTCCGTCAGCAGCGACCGGGAGCAGCGAATGACCGAACAGCCCACCCCTGCCGACCTGCGGATCGACGGGTGGTACGTCGTCACGATGAACCAATCGCGCGACATCATCCGCCACGGCTCCGTCGTCGTTCACGACGGCGCCATCGTCGCTGTCGGCAAGACGAGTGATCTCGCCGATACCTACGCACCGGCGCGGGTGATCGGTGGTGATCGCTTCGTGGTCACCCCAGGGATGATCAACAGCCACATCCACATCACCGGCGAGCCCCTCACCCGCGGCTACGTCCCCGACGACACACCGTTCGAGGAGAACGTGTTCGTCTGGCTGACCAACCTGTACGCCGCGTACAACGCCGCGGACGAGCGGTGTTCTGCGCAGCTCGCGGCCGCGGAAATGCTGCGCACCGGGACGACCTCGTTCCTCGAAGCGGGCACGATCCGTTTCCTCGACGAGGTGATCGACGGGCTCGCCGAGGTCGGTATTCGCGGCCGCATCGGAGCGTGGGTGTGGGACCTGCCTCCGGAGCCCGACGTGTATCGGCAAGACACCGACGCCGCGATCAACCGGTTGGCCGATCAGCTGCATCGCTACGCCTCGACGGCAGATGGTCGTCTGGCCGCATGGTCGACGCTCGTCGGTCACACGACGTGCTCGGATCCGCTATGGCAGGCCGCTCGTCAGCTCGCCGACGACAACGGTGTCGGGATGAGCTTCCACATGTCGCCGGCCAAGGTCGACCCTGATGGGTTCATCGCCGAGTTCGGTCAGCGCCCGATGGTCCACCTCGACGAGCTGGGCGTACTCGCGAACGACGTCGCGATCACCCACGCCGTGCACGTCGACGACCGCGAGATCGAACAGATGGCGGCAGCCGGCACCACCGTGGTGCACTGCCCGACGACGGCGCTCAAGGTCAGCTACGGCGTCACTCAACTCGGCAAGATGCCCGAGATGATGCAATGCGGGGTCAATGTCGCCATTGGCACCGACGGGAACAACGCCTCGAACTACTCCGACATGATGCGCGCCACCTACCTCGTGGCGGGTCTGTTCAAGGACGGTCGGATGGACCCGCAGATGTTCCCCGCCGAGATGGCCTACGAGATGGCCACGCTCGGCGGAGCGAAGGCCCTTGGGCTCGAGGATCAGGTCGGCTCACTCGAGGTCGGCAAGCGCGCCGACGTCGTGCTGCACGACACCGATCGACCAGAGTGGCGTCCGCTGCTCAACGTGATCAATCAGCTCGTGTGGGCCGCCGACGGGCGCGGTGTGCACACCGTTGTGGTCGACGGTCGGGTCGTGGTCGAGGGTGGACGGATGCGCACGATCGACGAGGATGCGTTGTGGGCCGAAGCGCAGCAGCGCGGTGAGGCGATCACCGTCCGCTCCGGTCTGCCAGACAAGGCCAAGTACCCGGTGTGGTAGCAACATCGAGCATGGGGGATCCAGCGCCAAGCTCAGGCGAGTTGGTGGTGCGCGTCCGCGATCTCACCAAACGGTACGGACCGGTCACGGCGTGTGACGGCGTGGACCTCGACGTGCGTGCAGGTGAGATTCACGGAGTACTGGGGGAGAACGGCGCCGGCAAGTCGACCCTGATGAAGGTGTTGATCGGGCTTGTCCAACCCGACCGCGGCTCGATCGAGATCAGTGGTTCGACGGTGCGCGTCGATGACCCGCGCTGTGCTGCCGAGCTCGGGCTCGGGATGGTGCACCAGCACTTCAGCCTCGTCGAGGAGCTTCGGGTGTGGGAGAACGTCGTGCTCGGCGAAGACCAGCGACTCAATGCTCGAGCAGCGCGCGATCTGGTCCGGTCGGTCGGTGAGCGTTATGGCCTGGCGGTCGACCCCGACGCCCGCGTCGGTGACCTCACCGTCGGACTGCGCCAGCGGGTCGAGATCATCAAGTGCCTGCGCCGCGATCCACAGATCGTGATCTTCGACGAACCGACCTCGGTGTTGACCCCCCAGGAGTCGGCGCAGCTGTTCGAGGTGCTTCGTTTGGCAGTCGAACGCGAGGGCAAGGCGGTCGCCCTCGTGAGCCACAAGCTCGATGAGATCCGCCGGGCAACCGATGTGGTCACCATCCTGCGCGGCGGCAAGGTGGTCGAACACGGTCGCACCGATTCTTTCGATCAGCGCTCGCTGGCTCAAGCCATGGTCGGTCGGCCGGTGTCGCTGCGCGGCGAGGCGGCAGCGCTCGGCATCGCCGAGCTCGACCACACCGAACGTGTCGTCGACACTGCGAACGCGTCGCGTCGAGCCGTGCTGGAAGTCGACAGCGTGGGATTGACCGTCGATGGGGTGCGGGTGCTCGACGGGGTCAACCTCCAGGTGCATGCCGGTGAGATCGTCGGCATCGCAGGCGTCGAAGGCAACGGCCAAACCGAGCTGTCGGATGTGCTGGCCAGCCTGCTCCCGCTCGATGAGGGCGCGGTGCGCGTGGACGGTCACCAGATCGACCCCGGACGTGCCGGAGCGATGGGCGACGCGGGCGTGGCCATGATCCCCGAAGACCGTCACGATGCCGGGTGCGTGCTCGACCTCACGGTCGCCGAGAACCTGCAGCTCGGGCGGTTTGGTTCCGGCCCTGCCTGGCAGCGCGTCGACAAGGTGCAGATCCGCACTGACGCCGAACGCCTCATCGACGAGTACGGCATCAGCTGTGCCGGTCCCGACGCCTTGTTCTCCTCGCTCAGCGGCGGAAATCAACAACGAGTGGTCGTCGCCCGTGAGCTCGATACCGAGCCGAGCGTGGTGGTTGCCGCGCAACCGACCCGCGGTCTCGACGTCGGTGCGATCGAATTCATGAGCGAGCGGCTGCGGGCAGTGGCCGACCACGGAGTGGCGGTGCTGCTGATCTCGAGTGAGCTGGAGGAGATCCTGCACCTCGCCGATCGGATCCTGGTGATGCACGGCGGCCGCATCGTCGGTGGCATGGATCGAGCCGACGCCGATGCCGAGCAGATCGGTTTGTTGATGGGTGGGGTCACGGCGTGACCGAGACCGCCCAACCACCGCGCACCCCCGGGCGACCGCCCCCAGTCGACGAGCGAGCGAGTGCCGCCGGGCGCCTCAGCCGATCGATCGCTCGGATGGGCCGCCGCCGACCGACCGGTCGCGAGGCGGGCGTCGCGGTCGGCTTGTATGCGACGTCGATCGCGGCGGCCATCGGGATCTCGGCATTCCTCGTGTTCGCCACCGGGGGCAGTGCGTCGGAGGTGTTCAGCGCGCTGCTCGACGGGAGCCTGCGCTCGCCGGGCGCGTGGGGCTTGACGCTCACCACGATGGCCCCGCTGCTGTTGGTGGCCACCGGGACGATCGTCGCCACTCGCGCCGGACTGGTGAACATCGGCCAAGAGGGACAGGTCGTCGTCGGCGCCGCGTTCACCGCTTATCTCGCGGTGCGGCTCGGCGGTCCGCCGTGGTTCGTCATCACCGCGTCGTTGCTGGTCGGCGCGATCGGCGGAGGGTTGTGGGCGGGGATCGCTGCTGCGTTGCGGGCGTGGCGTGGCGTGCCGGAGGTGTTGACCACGCTGTTGCTCACGTTCGTGTCGTTCTCACTGTTGACCTACGGACTCCGCCAGCCGTGGCTCGTCGCCGATCGCGACACCGAACGGATCAACATTGTCAACTCCGGCGAACAGATTCCGTCGGATCTGCGCTTGCCGAGCTTCACGATCTTCGGCAACTCGATCGATTCCAGCTTCCTGCTGGCCGTCGGTCTGGCCATTGTCGTGATGCTGCTGCTGTCGCGCACCGTGCTCGGAGTTCGCGTCGACATGCTCGGGTTCAACCCGCGAGCCGCCCAACGGTTCGGTATCGCCGAGCGCCCGTTGGCGGCGTCGGTACTGATCGCGTCCGGCGCCTCGGCCGGCGTCGCCGGCGGTGTCCTGCTCCTCGGCAGCGCAGCCGGCGACCGGCTGGTGTTCGGCATCGCCGGCAACTTCGGATGGGACGGCCTGCTCGTTGCGCTGTTGGCCCGCAACCGCATCGGCCTGGCGATTCCGATGGCGTTCATCTTCGCCATGCTGCGCACGGGGTCGAGTTTTCTCGCCGCCACCGGCGTCGATCGTCGAATGACCGATGTGGTGCAGGCGCTGTTGGTCCTCGCTCTGCTGATCCCGCCGGCGGTGCTGTTCGCCCGGGCGCAACGACGGGCGCTGCGCTCGCGCGAGGCCGCAAGCTGATGGACTTCCTCGCTGCCCTCGGCAACCTGTTCAGCTCCGAAGCGCTCTACATCAGTGCGTTCCAACTCTCGGTGTTGTTCATCTTCGCCGGTACCGGCGAGTGGGTCGCCGAGAAGGCCGGCACCTTGAACATCTCGGTCGAAGGCATGTTGCTCGCCGGAGCGTTCGGCGCCGTGGTCGGGTATCAATTGATCGCCAACGCGGCGGTGGGGATGGCCGTCGGTTGCGCCTTTGGCCTGCTGGTCGGGTCGGTGCAGGCCAATCTCAGCCATCGGTTGACGGCCAATCAATTCGTCGTCGGCTTGGCGCTCAACGTGTTGGTGCTCGGGCTCACGGCGTTCCTTGCGAGCACGATCGACTTCGGCCAGGCACGAGCCGGTGTGGTGCGCATCCCGCTCCTCGCCGACATCCCGATGCTTGGCGAGGCGCTGTTCGCCCGACCGTGGCCCGGGTATCTCGTGTATCCGCTGGTGCCGTTCTTGTGGTGGCTCGTGTACCGCACGCGATGGGGGCTCGAGGTGCGCTCGGTCGGCGAGAACCCGCAGGCGGCCGACGTGTCCGGTATCGATGTCAATGCCCGTCGACGCCAAGCCATCCTCATCACCGGCGTGATGTGCGGGTTCGGCGGCGCGTTCTTCGTGCTCGGCCAGGTCGGGTCGTTCCAGTCGGGAATGATCAACGGACGTGGCTTCATTGCGATCGCGGCGGTGATCTTCGGCGGTTGGACACTGCGCGGCACCGTGGTCGGGTGCGTGCTGTTCGGCTTCATCGAGGCACTCACCATCGCCACGTCGGTGCAGGGCTACGTGATCGACCCGTTCATCCTCGACGCTGCCCCGTACATCGTTGCGCTGTTCGTCGTGCTGCTCTTCGCCGCCCGCGTCCGTCAACCCCGCGCCCTGGCCCAGCCCTTCATCAGGGGCCTGACGTAGTGACTGTGCGACATTTGGTGCCAGGCACCAAATGTCGCAAGTGTCGTGGACTCCTCGGTTTTCGGGTGTGTCGTGATCTGTTGGTAACGCTGTGTTCATCGTGTGGTCTTATGGTCAGACCACTATGACGACGACGCATCTGGCGGCGACGCCTGACACGTGTTTCTGGGGCTACTTCGATCAGAGCCAGCCACCGGTGATGAAGGTCGAGTCGGGGACCGAGGTCACGATCGAGGCGATCACCCACCACGCCGGTGACGCTCCCGATCTGTTGATGGACGATGGGGTCAAGGCGATCTGGGAGTCGATCAAACCAGCCGAACGCGGACCCGGCGTGCACATCATGACCGGACCCATCGCGGTCGCCGGCGCGCAGCCGGGCCAGACACTGCGCGTCGACATCCTCGACATGACACCGCGGTTGCCCTACGGCTCGAACTGCGCAGCCAACTGGGGTCTGTTCTACGAAAAAATGGGCAAGGAGCGGATCACGATCTACGAGCTCGTCGAACCGCCCGCCGATGGCTCGTTTCCGAGCACCGCCCGACCTCGATTCGGTTTCGACTTCAGCGCCAACGCGATCTACGAACCGCCCGGGGTGATCAGCGACCCTGATCCAGCGACGAGAGAGTCGTTCACCCGCCACGTCGAAGTTCCCGTTCGACCACACCTCGGCGTGATCGGTGTTGCACCAGACACCGTCGACCGCGTGAGCAGCATCCCGCCGAGCGTGTTCGGCGGCAACGTCGACAACTGGCGCTTCGGCCCCGGTGCGACGATCTACTACCCGATCTTCGCCGAAGGCGCCGGCTTTTACGTCGGCGACCCGCACTTCGCACAAGGCGACGGCGAGATCTGCGGCACAGCGATCGAGGCCTCGCTCGACGTGCGTTTGCGTCTGACGGTGGTCGACGACCAACCGGTGTCGTCGCCGCTACTGCGCACCAACAACCAGTGGTTCACCCACGGCTTCGGCGACGACCTCGACGAAGCGATGGCGATGGCCGCCGACCTGGCCATGCAGTTACTGGTCGACCGCGGCGGCTTCACGCTCGACGAGGCGTACTCGCTCGCGTCGGTGGCCATGGACCTCGGCGTCACCCAGGTGGTCGACGGTACGATCGGCTGCCATGCGGCGCTGGGTCACGACCTGCTCACCAGCTGAGGCGCAATGCGTCTGACGCCACGTGAACAAGAGCGGTTGATGGTGTACGCCGTTGCTGATGTCGCCGGCGCCCGCCGCGAACGCGGCCTGCGTCTCAATCATCCCGAGGCGATCGCCGTGCTCACCCGGTGGGTGCTCGAAGCCGCCCGCGACGGGCGGCGAGTCGCCGATCTCATGCAAGCGGGCCGGCAGGTGCTGACCGACGACGACGTGATCGACGGCGTCGCGGCACTGGTCCCCGAGGTGCAGGTCGAAGCGACCTTCCCCGACGGGACCAAGCTCGTCACGCTTCATGACCCGATCGGACCCGGAACGAGCAGTGTGTCCTCGCTGGTGCCGGGAGAAGTCGTCGGGCCCGATGAGCCGATCGAGATCAACGCCGGTCGGCCGGTCACCACGATGACCGTCGAGAACACTGGCGATCGGCCGATCCAAGTCGGTTCGCACTATCACTTCGCCGAGGCCAATCCGGCGCTCGTCTTCGACCGAGAGGTGGCGCACGGGCTGCGTCTCGACATTCCAGCCGGCACCGCCGTGCGTTTCGAACCGGGGATCGCTACGACCGTCGACCTCGTACCGTTCGCCGGTCGCCGAGTGGTCGCCGGATTGCGCAACGCGGTCGCCGGAGCGCTCGACCCAACGGGTGACGACACCGCTGACGGGGTCGCGCGATGAGCTTTATCGGGCGCGACCGTTACCGGGCGCTGTTCGGACCAACGACCGGTGATCGAATCCGCCTCGCCGACACTGACCTGTTCATCGAAGTCACTGACGACCGTTGCGCGGGCGGCGATGAAGTCGTGTTCGGCGGCGGCAAGGTGATCCGCGAGTCGATGGGGCAATCGACGCGGGCTCGGTCGGAGGGGGCGCCTGACCTCGTAATCACCGGCGCGGTGATCCTCGACCACTGGGGTGTGGTCAAGGCCGACATCGCCGTGCGCGATGGGCGCATCTCGGGGATAGGGAAAGCCGGCAACGCCGACACGATGGACGGCATCGAGCCGTCGTTGGAGATCGGCCCGTCGACCGAGATCATCGCCGGCAACGGCATGATCGTCACCGCCGGCGCCATCGACTGTCACGTCCACCTCATCGCACCACAACAACTCGACGAGGCGCTGGCCTCGGGGATCACCACGATCGTCGGCGGTGGCACGGGTCCGGCCGAAGGCACCAAGGCAACCACGGTCACCGGTGCGTGGTACCTCGAGCGAATGCTCGAAGCGCTCGACCCGTGGCCGGTCAACGTTGCGCTGTTCGGAAAGGGCAACACCGTCGATCACGACGCGTTGTGGGAGCAGCTGCACTCCGGCGCTGCGGCCTTCAAGCTGCACGAGGACTGGGGCACGACACCTGCGGCGATCGATGCTTGCCTCCAGGTCGCCGATGCGTCAGGCGTGCAGGTGGCGATCCACACCGACACGTTGAACGAGGCGGGGTACGTCGACTCGACGCTCGCCGCGATCGCCGGGCGGTCGATCCATACGTTCCACACCGAGGGCGCCGGCGGAGGTCATGCGCCCGACATCATGACAGTGGCTGCCGAACCGCACGTGTTGCCGTCGTCGACGAATCCGACGCGGCCGCACACGGTGAACACGGTCGACGAGCACCTCGACATGTTGATGGTCTGCCACCACCTCAACCCACAGGTGCCCGAAGACCTGGCGTTCGCCGAGAGTCGTATCCGGCCCTCGACGATCGCCGCAGAAGACATCCTCCACGACCTCGGCGCGATCTCGATGATCGGGTCGGACTCCCAAGCGATGGGCCGCATCGGCGAAGTCGTGATCCGCACGTGGCAGACCGCACACGTGATGAAGCGGCGGCTCGGCACGCTCGATGGCGACGGTCTCGCCGACAACCTGCGTGCTCGGCGCTACGTCGCCAAGTACACGATCTGTCCGGCGGTGACCCACGGGCTCGCCGCCGACGTTGGATCGGTCGAGGTCGGCAAGCTGGCCGATCTGGTCGTATGGGATCCGGCGTTCTTCGGTGTCCGCCCGCACCTCGTCGTCAAGGGGGGAATGATCGCGTGGGCCACGATGGGTGATGCCAATGCTTCGATTCCGACGCCGCAGCCCGAGTTACCTCGGCCCATGTGGGGCGCAGCACCGCGCGTGGCTGCCGGTCGCAGCATTGCTTGGGTCAGCGAAGCGGCGATCGAAGCCGAGGTCGGCCAGCGCATAGCAGTGGATCGGCCGCTGGTCCCGATCAGCAACACCCGCGATGTGGCCAAGGTCGACCTCCCGCTGAACACCGCCACCCCCGAGATCGACATCGACGCCGACTCGTTCGCAGTGCGCATCGATGGCGAGTTGATCGAGGCGGCGCCCGCCGACGAACTGCCGTTGGCACAGCGCTACTTCCTCTTCTGATGGACCATTCGTCGTGAATCCTCTGCTCCTCCTCGTCGCCGACTCCCGGCTCCCGGCCGGTGGCCACACGCAATCGGTCGGGGTCGAGTCGGCGATCCACTACGGCGACGTCACCGACGCTGTGACGCTCGAGCGGTATCTGCGCGGACGCCTGGCGACCACCGGCCACACCGAAGCAGCGTTCGCTGCGCGGGTGGCGACTCCTGGCGCGGGCGAGACAGCAGCGGACGTGCTGGTGCTCGATGCCGAGTTGGCGGCACGACTGCTGTCGCCGCGTCAACGTCAGGTGAGTCGACAACTCGGCCGTCAGCTCTTGCGCGTGGCGGCCAACGTTGGCGGCAGCGGTGTACTCACGCAGCTCGGGCGTCTCCCCGAGGGCCCGCTCCAGCCGCTGGCGCTAGGCGCATTGATCGCCGCCGTCGGGGGGACCCCGATCGATGCCGCCACGATTCAGCTGCATCACATCATCGGCGCGGGCACAACTGCGGCGGTTCGACTGCTCGGGCTCGACCCGATCGAACTCGTCCAGTTGTCGTCGCGACTCGGCGTCGAGATGCGCGATCTGGCCGAGCGGGCCACGGCCGACGCAGCGCGGCCGGTCGTCGACCTTCCGTCGTGGGGCGGAACGCTCACCGAGATCCTGTCCGAGGATCACGGGGCGTGGGACCATCGGATGTTCGCGGCATGAGCCGCAGTGTCCGCATCGGGATCGGCGGGCCGGTCGGCAGTGGCAAGACCACCCTCGTCGGCGAGTTGTGTCGAACGCTGCGCGATGAACTGTCGGTCGCTGTGATCACCAACGACATCTTCACCACCGAAGATGCCGATGCGCTGCGCGCTGCGGGTGTTCTGCCGACCGAACGCATCGTGGCGGTGGAGACCGGCTGTTGCCCACACACGGCGATCCGCGACGACATCGCAGCGAATCTCGATGCGGTCGAGCAACTGGAAGCCGCGCTCGGCGCCGTCGACGTGACCTTCGTCGAGTCGGGAGGCGACAACCTCACAGCGATCTTCAGCGAAGGCCTTGTCGACGCTCAGATCTTCGTGCTCGACACTGCCGGCGGTGACGACGTACCGCGCAAGGGTGGCCCGGGTGTGGCCAAGGCGGATCTGTTGGTGATCAACAAGACCGACCTCGCGCCACACGTCGGCGCCGATGTCGAACAGATGGTGTCCGACGCCGACGAGCGTCGACACGGAGCGCCCGTGGCGGCGGTGTCGCTCGCCGATCCGGTGGGCGTGGCGCCGATCGCCGAGTGGGTTCGCCAGCGCGTCGACTGATGCGCGCCCGCTCGCTGATTGCCGTCGAACGACATGGTCACCGCGACCGCCTGGTCGACGTGCGTTGCGAGCCGCCGCTCACGGTGCGTGAGTGTCACGATCGGATCCTGCTCGTCGGCTCGGCGGCGGCTCCGGTGGGTGGGGACGACCTCCGAACCGAGGTGCGCGTCGGGCCTGGGGCCACGGCACGCATCGGCTCCGCAGCGGCGACGCTGATCTGGCCGGCGCCCACCACGACCGACGGTATGGCTCGACCGTCGTCGTCGATCACGCACGCCATCGTCGACGACGGTGGCTGCCTCGAGTGGCACCCCGAACCAATGGTGTCGCTGGTCGGGTCAGTCCATCGTGCTGCGACCGTCGTCGAGCTCGCGGAGGTGGCCCGATGTTCGATCGTCGAGGAGTTGGCATTGGGACGCCACGGCGAACCTGCGGGGCAACTCGAGTTGACGCTCCGTGTCCGACGCGCCGGCCGAGCACTGATTGCGCACAGCGAGCGGTTCGGCCCACACGCCCATGGAGCCGGATCGGTGGTGTCGATCGGCGAGGCGCGGCACGTGATCTGTGTGGTGTTGGTCGGCCCGACCGCCTTCGGTGTGGTGCCGTCGGCGCACGTCGTCGAACCCGCCATGCGCGCAGCCGCTGCGCTCCCGATTGCACCCGATGCGGTAGTGGTGATGGCGGTTGGTGGTGATCGTGCCGATGCGTGGGCAGCGGTCGATGAGGTAGCGCCAGGGCTGTGCGATCGATTTGACTCGATGGTGTGACCACTCGACTGCCCACGCTCGGCGACCCCATGAACGCCGAGGTCGCCGCCGACCTGCTGGTCGAGCTGAACGCCGACCAGACCCGTCTCTTGGCGGTGACGTTCATCGACAACTCGGGGATCGCCAGGGTCAAGGGTGTTCCGCTCGACCGTCTCGCCGAGGTCGCTCAGTGGGGCGTCGGGTTTTCCCCGGTTGCCGACGTGTACCTCCTCGACGACGGGTTCACCGAAAGTCCCAGCGCCGGCGGGCCGGTCGGCGACCTCCGGCTGCTTCCCGATCTCGGCGAACTTGCCCGGCTCCCGGCACAGCCCGGGTGGGCCTGGGCGCCTGCCGATCGAGTCGCGCAGTCCGGCGTACCCCACCCGCAGTGTCACCGCCACGTGCTGCGCGAGCAGTGCCGACGACTGGCCGCCCACGGCTGGCGGGCGTCGATGGCGTTCGAGCTGGAATGGATGCTGAGCATCGGCGACGGCGACGAGTTCATCCCGGCGACGACCGGTCCTGCTTACGGAATGACACGGATGGTCGAGTTGTCCGACTACTGCGTCGAGCTGGCGGGCGCCCTCGATGCACAGGGTTTGCACGTGCAACAACTGCATCCCGAGTACGCGGCCGGACAGTTCGAGGTGTCGGTCGCGGCCGCCGAGCCGTTGGCCGCAGCTGACCACAGTGTGCTCGCTCGCCAGACGATTCGGGCGGTTGGTCAGCGACATGGGATGCGCACTACGTTCGCCCCCAGCGTCACCACCGACGGCGTCGGCAATGGGATGCACCTGCACTTCAGCATGTGGGACGGACCTCGCAATCTGGCGGCCGACGGCGACGGTCCGTTTGGCATGACCACGCAGTGGAGTTCCTTCCTCGCCGGTGTGCTCGACCGCCTCCCAGAGATGCTGGCGGTGACTGCGCCGAGTGTGGCCAGCTACATGCGGTTGCAGCCGGGACACTGGTCGGCCCCGTTCCAGTGTTGGGGGCCCGAGAATCGAGAAGCGGCGCTCCGGATCGTTCCCGGCGCGAGCGGTCAGTGGACGGTCGCTGCCAACGCCGAGGTCAAGACGGTCGACGCCACCGCGAGCCCGTACCTCGTCGCGGCGGTGGTGATCGCTGCGGGTCTCGATGGGGTCGAGCGCGAGTTGACGCTCCCACCGCCTGTCGAGGTCGACCCAGGGTCACTTGATGCGGCTGCCCGCGAGTCGCTCGGTATCGAGCGACTGCCCACCAACCTGGCGGTCGCCACCGATCGCTTCACCCGGAGCGACGTACTTCGCGCAGCGTTGGGGGAGCATCTGCACGAGACACTGGTCGCGGTGCGGCGTGCCGAGATGGCCACGTTTGCCGACGCCGACGATGCCGGGATCGTCGACGGTACGCGGTGGCGACACTGACGCCATCACCATCGTCGCCGTCACCTCGATCGTCGCCGTCACCACGTTCAGCGCGATCACGGCACGGCGGTCGTCAGCTGAGTCCGGCGTCGCGCACGAGCCGATCGTGCGCAACTTGTGCCTCGACTGCGAGATCACCGCGGTCGACGAGCACGGGTTGACCGTGGCGTACGACGTCGCGCCCGGCGATCATCACGTCACGCACGCATCGGCCGTCGGACGCCCAGATCAGCTGGAGCACGGGATCGGGCGAGCGTGGTGTCCACTCGGGTCCCGAGGTATCGAGCAGTACGACGTCGGCGCGCTTGCCGACGGTGAGCGAGCCGAGCAGCGCGTCGACCCCACACGCTCGAGCGCCCTCGATCGTGACCATCGCTAATGCGTCGTGCGCGGTGAGCGCCTCCGGATCCTGCGTGGTGTCTTTGGCAAGCCCCGCCGCGAGCGTCGCGGCGCGCATGATGTCGATGGCGTCGCTTGCGTTCTCGGCGTCGCATCCGAGACCGATTCGTCCGCCGCGTCGACGGATCTGGGCGTGTCGGCCGGCCGAGCTGGCACCTTGACCGAGACGCAGGTAGGCCCACGGGCAGTACGCGATGGCCGTGTCACGCTGCAGGATCACCTCGATCTCTTCGTCATCGAGATGTACGCCATGGGCGATCACGACATGGTTGCCGAGTGCGTCCAGACGGTCGAGATGGACCGCCGGTCGCACACCGGTGCGCGCCAGGTACTGCTCGGGGTCGCTTGTTGTCGGCGACAGGTGGAACGTGAGGTGGGTCGCGTGGTCGCGTGCCAGTTCGCTCGCCGCGGCGACCAGCTTGTCGGACATCAGATCGTGTCCGACGAGGGTCACCCAACCGTCGACCAACGGTCGGTCGGCGGTGAGCTCCAACACGGCGCGCTGACGGTCGAGCACCTCCTCGACCGAGCCGGCCCAGGGTTCGCCGTCGACGTCCCATCCCCAACTGCCGAGCGTTCCAGCGGCACCCACTCGTTGGAACGCGTCGAGCACTCGATCGGGATGGGCGACGGTGCCGGCCTCGACGGTGTAGGTGATGCCGTTGCACAGGGCTTCCACGAGCGACAGCGTCGCCGACAGTTCGTCGTCGTCGGGCCGATGTGCGGCGTGTGCCGGCACCGCCCACTCGAAGATCGCCTGCCCTGAGGGCAGGTCGTCGGGGATCATCGAGCGGATCAGCCGATCACCGGTGAGGTGCTGGTGACAGTTGAACAGTCCGGGGATGGCGATGTCGTCGGGTCCCCCGAGGTAGCGATCGGCGACGATGGTGTCGGAGATGTCGCCCCAACGCCCGACGGCGGTGATGTCACCGTCGCGGACGGCGATGGCCCCGTCCGAGATCGCACCGACCTGTGTCGCAGTCGGTGCGACGCCATCGTTCGCCGCGTCCATCGTCAACACCGTGCCGGCTCGTACGATCGTGTCGACCCGGTCCATGACGTCGTGGAGTCTAGTTCGCGTATGGTAAGACCATCAGACCAAACGCTCGTGTGATCGAGAGGATGTCCGTGCTCACCGAAGCGCCGTCATTGCGCCACCACTTTTTTGCCGTCGCCGAATCCACCGATGTCGACGCCGGCCCCCTTGCCGTGACGCTGCTCGGGAGTTCGTTGGTGCTGTGGCGCAGTCCCGAGGGCACTGTCGTTGCGGCACCCGATCGATGCCCACATCGCGAGGCCCCACTCTCGGGCGGCATCGTGCACGACGGGTGCTTGGTGTGTCCGTATCACGGCTGGACGTTCGGCGACGACGGGCGGTGCGTCGAGGTACCGTCGTCGGGCGTGGGTCGCCATGTGCCGCCCGCCGCGCACCTCACCACGATGACCGTCGAGGAACGTTACGGGCTGGTGTGGATCTGCCTCGACGAGCCGCACGGCTCGATCCCGGCGATGGCTGCCGACGCCGACGCGACGTATCGCCGGATCAACTCGGGCGTCGAGGTCTGGGAGACGTCGGCGACGCGTATGACCGACAACTTCCTCGACATCAGCCACTTCCCGTGGGTGCACACCGGTACGTTCGGCATCGAGCAGAACACCGAGGTGCCAAAGATCGAGATGGGTGATCTCGACGACGGGTACGTCGGCTACGCCTACGAGGTCGACGCCCGCAACGAGATGGGCGCGTCGTCGACTGGCGTCGACGACGATGTGGTGCACCGGCGGATGTCGACCGGCTTCCATCTGCCGTTCACCGTGCGCAGCACGATCCACTACGACACCGGGCTCGATCACCTGTTGCTGCTGTGCAGTGCCCCCATCGACGATGTGCGCTCGTATTTCACGTTTGTCGTATGGCGCAACGACGACTTCTCCGTGCCCGGAGAGGAGATCATTCAGTTCGATCGAGCGATCGGGGCCGAAGACAAAGCGATGCTCGAACGAGTGCCGGGAGTGTTGCCGCTCGACCAGCACGCCACCGTGAGCGTGCAGTCCGACAAGCCCTCGGTCGAGTGGCGCCGACGATTCGCAGCGATGCTCGCATGATGCGCCGAGTCCTGAACCCGTTGCTCGACCGACTCCGCGATGATTCGGCGCCCGTTCAGCATGCAATCTTCCTGCAGCTCGCCGACCCGATGGTCGCCGAGATCTGTGCGGGCGCCGGCTTCGAGCTCGTCGTGATCGATACTGAACACGGCCCTTCGGGAACCACCGACGTCATCTCCCAACTGCAGGCGATCGCCGCCGGTGGGGCCGATGCTGCGGTGCGGGTCGCCAACCACGATCCGGCGGTGGTCAAGCGGGTGCTCGATGCTGGGGCGATCACGCTGATCGTGCCGATGGTCGACGACGCCGATGAGGCGCGGGAGGTGGTGGCGGCGACGCGCTATCCGCCGCAGGGAGTGCGCGGAGCAGCGTCGGCCCGGGCGGCTCGCTGGGGTCGCATCGCCGACTATCGCAGCAGCGCCGATGACGGCATCTGCCTGATCACCATGATCGAGACGCCGGCCGCGATCGAGAACATCGATGCGATCTGTTCGGTCGACGGGGTCGACGTCGCGTTCGTCGGGCCGACCGACCTGGCGACGGCGATGGGCGGGGCGCTCGTCCCGACGGACCCAGAGGTCGTCGAGCAGGTCGAGCGGGCAATCGGACTGATCGTCGCAGCCGGGGGTGTCGCCGGCGTGTTCGCCGCGACGCCGTCGCTCGCTGCACGCTATGCAGCAGCCGGTGCCAAGCTCGTCGGCTGCGGCGTTGACGCCAACGTCCTCGCCGCAGCGACCGATCGGTTGCGTGACTCATTCGACGACCGATCGATGTGACTGTCGAGCTGCTGGCAGCCGTCTGCTTGTTGGCGCATCCTTGGTCGAGATCAGCGCTTGCTCGGGGTTAGAACACCTCGCGCACGAGCCGGTACGACTGTCTTGTCGACGCACATCGTCGGGAGGCGCCAACCGGTGATACCGACTGCGTTCTGGTGCCCGTCTGCATTATGCCATTCCCCCCCTGAACACAGCCTGTGTCCACATCAGCCCAGTTGACTTGTCAGCCAGCGTTCCTGCGGGATTGATGAAGTTGGGGTCGTTGAACCCGACCCCGACCGCACCGCGAGATGCCGTCGTTCGATCGAGGCCGTGATCGGCCATGAGGTCGAGCATTGCGGTGCCCGCCCGCTCCACGCTCGGGACCGTCGCTAGCTGGCTGAACGAGCCGCCGCCTCCGCCGGCCGGGATGTTCTCGCTCGTGCCGTCGTCGCCCGTCGCGCCTCCGCCGCCCCAGCCCCCGTTGAAGTAGCTCCAATCGTTCGGGCAGCTTGTGCCGCCCGCTCCGAGCTGGCCTGACGGAGTGGTGTCGACGTCGATCCACCGCGAGATGTCTGCGGGCCCGCCGAGGCCGGACGCTCCCGCGCCGCAACCACGCAGGCCGTCCCCACCGATGCCGGCGTTGCCGCCGAGCCCACCGTCCGTACCGCCTCCGTTGGCGCCGGCACTTCGCCGGCTTGCACCATCGTGGCAACGGTGGTGCCGCCGTCGCCTCCCGCACCCCCGTCATGTCCCGGAGACGCGTCGCCACCGGCGCCCCCGGCTCCGCCCTGACCACCGTCGTTGGAGCCCCACGCTGAGCCTGTGACGCCCGTTGCTCCCACGGCGACGATCGTCATGATCGCACTCGCGTCGAGGTCGGGATTCACGATCTGCGCGGTCGCCAGTACATTTGCGACGTCGACCGACGTTCGGTCGGGCGGCAATAGACAAGACACGCCCTTGCCGTTCAGAGAGTCAATGTACGACAGTTCGCAGAAGACTCCGCCGCCTACGCATGCCCCGATGGGGACCGAAAGGTTCGCGCAAGCGCTCGCCGCGCCGAGTACCACAGCTGGTGAATGACCGCTCGGCTGGGGAGTCGACGCCAACGTGCTCGCCCCGGCGGCAGATCGATTGTCAGCCGCCGACTTGCTCGCCCATCTCGCGTTCTATACCAGGACGTGTCAGCGATCGACACACGCTTGGCTGCGCCAGCGTGAACGGTCGGTTCGTTGATGATCGATCGAGAGTGTGCGCCAGCGAGTGGGCGCTGATGGTCAGGCCCTGATCGCGCCGTCGATGACGAACTCGTGGCCGCTGCAGTAGCTCGACTCGTCCGAGGCGAGGAATAGCACGAGGTCGGCGACCTCGCTGGCGGCAGCCATGCGGCCCATCGGGATCGACTCGATCACACGGGGGAGGATCTCCTGTCCGAACTCCGCGGCCATCGGGGTGTCGATGATGCCGGGGTGGACCGAGTTGACACGGACGCCGTCGGGGGCGAACTCGATCGCCGCCGACTTGGTCATGCCGCGCACCGCCCACTTCGTCGCCGCATAGGCGTGGGCCATCGCTGCGCCACTCAATCCGGCGATCGACGAGATGTTGATGATGCTGCCCGAGCCGTGATCGCGCATGCGTCGCCCGACCTCGCGCATCCCGAGGAACACGCCGGTCTGGTTGACTGCAAGCATCCGGTGCCAGTCGTCGAGGCTCGTGTTGAGCAGCGCCTGCATCTGAAAAATGCCGGCGTTGTTGACGAGCACGTCAATATGTCCCTGCGCCTCGACGATGCCGGCCGCGACCGCCTCCCACTCGGATTCGCTGGTCACATCCTGATGAAGATACGTCGCGGCCTCGCCGAGTTCGTCGGCCAGCGCTTCGCCCTCCTCGTCGAGCACGTCGGTGAGGTACACCGTTGCTCCTTCACCGACGAACCGCCGCGCCTCGGCGGAACCCTGGCCGCGAGCGCCACCGGTGATCAGTGCAACCTTGCCGTCGATTCGTCCCATTGCCGCACGGTAACTCGGCGGCGCGGTGGCTCGATCAGCGGGAGTCGGAGGTCTCGACGATCGAGCCGAGCGAGTTCTCGTCGGTGAGGTTGTCGATGCGATCGCCGATCCACTCGAACAGGGTCGCCTGGGCAAACACTTGGAACAGGAAGTACACCACGAGTAACACGATTGCGAGGATCGCGGCGATCCGAATCCAGCGAACGGCGGGCGCTGTGTACTTGGAGATCAACGGCTCGATTTCGCGCGTCGCCTGGCGGGCGCGCTGGCTGAACACATCGGCGGCGCGGTCGATTTCATCGCGCGCCGCGCTGCGCACCTGACTGATCACCTGCTGTGTGTCGGCGCCCTGGGGCATCTGCGGCAGACCCGTAGGGAGCTGGCCCGATGCGGCCATCGCTTGTTGGCGCATCTCCTCCTGCATCGCCTCGAACGACGCGAGTTCAGCGTCGCTCGGCGGTGCACGACGGATGTCGGTCCAGTCGAGCCCGTCCCACCACCGCAAGCGGGTGCGGTTTTGTGGATCGGGGTACCAACCGGCCGGGGGTGCGTCGGCGAACTTCATCAGCGTTGCCGGCGAATCTCGTCTCGATCGGGTTCAGGGAGCTCGACGAGTTCTTCCTCTTCTGGCACCGGCAGGCCGTCCTTCGGACGCACTTCATCGTCGGTTTCGTCGTCGCGGGTCGCCGCACCGAGCGCGGCGACGGTGCCCAGCAACCCGGAGAACTCGGCCGGGATGACCAGCTTGGTGGCGCGCCCGTCGCCGATTCGTTCGAGCGCTTGGAGGTATTCGACGGTGAGGACCTTGTCGTCGGTCTGCGCCTCTTTGATGCCCGTCAGACGTGATTTGTTGGCAGCGCCTTCGCCTTCGCCGATCATCTCCAGGCGCAGCTTGTCGGCCCGGGCCCGGAGTTCGATGGCCTCGGCCTCGCCTTGGGCGTCGAGGATGGCAGCTTCCTTGCGTCCCTCGGCGGTGAGCACCGCGGCCTGCTTCTCGCCGTCGGCGCGTGCGATTGCCGCCTCCTGGTACCCCTTTGCCTCGGTGACGGTGGCGCGACGGTCGCGTTCGGCGCGCATCTGGGCGTGCATCGCCGACACCACTTCCGGAGGTGGGTCGATGCGTTGGATCTCGACACGCACCACGCGCACACCCCACTTGTCGGTGGCGTCGTCGAGCACATCGCGCAATTGGGTGTTGATGGTGTCGCGGGAGGTGAGCGCCTTGTCGAGTTCGAGGTCGCCGATGAGGTTTCGAAGGTTCGTCTGCGCCAGCTTTGTGATGGCGGTGAAGAAGTCGGCGACGTTGTAGACGAGCCGTTGTGGGTCGGTGGCCTCGTAGTAGACGACCGCATCGACCGATACGACGACGTTGTCGGCCGTGATCACTTCCTGCGGTGGGACGTCGACGACCTGCTCGCGCATGTCGATCAGCTGCATCGTCTCGATGAACGGCACGATCAGGTTCAGACCCGGATTCCGGGTGGTCTTGTACTTACCTAACCGTTCGACGAGGCCCCGCTGGTAGGGGCGGACGATCTTGACGGCACCGACCAAGACGAGGATGCCGATGATGGCGATAACGATCGCAACGATCGCGATGGGGTTCATGAGTTCCCTTCTGGTGGGGGCGAGTCTGACGATGGTGCGCCGGGCGGGGGTGTGGGTGCTCCCCCTGGCGGAGCCATCGGCGGTGAGTTGGGCGGCGCGGACGCATCGGCGTCGAGTGGTGCCACCGTCACGCGGGTGCCGGAAACGCCGGTAACGGTCACCTTGGTGCCTGTGGCGAAGCGTTGGCCGGGTTCGGCGACGACACCCCACGTTTCGCCGTCGATCGACGCACGGCCTCGTCGGTCGGTGTCGTCGGGGTCGACATCGTGGGTGATGATCGCCGTGAGGCCGACGAGGCGATCGGCGCCGACCCCGGGCGCGACTTCGTTCTCGCCGGCGAATCTCTTCGCGTAGCGATAGAGCAGCATCCATAGCGCCGCGCCGCCGATGATGAACACGGCCCACTGGATCTCGACCGCGACGTCGTAGAAGCCGAGCAACGCGGCGGCGAACGCCGAGACCGCAAACGGCAACAAGACGAAGGATCCGGCGAGCAGCGTGAGCTCGGCGATCGCAAAGACGACAGCGATCCCCAGCCACACCCATGGCCAGACATCGAGGTCAATCCCGAGATCTAGCACGACACCCAATATACGGCGATTGCAGATCGGGACGGACCCTTACGGTCACACACCTGGGACAGGTCAATCAGCGCGGCGGATGCGCAACGGCCGGTCGACCGCGGTGAGGCACTCGCCGGTCTCGAGATCAAAACGCCAACCGTGCAACGTGCACACGAACTCGTCGCCGTCGATCTCGCCGAAGGCCGTGAGGTCGGCGTTGCGGTGGGGGCATCGCCTCTGGACGATGTAGTCGCCGATGCGGATGTCGTCGTCGGCTTCGGCGGCAAGTTGCTCGTCGCTGGCGAACTTGCGAATTACTTCATCTTCGGCGCGGCGGATGCGCTCTTCCGACAGCGACTTCAAGAAGTTGTAGACGTACTCGTTGAACTCGCCCGACCGCCACGCCGTGAAGCGGGCAGAGAGGAGCAACGAGTTACTCCAGTCGACCGCCCGTTGCGCGGCGACGGTCTCGACCAGAGCGCGGGGGATGTCGAAGCGGAAGTCGAAGGGATCGTCGGCGAAGGCCCGGACCTCGCCTGCGGGAAAGTCGATCAACACCTCGATCGGTTCGTCTGTGTCGAGGCATCGAATCAAGACGTTGCCGCCGACCTGCTGGCGCATCTGCGGGCACAGGTCGAGCAGCGGTTCCCACCATTGCTGCAAGGTCGTGAGCAGGTCGGTGCTCGGCGGGTTCCAGCGGGCTTTCTGACGCTCGATCCACGGCATCCAGTCGGTCTGGTAGCGCTCGAGGTAGGTCCGCTTGTCGGTGAAGATGCGCGCCACGTCGGCTTCGGGGATCGGGTGGGTCACGGCGATCCGGTCCGGCTCGACGTCGATCGTCGTGCCGGGGATGTTCATCACCCCATGGCGCTCGATGGCGTCGAGGCGTCGGAGAAACGCCGTCTGGTCGGGGAAGATCGAGGCCTCTGTTCCGTCGATCACGTTCAGTCCGAATAGTTCGGGGTCGAGGAACGCGGGCGGGCCGGCACTCGGTACGACGAATCGAGCGTCGACGTTCTCGACGTAGCGCAGTGCTCTGGCGAATTGCGCCTCGACTTTGTCGGCGCAGCGTTGGTGCATCTCGTCGTCGGAGAGTTCGTACACCATCGGGTACCAGATCGCCCCGGAGAATTGCAGCCAATGCAGGTCGACTGGACCGTGCTTGCGGAGTTCGGCGAGGTCGTGGGTGCGGCAGTCGTTTTGGTTGACCAGAATCGACGTCCCGTCGTCGACCACCAGCGCCGAGTCCCCGCCGGGGCCGTCGGTGATCGAGGTCTCGATGTGAATCGCCACCGTGAGGCCGGCCGCGATCTCCAGAGGCTTTGTGTGCTCGGTACGGATGAACTCGTTGAACCCGAGCGCCTCGAGCGTGCGCTGTTGCTCGCGGGTCGGGTATCCCGGCAACAGGATCGGAATGTCGCGACGGAAGTGGTCGCGCAGGAACGGTTCGTCGTGGTGGTCACCGTGGAGATGACTGATGTACAAGAAGTCGGCTGCTTCGATCCGTGTCCGCAGATCGTCTGACAGTTGATCGTTGCGCGGGAACGGGAACCACGAAGCGAAGAACGCTGGGTGGAACCACGGATCGCAGACGATCGATCCCGCGACGGTGTCGATGAGAATGCCTGCGTGGCCGATCGAAGTAGCGCGCATCGCTGCTCAGGCTACGGACCCAGCAGTGCGCCCGGCGAGCGACGTT
>JBCDFR010000041.1:0-33769 GCA_039177505.1 Actinomycetota bacterium | reverse complement strand
CTCGTCAGCTGGTTTCTGATCCGGCCGGCGCTGAACGACGACGGCGACGACGCCCGTTCGAAGATGGCCGCGGGTATCGGGGCGACCCACCTGCTGCTCGTGGTGGCGTTGTGGCTGATGATCTTCCAGCCCGGAGGTTCCACCTTCAATTAGCTCCCACATGCGGGGATGGAGCGAGCGCTCGATTCAGTCGATCCGCAAGATGCCCCGCTCGTCGAGTCGCGCATACGGGTTGTAGGCGATCTCCCACAGGTGGCCGTCGGGATCGGCGACGTACGACGAGTAGCCACCCCAGAACGCCTTGTGCGGCGCCTTTGTCGCGGCGGCACCGGCGGCGACCCACGCTGCGAACACGGTGTCGACCTCGCCTTCAGATGCGCAATTCAACGCCAATGCCACACCGCGGAACCCCGAGCCTTCGGCGGGGACGCCGGCGTCGTCGGCCAATGCGCCCCACTCGTACAGCCCGAGGATCGAGCCTTGCATGGTGAACAGGGTCATCAGCTCGACCGACGCCGGCGATCGACGCCAGCCGAGCGACTCGTAGAACGCCGTTGCAGCCCCGAGGTCGGCGACACCGAGCGTGATGATCGAGACGCGTGGCGGCACCACACCAGGGGTTGGGTCGTCAGCCATCAGTCGAGCTCGATCGGCGCGTTATCAGCCTCGCTCCATTCCCCATCGTCGACGGCGTCTTCGGCTGGGGCATTCGGGTCTTCTTTCAGACCCGAGGCGATCAGCACCTTGTCGCTGATCTCCATCGTGACTTCGGGGTGGGTACGCAAGAAGTCTTTGGCCTTCTCCCGACCCTGTCCGAGTTGCTCACCTTCATAGGTGAACCAAGCACCGGACTTCTTCACGATGCCGAGATCGACCGACATGTCGATGAGTGACCCTTCGCGGCTGATCCCCTGGCCGTACATGATGTCGAACTCCGCCTGTTTGAACGGCGGCGACACCTTGTTCTTGACGACCTTGACGCGAGTGCGGTTACCGACGACCTCGGCGCCATCTTTCAGCGACTCGATGCGGCGGATGTCGAGACGCACCGACGAATAGAACTTGAGCGCCCGGCCGCCGGGAGTGGTCTCGGGCGAACCGAACATGACGCCGATCTTCTCGCGTAGCTGGTTGATGAACACCGCGATGGTCCGGGTCTTGTTGAGGTTTCCGGTGAGCTTGCGCAACGCCTGGCTCATGAGGCGAGCCTGGAGGCCGACGTGGCTGTCGCCCATCTCCCCTTCGATCTCGGCCCGTGGCGTGAGCGCCGCCACCGAGTCGACCACGAGTACGTCGATCGCGCCCGAGCGGGTGAGCATGTCGGCGATTTCCAGCGCCTGCTCTCCGGTATCGGGCTGGGAGATCAGCAACTGGTCGACATCGACACCGATGGCTGCGGCGTACACCGGGTCCATCGCGTGCTCGGCATCGATGTAGGCACACACACCGCCATTGCGCTGGGCTTCGGCGACGACGTGCATGGCCAGCGTGGACTTACCCGATGCTTCCGGGCCGTAGATCTCGGTGATACGCCCCCTGGGCAAACCGCCGACGCCAAGCGCCAGGTCGAGCGACAGCGCACCGGTCGGCACGGTCTCGATCTTCATGTTGGTGCGGTCGCCCATCTTCATGATGGCGCCCTTGCCGAACTGCTTGTCGATCTGCGACAAGGCCATGTCGAGTGCTTTGTCTCGGTCGGATTCCTTGCTCGTGCTCATCGTGGATCTCGCTTTCGTGGATCGTTCGTGACGGGAAGAGTCGGTCGAGAATCACCGTAGGGAGGGGGTGTCACAACGCCCGGTGGGCGGTGGTGAGCACCGAGTGATGACGGCGAATGACAGCAGTGTAACCAACGAACGGCTGTTCGCTCAAGCATCTCCGCGGCGAACGTCTTGATCGAGGCCGCGTTCAGGCTCGGCGTCGAGCACGAAGTCGGTCGGTTCGACCGGTCGCATCACGATGTCGATCGCCTGCCACATCAGGTACGCCCTTGGATACGTCACGAACGGCAACAGCACCGCGCCGATCCCGAGCACGACAAAGAGCGGGACCACCTCGATCTCGGGCCACGTCGCAATCACCAGCGCGAGCAAGACCAGCAACAACGGACCGAGGGTGATGATCGCAGCCATCGCTGCGGCACCGAGCTCGAAGCCGACGTCACCGCGCCGCCAGTGCAACGAGCACGTGCGGCACGACGCGGTCTTGGTGAAGTACGACGAGAACATTCCACCCTTGCCGCTGCACCACGGGCAGCGACGCCGTGCGCCTCGCAGCAACATCAGCGCGAGGTGCGGGCGAGTCACATGCGCAGGCTACGGCCCGTATTTGTCAGACTCGCCGTCTTTGTCACACTTGTGCGGTGCGGCGTTCGCCTGGCGGGATGCTCCTCGTGATCTCGATGGTCTTGTTTGCCTTGGCCATCAGTCTGTGGTGGTTCGGCCGCGTCGCGTTCACGCCGGTCGACGACACGTCGACGAGCTTGGCCATCCTCGACGATTCGGGCATCCGCGGCGAGATCGCCACTGTGATCGCCAGCGCCGACGCGGCAGCGCTCAACCAGTCACCTGCGCAACTGAAGGAGTTCATCGAGCAGCTCGCCCGGATCCCCGACGGAGCTGCGCTGATGAGCCAGCTCGTCGCCTCGGGCCACGAACGACTCATCGGCGACCGAGACGAGCCGGTGCAGGTGAGCGCCGAGGAGCAAGTGGTGATCGTGCGCGACGAGCGGGTCGGCGAGATGCCTCCCATCACGTTGCCCGTGCAGGAGGTCGGCGCCCTCTCGGTCGTGCAGATCGGGGCGTTCTGGGTCTCGATCGGTGCAGCCGTTGGTGGGCTGCTACTCCTCGTCGCCGCGTTGGTTGTGCGCCCAGAGCGCGGGGAGATCACGTTGGCGTTCGGCGTTGGATTGGGTGCGCTGGCGATCCTGCTCGTCGTGTTCGGCTACCTGGCGCCGCTCGCCGTGTTGCCAGCGATCTCTGACACCACCTGGATGGGTGTGTTCCCGCGTCTCGCTCACCACAACCGAGCGCTGACGTTCGGCGTGGCGCTGGCTGCGCTCGTGCTGGCCGCGGTGGTCGTGTTCGCCACGGCCAGTATGCGCCAACGCCGTCAATGGTCGACTCCGCTCTCGGTCGGCCGCTACCGCGACGACCAGCGCTGGAGCCGGTGAGCCGGTGTCGACGTCACGGAGCCGGTGAGCCGGTGTCGACGTCACGGAGCCGGTGAGCCGGTGTCGACGTCACGGAGCCGGTGAGCCGGTGAGCCGGTGTCAGACACCACGTTGGCAGATGTGCTTCCCCTGGGATTCGAACCCAGAACCAATGGATTAAGAGTCCACTGCTCTGCCGTTGAGCTAGAGAAGCGAGCGGTCCGACAGGGTACCGAGCGGCATTGCGCTCGACACCCCGTCGGGCGCCGTCCTCGCTGACGTCGAACGGGCGCGACGCCCGCTCTCTGGGGTGGCCAAGGGGACTTGAACCCCCAACCGCCAGGATCACAACCTGGTGCTCTACCTATTGAGCTATGGCCACCATGTAGCGGCTGAGATGTTACCGGTCCGGCGCCGTTACCCGAGAACGTCTTTGGCGATGATCGTCTTCATCACTTCGTTGGTGCCGGCGTAGATCGACGTGACACGGGCGTCGACGAACGCTCTCGCGATCGGGTACTCGAGCATGTAGCCGTAGCCGCCGAACAGCTGGAGGCACCGGTCGATCGCCCGGTTCTGCAGGTCGGTCGCCCAATACTTCGCCTTCGCCGCCGTTGCCGGATCGAGTTGTCCATCGTTGAGCAGCTCCACACAACGGTCGACGAACGCCTGCGTGACGTCGACCTCGGTGGCGATCTCGGCCAGCTCGAACTTGGTGTTCTGAAACGACGAGATCGGCTTGCCGAATGCTGTTCGCTCGTTGACGTACTCGACGGTCCAGTCGAGCGCCGCACGTGCGCAGGCCACACCAGCGACCGCCACCGACAGCCGCTCTTGCGCAAGGTTGAAGGTGAGGTACTCGAATCCGCGGCCCTCTTCCCCCAGCAGGTTGCTCGTTGGTACACGGACGTCGTTGAAGAACAACTCCGCGGTGTCCTGGCTGTGCATACCGATCTTCTCCAGGTTGCGACCGCGCTCGAAACCGTCCATCCCCCGTTCGAGGACCAACAGCGACAGTCCCCCGTGGCGCTGGCTGGGATCGGTCTTGGCCGCAACGATGACGGCATCGGAGTTGATGCCGTTGGTGATGAACGTCTTCGATCCGTTGACGATGTACTCGTCGCCGTCGCGGATGGCCGTCGTTGCGATCCCAGCGAGATCCGAGCCGGTCCCCGGCTCGGTCATCGCAATCGCGGTGATGATCTCGCCTGCAGCGATACCGGGCAACCAGCGCTCGGCCTGTTCGTCTGTGCAGTACTCGACGAAGTACGGAGTGCAGATGTCGTTGTGCAGCGTGATTCCCAACCCGGCACCCCCGATGCCGGCGCGTGCGAATTCCTCGGCGAGCACGATGTTGAAGCGAAAGTCGGCTGAGCCACCGCCGCCGAAGCGCTCGGGTACGGCGATTCCGGTGAACCCGTATTTCCCGGCGTCGGCGAACAGCTCGCGCGGCGCAAGACCTGCCGCCTCCCAGTCGAGATAGTTGGGCACCATCTCGTTGTCGACGAAGGACGCGATGGACTCGCGGAACGCTTCGTGGTCGTCGTCGTACAGATCGCGGAGCACGTCGGGCATGCGCGAAACGCTACGCCACCAACGTGGTGCCCACGTAGGCCGCTCGGTGATTCCCGCCGATGGGTTACGACAACATTCGGCGACGCCAGTCTTCGGGCTTGAGCCCGAGCGAGACCATCCGCTCTTCGACGAACACCGGTGGCGGCATCTCCTCACCCGCCCTGAGGCCGGTCACCCAGTCGGAGTCCTCTGCCCACACGTGACACGTGTTGAGGTTCATCTGCCACATTGCCTGCTGCTGCTCCTGGGACTCCCGACCACCAGTAGTGACACCGCTGCGCACATTCGCGGCGCGCATCGACCACACGCTCTGGATCGCCACCGGCGCCATTGCCTGCAATAGCGCTGTGGTGTGCGTGCAGCCCCGTGGTCCACCGAACAGCTCGCGCACCTTCTGCCTAAACCCGCGGGCGATCGAGAGGCCGATCAGCTCGCGATAGCGCTCGACGATCTGTGGGCACTCGCGATTGGGGTGGGACAAGAACTCGACTGCGGCATCCACGATCTCGAAGCCGGGCATCGCGACTTCGATGTCGAGCTGCATGTGGTGCACGGTCAACGGATCGGGATCGACGTCGAGATACAGCCCAGGTGGCTTCTGATCGCGCACCGCGCCGCGCAGGAGCAAACGATCAGCGGCTTTCCGGAACGCACGCACGCGGTACTCGCGGTCATGCAGCACCTCCAACGGTTGCCCCGACTCGTCGACCGGGTCGGTGGGCAGGATCGAGGCGTCGTCGAACAGGCTCGACGCGTCGGAGGGTGGGTGCGCTCTCACGACGCGCACGGTACAAGCGCGGTACCCGCCGGCCGCAGCCGGACGGATTGCGCAGTGACGAAGGCCGATCGGCGATCGGTTGCCTATGGTTGCCCGGTGAGTTCACCCAGCGTCGGCGGGCGCACCGCTGCGATCGTCGGCGTCGCCGCAGGTCTGCTGGGTGGCATGTTCGGCGTCGGCGGCGGGCTGATCATCGTGCCCGGTCTGGTGTCTTTTGCCGGGATGGAGCGTCGCATGGCTCACGGCACGTCGCTGGCGGCGACGCTGCCCATCGCCGCCGCCAGCCTGCTCACCTACATCGCAACCGGCAACGTCGACTGGCCGCTCGCGTTGTTCCTGGCGATCGGTGCTATCGGTGGCGCCTTCGTCGGAACCCACCTGTTGCAGATCATCCCCAAACGAGCGCTGACCATCCTCTTCATCGCCGTGGTGATCGCCACGGCCTTTCGGCTGCTACTGACCGACAGCGCCGGTGGCCGCGGCGACCTCACGGTGATCATTGCAGTGGGACTCGTACTCGTCGGGTTGATCACCGGAACGCTCGCTGGGCTGCTCGGTATCGGCGGCGGCATCGTCATGGTGCCAGCGATGGTGGTCCTCCTCGACGAGATCCCCGTCGTGGCCAAGGGAACGTCGGCCGCTGTCATCGTGCCGACAGCGATCATGGGCACGATCCGCAATCGACAGAAGGCCAACGCCGACATGCGGGTCGCGACGTTCATTGGCGGCTTTGGGGTCGTATCGGCAGTGGCCGGGGGTCTCATCGCCAACCAATTGAGTACGCAAGCCTCCAACATCATGTTCGCGGCGCTGCTGGTGTTCGTAGCGGTCACGCAAACCCTCAGCTTGCGCAGCGAGTCACGAGCAGCGCAGTGACAGCACTCGTCGTCGCTCATCCACACCTCGTGATGCGACAACTGGTGCCTGGCACCAGTTGTCGCATCGTCGGGGGATCGTTACGACTGAGCGATGGCGACAGCGATCTCGGCTGCAACGCCAGCGTTGTTCTCAGCCAGAGCCAGATTGGCAGGAACGCTGCGGCCCTCGGTGACCGCGGCGATCCGCTCGAGCACGTACGGCGTTACCGCCGCTCCGACCACGCCGGCGGCATCCGCTGCGTCGAGCGCCGACGCGATCGCCGCATCGATCTCGGCACGGTCGAGCGCTGCGTGTTCCGGAATCGGCGCAGCCAACAACACTCCGCCGGTCACTCGTGTCGCGGCGGTGAACACCCCCGCCACCTCGTCTGCAGACTCGACGCGGTGGGCCACCCCAAATCCTGAACTGCGGGAGTAAAAGGCGGGGAAGTCGTCATGGCGCCAGCCGAGCACGGGCACGCCGGCCGTCTCCAGGTACTCGAGCGTCTTGCCGAGGTCGAGAAACGCCTTGGCGCCCGCCGACACTGTGACGACTCGGTGGTGGGCAATGGCGTCGAGATCGGCCGAGACGTCAAAGCTGCCGAGACCGCGGTGTACGCCGCCGATGCCGCCGGTGGCGAACACCGACACCCCACCGGCCGCAGCGATCGCCACTGACGCCGACACTGTCGACGCGCCGATCTCCCACCCCTGCGCCACTGCGACTGGAATGTCGCGCTCGGCCATTTTCTGGGCAACGCCCAGGATCCGCGGGTACTCGTAATCGTCGAGCCCGAGTCGGACCTCGCCCTCGAGCATGGCGGTCACGGCAGGCACCGCGCCGCCGGCGGTGACGGCAGCAAGGCATCGCTCGAGCGCTACCTCGTTGTCCGGCGACGGCAGTCCGAGGTTGGAAAAGATCGTCGATTCGAGCGCGACGATCGGCTGTCCGGCGCGCTGTGCATCAGCGACAGCCGATGAGGGGCGGGGCGTGATCACGCCCAGAGTGTGCCAGCGCTAGAACGTGCCGACGAAGGCGCCGTCGGGGTTGCCGTCGGCAATCACCCCGGGTGCATCTTCGATAGTGATCGCCAGCGCCGAAACATCACCTTCGACCGTGAACGTCTCGAGTCCGAGGTTCGGCCCAAGGATGCCCAGGGAAATCACCTGGCCATCGGAGACGACCCCCCACAGCTGATAGGTCTGGTCGTCGGCGAGTACCGGCAACTCACGGGCTTCGAGATAGCCGCGTCCGTCTTGGCCGATCACCGCGTCGGCGGTGGCCGCGAAGTTCTCAGCGACCAACGTCGTCTCGACCGAGTCGATATCAGCGCGAGCGGTCTCGATCGCCGCAATCAGCGGATCGGTCGGGGCATCGGCGCGGTCGGTGACCACGACGGTGATGGCCACGACCGCCACGACGGCAGCCGCTGCCGAGCCGGCCACCCATGCCATCGACGATGACCACCGACGACGCTGGCGCGCCTCGTCGAGCGAGGTCACTGCTGCACCTGGTTGTTCAACAGCCGGTACCGCCGGCGGGACCGGCGCGGTTGCAGACGCCTGGATAATTCGTTGCAGCTCGGGGCCCGGTGCCGGTCGCTCCGGGTCGTCGTCGAGCTCGCTGGCAATGCGACCCCACAGATCGTCGGGGGCCTCCATCCCGGTGAACGCCAGCATCGTCGCCACCTCGCGGTGGTCGGCGACTTCGGCGGCCGCTTTCGGGTTGATCGCCAGGTAGTCCTCGACCCGCCGCGCCTCGTCGGGGTCGACCGCATCGAGGGCGTACGCACCGAGGAGCTCGTCGAGCTCGTAGATGTCGTTACGACCGGTCATGTCGTCCATGCTCTCACCCACCGGTCACGCCGTTCCACTGGAGACCCCGGCCTCCAGCAATTCTTGCCGCAAGCGCTTCAGCCCGTTGCGGATCCGACTCTTCACCGTTCCTTCTGGCTCACCGAGCTCGGCGGCCACTTCCTTGTAGGTCCGGCCACCGAAGTAGGCCAGCTCGATCGCTTCGCGTTCGCCGGGCGCGAGAGCTTCAAGGGCGTCACGAACGTGGCCTGCAAGCGCCAAGTCCCAGACCTCGCGGGCGAGGTCGTAGCCGCCGTCGGCTTGTTCGCGGGCTTCGCGCTCCTCGCGCGCTCTGCGCGCCGCATCGGCGCGAATCAGATCAACCGAACGCCCGTGCGTGGTCGCCAACAGAAAACTCCGCAGCGTGCCCCGCTCGGGATCGAACCGGCTGGGATCGTTCCACAATCGAACGAATACCTCCTGCACGATCTCTTCGGCTCGGGACGCATCGCTGAGCAGGCGTTTCGACAAACCGAATACCGCGCCGGCGTGGCGCCGGTATGCCTCGGCGAGCGCGGCTTGCTGATAGCGGCCAATGGCCACCACCAACGCAGCGTCGGAGGCCTCGACGTAGTCCTGTCTCACATCTTCCATACGGATCCACCGGCGCGGCCGGATGACATCATTCTCGCACGAGCCGAGTCACCAGCTCCAGATGGTGGGTCTGGGGGAACAGGTCGAGCACTTCAATGCGTTCGACGCGGTACCCGGCATCGATCAGCCCACGTACGTCGCGGGCCCCGGCAACCGGATCGCAACTCACCAACACGACGACGGGGGCACCAGCGGCCGCCAGCGCGGCGACGCCCGGCCGGCGCAATCCGTCCCGGGCCGGATCGGCGATGATCAGATCGACGCGATCGCTGGCCTGCCAGGCGCCGACCTCGGAGCGATGGACGGTGACCTTGCGGTCAGCGAGGTTGTGTCGCGCGTCGTCGCAGGCGCGGCGCGACGTTTCGATCAGTGTCACATGACCGGCATCCGCGAGCACCGTGGTTGCAAACAACCCGACCCCGCCATAGGCATCGACCGCGTGCTCGGCCGTTGCGGCCTCGGGAGCGGCGCGGCGCACTGCGTCGACGAGCAGCTCTGCACCGGCATGGCTCGCCTGGAAGAACGAGGCGGCCGAGACACGCAACTCGGCGCCGGCGACCCGCTCGACGAGTGAGGCCCCACGTCCGGTCGCGATGTCGGCGGGGATCACCGGCGGACCGGGTCGTCGACCGCCGCGTCGGCGCTTCGGCGCACTCCACCACGCCGTGCGCGCCCCGTTCAACGTCGAGACACGCAACGTCAGCTCGACATCGGGCTCGATACGCGTCTGCGCAAAGGCATCTGCCAACTCGGCAACGGCCACCGGACAATCGTCGACGGCAACAACGTCGCGCGAGCCGGCAGCGCGAAACCCGACACGGCCATCTGGAGTGCCCACCACGCGCACCGTCGTGCGGTACCGGGTCGACGGCACCGTGCCACCGACCAAGATCATCTCCGCGATGTCGTCGGCCGGCAATCGGCCGGTACGGGCGAAGGCATCGACCACGATGCCGACCTTCGCCGGAAGCTGCGCCGCAGGCTCGAGGTGCATCCAGTCGCAACCGCCGCATCCGGCCCGCCGTAATCGACACTGCGGCTCCTGCCGGGTTGGTATCGGCTCAACGACCTGCACCAGCTGTGCCTCTGCAAAGTCGCGGCGATCGCTCGACAGCTCGACCTCGACGACTTCTCCGGGGAGCGCTCCGTCGATGAACCCCCCCCGGCCGTCTTCGAGGCTAGACCCGGCTCGCCCCCCCGCCACCAGTCGCTCGGAATCCACCCCCACTTGCGGTGCGTTGGTCCGCGGATCGCAGCCGCGCACGACACGGTGCGCGACACTGGGCCCCATGAGCGGACCATCAAGCGACGGGGAGCGTTGGTACTGGGATCTCTCGCACGGCAGGGCTGTCCGCGCCAGCGAGCGCGGGCCCGGCGCCCAGACGATGGGGCCGTACGGCTCGCGGGCCGAGGCCGAGCGCTGGCAGGAACGTGTCGACGAGCGCAACGATGCATGGTCGGAGGCCGACGAAGAGTGGAATGCCGAAAAACGAGACGAGAGCGGGACATGAGCCGGCCGATCCAGATCGTTCCGTCGGTGCTGCCCGCCGATTTCGCCAAACTCGGCGAGGAGGTGGCGGCCCTCGAAGCGGCAGGCGTCGACGTGATCCAGTTCGACGTGATGGACGGCCAATTCGTCCCCAATCTCACGTTCGGCCCCGACGTGATCGCGGCCTGTCGCCCACACGCCACGATTCCGTTCGAGGCCCACCTCATGGTGTACACGCCGGAGGCGATGGCTCGCGAGTACATCGATGCGGGGTGCCGGCGCCTGATCGTGCACGCCGAAGCCTGCACCCATCTGCACCGCGTGCTCGGGGAGGTCAACGACCTCGGCGCAGCCGCTGCGGTCGCCCTCAATCCGGCGACACCGGCGAGCCATATTGCGAACGTCCTCGACCTCGTGGAGATGGTCCTCGTGATGACCGTCAACCCAGGCTTCGGCGGACAGCGGTACATCACCTCGATGGAACCAAAGATCGCCGAGGTCCGCTCGATGATCGAACGCGCTGGCCGCGGCAGGTCGATCGACGTCGAGGTCGATGGCGGCATCGGCCCGGACACGATCGCTGGAGCGGCCGCAGCCGGCGCCAACGTGCTCGTCGCCGGGAGCGCGCTGTATCGCGATCCAGCGGGCCTGGCCCACGCCGTCGACGATCTCCGCCAACGCGCACACGCGGCCGTGTGACTGCCCGCTCCGTTCAGCACCACTGTCCGGCGCGGGCCGCGATCGCCGGCAATCCCTCCGACGGCTACGGCGGCGCCGTCGTCGCGGTTCCCGTCGATGCCTGCCGTGCGACGGTGCGGATCGACGCGCACGCACGTTTCGAGATCGATCCGGGACCAACCGCCGATGACACCTTTGCCACCTGGGGCGACCTCACCGAACACGTCGACCGATTCGGGTATCGCGGGAGCCGACCGCTGCTGTTGGCCACGCTCCGTCGCTTCGCCGCGCACACCGAGCACCAGCCCCGGCCCGTGACCATCAGGCTCTCGACCTCGATTCCGAGGTCGGTGGGTCTGGGAGGTTCCTCGGCGATCGCCATTGCGGCCCTGCGGTGTCTGTACGACATCAACGAGCTCGCTCTCCCGTCGGAAGACGAGTTGGCCTCGCTGGCTCTCTCGGTCGAGACCGACGAGCTCGACATCGGAGCCGGTTTGCAAGACCGGGTCGTGCAGGCGTACGCCCACCCAGTGCTGATGGAGTTCGGGGTCGGCGACCAGCGCATCGTGGGTGGGCTCGCAGCGGGGTCGTATCGCCCTGTTCCGTGGGAACACCTCTCGTCCCTCGTCGTCGCAACGCGGCCACACGAGGCCGAACCGAGCCATGTCCCGCACAACGACCTCCGCTCCCGCTTTCGTAGCGGCGACGAGCGCGTGGTTGCGGCGATGATGACACTCGCCGACTGCGCTCGGCGGGCGGCCGTCGCCATCGAACGGGGCGCCCACTCGGACCTGGCCGACGCGATCGACGACACATTCGACACTCGACTGAGCATCACCACGGCAACGCCCGGCCAGCAGCGCTCGGTGGAGATCGTGCGCGCGTCAGGCGGCGCCGCCAACTCGACCGGCTCAGGCGGGTCGATCGTGGCACTCGCTCGCGACGACCGACACCGGGCGGCACTGGCCGATCAACTCTCCGCAGACGGATGTGTGGTGCTCCCGGTGGGTCGCACAGCGTGACACCCCATTCGTACGCTGGTCGACGATGGCCATCACGCACACGCTGACCTCCGCACGGTGGGCGCCGCGCGCTCTGGCGCAGGCCGTCTCCATGCTGAAGGCCGGCGACCCGCTGGCCCCGGTCACGCTGTTGGCGCCGAATGCCACGAGTGGCGTGATGGCCCGGCGCACGCTCGGGCGCACCGGCATCGCCGGGGTCAACGCCCCGACCATCGGTCGCCTCGCAGCCGAATTGGGGTCCGGGCATCCGATGCTCGCCGGACGCCTCGCGGCCACGAACCCAGTACTCGACCAAGTCCTCGCCGACGCGCTCCGAGAGCAACCCGGGGAGCTGGGCGACGCAGCGTTGCATCCGACGTCAATCCGTGCGGTACGAGCTGCCTACCGCGAGCTGCGCGTCGCCGGCCACGATGCCGTGCGTCGACTCGTCACCGGCACTCCGCAAGCGGCGTCGTTGGCCAACACGGTCGCCGACGCCCACGATCGGCTGTCGAAGGGGTGGTACGACGAGGCCGATGCACTCGCTGCGGCGATCGACGCGGTGCACACCGGCCAACACGCGCCCCAGCCCATGGTCGTCTACCTCATCGAAAGGCTCGACGGTCGGGCCATCGAGCTGGTTGCCACGATCGGTGCGGCAACCGACGTGCACCTGATCATCACGGCAGCGGCGACCGATCTCGTCGACCGTCTCGCCTCGTCGAGCATCGGCGGCCATGCTGCGGCCGCACCCGTTGCGCCGACGCCGCCGGAACCGATCATCATCTCCACGACCGATGCCGACGACGAGTGCCGCTGGGCCGCACGATCCGTCGTCGGGTTGGCTCGCGAGGGGGTGTCGCTCGACCGCATCGTCGTGGCGTGGCCCACCCTCGTGCCATACGCCCGCCTCCTCGTGCACCACCTCGAGGCGGCCGGAATCGCCTGGAACGGGCGCGGTGGCACCCCTCTGCACGAGCGTGTTGCACCGCGGGTGCTACTCGACCTCCTCGACCTCGCACGACACGGCGTGCGCCGGCGCGAGGTGTTCGCCATGTTGGCCGGCGCACCGATCTACAGCCACGGCGAGCTCGCCCCAACCGCCGAATGGGAACGCGTCGCGCGGCTGGCCGGGGTCATCGGACCGGACGACTGGCACGACCGCCTCGACCCGTATCGCGACGATCCCCGATGGGGTCCGGCCGCGACCTCGCTGCTGGAGTTCGTGGGTCAGCTCGAGCGTGCACTCGACGACCAGGGGCGATCCTGGTCCGAGTGGGCGCAGTGGGCGCGCGACGAACTGACGCGCCTCCTCGGCGCCGACTACCGCACGCATCTCGCCGAACCCGAGGTGCGCGCCGACGAGGCCCTCGACCTGGCGCTGCAGCACATCGCCGATCTCGACCTGCTCGACGCCCGCCGACCGGTCTCGCGGACGCGGTTTGCGCTCGCCCTCGCCGGCGAGATCGACGATGCGCCGACAACGGAAGGTCGCATCGGGCACGGCGTCACCGTGTGCTCGCTGCAGGGCACGCTCGGCATCGATGCCGATGCCGCCATCGTCGTCGGCGCCGCCGACACCACACTCCCGCCGCGGCCGACGCCCGACCCGATCCTCGACGACCGACGTCGGCTCGCAGCCGGTCTTCCCACCAGCGACGACCACACACGCGAGCTGCGTCGACGCTTCGACGAACTCGTCGAGCGATGTGCCATCACCATTACCGCACCGCGTGGCGACCTCCGCCATACCGCCGAACGCACTCCATCGCCGTGGATTCGGCAATGGTTCGGCGAGCAGGCGCAACATGTCGCGTCGGCCACCGGCGGCCTGCTCACCGTCGACTTTCCGGCGAGCGCCGCCGAACATCGGTGGCGCAGCGTGCTGGCCCGCCAGCGAGCTGGCGCCACGCTCGACGATCTGGGCGCGGACGTCGATCCGATCACGCGCCGCGGCGCCGAACTGACCAGGGCGCGGGCGAGGGCGCGATTCACCGAGTTTGATGGCGATCTCAGTGCGGTCGACCTGCCGTCGCTCACCGTCCGTGCCGCACCGCTGTCGCCGAGTCGGCTCGAGCAGTGGGCGCGATGTCCACACGCCTACTTTGTGCGGTACCTCCTCGGTGTGTCGGCGCTCGACGAGGTCGGCGGCAACCTCCATCTCCAGCCCGTCGACCGCGGCACCGCGCTCCACGCCGCGCTCGACCGGTTTCATCGGGCTGTGTTGGTGGGCGACCTTCCCCAACCGAGTCCGTCGGGGTGGGGCGGCGAGCATCGACATGCCCTGCTCGATGCCTTCGACGCGGTGTGCGCCGACCTCGAGCAGCGCGGTCGGGTGGGTCGTCCTGCCTCATGGGCCGACCACCGCGACGAGATGCGCGACGACCTGCTCGGCTGGCTCGCGGCCGACAGCACACTCGTCGCCGCTCGCCACAGCCACATATCGGGATCTGAGGTCGCCTTCGACGACGCCTCGATCGAACTCCCGGACGAGCGCCGACTCCGAATGCGCGGCAGCATCGATCGCATCGATCAAAGCGCTGACGGCTCGGTGATCGTCACCGATCACAAGACCGGTAGCGACCGCGACCTACGCGGACTCGACAGCGACGACCCCACCCTCGGGGGTCGCCGTTTTCAGCTGGCCACCTACGCCACTGCCGCTGCGCAGTCCGCCGAGTCCACTGCCCCGGTGCGTGCCGAGTACGGGTTCTTTGCTGGCAACGACTACCGCCGTGTCGGCATCGACTTCGACGCCCCGACCATGACACGCGCTGCTGACGCCATTGCCCACACCGTCGATGGCATCGAGGCCGGATGGTTCCCGAATCATCCGGCGCGCCCGGGTTGGCGGCTGTACGTCGACTGCCCGTACTGCGAACCCGACGGGCTGGGTACTGGCGAGCTGCACCGAGCCTGGCTCGACAAGCGTCACGACCAGCGGGCGGCGCGTTGGTTCGCACCGCCGGATCCGGCCGGGGAGGACGCCGATGACTGCTGAACAGCTGTCGATCCTCGACGAAGCCCCACAACCGCCTGACGCGGCCGATCGGGAACGCATCGCCCACGACCTCGACACGACGCTGTTCGTCGACGCGGGTGCTGGCTCGGGCAAGACCCATGCCCTCGTGCGACGCGTCGTCAGTCTCGTCGAGTCGGGCGTGCCGATCACTTCGATCGCGGCGATCACCTTCACCGAACGCGCCGCCGCCGAGCTGCGCGGCCGGCTGCGCAGCGCACTCGATCACGCCCGTACCCCCGCCGCAGCCGCCGCAGCCGACGCGCTCGACCAAGCGCCGATCGGCACGCTGCACGCATTCGCCCGTCGATTGATCAACGATTCGCCGTTCGCCGCCGGCGTTCCACCGGGATTCACGGTGCTCGACGAAATCGAGAGTGCCGTTGCCTTCGACGCAGCGTGGGACGACCTGCTCGCATCACTGCTCGCCGAGGTCGAGCCCGAGGGCGGGCCGATCGCTGGTGGCCGACTGCTGGTGGAGCTGTGTGAGTTCGACGGTTTCGGTATCCAGCGCGGAATGCGGCGAATCGCCGAGGACTTCCGAGCCAACTGGGATCTCGTCGAGCTGCTGGTCGATCCGTCGGTGCCCGACGTCCCCGTACTCGACCTCGAACCGCTGCGCACGGCGATCAGCGATGTCGTCGGATTCGACGTGCCTGTCGACGACCGTCAACTGAGCGTCGTCGAAGAGATCATCGACAACGCCCGGCTCCTCGACAGTCCGCACCTTCGCCCGCGTCTCGACGGCATCGCCCGCCTGGCCGACCGATGCGCTCCATCACGTATGGCATCCAAAGGGTCGAAGGCCAAGTGGAAGCGAGCACACGGCGCCGATGGCCCCGATCAACTCGACGCGCTGCGGAATGCGGAGGGCCATGTCGGAACCGTCGCCACCGAGTTGGTCGACTCGATTCGCCAACAACGACGCCTGCTCCTCGGCGCGATGCTCCGACGCTTCGTGCTCGATGGCGCTCGCGAACGGATCGCCAACGGTGGCCTCGAGTTCCACGACCTACTCGTCGTCGCCCGCCGACTGGTGCGCGACCACCCGAGCGTGCGGCGTGAGCTGCACCACCGGTACACCCGGCTCCTGCTCGACGAGTTCCAGGACACCGATCCCATTCAGCTCGAGCTCGCCGTCCGGATCACTGCACCACCCGACGACCCCGCCCACGGCACCGACTGGCGTGGCCTCCAGCCCGTTGCCGGCCGGCTGTTCATGGTCGGGGACCCGAAACAGTCGATCTATCGATTCCGGCGCGCAGACATCGCCCAATACCTGCGTGCTCCTGCACAGGTCGGCGCCGACGAGGTCGGGCTCACCGCCAATTTCCGCTCGACCGCGGCGGTGATCGACTTCGCGAACGACGTGTTCGGCGAGTTGATTCGCGCCGAGCCCGACCGTCAGCCGGGGTACACCCCCTTGATCGCAGCGCGGCCGGCGGCGTTGCGCGGGCATGGATCGGTACATGCGCTCGGCGTCGATCGCCACGACGACCTGCGGCGCGGCGATCGGCGGGCCACACCCGACGACGCCGGCCCGGCCGACGCGCTCCGAGCCCGCGAAGCCGACGAGGTGGCTGCAGCCATCACGACGGCACTCGCCACCGGATGGCAGGTCGCCGACGGCGACGGTGAGGCATTGCGTCCGTGCCGGCCCGGCGACATCACGGTGCTGCTTCCGACCCGTCTGTCGCTGCCTGCGCTCGAAGCGAGCCTCGAGGCCGCGCGCATCGACTACCGGGCCGAGAACTCGTCGGTCGTCTACGCATCGCCTGGTGTCCGCGAGCTGCTGCTCACCCTGCGGGCCGCCGACGACACCACCGATGCGCTGGCCGCTGTCGAGGTGTTGCGCACGCCCCTCTACGGCTGCAGCGACCCCGAGCTGTACGAATGGGCGAACGCTGGTGGCACCTTCAACGTGTGGGTCGATCCACCGAGCGGACTCGAACGCCACCGTGTGGCCGATGGTCTCGCCCACCTCCGTACGGTCGCCGAACGCGTGCCGGTGCTGCCCCCGTCCGACCTGATCGCCGCGATCGCCGACGAGCGTCGCGTCGTCGACCTAGCGCTCGCCGGATCGGATCCCGCCGACGCCTGGCGACGGATTCGCTTCACGCTCGAACGCGCCCGAGCATGGTCCGATGCAGGAGGGCGCGGTATTCGGCGCTACCTCGCCTGGGCCTATCGCCAGGCGGCCGACCTCCGTGTCGACGACGTGGTGTTGCCCGAGACCGATCACGACGCGGTGCGGGTCATGACGATTCACGCCGCCAAGGGACTGCAGTTTCCCATCACCATCGTTGCCGGGATGACCACCCAGCCTCGGCCGCTACCGACGGCAGGCGTCGTCTGGACCGATACGACCTGGATGCTGACCGGGCGGGGCGACGATGGACTCTTCGATGAACGCGCCCCGATCGAAGAACAATTCAGCGACGCCGAACGGCGGCGGTTGCTGTACGTGGCGTGCACACGCGCCGTCGATCATCTCGTGGTGTCGTTGCACCGCATGGCACCAGCCGTGAACAACAGCGACTACACCGATCAGTCGCGCCTGACGGCAGCCGAACTGTTGTGGGTCGGCGGCGCGGCCGACCCGGCAATCGGGGGCGCCACCACGCCGTTGTGGCGCCGCGACCTCCGACCGCCCGCGTCAGCTCCCCCCACCGAGCTCGAGTGGCTCGACGAGTCGACGTGGGCCGACGAGCATCGCCGGACGATGCGCCGCGCACACCGTCCCACGACCATCGCCGCCACGCGCCTCGCAGCAGGCGAAGGGACCGAGATCGCCGCCGAGGCCGATGATCCTGGATTGGCCAAAGACGCACCTGCCGACGATCGGCCGCCATGGCGCCGTGGTCGGTACGGCACCAACATCGGCCGTGCCGTGCACGCAGTGCTGCAGCGCGGCGACCTACGGTCCGGCGCCGATATCGCCGACCTGGCCACCGCCTACAGCACTGCGGAAGGGGTCGGGGCCGACGTCGACGAAGTGATCGACCTCGTCGAATCGATCCGCCAGGCAACCGTCGTGCGCGCCGCCGCCGACGGCGCCCAACACTGGCGCGAGCTGTTCGTTGCCGCCCCGCTGGACGATCGTGTCATCGAGGGCTACGTCGATCTCCTGGTACGAACGCCGAGCGGCTTGGTCATCGTCGACTACAAGACCGACCGCTGGTCGGGCCGCTCCGCCGAGCGCAGCGCACGGTATCGCCTGCAGTTGGCGGCGTACGGCGTCGCGCTCGGTGCCGTGGTCGACGAACCGACGGTCGGGGGGGTCGTGGTACACGCTCGGGCCGGCCAACCAGCCGAGGAACTCCCCGTGGCCGACTGGCCCGCCGCCCTCGACGAGGTCTGCGCGATCGCGCGGTAGGCCGTCAGCTCGCTCCGCTGTCGACGAGACCGTCGCTCGACGAGTCGTCGCCTGAGCGATGTTTCGCTCCGGCGGCGGCCGCCTTGCGATCTCCGTGCCCCCGCACGCGCACGGCGCGATGGTCGGGCACCGGCGTCACAGCGGCTCGTCCCAGCTCGAACACGCCGCGCATCGATACCGCCGCGAGGCCCTTGAGAAGGACAACCGCCACCATCGCTACCATTGCGAGCACCGTAGGGACGGCCAACGTCGCAAGCAGCACCTGCCGGTCGTCGAACAGCAAGCTGAGCACTCCGGAATCGACGTCACTCCCGTCGAGGTTCACCGTGCGGACGGGGTCGTCGATTATGGGGCACTCGACGGCGGTGTCGTCGAGCCCGATCACGTCGTTCCCGCCGAAGGTGGGTGCCGGCGGGCGAACTGTCGACACAAGTGCGCCGACCTCTCGATCGAATCCTGCGCCGACCAGGTATTGCTGGCCATCGTCGAGGAATCGATAGTCGATGCCGTAGCGCACATCGATCAACCCGTCGATGGCCCAGTCACTCGCCGAGCCGGCGCGCAATTGATCGATCTGGAAGCGGACAACCTGGACGACATCGTCTTTGCCCACCACCGTGCCGACGAAGGCCACCGCAGCGGGATCCGGAGCGTCGCACCCGTCCGGGATCGGAATCAGCCGCGTCGTGTCGGCCGGCAACGTGGGCGGCGTGCCGTCGTCCTGGGCGGCGGCCGATCCGGCCACGGCACAGACCCCGAGCACCAACGCGATCAACGCAACAATGTGACGCGCATGACCCGTCGGAACCACGAGATCTCAGGCTACGAGGTGCGACGCACACTGTGCGTGCAGGCCGTGACGGACTAGCGACCGACGAACTTCGGATCGCGCTTGTCGAGAAAGGCGCGGATCGCCTCGGCGGTGTCCTCGGTCGAGAAGTTCACCGTCTGCGACAGCCCCTCGGCGGTGAGCGCTTCCTCGAGCGTGCTGTCGAACGACTGATCGAGCAACTTCTTGCTCATCGCCATGGCGATCGGCGGCCCGGCGGCGAGTCGCTCGGCCCAGTCGGCGACGAATCCGTCGAGTTCGTCAGCTGCCACGACTCGATTGACCAGCCCGATCTGATCTGCACGTTCGGCGTCGATGATGTCGGCGAACAGCGCCAACTCCTTGGCGCGATGCAGTCCGATGCGCCGCGGCAGAATCCACGAACCGCCGAAGTCGAGGCTCAGTCCGCGGCGGGCGAAGATCTCCGAGAAACGAGCTGTCTCGTCGGCCACGACCAGATCGCACATCAGCGCCAGATTGAGCCCCGCCCCGACTGCGACCCCACGCACCTTGGCGATCGTCGGTTGCGGCAACCGATGCAGCGCCAAGCACACGTCGTTGACAGCACGCATCGCCGCCAGCTGGTGTGGCCGCTCCTCGTCGCCCCGGGAGGACAGGTCGGCTCCAGCGCAGAAGTTGCCCTCGGCACCGGTGATCACAACGACGCGCACATCGGATCGCGCAGAGATCTCGTTGAACTGGTCGCGGAGTTCGTCCCACATCGCCTGGTCGAGGGCGTTCAGCCGAGCGGGTCGGCGGAGTGTGATCTCGACGATGTCGTCGTCGTGACGGACGGTGATCGACTGCAGTTCGACCGTAGTGGAAGCCATGTCAGGCGACGATACTGAGGGCGATGGGGTACAACCCGTACCGGAAGTACCGGGCCAAGCCAGCCGACTATGTCGCCGTGATCGCCGCACTCGTCATCGCAGGAGCGCTCGTCGCCTGGGCGTTCCTGGGCTGATCGAGGGCGCGAGTCGACCGCGCGGTCGGCGTTCAGAACGCATCGGTGAACACCTCGATCCGTCCGCCGGTCACTGCGACGACATCGAAGCGCACCGTCGCTCCGCCCGCACAGTGAGCGCGCATCCATGCTGCGGCCAGCCGCCTGATGCGGCGCTGCTTCGCCGCTCCGACCGCCAGTTCGGGTCGGCCAAAACGGTCGCTGGCCCGCGCCTTCACCTCGACGAACACCACGGTGTCCCCACTCCTCACGACGAGGTCGAGCTCGCCGATCGTGGTCCGCCAGTTGCGGTCTGCGATCGCGTATCCCCGGCGCTGGTACTCGCGCGCCGCCAGGTCTTCACCAAAACGACCACGTGCTTGACGCGCTCGGTACGACGCCATGGACGAACTCCTGCTGTCACGATGGACCCGAGGAGCCGACCGTCGGCTCGATGAGCCCGACGCTATCGGTGCGGCACGCGTTCAGTTGATGCGCCGGGCGCGAGCGGGATCGACCGGCAGGCCACGACCCGCGTGCAGCAGCGAGGCAAATATCTCCGCGCCGTCGACGACGCGCGGCCCCGGCCGCACCACGAAGGCGTCGGCATCGACCGCCCACACGGCGACGTCGTCGGGGAGCATGCCCTCGCCGACCAACGACTCGGCCAATTCCGTCGCCCCGTCGAGCCGATAGCCACATGGGGCGACGATGACGACGTCCGGCGCGGCAGTCGCCAACTCGCGCCAGGTGACTTCCACCGAGCGGCCGCCGGGTGTGCCGAGCACTTCGTCGCCACCGGCCGCAGCGATGAGGTCCGGCACCCAATGTCCCGATGCGAACGGCGGCGCTGTCCATTCGAGCACGGCGACGCGTGGGCGCGGCGCACCATCGAGGCGCTGCGCCAAATCGTCGAGGCGCCGATGCAACGACGCAGACAAGTCGATCGCTGTCGACTCGGTGCCGGTCGCAGCCGCGACGATCGCGATCGAGTCGATCACGTCCTCGAGACGCGGCGGGTCGAGGGTCAGCACATCGGCGTCGATACCGAGCACCTCGAGGGCCTCGTCGACGTTCGAAGTGGCGACGGCGCACACCTCACAGAGGTCCTGAGTCACCACGAGGTCTGGATCGAGATCGGCCAGCGCGTCGCGCTCGAGGCGGTACAGGTCCTCACCGGCCGCCATCCGCTCCTTGACGACGCGGTCGATCTCTGCAGGTGTGAGGCCCTCGGGCATCGCTGTGTTCGACACGACGCGTGACGTACGCGCCGCGGGCGGGTAGTCGCACTCGAAGGTCACCCCGACGACCTGATCACCCAAGCCGAGGGCAAACAAGATCTCCGTCGCCGACGGCAAGAGCGACACGATGCGCATGCTGCAACCTACGCCCGGCCCCAACCGAAAAACCGGGGATTCCGTGCGGAAAACGCACGGAATGGCGAACAGAACCGGGTCAGTGGGTCAGAACTCGCGCTTCTCGCGGATCTTGGCGGCTTTGCCCTTGCGATCGCGCAGGTAGTACAGCTTGGCCCGCCGCACGTCGCCCTTCTTGACGACCTCGATCTTCTGCACGGTGGGCGTGTGCACGGGGAACGTGCGCTCGACACCGACGCCGTAGCTCAGCTTGCGGACGGTATAGGTCTCTTGCAGACCGCCACCTTGGCGTGCGATGACATCGCCCTGGAACACCTGGATGCGCTCTTTGCCGCCCTCGACGACGCGCACGTGCACCTTCAGCTCGTCTCCCGCTTGAAACTCGGGGATGTCGTCGCGCAGCGACGGGGCGTCGATCAGATCGGTGGCTTTCATGGCGTCGTCCTGGCTCGTCCGCATGATGCGGGTCGGTAATGAGGGCCGGTCAAGGATACGGGACCGCGGGGATCTCTTCCAACAGCCTCTGTTCGTCGGCGGTCAATCCCCCGCGGGCATCGATCAGGTCTGGACGGTCACGCAGCGTGCGGTGCAAGCGCTGGGCGGTTCGCCACCGAGCGATTGCCCCATGGTCGCCGCTGCGCAATACGGCAGGCACGTCCCAACCTCTGAGCTCCCCCGGCCGGGTGTACTGCGGCTCTTCGAGGAGCCCGTCGGCGCCGAAGCTCTCCGTGCGCACACTGTCGCGGTTGCCCAGCACGCCCGGCACCAGGCGAACGACGGCCTCGATCACCAGACAGGCAGCCACTTCTCCCCCGTTGAGCACCACGTCACCGACACTCAGTTCGCCGTCGACGCAGTGTTCCCGAATCCGGTGATCGATGCCTTCGTAGCGGCCACACAGCAGGCTGAAGCCGCCACTTGCCGCGAGCTCCTCTGCGCGTCGTTGGTCGAAGGGCACCCCGCCGGGGCCGAGCACGAACAGCGGGCGAGGAGGATCGAGCGCATCGAGCGCATCGATGATTGGCTCCGCGCACATCACCATGCCGGCGCCGCCGCCGAACGGCGCATCGTCGACCGTGCGATGGACGTCGTGGGTGAATTGCCGCACGTCGTGGGCCCGGATGTCGACCAACTGGTCGCGACGAGCCTTGCCCAGCAAACTGTGGCCGCAGAAGTCGTCGACCAGCTCCGGAAACAGGGTCAACACATCGATGCGCAGCCCCTGTGTATCGCCGGAGGTCACAGGTCGAACAGTCCGTCGGGAGGATCGATGGTGATCCTCGTCCGGTCGTGTTCGACGACGAACGAGACGGGCACAAGCGCTCCGTTTTCGAGTTCCAGCAGATCGGCTGCGGGGTTGTCGACGACCGCCACACATCGTCCTCGAATCGTTCCGTCCCGTTCGACCACCTGTGCGCCGATCAGCTCGTGGACCCACAGCTGCGAGGGATCGTCGATCGGGGAGGCGAACAACGCAACGTTGGTCAACTTGGCTGCGTCCTCTCGACCATGGACCTCTCCGAACGACACGATCAACCGACCGTTACCGGCGCGACGAGACCGTTCGACCGTGAGCGTGCGGCCATCGGCGATCAGCACCGCACCGGGCTCGGCACGCGCCTCGACGTCGGTGATGAGCTGGACATAGACATCACCACGGACGCCGTGCGGCCGGCGAATGTGACCGACCTCGAGCAGGTCGGGCTCGTCAGTCGTCGAGGAATTCGATGTCGATTTCGACATCGTCTTTGCTCGCTGCGGCGCGTACCACGGTACGGATGCTTGCAGCGGTACGTCCACGACGTCCGATCACTCGTCCGAGGTCGCCGTCGCCGACGCGCACGTTGAGGGCCGGACGCGAGCCCGACTCGTCGACGTCGACCGTGACCGCATCGGGATCGTCGACAATCGACGACACGATGTGGTGCAGCACGGCGACAGCGGTCGGCGCGAGTTCGTCGTCGGCCGCCTCGACGGCGGCGGTATCGGCGTCGCTCACTTGCTGGCCTTGGCGGTCTCGAACTGCTCGTAGGCACCCGAGATGGTCAGCAACTTGCGCACACGCTCGGTGGGCTGGGCGCCTTCGCTCAGCCACTTGACGACCTTGTCGTTGTCGACGGTCAGGGCCGATGGGTCCTGCCGAGGGTCGTAGTGGCCGAGAATCTCGATGAATCGACCGTCGCGCGGCGAACGCGAGTCGGCGGCCACGATGCGGTATTGGGGCTGCTTCTTCTTGCCGACACGCGTCAGGCGCAGCTTGACTGCCATGAAATCGTCACTCCTGGGATCGCAATAGAACGTCGAAAGGCTAGCGGCGCGCCGCTCGATCCCCTCAGCGACCGGGCAGCCCGGGCATACCCGGCATGTTCGGCATGTTCGACAGATCGAGGTCGGCGGGATCGGGGAACCCGGCCGGCATCGTCCGTGAGGGTGCCTTGCCCTTGGCCCGTTTGCCCTTCTTGCCCTTCTTGCCGCGCTTGTCCTGACGGCGGGCGCTGCGGCCTCCTCCGCCTGAGCCGCCCCCGCCCATCTTCTTCATCATCTTCTGCATCTCGCCGAACTGTTTGACGAGACGGTTGACGTCGCCGACCTCGGTCCCCGAGCCGGCGGCGATGCGTTGTCGTCGACTGCCGTTGATGATGACTGGTTGGGCCCGTTCCTCGGGCGTCATCGAGCGGATGATTGCCTCGATGGGCTTCAAATCGTCGTCGTCGATCTGCGCGCCCTTCAATTCCTTGGGCATGCCCGGCATCATCCCCATCAGGTTGCCGAGCGAACCCATCTTCTTGATCTGCTGCATCTGCTCGAGGAAGTCGTCGAGGGTGAACTGCCCCTCCATCAACTTCGCCGCGGCCTCCTCGGCCTGATCGGCCTCGAAGGCCTGTTCGGCCTGCTCGATCAGCGTGAGCATGTCGCCCATGCCGAGGATCCGGCCGGCCATCCGGTCCGGGTGGAACTGCTCGAACTCGGTGACCTTCTCGCCGGTCGAGGCAAAGGCGATCGGCCGGCCGATGACCTCCTTGACCGAGAGCGCGGCGCCGCCACGGGCATCGCCGTCGAGCTTCGACAGGATCACGCCGTCGATACGCAGCGTCGCGTCGAACGCCTCGGCGGTCTGCACGGCGTCTTGACCGGTCATCGCATCGATGACGAGGAACGTGTAGTCGGGTTCGACCGCGCCCGAGATCTGGCGCACCTGCTCCATCATCTCGGCATCGATCGACAAGCGACCGGCGGTGTCCACGATCAGGACGTCGCGACCGAGGCGCTTGGCTTCTTCCAGCCCCAGCTCGGCGGTGCGTACCGGGTCGGCCGGATCGGAGTACACCGGAACGTCGATCTGGCCTCCGAGCGTGCGCAGCTGCTCGACGGCAGCAGGTCGTTGGAGGTCGGCACCGACGAGCAGCGGTTGGCGCCCCTGCGCCTTGAACCAGTTCGCCAGCTTCGCCGAGTTCGTCGTTTTGCCCGAGCCTTGCAGGCCCGCCATCAACACCACCGTGGGGGGCTTGCTGGCATACGTGACGGCCAGCGTCTCGCCGCCGAGAGCGCGGGTCAGCTCGTCGTTGACGGCCTTGACGACCTGTTGGGCCGGATCGAGCGCCTGGGAGCGAGTGGCGCCAACCGCTTTCTCGCGTATGCGGTTGGTGATCGAGCGGACGACGGTGACGTTGACGTCGGCTTCGAGGAGTGCCGAACGGATCTCCTTCATCACCTCGTCGACGTCGGCCTGGGTGAGACGGCCTTTGCCGCGCAGCTTCTTGACGATGCCTTCGAGACGGCCGGAAAGGTTGTCGAACATCAGGTGAGCAAGGGTACCGGTGGCGCAGGATCGCTCAGCGGTCAAACAACGCGGCCACGAACTCGTCGGGATGGAACTCGATCAGGTCATCGATGGTTTCGCCGACGCCGACGAGTTTCACCGGGATGCCGAGCTCGGTCTCTACAGCGAACACGATGCCGCCCTTGGCCGAACCGTCGAGCTTCGTCAGCACCACGCCGGTCACGTCGGTCGCCTCGCCGAACTCGCGGGCTTGGGTGAGGCCGTTCTGACCGGTGGTGGCGTCGATCACCAGCAAGGTCTCGGTGACCGTGCCAGTGCCTTTCTCGGCCACCCGGCGCACCTTGCGCAACTCCTCCATCAAGTTGGTCTTCGTGTGGAGGCGCCCAGCCGTGTCCGCAATCACGAGGTCGACGTTGCGCGACGTGGCTCGCTCAACGGCATCGAACACGACCGAGCTGGGGTCGCCGCCCTCGGCGCCGCGCACGATGTCGGCACCGGAGCGCTCCGCCCACGTGGTGAGCTGTTCCGCCGCCGCAGCGCGGAAGGTGTCGCCGGCGGCCATCAAGACGCTGCGACCATCAGCGACCTGCTGGTTGGCCAGCTTGCCGATCGTGGTGGTCTTGCCGACTCCGTTCACGCCAACGAACATCCACACGTTCGGACCGTCGTCGGCGGGCACGTACTGCAGCGTGCGGTCGGACCCCTCGAGCCGTCCGCTCATCTCGTGTTGCAACGCATCGAGCAATTGCGCCGGCTCGGTGATCTCGTGAGCGTCGACCTTCGCCCGCAGCCCGTCGATGAGTTCGGTCGTGACCCCGACGCCGACATCGGCCCGCAGCAGCGCTTCTTCGAGATCCTCGAACGACTCCTCACCGATACCGCTGCGGCCGAGGACACCACTGAACGCCCCCGCAAAGGTCGATCGGGCCTTGGCCAGCCGGTCGCGCAACGACAGCGGAGCGACCGGTTCCGGTTCGACGACCGCGGGCTCGACCGGTTCCAGCTCGACCGCGTCAACCTCGAGATCGACCTCGGGTTCGACCAGCGTGTCGCCCTCTGGTGGCGGAACAGCTGGCTGCGGTGGCGCGGCCGGCGGCGTGGCATCGGCGGCCGCGTTACGGCGGTTGACGACGACGACGCCGATCCCGAAGGCGACGACGAACACCGCCAGGATGAGGAAGATGACTTCGAATCCCATCGCCTCACGACGCTATCTATGATCGGGCTCGGTCGGCCTGGCGGCCTTCCCCTCGTCAGTCGAGGTATCGCAGACGATGCCGCACTGTTACTCGAGCTCGCCGAAGTTGGCGTGCGACGACATTCGCCACTCCCCGTCTTCGTAGTGGAACGTGCTCAACCGCGGCGCCAACCCAGCGGCGAGCGGGCCGTCGGCACCTTCCGACTCGACGTCGACACTCCATCTCACGACCAGGACGTCCCCCTCCTGCGTTCCGAACACCTCGTCGCCAATCGTGACGTCGCTGACCTCCTGCAATGAGGCGACAAACTCACCCTTCGTCGCCGAGCTCCCATCCGAGAGCATCAGCTGAAACGAGTTGGACAAGAACTCATCGAGCTGCTCGCTGTCACCACTCTGCAAGAGAGCGTTGAACTCGCCGACGAGCTCGCGTCCGGTCTCGTCCGGGTCCTCGAGCGGATCGACCGATCCGTCGTCGGAGGAGCACGCAGCCAACGTTGCGCCGACGACGAGAACTCCCAGGAGGCCTTGTCTGCACCGAGCGTTTACCGTGTCACGCGTGCGCATCTCGACATCATCGCACGCACGTCGCAGCGCAAACGGGCACACTCAGGTCAAACGGTGACGCCGAGGCGGTCGTCGTGGCCGAGGGAGTCGTTGCGCTTCTCGGTGATGACCTTGCTCGATCCACCCGGCTGCATGCTCACGCCGAGGAGGATGTCGCCGGCCTCCATGGTGCGCTTCTGGTGCGACACGATGATCAGCTGCGCATCGGAGCGGAACTCGGCGACCAGGCCGAGGAAGCGGTGCAGGTTGACATCGTCGAGAGCAGCTTCGACCTCGTCCATCACGTAGAACGGCGACGGCCGCGAACGGAACACGGCAAACAGGTACGCCAACGCGGTCAGGCTGCGCTCGCCACCCGACAACAACGACAGCTTCTTCACGTTCTTGCCGCTCGGCTTGGCCTCGATCTCGATTCCGGTGTTGAGCAGATCGTCGGGCGCCGTCAGCGCTAGGCGACCCGTACCACCGGGGAACAGCAGCCCGAACAGCTTCGTGAAGTTCTCGCTGACGTCGGCGAACGCCGACGCGAACACGTTCTGGATCTCGGCGTCGATCGCCTGGATCACCCGCGACAGCTCTCGGCGGGTCGACCGCACGTCTTCGAGCTGTTCCTCGAGGAACCCATGGCGGGTTTGCAACTCGTTGAATTCCTCGAGCGCCAGCGGGTTGATCGGCCCCAGCAGTTTGAGCTCGCGTTCGAGTTCGCGAACGCGTCCCGCCGGTGTCGCGCCGTCGGGCAGCTCGGGGAGTTCGGCCGCCTCGGCGGTCGCCGGCTCGATGTCGAGGTCGCGGCGCAGCGTTTCGATGGTCGTCTCGAGACGCAACGTCGCTTCCGCCTCGCCGAGTTCGGCTTGACGGACGCGCTCGCGCAGCGTTTCGAGCGAGCGTTCCGCCTCTTGGCGTGTCGACCGTCGCTCACCGAGCTGCTCGGTGAGTTCGCGCACCTCGTCGCTCTGGCGCCGCCGCTCCTCGAAGAGGCGGTCGTGATGTGCTTCGACCACGCTGCGATGTGCTTCGACCACGGCAGCCAGTCGATCGATGGCCACCAGTGCCCGCTCGATCGCCACTCGTCGTTCCTCGGCGAGCAGCCGCGCCTCGGCGTCGTCGGCCAGACGTTTTTCGGTTTCAGCGAGACGAGCCGAGAGCAGTTGTTGACGCTCGTCGAGGCCAGCGGTGCGGACATCGAGATCGGACCGGCGTGACGTGAGCACCCCACGACGTGCGTCGAGCTCGGCGCGTTGGGCTCGGCGGGCCCGCGCCGCCTCGGATTCAGCGGCTTCGTCAGATTCGAGCGCCGGCAACAGCGCTTCGAGCTCGGTGATCCGCGCGCGTTCACGATCGGCGCCACCATCGGCATCGGTGATCGCCGATTCGATCGCCTCGACCTCGGCTGCGGCCTCGCGGCCCTCGCCCTGTGCTTGCGAGAGCCCTTCGGCCGCGGCGGCCAAGCGCGCATCGTTGGCGTCGAGCTGCCGTGTGACTTCGGCCTCGCTCGCCCGGGCCGCTGCCAGCTCCGACGTTGCATCGTCGACCGCGCGGGCTGCAGCAGAACGTTCCCGCTCGGCCGCCTCGGCGCGGTCACGGGCATCGTCGAGCGCCGCAGCAGTTGCCCCGCCGCTCGCTGCCCCGACGCGCCAGCCGGTGCTGGCCAAACGATCGCCATCGGGCGTGACCACGACCAGCTCTGGATGAGCCAGCGCGACATCGACGGCGGCGGGCACGTCCGCGGCGCGCACGGCGGTGGCTAGCAGCGCGTCGAGCAGACCATCGACGCCATCACGTTGACCGCCACGACGACCGCGCACGTGCTCGCGTACCGGATCGCCGGCGCTGTTGGTGGACGGTGCCGTGCCGGTGGCGCCGATTGCCAACACCGCGCCGCTGGTGTCGGAGCTGCGCAGTTCGTCGAGCGCTCGGCGCCCGGCCCCTGGATCGTCGACGACCACCGCGGTGAGCGCGTCGCCCAATGCCGCTTCGACCGCCGGCTCCCAGCCAGCGTCGATCTCGACGAGCTCGAGCAGGGTGCCGAGCACGCCATCAACCTCGGCGAGGCGTTCGGCTCCAGCCCGGGCCCGCGCCGCATCGACCGCCTGCTGCAACGCTTCGACCCTGGCCGACCATCGCGAAGCTTCCTCGGACAGGCGTTGACGAGCCTCGACACGCCCCTCGTGGTCAGCCGTGGCCGCGATGCGGCGTGCTTCTGCGGCATCGGCGAGATCAGCAAGCGGGGCCTCGTCATGGCTCGCCGCATCGCATTCGGCGCGGAATCGATCGGCTGCCGCGCGCGCTGCGTCGCGCCGTTCGGTCATCTGTGTCTGCCGGGCATCGAGACGCTGATGTTCGGCTTCGAGGCGCTCGATCGCAGCGCGGATCGAGCGCAGCTCACCACGCACCTCCGCCGCCGCCGTCGCAGCGGATGCACTGGAATCGGCGGCCTCGGGTTCATCAGCAGCAGCGCCTTCAGCGTCCGAGAACGCTGCTTCGTCGACCGCCAACGCCTCAGCCAGCGGCGCCAACTCGGCGCGCTCGACCTCGACGACAGCCAGCTCATCGCGGAACCGGGCGGCATCGGCTTCGAGCGAGGCGACCACGCCCGCATCGAGACCCTGTCCGCGGTCACGTTCGAGCGACCGCCGCCGCTCGACCAGCACCGCGGCGAGGCCGCGGGCTCGCTCGCGCAGCTGCTCGACGCGCACGAGGCGATCACCGACATCGTTGGCGCCCGTGGCCGCCAGCTGTGCCTCGAGGGCGACCACGGCGGTGTCGAGCGCCGCCAGCTCGGACTTGATGCGCTGCTCCTCGCTCGCCCCGTCACGCCGTGTGGCGGCCAACGATTCGAGCTTCGTCCGCCACGACGCGATTTCGCGACCGAGCACAAAGGTCTTCACCTCGGTGAGCTCGCCGACCAACTCGCCGTGACGCTCCGCTGCCTTGGCCTGCCGTTCGAGCGGCCGTAGCTGGCGACGCACCTCGCGCAGCAGGTCTTGAACGCGCAGCAGGTTGGCCTCGGTCGCATCGAGACGGCGCTGCGCCTTCTCCTTGCGCTTGCGAAACTTCAGCACGCCGGCCGCTTCTTCGATGATCGAGCGGCGGTCTTCCGGACGGGCGTTGAGCACCGCGTCGATCTGGCCCTGGCTGACGATCACGTGCTGCTGGCGCCCAACACCGGCGTCGGACAACAGCTCCTGCACATCGAGCAGGCGACACGGCGCACCGTTGATCGCATACTCGGACTCGCCGGTACGGAACAAGATGCGGGTGACGGTGATCTCGGTCAGGTCGAGCCCGAGCGTGCCGTCGGAGTTGTCGATGGTGATCGACACTTCGGCTCGACCGAGCGCGGGTCGGCTGGCGGTGCCGGCGAAGATCACGTCGTCCATCTTCTGGCTGCGCACCGACTTGGGCGCCTGCGCGCCGAGCACCCAGGCAATCGCATCGACGACATTCGACTTGCCCGACCCGTTGGGTCCGACAACGACGGTCACTCCGGGCTCGAGATCCATCGTCGTCGACTCGGCGAACGACTTGAATCCCTTCAACGTCAGGCGCTTCAGATACACAGCGCGCGCCAAGCTACCGGTCGCGCGCCCGCGCGAAGTGGGACCGTCAGCGTTGACACACGGGGCAGAAATGGGTGCCCCGGCCGCCAGAGGTGATGCGGCGGATCCACCCGCGTCCGCACGTGGTGCATCGCTCCCCGGTTCGGCCGTACACGCGGTGCTCGAACTGGAACCAGCCGCCCTCTCCGAGCAGGTCGACGTATTGCGTATCGGGCAGTGTCGACCCACCCGCCTCGACGGCGCGCGTCAAGATGTCGAGGATCGAACGGTGCAGTCGTGTGACGGCTCGTGAGTCGAGTGAGTTGGCGGGGCGATCGGGCCGCAGCCGGGCGGCGTGCAGGATCTCGTCGGCATAGATGTTGCCGATGCCAGCGATGCGATGCTGATCGAGCAGCAGCGGTTTCAACCCGCGGGACGTGCCCATCACGATCTCCCTGAGCATCGTTCGCGGAAACTCCTCGGCAATCGGATCGGGTCCGAGGCGCGCCAGCTCCGGCAACACCTCACCGACGCGGTCCGGATCGAACACGACCACCTCGCCGAACGTGCGCGGATCGATGAACCGCAACTGGTCACCGCCGGCCAACGTGGCGATGACGTGGGTGTGGTCGGCAACCGGTTCATCGCGATCGACTAGGAGCACCTGGCCGCTCATCCGCAGGTGAACCATCACCTGTTCGCCGGAATCGAGTGGCAACAGCAGGTACTTGCCGCGCCGGTCGGCACCTTCGATCGTCGTGCCGGTCAACCCGGCGATCAATTCCTCTCGCGATGTGCGGCGCACGACGCGTTCGCGGCCCACCCACACGTTCTCGACAGTGCGACCGGCAACGCGCGACTTGAGTCCGCGGCGAACAGTTTCGACCTCGGGAAGCTCAGGCACCGGTCAAACTGGCGCAGGCCTCGGTTGCCGCCGCCTGCTCGGCGGCCTTCTTCGATCGCCCGGCGCCGACACCAATCACATCGCCGTCGACGACGACGTCGGCGTGGAAGGTCTTGGAGTGGTCCGGACCGGTTGCGCTGACGATGTACCGCGGCGCGCTCCGGCCGGCTCTTGCGAGGAGCTCTTGCAGCATGGTCTTGTGATCGAGGTGGTCGAGATCGTCGACCGAGTCCGGGAGGCGATCGGAGAAGCACGCATCGACGAGTGCGAACGCCGCATCGGCTCCACCGTCGAGGTACACCGCCCCGAGCACCGCTTCGAAGGCATCGGAGAGAATCGACGGTTTGTCGGCGCCCCGTGCGGCCGCTTCGCCCTTTCCCAACATGATGTGCTGCCCGAGACCGATCTCCCCGGCCACGTCAGCCAGAGCGACCGCGTTGACCACGCTCTTGCGCAGGTTGGTCAACTGACCTTCGTGGACGTGCCGGTACCGCCGGTAGGCGATGTCGGCAATCGCCCACCCCAGCACCGCGTCGCCGAGGAATTCGAGACGTTCGTTGCTCTCCTGCCCCGGATGTTCAGCGACCCACGACCGGTGGGCCAGCGCTTGGCGCAACAGCTCGATGTCGTTGAATCGGTGACCGAGAGCGGCGGCGAGCTCGTCGAGCGAGGTCATCGAGCCGGGAGCGCCCCAGCTCAGCCGGCCCGCTCGTGCACGTAGTCGACTGCGTCGCGGACGGTCTTCAGGTCTTCCAAGTCCTCGTCTTCGATACGAAAGCCCGTGGTGCGATCGCTCAGCTCCTCTTCGAGCGCCTCGACGAGCTCGATCAGCGCCAGCGAATCGGCGTCGAGGTCGTCGACGAACGACTGTCCCTCGGTGATCGTCGAGGGTTCGATTTCAAGGATGTCGGCGAGGCGGTCGCGAACGATCTCGAAGATCTCGTCTCGACCGAGCGGGCCGTGTTCGACATGGGTCTCTGCGGGCACGGGCGCGAAGTCTACGCCGGAGAGTCGCCGGTCGAGAGGAGACGTCGGACGATTACGGCTGGTTACTCGCTGGTGGCGGCGATCGCTGCCCGAATCTCACCGACCATGTCGGCGGCCACCATGTCGCGGCCAACACCGACGGCGTTGCGTATCGCGGTGTCGCCCGACGAGCCGTGCGAGATGATGCACACACCGTCGACACCCAACAGCACCGCTCCGCCATACGTGTCGGGGCTGAGCGCCGAGTACAACGGGAGCAGCGCTGGCATCAGCGCATCGGCGTGCGGCTGGTAGTGCTCCTCGGCCGAAAAAGCCTCCATCAAGGCCGTGACGACGGTCCGCATTCCACCTTCGAGGGTCTTCAGCACGACATTGCCGGTGAACCCGTCGGTGACACACACGTCGATGGCGTCGGTCATCACGTCGCGGCCTTCGACGTTGCCCACGAAGTTCAGCCCCTCGACGGCAGCGAGAACGTCGTAGGCCTCCTTGCGCAGCGCATCGCCCTTGCCCTGCTCTTCACCGATCGACAGCAGCCCGACTCGCGGTCGGTCGATGTCGAACCGGTGACGTGCGTACACCTCGCCCATCACGGCGAACTGCCCAAGCCATTCGGCTTGGACCTCTGCGTTGGCGCCGGCGTCCAGCAGAACCGTTGGCGTCGAGCCGGGGACCGGGATCGGCGTGGCGATCGCCGGACGTTTGACGCCAGAGGTACGCCCCATGCGCAACAGCGCCGACGCCATCGTGGCACCGGTGTTGCCGGCCGAGACCATGGCGCTGGCCCGACCGTCGCGTACCGCTTCCGCGGCGCGTACCAGCGTTGAGTCCTTCTTTCGACGTACCCCCTGAGCGGGGTCGTCGTGCATTCCGATCACTTCGGTCGCGGTGATCAGGTCGAGCGGTGCACCCCCGCCATCGGGTTGACGTCCAGGAAGGTCCTCCGGACCGACCAGCACCACGGGGACGCCGTCGGCGACCGCGAGGTGGGCGCCAGCGACGATTGGGCCGGGGGCGTCGTCACCGCCCATCGCGTCGACGGCGATGGGGAGCATCGGATCAGCCGACGTCGACGACGACGCGATCGCGATACCACCCGCACGACGGGCACACCGTGTGCGGGACCTTGGCGGCGCCGCAGCGCGGGCAGATGCTCCGTGGGGGCGCGTTGAGCTTCCAGGCGCTGGCGCGGCGGCTGCGCGTCTTCGACTTGGAGGTCTTCTTCTTCGGAACGGCCATCGTCTCTTCCTTGCCAGTGTGCGGCCACGGCACT